>NZ_JBIXJT010000022.1:0-77999 GCF_052871455.1 Pseudomonas sp. LARHCG127
TGGTCAGGAGAAACACGTAACTGGAGGCCAGTCGGGACGGTGTATCTGAACCCTGAAAGAGAGCTTACTGTGATCGCAAAAGTGGCATAACAAAACGGTGACGCGACAACTACCTTGAAAAACGCCGCTATCGCGAGCAAGCTCGCTCCCACAGGGGAAGGTGCTCGACCAGGCCCCGCCTGCTCGCCGCCGCTGATGGTGTTCACAGATAACCCAGCCACCACAAACGCCGTGGCGAGGGAGCTTGCTCCCGCTGGGTTGCGAAGCAGCCCCAACCAGGTGATCCCCAATCAACCTGACCCACCGCGCTGCATGATTTTGGGGCCGCTGCGCAGCCCAGCGGGAGCAAGCTCCCTCGCCACAAGAGCCGGCGCGGGTGCATGCTCTGCCACTAATAGACCAAACACTGAAAAATACCTGTGGGAGCGAGCTTGCTCGCGATGGCGGTAGACCAGTCGACATCAATGTTGCCTGACCTGGCCCCTTCGCGAGCAAGCTCGCTCCCACAGTGGTCTGTGTTCGGCCAGTCAATTCTGTCGGCTTTCCCCCCACCCACCACTTCGCCCACCCCCTGGTCAAAACGCCCAGAAAATAGAGCAAATTGGCATATTTCACTGCCCACCCCACACCCCTAACCTAGATCCCAACAACCTCATCACCCGGATCAAGGACATAACAAAAATGACTGAATACAAACTAGCTCTAGTCGGCTTCGGCGGTGTGAACCGGGCATTGGCTCAACTGATTGCCGAGCGCAACCAGCAGTGGAAAACCGAACTCGGCTTCACCCTGAAAATCGTCGGCGTCACCGACCTGTTCCTCGGTTCGGTGATGGACCGCCACGGCCTCGACGCCGCCTCACTGGCCAAACTGCCCACCACCAAAGGCGCCATGGCCCAACTCCCCGGCGGCACCGTCGACGCCCTCAACGAAGCCGTGATCAAAGACTGCGGCGCCGACATCATCGCCGAAGCCACCTTCACCAACCCGGTGGACGGCGAGCCCGCCACCTCGTTCTGCCGCTGGGCCCTGGAGCGTGGCAAACACGTGGTCACCACCAACAAAGGCCCCATCGCCCTGCACGGCGCCGAACTCAAAGCCCTGGCCCAGCGCAACAACGTCGCCTTCGAATACGAAGGTTCGGTCATGAGCGGCACCCCCGTCATTCGCCTTGCCAAACAATCCCTGGCCGGCAGCTCGATCACCGGCTTCGAAGGCATCCTCAACGGCACCTCCAACTTCGTCCTGACCTGCATGGAAGGCGGCCTAGGGTTCGCCGAGGCCGTCAGCCAGGCCCAAGCCCTGGGCTACGCCGAAGCCGACCCAACGGCCGACGTCGCAGGCCATGACGTGCGTCTGAAAGTGGTGATCCTGGCCAACGAACTGCTCGACGCCAAACTCACCGTCAACGACGTCACCTGCAACGGCATCGCCTCCCTCACCCTTGACGACATCGAAAAAGCCCGCCGCGACAACGCACGCTGGAAACTCATCGGCGCCGCCACCCGCAATGCCGACGGCTCCATCAGCGCCAGCGTCGAACCGCGCCTGCTCAGCAACGACCACCCACTGGCGAGCATCAGCGGCGCCACCAACGCCGTGTCGTTCACCAGCGAACTGCTCGGCGCCGTCACCGTCTCCGGCCCGGGCGCCGGCCGCACCGAAACCGCCTTTGCACTGCTGTCCGACATCATCAGCATCCACCAATCGGCAACCCTCAAACAGGAGCACACCCTGTGAACGTATCGCGCCTGGCCCTGGCGGTCGTCGAACCGCACATCGAAGTCCTCAACCCGTTTGACTGCAGCGTCGTCGGCACCGTCGCCGACGTGTGCGCCTCAGAAGTCCCACACCTGCTCGAGACCGGGCGCAGCGGCGCCAAAACCTGCGCCGCACTCCCGCGTCATCGCCGCGCCAGCATCCTCGAACAAGCAGCACTCAACATCGAACGCGACGCCAAAGCCTTCGCCCGACTCATTGTCGACGAAGCCGGCAAGACCCTCAAACAGGCCGAAAAAGAAGTCAAACGCTGCATCAACACCCTCAAACTCTCCGCCGAAGAAGCCAAGCGCAACGCCGGCGAAATCGTCCCGTTCGACGCCTACGAAGGCGCCGAATCGCGCCAGGGCTGGTTCACCCGCGAACCCCTCGGCCTGATCGTCGCCATCACCCCCTACAACGACCCGCTGAACCTGGTCGCCCACAAACTCGGCCCGGCCATCGCCGGCGGCAACGCGGTAATCCTCAAACCGTCCGAACTGGCCCCGTTGTCCGCCCTCAAACTCGTCTCGTACCTGGTCGCCGCCGGCCTGCCTGAAACCGTGGTCACCGTCGCCACCGGCGGCGCCGAACTGGGCAAGGCCCTGGTCGCCGCCCGCGATGTGCGCATGATCTCCTTCACCGGCGGCTTCGTCACCGGCGAACAAATCGCCCGCACCGCCGGCCTGAAAAAACTCGCCATGGACCTCGGCGGCAACGCCCCCGTCATCGTCATGGGCGATTGCAACCTCGACGCCGCCGTCGACAGCTGCGTCTCCGGCGCCTTCTGGGCCGCCGGGCAAAACTGCATCGGCACCCAACGCCTGCTCATCCACGCACCGATCTACGAAGCCTTCCGCGAACGCTTCGTCAACCAGGCCCAAGCCCTCGTCGTCGGCAACCCGCTGCTCGCCAACACCGACATCGGCCCGATGATCACCCAACAAGCCGCGCAGAACGCCGAACAAGTGGTCAACGAAGCCCTGCAACAAGGCGCCACCTTACTCTGCGGCCATCGACGCCAGGGCACCTGCTACGCCGCCACCGTCCTGGAAAACGTCGATCATTCCAGCCGACTCTGGCGCAATGAAGCCTTCGCCCCGGTGGTGGTGTTGCAGCCGTTCGAGACGTTTGATGAGGCGATTACGTTGGCGAACGAACCTGAATACGCGCTTCACGCTGGGATTTTCACCAACGACCTCTGCACCGCGATGAGCGCTGCACGACGGATCGAGGCGGGGGGCGTGATGATCAATGACTCCTCGGATTTCCGTTTCGATGCGATGCCGTTTGGCGGGTCGAAGTATGGGAGCTTGGGCAGGGAAGGGGTGCGGTTTGCATACGAGGAAATGACCCAGCCGAAGGTGGTTTGTTTGAATACGTTGGGGTGAGGGTGGCGAATCAGGTCTCGGACTATGGCCGAGGCGCAGGCGTCGCTTACCTGTCATGTCGCCAAAACGCCATTTCGACAACACGTTTCGTCCTCACGTCGTCACCAGCGACATGAGGACGAAGGGTGTCGCTGGTCAGGGTGATAGGCGCAATCAGCCACATCAAAGCAACTGACCCACCGCCATAACAGGCACTCCACATACCCCCTGTGGGAGCGAGCTTGCTCGCGATAGCGCAACACCAGTCACATCAAAACAACTGACCCACCGCATAAGGCATTCCACACCTCCCATTGTGGGAGCGAGCCTGCTCGCGATAGCGCCAAGCGCCCAGAACACCAAGCGTGCAGGCAACATCGGCGATCTCCCAAAAAACCAACTTCTTCAAACGCTCAAAGCTGAAACGTATCAGCTGTGAGAAAAAAACAAAATATGCACAAATGCATTTTTATGCTTGACCTGCATAGGCAAGCCTCTATAAGGTGATTTCACTGTATGCACATACAGTATTTCTAAATCGCTACTTATTTAAATCCATTCATGGACGAGGCAATAACCTATGAAAACCACCACTGAAAAATTCGGTGCAACCCCCCATCAACCCAGCCTCTGGACCCGCGCCGACGCGCTGAAAGTCCGGGCCGACGACCCCACCACCACTCAACCACTGGTCAGTCCGGATTTCCCGGTACTGAACAACGACGTGTTCATCTGGGACACCATGCCCCTGCGCGACCTGGACGGTAACGTGACGTCCGTCGATGGCTGGTCGGTGATCTTCACCCTGACCGCCGACCGTCATCCAAACGACCCGCAGTACCTCGACGAGGACGGCAACTACGACATCCTCCGCGATTGGAACGACCGCCACGGTCGGGCAAAGATGTACTACTGGTTTTCTCGTACCGGCAAGAACTGGGAGTTCGGTGGCCGCGTGATGGCCGAAGGCGTTTCGCCCACCGCCCGCGAATGGGCCGGCACGCCGATCCTGTTGAACGACCGAGGTGAAGTGGACCTGTATTACACCGCCGTCACCCCAGGCGCGACCATCGTCAAGGTGCGCGGTCGCGTGGTGACCACTGAACACGGTGTCAGCATGGTCGGCTTCGAGAAGGTCAAGCCGCTGTTCGAGGCTGACGGCAACCTGTACCAGACCGAAGCCCAAAACGCCTTCTGGGGTTTCCGCGACCCATGGCCTTTCCGCGACCCGAACGATGGCAAGCTGTACATGCTGTTCGAAGGCAACGTCGCCGGTGAGCGCGGCTCCCACAAAGTAGGCGAGGCAGAAATCGGCGACGTGCCACCGGGTTATGAAGACGTCGGCAACTCGCGCTTCCAGACCGCCTGCGTCGGCATCGCCGTGGCCCGCGACGCGGACGGTGACGACTGGGAAATGTTGCCGCCACTGCTGACCGCCGTCGGGGTAAACGACCAGACCGAGCGCCCGCACTTCGTCTTCCAGGATGGCAAGTACTACCTGTTCACGATCAGCCATACCTTCACCTATGCCGACGGTGTAACCGGGCCGGACGGCGTATACGGTTTCGTCGCGGACTCGCTGTTCGGCCCTTACGTGCCGCTGAACGGTTCCGGCCTGGTGCTGGGCAACCCGTCCTCCCAGCCCTTCCAGACCTACTCGCACTATGTCATGCCAAACGGCCTAGTGACCTCCTTCATCGACAGCGTACCGACCGACGAAACCGGCACGCAGATTCGTGTCGGCGGCACCGAGGCACCCACGGTGGGCATGAAGATAAAAGGTCAGCAGACGTTCGTGGTGGCCGAGTACGACTACGGTTACATCCCGCCGATGCTTGACGTCACGCTCAAGTAACAGCGACACCGGGGTTTCAGGCAGCGGGTTTGCGGTCGATGACAAAACCGTCGTGGATAGGATCGAGATATCCCGCCTGATTCATTGCGACGTTGCTCGCAAGCCTCATTGAACAACGCTTCGTAACCCTCTTCGCGACTGGCTGCAAGGATGCAGCCAGTCGCGCATGCATTCCCCTGCAACGCATGTTCACAAGCTCCTCTGTGGGAGCGAGCTTGCTCGCGATAGCGGTGTGTCAGCCAATATTTCGGCAGCTGTTTATCGTGATCCAGCGAGACCAGCCACGACCGACATCGCCTTGCGCCATTGCCTACAACTACGCCAGAATCCGCCGGCTTGTGCGTCCTTGGCTTCGTCGGTAGTTTTGATCCTGTCACTGCCCATCAGTGATCGGGTTTAGCAGCCCGTCGAGTTGAGTCGCATCAAGCTTCATCAGTCAGGTATCCCCATCCCTGCATTTGATGGTGGCTGTGCGTGGGGCGCCCCCGGGCGCGCCGATTTCTTAACTCGTCGGTCTGCTAACCCGCGTACAGCTGCCACCCACTCGTTTAGCAGCGAGAGGGTTGTGGCCTCACCAAAGAGAGTTAAGGCTATGGTCAAAATTACACCGAACCCTCCGACCACAGATGAGCATGTGTCTCGCGCTCAGTCTGCTCGTAACAATAAGCTTGATGAGGCTGCCAACCGGGCGTTGGATTACTACCTGAAGCCTAAGCCGAAGGAAGAAACGTCTGACAAGCCCAACACCATTTTCCGTATTGCGCCTGATGTTGATTCGGAGTGTCTGCTGGCCAATCTCAGTGAAAACCTGGCTTCGGCGAATGCCATGATCAGTGATTTGGCGTTTGGTCTTGAGGGATCACGACGGCATTTTGCGTTGGGGATTTTGCAGGTGATTGAGGTGAGTGAACTGTTGGCGAATCGGGCTTTGGATATTGTTGAGGTGAGGTAGCAGAGGGTATGGCTTGTCCCTCGGACGTAAAAAAGGTCTTGCATGGCAAGGCCTTTTTTATTGGTTTTTTAGAAGCGCGGAGCTTGTTCCAGTTAGTCTTCTGATTACAACGGCGCAGTTCGCCCTGTATTGGGAGCTTTCAGCGCATCAAGGCGGATGGCAGCAAGTTTTCCTTTCGGGTGGCCGGATCAGCGGTTGCTACGGTCCGGTCGGGCGTATCGAGCCCGGCATCGAGCTGTTTATCGTCGAGGGCATTGCAACGGCTTTCACTCTTCACGAGTAGACCGACAAGCAGTCGCCGCGGCAATGAGCTCCAGTAACTTGCTGCCGGCTGGCTTGGAATTGGAGCGCCTCCGTCCCAGTGCTCTGCTGGTCGTCGGCGGCGATGATTACCGTGTCAAGGACGTTGAGGGCAAGCCCCGCGCGGCCAAGGTGGCCGCCATCCATGCGGCTTCGATTTTCGACTGGAAGTACCTCCTGCCGGCCTGGTCGGAGAATGCGCCGCTGCACCTGTTGGACTTCAACGATTTGGCCGTCTGGCGCGAGGGCCGGGTATAATGCGCCCCGGTGACTGAAATTCAGCCCCCACAGAGCTGACACCTAAGCCGCTGCTACCGGATACCGCGCCACAGACGCTCTATCCCTTGGACGGTCAGACCTACGTGATGCGTGGCGCAGTCGAGGCCATTGTTGAGCATGCAATGGTGTCTGCCGCTATTGCCGGGCAGTGCGTTATTGGCGTAGCCACCCGTCTGGCGCAGCTCCGTGCAAACGCTTGGCACTACAATGGTAAGCCGGAAGGCGCGCTCTGCTCGCTCTTCATGCTGTCGCTGTTCGATTCGGGGGAAGGCAACGATGCAGCTAGAAGAAATCGGCAAATTGCAGGCGCTCGCAGACGTCGAGGCTCAACCAATACCGGTCATAGACACTTTGCACGCTACTCGCAATGCTCCTGGAGAGAATGACACCTGAAGGTAGAGGCTGCTATTTGTGCTCAGCAAGGGAGTCGTTTTCAACGTTTGCGCACAGCACAAATAACTTTCCGGGCCAAAAAACAATACGGCGCGTGTCCTGCAGGTTATGCTCGCCGCTTGCACGGTTTTCAGCGTTCGGCTGAGCAACCTAATAATTGTCTCAAGTCGTTCACTTCGCTCACTCTGGCCTCCAACCGCAGCGCTTTTGAGCGCCGTTTAGCAAAGCGCTAGGCCTTCCGAGCAGCGCTCGAGAAAATTGGGCCGACGCGGCTTATGAATGAAATTAAAACGGATCACCGATGACGAGTACTGAAGCAAACACCGCCGATCTAACTTACGCAGACACACTCTGGAAAACCGCAGACACCCTGCGTGGCCAGGTGGACGCTGCTGAGTACAAGCACGTTGTCCTGGGCTTACTATTTCTCAAATACATCTCCGATAGTTTCGAGAGCCGCAGTGACGACTTACGTGTCGAGCTGATGAACGACGGCATCAAGGGTGAACAGCTCGAACGCCTGCTTGAATCGCGCGACGAATACACTGCCGAGCGTGTGTTTTGGGTGCCGCCCGAAGCGCGTTGGTCGAACTTGCAGAATCAAGCAACGCGCCCCGACATTGCCACGCTGATAGACGACGCGATTCTTGCCGTCGAACGGGACAATGCGAACCTTAAGGGCAAGCTGCCGCGTGATTACGCCCGTCGCGGCATAGAACCGGTGAAAATGAAGGGGCTGATCGACGCGGTCGCTAGCATTGGCTTCAAAGGCGGCCGTGGTCGCGCGCGCGACATGTTGGGTCGTGTATATGAATATTTCCTCGGTAAGTTTGCTGCCGCCGAGGGCAAACTGGGCGGTGAGTTCTACACGCCGCGTAGCGTGGTGCGCGTGTTGGTCGAGATGCTGGAGCCCTACGAGGGTCGTATCTACGACCCCGCTTGCGGTAGTGGTGGTATGTTCGTCCAGTCGGAAAAGTTCGTTGAGGCGCATGGCGGCCGGCGCACCGACGTCTCAATCTTCGGGCAAGAAAGTAACCCTACCACATGGCGCCTAGCGCACATGAACCTCGCCATTCACGGCATCGAAGCAAGGCTGGGTGAGCAACCCGCCGATACTTTCCTACGCGACCAGCATCCCGATCTTCAGGCCGACTTCGTGCTCGCGAACCCGCCGTTCAACGTGAGTGACTGGTCCGGCCAACTGCTGCGAGGCGACAAGCGATGGGCCTACGGTGACCCACCCGTCGGCAGCGCTAACTACGCCTGGATTCAGCACTTCATCCATCATCTTGCCTACCCGAATGGCAAGGGTGGTGGTATGGCAGGATTCGTGATGGCCAACGGCAGCCTGTCGAGCATCACTGGCGGTGAGGGCGACATCCGCCGGAAAATCATCGAGGATGACCTCGTTGATTGCATTGTCGCATTACCAACTCAGCTCTTTTTCACCACCGGCATTCCGGTGTGCCTATGGTTCCTCACCCGCGATAAGACCGGTCGAAATATCCGCAGCGGCACACCCAATCGCCCCGGCGGTCGTTCGGGCGAAACGCTCTTCATTGACGCGCGCAAGCTCGGCACAATGCAGACTCGCGTGCTGCGCATACTCACAGGTATCGATGATGCCGAGTGCGTCCCCGGCACGGGCGACCCACTGCCCACATCGGATGTCGGCCGCATCGTCTACACCTACCGCCGTTGGCGTGGCGAGCCCGCGCCAGATTGGTGGAGCGAGGAAGAACATGGTCCGTGGGCCTTCGCTCCTACTCCCGGTTTCGCCAAGTCAGCGACGATCGATGAGATTGCTAGGCATGGTCACGTCCTCAGCCCCGGCCAATACGTTGGCGCCGAAGAGCAGGTGGAAGACCCCGAGCTTTTCGCCGAGAAGTACCCGCGGCTGATTGCGGCATTGGAGGAGCAACTGGCTGAGGAGGAGCGATTGGTGGCATTGATTCGCGCGGAGCTCGGGAGGCTGGAAAGTGGCGAGTAGCCGATTAACAACCATCGGTGATCTGCTTGCCGAAGACGAGGGCGACATTCAGACCGGTCCTTTCGGCACCAAATTGAAAGCGTCCGAATATACCTCTATTGGCGTACCGGTTATTTCCGTTGGTGAAATTGGGTACGGACGTTTGCGGTTGCATGATCGGACACCACGTGTTGACTCGGCCACTACTGACCGTATGCCTGAGTATGTGCTCAGAAGCGGGGATATCGTCTTCGCACGTAAAGGTGCAGTAGATCGAAGTGCGCAGGTTCAGCCAGAGCAGGATGGTTGGTTTCTAGGCTCCGATGGCATCAGGCTGCGACTTCCACCTTCATGCAATTCAACATTCGTCGCTTATCAACTGCAGCTTCCGGGCCATCGTGCGTGGATGTTGCAACATGCGGCAGGGTCTACAATGCCGTCTCTCAATGAGCGCATCGTGCGACGAATTCCCATCGTTCTCCCCAAACTTGATGAGCAGCGTGCAGTCGCTGCTGTACTTAGCTCAGTGGATGATAAGATCGAGCAAAGCCGTCGGACGATTCGGGCGTTGGAAGAACTGGCTCAGGCGACGTTCAAAGCATGGTTCGTGGACTTCGAACCGGTCAAGGCCAAGGCCGACGGGCAGACCAGCTTCCCCGGCATGCCCTCCGCCGCCTTTACGGCCCTCCCCGACCGCCTAACCGAATCAACGCTGGGGTTAGTGCCTCAGGGGTGGGATATACGACCCATAGGAGATCTCGTGTCGGTTAAGGGCGGAGGTACGCCAAGTACGAAAGTCGCCGAGTATTGGGATAGAGGCACTCATTTTTGGGCGACACCGAAAGACCTCTCCGGTTTGCAAGACCCCGTGTTACTCGAAACGAGCCGGCGTATCACGGAGGCGGGGGCCGAATGTATCAGTTCCGGTGTATTGGAAGAGAACACCGTGTTGTTGTCTTCGCGTGCACCGGTAGGATACACGGCGCTATCCAAAGTGCCGGTAGCGGTTAATCAGGGGTTCATCGCGATGACATGTGACGGACCGCTCCCCCCGCATTACGTACTTCACTGGACGCGATCCATGCTTGGGGAAATTAAGTCACGAGCGAGTGGAACAACATTTCCCGAAATCAGTAAAGGAGCGTTTCGTCCGATACCGGCCATTCTACCTTCTGCAGTCGTGCTGCGTGCATTCGAGAGCTTCACAGCGAATCTTTTCGATCTCATTGAAGCGAATGCACGACAGCGTTCTTCACTCAAGGAGATGAGAGACTATCTGCTCCCGCGACTGCTGAGTGGTGTCGTGAAGGTGCGTCTATGAACGATTTGGCCGCTCGCGATCATGCCGAGCTGGATTCCAAGAACCCGGCCGAAGCGTTACTCCAATGGCGGGAGACGCGCGATGCGGATCGTTACCGCCAATGGTGTTTTGATGCATTTGAAGGATACGTCAGAGTCGGTACGCATGAGTTCCATCCATCCGAAGTGCTGCGCCTTAAGCCGGATGTGGTCGACAAGACCATAGCTGAGTGCAAGTCTCAACTGTTGGAACAGGATGACGAGACGATCTGCGATCAGTTTCCATCACCCATCGCTATCCCTTATCAACAAGTCATTTACGGGCCGCGCGACTCTAATCGTCGATTGACGCGAATGCGTGATACTTGGGAGGGTTTAATTAATTTGCTTTTCGCTATGGTAATTGCTGAGGCCGGAGTAGTTGGAGTCGGAGGCTCGCCCGTTCAGGTGATTGAGGCTGCTTCAAGGCGCGCTATCAAACATAAAGATTTGCGGAGCGACAAACTTTCCATTCGAGTTGGCATAATTGAAGGGATTCTTGAAAGCTGGCGAGCCGCTGGTGTGCAGGCGATACTATCTGATTTGATTCCGGTCGGACTTCCAGCGGAGTTGCGTCGTCTTAATTCGGTGCGTAACGGATTCTCGCATCTAGGAACACTCTCTGACATGCAAGCAGCTCGTTTGGTAGAGGAAAGTCGGCCGATACTACACGACGTTTTGGTGGATTGCCTTTTCCTAGCTGAGACGCAGCTTGCCCGTTTAATCAAAGTGACACCTGGATCCCCGCCTTGTGCGGAAGTAGACCGGTTGAACGGTCACTCGACAGCACGCCATGTCAGCGACTTGGAATTGGATGCGGAAGCACAAAAGGTCGTAATGCAGTCGGGGAAGGTTGGGCCGTATGACCGTGTCCTCGCGAAAGTACGTTCTCGTTGCCTTGATCTGTCTCCCTACTTCTATGCTTGCGATGATAACTCGGGGCATCACACCCTTATTGCATTCTTTAAAAAACGAGCAGCGGATATGTGTCACTTGGAAGTTGTTGGTGAATCCCTTCCGCTGACGTCCGCCGCTAACCTTCATGCGCCCGAGTTCGCCCGCTGCGAAGTTGCGGTTGTTGGGAGCCAAGGAGTTGTTGGCGATGAGTAGCATTTCTGAGCGTTTCATCGAGGAAGAAGCTGCTCGAGTATTCGCAGAGGTAGGCATTCCATGCGAACTGACGCCAAGTCTCGACTTTGACAGTCGCGAGCGACCGGACATTAGCAGTGGTGTCCTCCCGCGTCGACTCGTTGAGCGCGTGCAAGGAATTAATCAAAGTCTACCGAATTCAATCAGCGCGGAAGTTGCGTTGGAGGCCAGTCGGGCGCCCCATCCCACGCTCATAGATAACAATCGATGGTTCCACGACCTACTTACCAATGGGGTGCCAGTGGAATACAAAGATGTTGTCTCCAGCGAGACGCGCGGTGGGCGGATGTGGCTGATCGACTTTGACAATCCCGCCAACAACGACTTTCTGGTCGTGCGGCAGCTCACGATCGCCGGGGCGGATGGCAAGACCATCCGGCCGGATCTTGTGCTCTACGTCAACGGCCTGCCACTAGTTGTTATCGAACTGAAGGACCCGGCCAATACATCGGCGACGTTGGATGCCGCGATGGATCAGCTAGGGCGATACAAGACCATCGCGCCTGATCTGTTCGTACCAAACCTGCTGCTGGTTGTCAGCGACGGGCTGTTGACGCGGGTCGGCAGCATCACCAGCGGCCGGCAGCGGTTCACACCATGGCGGCCCGCCCTTGGAGGCGAACCGACGTTGGAGGCGTTGATCCGCGAACTGCTTAACCCAGCGGCGCTGCTGGAGTATCTGCGGTCTTGCGTGGCGTTCGAGGAGGACGAGCGAGGGACCATTGTCAAGAAGGTGGCGGGATATCATCAATTCCGCGCGGTTCGCAAGGCCCGTGAGAGCATAATTGGTGCAATCAAGAGGCCGGAGCGCACCGAAGAGGAGGCCGCGGGCAAGGGCGGTGTAGTTTGGCACACGCAGGGCAGCGGTAAGAGTCTG
This sequence comes from Pseudomonas sp. LARHCG127, assembly GCF_052871455.1. Taxonomy (NCBI): domain Bacteria; kingdom Pseudomonadati; phylum Pseudomonadota; class Gammaproteobacteria; order Pseudomonadales; family Pseudomonadaceae; genus Pseudomonas; species Pseudomonas sp. LARHCG127. The sequence goes on from NZ_JBIXJT010000022.1 coordinate 12,241, forward strand.
ACGATGCTGATGTTGGCCGGCACGTTGGTGCGCGCGGCGGAGATGTCCAACCCAACCGTGGTGATCGTCACGGACCGCAACGATCTGGACGATCAGCTCTTTGATACCTTTGCGATGGGCCGCGCATTGCTGCGGCAAGACCCCGTGCAGGCGGACAGTCGCGAGCATCTGCGACTATTGCTCGACCGAGCAAGCGGCGGTGTGGTGTTCACGACGATACACAAGTTCACCGAGGCGCACGGCGCGATCAGTGAGCGTGCGAATGTCGTCGTGATTGCGGACGAAGCGCACCGTAGCCAATACGGCTTTGTCGAAGGCGGGGCACGGTGGATGCGTGAAGCGCTGCCGAACGCGACGTTCATAGGCTTCACCGGCACCCCTTTAACTGCAGGCGACCGCGTGACTCGAAATGTGTTCGGCGAGTACGCCGACGTTTACGACATCCGGGAGGCAGTAGCCGACGGTGCGACGGTACCCATCTACTATGAGTCGCGCATCGTGAAGCTCTCGATCGACGAAGCGGGCGCGCAGCAGGCGGAGGCAAAGATAGCGCAGTATGCGACCCGCGACGAAAACGGACAGGCGACGCCGGAAAACATTCGCATTCCTTTAGAGGGGTTGTACGGCGCACCGGAGCGACTGGAACGCGTGGCGAAGTTCGTGGTGGAACATTGGGAAGAGCGCCGCGCGGCGATGGAAGGCAAGGCGATGCTCGTGACAATGAGCCGCGACATCGCCGCACGGCTGTACGACGAGATTTGCAAGCTGCGTCCGGCGTTTCACGACGACGATGATGCGAAGGGTGTGATGAAGGTCATTATGACCGGTGGCCCGGACGACCCGGAGCACATGGCGCGGCACGCGCGCAGTAAGGCACAGCGCAAGTCGTTGGCAGACAGGTTCAAGGACCCGGCTGACGACTTCCGACTGGCCATCATCGTGGACATGTGGCTGACGGGATTCGATGTGCCTAGCGCGCACACGATGTACCTAGACAAGCCGCTGGCCGGACACAATCTGATGCAGGCCATTGCGAGGGTGAACCGGGTGTACGGCGAAAAGCCTGGTGGGTTGATCGTCGATCTGATCGGGCTGGCCGATCCGTTGGCCGACGCTTTGGCGACGTATGCGAACGCGACGGGTGAAACTGACAAGCCAGTCAAAGAATTGCAAGATGAAGCAATTCCTGCCATGCAGTCGGCGTTTGAGCAACTACGCAGCTTCTTCCACGACTTCAACTATGCTGTGGCGTTAGACATTGATCCGTCGAGGGTGTTGCGTGTGTACCTCGGTGCAATCGACTACGTGCTGGACGTGAAACACACCGTGGGAGACGAAACAGGATGGCGGCGTTTCGGCGGGATGGTGAAGAGGCTGGCAACGGCATTCGCCTTGGCCGTGCCACGGGAGGAAGCGCGGAACATCGCGCCTCATCTAGCGTTCTTCCAGCGTGTAGCCGCGATGATCCGCAAGCGGCTTGCCGACGAGGACGGACCGATAGAGGGGCGAAGTGATGGTTCTACTGACATCGACGCCGCCGTGCGGCAGATCATCGGCAGTGCGGTGGATGCAGGCGAGGTGATCGATCTGTTCGCCGCCGCTGGGCTCGATGCGGCACGGCTGGACATTCTCAGCGACGACTTTCTGGATCGGGTATCAGCTCTGACGCAGAAGAATCTGGCCTTGGAGACGCTGCGCAAGCTATTGGCCGACCAGATCAAACTCAGCGAGCGGTCTAATCTCGTGCAAGCGCAGAAGTTTCGCGAGGCGCTGGAAAGGGCGATACGCGGCTACACAAACAAGCAGATCACCACCGCTCAGATGATTGCGCAGTTGCTAGAACTAGCGAAGTGGGTCCGCGAGGCGAAGCAGCATGGGCAAGAGCTCGGGCTTAGTGACGAGGAAACAGCGTTCTACGATGCCTTGACGGAGAACGGTTCGGCTAAAGAGGTCATGAAGTCCGACCAGCTTCGCGTGATGGCTCGCGAGTTGGCGGAAATGGTCAAGAAGATGCCCCGACTCGACTGGACCCAGCGGGAGAGTGTGCGAGCAGACCTCCGACGAAAGGTGCGTCGCTTGCTGGCTATGTATGGGTATCCGCCGGATCTATCCGAAGTAGCAACGCAGCTCGTCTTGCGTCAAGCTGAGTTATCGACGGAGAGCGCGAAATAGCAGAATGATTTGGGTAGGTGGCTAGCGGTCTACCTATGGCATACAAGGGACGGCGTTAGTGCGCCCATTGAAGCTGAACGTTTACGTCTGCCATAGGCCGATAGCATCCTTTTTTTGGTGGGGCTTCTAAGGCAGCCGCGGCGAAAGGTGTGGCCGAAACGCCCTCTTGAAATGCATCTTAATGTGGCGTTGCCCAACCATGTCGGCTTGGCCGGACACAATTGGGTAATGTCCGAGTTGATTTACGTAGGGTTTACAATCGCTGTTTGAGCCGCGATCACGTTCTGGATCGCTGCATATAGATCGATGGCGGTTTGCTCCGTCTTGATTGAGACAACGAGGCTGTACCGGACACGGTCATTGTAGCGCTCCTGCTTCAGCAGGGTCTTCCACCAGCCGAGGGCTGGGTAGATACCGATCATGCTGCGGTCAGCCAGTTCGGCGGCAGTACCGCGCCAAATATCCGAGTGCAGTGAACCTCGGTGCCGCGTCTGGGTTCCCAACAGCCAGTTAGGATCTGCTCCGCCGCCCTGATAGATACCGTCTTCTTCGTCGCGTGCACGTTTGTTGATACGCTGGCGGAACTGAGTCTTTTCTTCCGTAGGGCGGCTGACATCGAACCTGAGGCCGTGAGATTCGTACCTGTAACGACCTTTGATGCCGCGTTCGACAACTCCGGGGTTGGGCTCAACAAAGTAGGAAAGCGTCACACGCATCTCTACGTTGGTGTTGCCAAGATCGAGCAATTCTTGTTTTGGCCATGGCAGATCATGAAGATGCATATCGCGAGCAGTGGGATTGCCCTTGATCGGCTTCATGAACGGTTGCAGCTCGTCCTCAACGATCAAGGTGAGTGAGTCGCCGGCGCTCCACAGTGCTCGCCCTAAGTCGGGCACCCCAAATCCGCAGGTTTTCACTAGCCGCTCGTAATCGCCTTTCGACCCTGCGCCCAGGAAGTCCTCCTTCATGCGTTCGGTCCACTCAGCAGAGTGGACCACTAGCGCCCGAACAGTCTCTGGCCAGAAGACCGGGTACCTGGACAAAATCTGTACAGCCATGCGGGCTGCCAGCGCAGAGGCCGCGCTGGTGGCCCTAGTGAGGTCGAACAGCCTTACAGTAGGAGTGTGGCAGGTTGTCAGTAGGGAGACCGAGGGATAGTTGTAGGCGGCGAACTGATCCTTAACCAGATTGCCGCCCTCGAACACCACATCAGGCTTAAGTGGCCAGGCGGTGCGCTGCCAGGTCAACGACGTAGTGCTGTAAGGGCTCAGGCTTCCAGCACGAGCCACTGGCTGCAGCGTGGTATTGGGCGGATCGATAGTGACTTTTTGTGTGTACGCCCCTACGCATAACGCGTTCCAGGATTGGCCGGGGTCATGGATACCGTCGGTGGCATTGCTGTTGGGGTAGTCCAACGCCTGATTTTGATCTGCGTTACCGGCTGAAACCACAATCAGTCGTGGATTCGCCCGTTCGCCGAGAACATCGGAAGCCAATCCATCAACTGCGGCGGACCAAGCAGACGGGCGCCCGCGGTCACGAGCATCGGTGCTAGTAATGGCCATGCTGAAGACCCGGCCCACATTTGGCTGGGCGATTTCCGGTAAGGCAACTGCCCACATGGTGAGGGCGCCATAGGGTTCTTTCTGGTTACCTACGGAGGCTTGCAGGATCTTCACTGACTCGACCCGGTGCTGGATTGTGATGGGGCTTTGTGACGACAGCGGGTCAACGAGATCGCCATAAATGGCGAGCCCGGCCAGACCCGTACCGTGGCCCACGTTGTCCTGTACTCCCCACGCTGGATCGACGCTGTACAGGTCGTTAAGGTCGACATGCGAAGCCAGAAGTGGGTGTCCTGGGTTCACTCCGGTGTCGAGGAGGCAGAGGCGCACGCTGTCATCAGGGCCAGCAGTGGTCCGCGCGAGCAACTCATCGACCCATGCGTGTTGCTCGGTTGCGGGCATAGCGTCGAAGAACTCTGCGGTTTCCTTTGCCCTTCGAATTTCTGCGACTTCGTTGAGGAGCAGAATCGATTGGGTAATTGCCGCTTTCGATGCGAAGACGTTCAGCACTGTGCGTTCAGGGAAGTGGAGAGTTTTCTCTGAAGTGATGAAGCCAGAGGCTTCTGCAATGGTTCGGAATCGATTGAGTACAGCCTCGCGATCTTGCCGGACCGGCAACCAAAATTCCCACCATATTGTGTCGGTATCGTTCGCAGGAAGTACCGAGGGATCATCGGTCCAGAGTGCATTGAACGCGGCAAACCGGATCTCCTGAATCGGGTTGAGCAGCGGTGCGTTACGTGGTTGCCCCTTGGACGTATTCGCCTCCAGATACTGGCTAATGATGCTCTCAAAAGCCTTAAGCTGGCCATCGGGAACGAAAACCGTTGCCATGTCGGTATGGTTTTCTCGGTCACGGCGCAGGTTTAGTAACTCAATGCGCTGCGCTCCACGAGCAAGCCCCTCGAACGCCAACTCGAATCCGGGGAAGCTTTTGAATTCGATCTGCAGACCAAACCCGCTATCTCGACCTGATTGGCGCTGAAGATTGATGGCCTCGGTCATCTGCGAGCCAACGGATCGCAATTGGCCAAGCAACGCCGCACCGTGTCTGGCTCGGTCCTGCGGCGGGAAACGTGGTTCCCTAGTTGCGGATGCTGTGGAGCGGAACCTTTCTGGTTGCCCTGTTCCATGAAAGTGAAAATGTGGTCGCTGTCCTGCCTTTGGTTCCGTCATCTAGAGGCTCTACTAACTTAAGAACGTTGTCTCCCATGGAAAGCCTTTCGTTCCTCAAGATGCTTTTCCACGTCCTTGATGTCGACCTGTAGGCGGTCATTAATGATCGCATCCTTGATCGCATCGTCTGCTGCCCTTGCAAGCTCTGCGTAGCTGAGGCCCTCTGCAATCTTGCAGAGTTTTTCCCAACTGCGAATCGACTTCGAGTAATTGACGAGCCGACTCTTCAGCGCGGCTTTTGTTTGTTCCTGATTAGGGAGCCCATATTCGATAACATCATCGAAGCGGCGGAACAAGGCGTAGTCAAGAATTTCTGGATGGTTCGTGGCCGCGATGATCAGGCTATTGGACTGATCCTGCTCAATCATCTGCAGGAAGCTATTCAGGACGCGACGGATCTCGCCCACGTCGTTGGCCAGGCTGCGTTGTGAGCCGATCGCGTCGAACTCGTCAAAAAAGTAGATGCCGCGTGTATCGCGGATGGCATCAAAGATCTGGCGAAGCTTTGATGCAGTTTCACCCATGAACTTGGTGATGAGGCTGTCTAGGCGAACGGCGTATAGAGGAATGCCTAGTTCGCCAGCAAGTGCGGAGGCCGTCATGGTCTTACCGGTGCCGGGTGGACCAACAAGTAGGAGTTTGCGACGTGGTGATAGGCCGTGAGCGCGGATTTTCTCGAAATTACGCTGCTCATTGATGATCCGGGCCAAGCGATTGTGCGTGGCCTCATCCAGGATCATTTCCGAAAATCGAGTGCGAGGTAGAACGGCAGAGAGCAGATTACCCAGCTCGCCTCGTGGCTGACCGATCGGAACCGGAGAGTTCAACGGCATGCGGTTTTTCTTGGCCGAGTCGATGAGGGCCCGCAAGTCCTCCGCGAGCTTGCCATGCCCCTGCTTTGCTTCATGTGCCGCCAGCTGCATAGCGACGGACAAGAAGTGGGCATCATCCCCCTTGATGTGTGAGCGCAGAAGCGCTTTCAGATGTTCGCTGCTAGCCATAGTGCTCAACCCTTCTAAGCCGGTAGTGTAACCGCTTAGAGGTGAATAGACCTTGATAGGATCAATTTTCCTGTTGCGTAGTAGCGGTCCGGTGCTAGATCGACCATTCGTCGAATTCATTCTGAAAAAAACAGCGATTTCATAGATTCATAATGACTACCTCTGGCCGATTTTTCCTCTCGCCGCCGGTAGCTCCGATTCGAGCTCACCCGGTCTTACTATGGCGTGTATAGCTCAAACCGCGTGCAAGCAGGTGGTCAATATGAATGCAAATGGTGGTCACGCGATATGACGACAGATCGATTGCGTCAAAGAAATCGCGTAAATGGAACAGCGGCTCACCCAGAGCTTGGGTGTGGGTCAAAGGTCGGCATTCTGTCCGGCTTTCAGACATTAAAAAGCCGGCTTATGGCCGGCTTCTCGTTGACTAACTCAGTTCGTTTTTGACAAACCTCACCAGCCTTCAAAACGTACATCCGGCTCTTGCGGCCGGCTGTGGGACTTGGTCAGAAAGTGATCTGCCTTGTCGGTGCGAGGCGTGGGCTCGCAAATGTGGGGCGGAGGATACGCGGGTTTGCTTTGGAATCCCAGTGGTAAGTGGTGTGGAATCATTGGGTTAGGGGTGAAAGAGCAAAAGATCGCAGGCTTCGCCAGCTCCTACAGGGCCCAGCGGGAGCAAGCTCCCTCGCCACGGGGAGCTGCGGTGGATTTGGGTTAGTCGAACACCGGCGGTCTCTGTTTGTTGAGGGTGGACCACCAGAACACCCAGCCGATCACGTGGATGTGTTGCTTGTCGATCTGTTCTGCGCTGAAGACTTCGTCGGGATACGCAGCACTGTTATGGCTCCGCAGCCGCAGTCGATTACCGGGGATTCTGTGGAGGTATTTGATGCGGAGCATGCCGTCATGTTCGAGGGCGTAGATTTGGCCGTCGACGATTTGGGTCAGGCCGCGGTCGATGGCGAGGGTGGAGCCGTCTTCGATGCGTTCGGCCATGCTGTCGCCGACCATGGTGATGCAGATGGCGTCGTTGGGGTCGATTTCCAGGGATTCGAGGTGGCTGCGGGGCAGGCGGATGGATTGGTCGGGGATTTCGACGATGTGGGTTTTGGTTTCGCCGGGGGCGATGGGGACTTCCTTGTAAAAAGGCAGTTCGATGTCCGTGGGTTCTGCCACGCTATAGACGCCGTCGTTTTCGGCGGCTTCATAGGTGGTGCCGGGGCCGAGGCCCAATGGGGTTTGCGGGCCTTCGCCGTGGGCGAGCCATTGCGGGCTGACGGTCAGCAGGCTGGCGATGCTGTGGATGCGCCCGGGCGGGATGCCACGGTTGAACCAGTTGTTCACGTGTTGGGATTTCACGCCATATAACTTCGCAAAGTCGGCGGAACGGATGTTCGCTTCTTTTAGAAGGGCTCGGAAGCGGTCGCCACTGGACTGTATTTTCATAAACGGGAAGTTTAGGGGCGACGGTGTTTTCGGCAATAAACAGGTTGTTCAAATATATAAGATGATCTTTCCGTTTGCAGGATTTGAAAGGCGCGGGCTAAACGGGTTTAAACGATGTTAATACGAAGCTGTATTAAGGTCCATTAAGGCATAAAAAAACCCCGGTGCAAACCGGGGTTCTTTATTCAAGTACGGCTTAGCCTTTGTAGGCGGCAACCGACTGGGTGATCGCTTCGCGGGCGGCGTCTGCGCCGGCCCAGCCTTCGATCTTGACCCACTTGCCTTTTTCGAGGTCTTTGTAGTTCGCGAAGAAGTGTTCGATCTGCTGGATCAGCAGCGGTGGCAGGTCGGTGTATTCCTTCACGTCGACGTACAGTTGCGACAGTTTGTCGTGTGGCACTGCGATGACTTTGGCATCGCCGCCGCCGTCGTCGGTCATGTTCAGGATGCCGACTGGACGGGCGCGGATGACCGAGCCTGGGGCCACTGGGTAGGGGGTCACGACCAGCACGTCGAGGGGGTCGCCGTCGTCGGCCAGGGTGTTGGGGATGTAACCGTAGTTGGCCGGGTAGAACATCGGGGTGGCCATGAAACGGTCAACGAACAGGCAGTCGCTGTCTTTGTCGATTTCGTATTTGATCGGGGCGTGGTTGGCCGGGATTTCGATTGCGACGTAGATGTCGTTCGGCAGGTCTTTGCCAGCCGGAATCTTGCTGTAGCTCATTGGGCGGTGCCCCCGTTAGTTGACCAAATGACTGGTCGGATTGACCAAAAAGTGGCGGCGATTATAGGCATATTCCGCCGCTGTTGCCACGCTACCAGGGTCTTAGGCTTTGTACGAAAAGTGCCTGCGCGACGATCATGCTGCGTTGAAAACAGGCTCGGAATGCTCATTGACAACCAGTCAACTCCGCTTCCTCGCCTGTTTTCGCCTTGCCTGATCGCCGCTCGGCGACTTTTCGTACAAACCCTAGACCTTAGTATGACGCCTGATAGACCGGATCTTCGGCCTGAAGTTGCCGCAGCCGGGCCAATGGATCCTGGCGGTAGAACCCCTTGAGCTGTTCATACACCCGTGGATAGGCCTGGTGTAGCAGGTCTGGGGCGCTGAAGAAGTATTCGCTGGTGACGGCGAAGAACTCGGCGGGGTTTTCCGCGGCGTAGGGATCGATGGCGGTTTGTGCGTCGGGGTTCTGGTCGAGTTGGCGGTCGAGGTCGTCGAAGGCTTGCTGCATGGCCTCGGCCCAGTCGCTGACGCGCATGTCGGCGTGCAGCGGTGGCAGGCCGTTGGCGTCGCCGTTGAGCATGTCGAGTTTGTGCGCCAGTTCGTGGATCACCAGGTTGTAGCCGTCCCAGCCGCCGCTGGCCATGACGCCGTCCCAGGCCAGGATGATCGGGCCTTGGGGCCAGGCTTCGCCGCTGTGTTCGCCGTCCCACTCGTGTTCGATGCCGCTGGCGTCGCGGTACCGCTGGGGGCTGAGGAAGTCGTCGGGGTAGAGGACGATTTCGTGGAAGCCCTGGTACCAGTTCAGCTCGCCGAGGTGCATCAGCGGTAATTGGGCCTGGGCGGCGAGCAGCAGGCGTTGTTCCTGGTGCAGTTCGACGCCGGGCAGGGCGGTGAGGTGTTTGTCATGCAGGAACAGCACGCAGGCTTCCCGCAGCCATTGGTCCTCGGCGGGGCTGATGCCGTCGAGGAAGCTCAATTGTTGGCGCACCCGCTGCCAGGTGTCCTCGGCCATGGGGTGTTTGGCGAGGGTGCGTCGGCGGCGCCAGTTGCTCAGGGACCACATGGCGATCAGCGCGGTTGGGCTTTCGAGGCGCGCTGGCTCAGTTTGCTGCGCACCAGGCTGATGATCATCGGCAGCAGCGACAGCAGGATGATGCCCACCACCAGCAGCGACAGGTTTTGCTTGATGAAGGGCACGTTGCCGAAGAAGTAGCCGAGGGTCACCAGGCCGCCGACCCAGAGGACGGTGCCGAGGACGCTGAAGCCGAAGAAGCGCAGGTAGTTCATCTTGCCGACGCCGGCGACGAAGGGGGCGAAGGTGCGGATGATCGGCAAGAAGCGCGCCAGGGTCACGGTTTTACCGCCGTGTTTGGCGTAGAAGTCGTGGGTTTGCTGCAGGTAGTCGCGGCGGAAGATTTTCGAGTTGGGGTTGCTGAAGAGTTTTTCGCCGGCGGTGCGACCGATGAGGTAGTTGGTGCTGTCGCCGAGGATGGCCGCGAGCATCAGCAGGCCGCCCAGCAGGACGGGGTCCATGGCGCCACCGGCGGCGACGGCGCCGGCGATGAACAGCAGGGAATCGCCGGGCAGGAATGGCATGACCACCAGGCCGGTTTCACAGAAGATCACCAGGAACAGGATGGCGTAGACCCACGTCCCGTAGTTGGTCACCAGCATGTCGAGGTAGACGTCGAGATGCAGGATGAGGTCGAGGGGGTTGAAATCCATGTATGGCACCTGTGGTGGCGGCCCGACTCGGCAGGCGGGTGGGTCTGGCTTTGAGTATGGCTACAGGGTGTGTAGCTTTTTCTTACAAGCTGGGAAGAGCGGCATTATACGGTGGGGCGGGGGGAGTGCGGGGGGAGTTTGTAGCTGGGGATTTCTGAGGGATTGCCTGGATGAGGCGTGGCTCGGACCGCTTTTGTGGCGAGGGAGCTTGCTCCCGCTGGAGCGCGAAGCGGTCCTAACAGCTGCCACCGCGGTCATCCTGATGTACCGCGTGCTCAGGGATTGGGGCTGCTGCGCAGCCCAGCGGGAGCAAGCTCCCTCGCCACAAGGGGGTTACTCGGCCACGAAGTTTCATTCCGTCCCAAGGACGGTGGTGCTAAGGGGGGGCTTTGGTTGTTGGGTCTGTAATGGGTGCTGGCGCAGGCTGTCTTGTGTGGCGAGGGAGCTTGCTCCCGCTGGAGCGCGAAGCGGTCCCAACAGCAGCCATCGCGGTCATCCTGATGTACCACATGGTCAGGGATTGGGGCTGCTGCGCAGCCCAGCGGGAGCAAGCTCCCTCGCCACAAGGGTTTCACTCGGCCACAGAGGTTTGATCGCTCCCACGCGGAGCGTGGGGACGATCAGTCCGCGGTCATCAGGTCAAATCTTCGCTGATCGGCAGCACGTAGTTCTTGAACTCGGTGTCTTCCTTGAAGCCGATCGACTCGTAGGTCTTCTGCGCCACTTCGTTGTTGCTGCTGGTGGAGACGCGCATGCGCACGGCGTTGGTTTCCTTGGCCATTTTTTTTGCGGTGCGGATCAGGTTGTCGGCGACCAGTTGGCGGCGGGCGTCTTCGGCGACGTAGATGTCGTTGAGGATCCACACGCGCTTGAGCGACAGCGATGAGTAGCTTGGGTAGAGCTGGCAGAAGCCCAGCAGTCGGTTGTCGTCGTCATCGGGCAGGGCCAGGTAGATCACCGACTCTTTGCGGCGCAGGCGCTTTTCGAGGAAGGCTCGGGACGAATCCGGGTAGGGCAGTGAGCCGTAGAATTCCCGGTATTTGACGAACAATGGGGTCAGCAGGTCCAGGTGTTCCAGGGTTGCTTGGATAATCCGCATGGTAGGTCTCGTCTGCAAGGGTCGACAGATATTCAGACAACACTGTCGCGCTGCCGTGCTTTTGATGCTGCCTGAAAGCGGATCAAAAACGCAATCGGATAAACGGATCAGTTGCGGGGCGGCGCCAGTAGGAAATTACCTTTCATATCGGCAGCGTTTTCCGCCTCTAGAGTGTTTACCTGGGCTTCGTCCTTCAGATTGACCCCCGAGAGCTGCCGGCGGCAGGCCTCGCGCATCAGGTAGATCAGGCGATGAGCCGCCATGCCGTAGCTCAGGCCTTCGAGGCGAACGTTGGAGATGCAGTTGCGATAGGCATCGTTCAGGCCGACCTTGGGGGCGTAGGTGAAATACAGCCCCAGGCTGTCGGGGGAGCTGAGGCCGGGGCGTTCGCCGATCAGGATCACCGACATCTTGGCACCGAGCCGTTCGGCGACTTCATCGGCCACGGCGACGCGGCCTTGTTCCACCAAAACGATGGGCGACACCGACCAGCCTTCAGCGGTGATCTGCTCTTCCAGTCGCGCGAGGAACGGCAAGGTATGCCGATGCACGGCCAGCGCCGACAGGCCGTCAGCCACGACGATGACCAGGTCCACGCCGCCCGGATGGGCCGCCGCGTACGCGTCCAGGATTTGCGCGGATGCCTCATCGAGCCGTCGGCCCAGGTCCGGACGTTGTAGATAACTGTTGCGGTCGCTGGCCGCGCTATGGAGCAACAGGCTCTCACGGCCGCGTTCATCCAGTTGTGCGCGGATGCCCGGGTGGTCGAACGCCAGGTGTACGGCATCGCGAGCCTGGGCATGGGCGAACTGGAAATCCAGTTGCGCCGAGGTCGGCAGGCTGGTGCCGGTGCGGCCTAGGGCGATGCGCGCCGGGGTCAGGTTGCGCAGGTTCAGCCAGGGGTTTTGTGGATCGACAGGTGATTTATCCATGGCAGGTCTCTTATCCCAAGTGCGCTAAGGCATGACGAAACGCCGGTGGCAGGTTGTCGCCGAACCGCACCCGGCCATCGGCCTGGGTGAAGATGCCCATGTTCGCGAGCCACAGTTCGAATTCCGGCGCCGGCTTGAGGCCGAGGGTCTGGCGGGCGTAGAGGGCGTCGTGGAACGAGGTGGTCTGGTAGTTGAGCATGATGTCGTCGGAGCCGGGGATGCCCATGATGAAGTTGATCCCGGCCACGCCCAGCAGGGTCAGCAGGGTGTCCATGTCGTCCTGGTCGGCTTCGGCGTGGTTGGTGTAGCAGATGTCGCAGCCCATTGGCACGCCCAGCAACTTGCCGCAGAAGTGGTCTTCGAGGCCGGCGCGGATGATTTGTTTGCCGTTGTAGAGGTATTCCGGGCCGATGAAGCCTACAACCGTGTTCACCAGGAACGGGTTGAAATGTCGCGCCACCGCGTAGGCCCGGGTCTCGCAGGTCTGTTGATCGACACCGTGGTGGGCGTTGGCCGACAGCGCGCTGCCCTGGCCGGTTTCGAAATACATCAGGTTGTTGCCCAACGTGCCGCGATTCAGGCTGAGCCCGGCGTCGTAGCCTTCCTTCAAGATGTTCAGGCTGATGCCGAAACTGGCGTTGGCCGCTTCGGTGCCGGCGATAGACTGGAACACCAGGTCCAAGGGCACGCCGCGGTTGGCCGCTTCGATGGACGTGGTGACGTGGGTCAGCACGCAGCCCTGGGTGGGGATGTCGTAGCGCTGGATGATGGCATCGAGCATTTCCAGCATGGCGCAGATCGAGGCCGTGCTGTCGGTGGCCGGGTTGATGCCGATCATGGCGTCGCCGTTGCCGTAGAGCAGGCCGTCGAGGATGCTCGCGGCGATCCCGGCCGGTTCGTCGGTGGGGTGGTTGGGTTGCAGGCGGGTGGACAGGCGCCCGCGCAGGCCGAGGGTGCCGCGGAACTTGGTCACCACGCGGATTTTCTGCGCCACTAATACCAGGTCCTGCACGCGCATGATCTTCGACACGGCGGCGACCATTTCCGGTGTCAGGCCCGGGGCGAGTGCCCGCAGGCTCTGTTCATCGGCGGCGTCGCTGAGCAGCCAGTCGCGGAAACCGCCAACGGTGAGGTGGCTGACGGTGGCGAAGGCTTGTTTGTCGTGGGTGTCGACGATCAGCCGGGTGACTTCGTCGACCTCGTAAGGAATCAGCATTTCTTGCAGGAAATGGCTGAGGGGCAGGTCGGCCAACGCCATTTGCGCGGCCACGCGCTCGCCATCGTTGAGGGCGGCGATCTCGGCCAGGAAGTCCCCGGAACGGGCCGGGCTGGCCTTGGCCATCAGGTCTTTGAGGCTGTCGAAGCGGTAGGTCTGGGCGCCGACCGTGTGTGCAAAGCTGGCCATACAGGTTCTCCGTGACGGCGCCGCTGGGCGGCGCCGTGGTTTTCGGCACGTTACGGCTTAGTGCAAGGCTTCTTCGGCTTTTTGAATGGCCGCGAACTCCTCTTCGGGCGTGCCTGCGACCAAGTGATGCCGACTGTAGAAAGCAAAGTAAGCAATTAGCACTCCATAGATGATCGCGGCGCCGATCACCACTCGAGGATCGACCAGGAAGCCCGCCACCACGGCGATGCACGCCAACACCAGGGCCACGCCCGAAGTGAAGATGCCGCCCGGTGTGCGGTATGGCCGGTCCATTTTGGGGCGACGGATGCGCAGGGTGATGTGCGCGGCCATCATCAGCACGTAGGAAATGGTCGCGCCGAACACCGCCACCAGAATCAGCAAGTCGCCCTGGCCGGTCAAGGACAGGCCGAAACCGATGATGCCGGGAATCACCAGTGCCAGGACCGGTGCCTTGCTTTTATTGGTTTCCGAGAGTTTGCGTGGCAGGTAGCCGGCGCGGGACAAGGCGAAGATCTGTCGCGAGTAGGCATAGATGATCGAGAAGAAACTGGCGATCAAACCGGCCAGGCCGACGAGGTTGACGAAGCTGCCCATCCAGGTCGAACCGCCGTAGGCCTTGGCCAAGGCTTCCACCAGCGGGTTGCCCGAGGTCATCAGCGCGTTGGAGCCGGCGCCGCCCGGGCCAATCACCAGGATCAGCAGGGCGAAGGCCACCAGCACCAGCATGGCGCCGATCAAGCCGCGTGGCAGGTCGCGCTTGGGGTTCTTGGTTTCTTCAGCGGCTAGGGGCACGCCTTCCACGGCGAGGAAAAACCAGATGGCATAAGGGATCGCCGCCCAGACGCCGACGTAGCCGAAGGGCAGGAACGGACTGGCGCCCACCGCTTCCTTGACCGGGATGTCCAACAGGTTGGCGACGTTGAAGTGCGGCACCATCGCCACCAGGAAAACCCCCAGCGCTAGGGCGGCGACGGCGGTGATGATGAACATCAGCTTGAGCGCTTCGCCAACGCCAAATATGTGGATGGCGATGAAGATGATGTAGAACGCCAAGTAGATCATCCAGCCGCCAATGCCGAACAGCGACTGGCAATAGGCGCCGATGAACACGGCAATCGCCGCCGGGGCGATGGCGTATTCGATCAAAATTGCCGTGCCCGTGAGAAACCCGCCCCAGGGCCCGAAGGCGCTGCGGGCAAAACCGTAGCCGCCGCCGGCGGTGGGGATCATCGAGGACAGCTCGGCGAGGGAAAAGCACATGCACAGGTACATCGCGGCCATCAGCAGCGTGGCAAGGAACATCCCGCCCCAGCCGCCCTGGGCCAGGCCGAAGTTCCAGCCGGCGTAGTCACCGGAAATGACATAGGCCACGCCCAGGCCCACCAGCAGGACCCAGCCCGCCGCGCCTTTTTTCAGTTCGCGTTGTTGGAAATATTCGGAGCCGACTTTTTCGAAGTCGACCGAGGACGTTGCCGGTTGCGGGTTTGCATGATCGCTTGGCATAAGGGTTTACCTGTTTTTATTGTTGTTTTATCCAACCTGATCGCCAGAGTGGCGCATTACCCCTGTGGGAGCGGGCTTGCTCGCGAAAGCAGTGTGTCAGTCACTTAGATGTTGAAGGTACGACCGCCTTCGCGAGCAAGCTCGCTCCCACAGTGGATCTACTTCAACCCTGAAGGAGAGTTATCCACAAATCCCTGTGGGAGCGAGCTTGCTCGCGATAGCGATCTAAAGGGCCAGGCAGAATGACCTGCCTGGCCCCAAGGGCTTAGAAGAACCCCAACGGATTGATGTCGTAGCTCACCAGCAAATTCTTGGTCTGCTGGTAATGATCGAGCATCATCTTGTGCGTCTCACGACCCACGCCGGACTTCTTGTAGCCCCCGAACGCGGCATGCGCCGGGTACAGGTGGTAGCAGTTGGTCCAGACGCGACCGGCCTTGATCGCCCGGCCCATGCGGTAGGCGCGGTTGATGTCGCGGGTCCAGAGGCCGGCGCCGAGGCCGAACTCGGTGTCGTTGGCGATCGCCAGGGCTTCGGCTTCGTCCTTGAAGGTGGTGATGCTCACCACTGGGCCGAAGATTTCTTCTTGGAACACGCGCATCTTGTTGGTGCCCTTGAGCAGGGTCGGCTGGATGTAATACCCGGTCGCCAGGTTGCCCTCGAGTTTTTCCACCTTGCCGCCGGTCAACAGCTCGGCGCCTTCGCCCTTGGCGATTTCCAGGTAGGAAAGAATCTTGTCGAATTGCTGCTCGGACGCCTGGGCGCCGACCATGGTGTCGGTGTCCAGCGGGTCGCCGCGTTTGATCTGCAGGACTTTCTTCATCACTACTTGCATGAATTCGTCGTAGATCGACTCCTGCACCAGGGCGCGGGATGGGCAGGTGCAGACTTCGCCCTGGTTAAAGAACGCCAGCACCAGGCCTTCGGCGGCTTTCTCGATGAAGCTTGGCTCGGCCTGCATGATGTCTTCGAAGAAGATGTTCGGCGACTTGCCGCCCAGCTCCACGGTGGACGGGATGATGTTCTCGGCGGCGCATTTCATGATGTGCGAGCCCACCGGGGTCGATCCGGTGAAGGCAATCTTGGCGATGCGCTTGCTGGTGGCGAGGGCTTCGCCGGCTTCTTTGCCGAAACCTTGCACCACGTTCAGCACGCCGGGTGGCAGCAGGTCGCCGATCAGCTCCATGAGCACGCAGATGCCCAGTGGGGTTTGCTCGGCGGGCTTGAGGACCACGCAGTTACCGGCGGCCAGGGCCGGGGCGAGTTTCCAGGCGGCCATCAGCAGCGGGAAGTTCCACGGGATGATCTGACCAACCACGCCCAGCGGTTCGTGGATGTGATAGGCCACGGTGTTGCCGTCGATCTCGGCGGCGCTGCCTTCCTGGGCCCGCAGGCAACCGGCGAAGTAGCGGAAGTGGTCGGCGGCCAGGGGGATGTCGGCGTTGAGGGTTTCGCGCACGGCCTTGCCGTTGTCCCAGGATTCGGTGATCGCCAGCACTTCAAGGTTGGCTTCGATGCGGTCGGCGATTTTCAGCAGGATCAGCGAACGGGCCTGGACCGAGGTGGCGCCCCAGGCATCGGCGGCGGCGTGGGCGGCGTCCAGGGCTTTGTCGATGTCTTCGGCCGTGGAGCGCGGGAATTCGGCAATGGGCTGGCCATTGACCGGGGATGTGTTGGTGAAGTACTGACCTTTGACAGGCGCGACGAACTCGCCGCCGATGTAGTTACCGTATTTAGCCTTGAACGAAACGATAGCGCCTTCAGTACCGGGGTGAGCGTAACGCATGATGAGTTCTCCTTGGCTTTTGTGCTTATTAGGGAGCCGCGCAAATTCGCGCTGGTACTTAAGCCTAGAGCAAAGGTTGGGCCATTGCCTTGCAGGGCCCGGAAATCAAGACTTTAGGAGGAGTTGGCCGGACAAACGGAGGGGTTGTGTGACGCTTGCGATACAGCGGGTGTGACAGTTTGTGCCAGATGCGAGACAGTCTGTGACTGGCAGGTCGCGCCAGCATTGCAAAGGCGGTTGGGCTGGAGGATGCTGGCTCCGACGGCGAGGCCATGGACGGAGCGCTTTTGTGGCAAGACTGCTTTTCTTGCAGGACTGTTTGGGTGACAAGACCGCTTTTGTGGCGAGGGAGCTTGCTCCCGCTGGACCGCGAAGCGGTCCCCCAAAGCCAATTCGGTCAGCCTGATACACCGCAAACTCAGGTTTTGGGGCTGCTGCGCAGCCCAGCGGGAGCGAGCTCCCTCGCCACAAGGTTGGGTGTTCACAGTTGGATATTCACCAGTTGCTCCAGTGAGGCAGATCCTTCGGGGAGAACAATAAAAAAATGCACAGCAACCATTTGAGTCGCCATGCCCAGCAAGTCCTGACGGTCACCCAGGGCAAGGCCCATTTGCAGGGCCCTGGCAGCGATCCGTCGATCGCCCGTTCCTGGCTGCGCTGCCTCGAGGACTATCACCTCGACCCGACCCAGAACCTGGCGCCGACGGTACTCGAGCATGGCCGGGTGCTAGAGAGCCGCGAGCGCTTGCAGCAAGTGCTGCACATCGCCGGCAATGAAATGACCAGCCTGCACCAGCAACTCTCCGGCGCCGGCCACGCGGTGCTGCTGACCGACGCCCGCGGCGTAATCCTCAACTGCGTCACCGCCCCCAGCGAACGGAAGATTTTCGAACGGGCCGGCCTCTGGCTCGGCGCCGACTGGAGCGAAGCCTGCGAAGGCACCAACGGCATCGGCACCTGCCTGGTGGAGCGCCAGGCCCTGACCATTCACCAGGAAGAACACTTTCGTGGCCGCCACACCGGCCTGACCTGCTCGGCCAGCCCGGTGTTCGATCCCCACGGCGAATTGCTGGCGGTGCTCGACGTGTCCTCGGCCCGGCCGGACGTGTCGCGCCAGAGCCAGTTCCACACCATGGCCCTGGTCAATCTCTCGGCGAAGATGATCGAGAGCTGCTACTTCCTGCGTTGCTTCGACAATCAATGGCTGCTGCGCTTCCACTTGCAGGCCGAGTCCGTAGGACTGTTCAGCGAAGGCTTGATGGCCTTCGACGGCGACGGGCGGATCTGCGCGGTCAATCAGAGCGCGCTCAATCTCTTGGGACATATTCGCGGAGGCTTGCTCGGTCAGCGGGTCGAGGACTTCTTCGACTGTTCACTGGACGAGTTGCTGGGCCGGGCCAGCGCCCAGGCCAGCGCCAGTTGGCCGTTGCGCACCCGTGACGGCCGGCATTTGTTCGCCGTGTTGCGTGGCCAGCCCCGCAGCGTGCCGGTGCCGGTCGCGCCGTTGCTCAAGGCCATCGAGCCCGCGCGGCTGCCGGGCATCTGCCTGGGCGACGCGGCGTTGCAGGAGCATTTTCGCAAGGCGCTGCGGGTCTACGAGCGCGATGTGCCGCTGCTGATCCAGGGTGAAACCGGCTCCGGCAAGGAGGCGTTCGCCAAGGCCGTGCACCACGCCAGCCAGCGCGCCGGGAAAAACTTCGTCGCCCTCAACTGCGCGGCCATCCCGGAAAGCCTGATCGAGAGCGAGCTGTTCGGTTATCGCGGCGGCAGTTTTACCGGCGCACGCAAGGAGGGCATGCGCGGCAAGCTGCAACAGGCCGACGGCGGTACGCTGTTCCTCGATGAAATCGGCGACATGCCCCTGGCCTTGCAGACGCGCTTGCTGCGGGTGTTGGAAGATCGCCAGGTGGTGCCCATCGGCGGCGAGCCCGAGCCGGTGAACGTGCGCATCATCAGCGCCACTCACCGGCAACTGCTCGACCGCGTTCGCGATGGCAGTTTTCGCGAAGATTTGTATTACCGCCTCAATGGCTTGGAAATCCCCCTCCCGGCGTTGCGCGAACGCAGTGACAAGTCGCAGTTGCTGGATTTCCTGTTGGCTGAAGAGAGCGGCGCCGAGACGGTGTTCATCGACGAACCGGCGCGCCAGGCATTGCTGGGCTTCGACTGGCCGGGCAACGTGCGGCAACTGCGCAATGTGCTGCGCACCCTTGCAGCGTTGTGCGATGGCGGGCGGATTGGGTTGGAGGATTTGCCAGCGATGATCCGCCAGCGTCCGGTTACGCCGGTTGAAGCCCCGACTGAACACCCGCTGGCAGATGCCGAGCGCGTGGCATTGCTCGATGCGCTGGAACGCCAGCGCTGGCACATGACCCACACCGCCGAACAATTGGGCATCAGCCGCAATACCCTTTACCGCAAGCTGCGCAAACACGCGATTGCCCGCTGTGCCACTGACAATTGAACTGCTGACTGCTGACTGCTGACTGCTGACTGCTGACTGTTGACTGCTGACTGCTGACTGCTGACTGCTTGGCAACTGACTGCTTGGCAACTGACTGCTTTTGTGGCGAGGGAGCTTGCTCCCGCTGGGCTGCGCAGCAGCCCCAAGCTTTTTTCCCACCCTGAAACCGAAGGCGACTGCTGCGCAGTCGAGCGGGAGCAAGCTCCCTCGCCACAAAAGCAGCCAGTAGCAAGCCGGGGTTGTGCGGTCAACTGTGGGAGCGAGCTTGCTCGCGATGACATTGGCCCATTCAGCATCGTCGCAAGCTGACCCACCGCTATCGCGAGCAAGCTCGCTCCCACATTGGATCTGTGGGGCTCAAACACAAGGTGCGATTTTCCCCTCCCTACGCTAACCTGCGGCCATGTTTACGAGGTCGACTATGCACATCCATATTCTCGGTATTTGCGGCACTTTCATGGGTTCGATGGCGGTCCTGGCCAAGGAGCTGGGCCACCATGTGACCGGTTCCGACGCCAACGTCTACCCGCCGATGAGCACGCAGCTGGAGGCCCAGGGCATCGAGCTGACCCAAGGCTATGACCCGGCGCAACTGGACCCCGCACCGGACCTGGTGGTGATCGGCAACGCCATGTCCCGTGGCAACCCGGCGGTGGAGTACGTGCTCAACAAAGGCCTGCCCTACGTATCCGGGCCGCAGTGGCTGGCCGATCATGTGTTGCAGGGCCGTTGGGTCCTGGCCGTGGCCGGCACCCATGGCAAGACCACCACCAGCAGCATGCTCGCCTGGGTGTTGGAGCACGCGGGCATGAGCCCGGGTTTCCTGATCGGTGGCGTGCCGCAGAATTTCTCGGTGTCGGCGCGCCTGGGTGGCACGCCGTTCTTCGTGATCGAAGCAGATGAGTACGACAGCGCGTTTTTCGATAAGCGTTCGAAATTCGTCCACTACCGTCCACGCACGGCGATCCTCAACAACCTTGAGTTCGATCATGCCGATATCTTCCCCGATCTACCGGCCATCGAGCGGCAGTTCCACCACTTGGTGCGCATCATTCCCAGCGAAGGCCTGGTGATTCACCCGACCACTGAGCCGGCGTTGCAGCGCGTCATTGAAATGGGCTGCTGGACCCCGGTGCAGACCACCGGCGTGGGCGGTCAGTGGCAGGTGAAGTTGCTCAAGGATGACGGTTCGCAGTTCGAAGTGATGTTCGAAGGCCAGTCCCAAGGCGTGGTCGAGTGGGACATGACCGGCCAGCACAACGTTGCCAATGCCTTGGCGACCCTGGCGGCAGCCCGTCATGTCGGCGTGGTGCCGTCCATGGGCATTGCCGCGTTGAGTGCGTTCAAGAGTGTGAAGCGGCGGATGGAGAAAGTCGCCGAGGTCAACGGCATCACCATTTATGACGACTTCGCCCACCACCCGACGGCCATCGCCACCACCCTCGACGGTCTGCGCAAGCGTATCGGTGACGCACCCCTGGTGGCGATCATCGAGCCGCGCTCCAACTCCATGAAGCTCGGCGCCCACCGCGACGGCCTGCCGGAAAGCGTGGTCGATGCCGACCAGGTGATCTGGTACGCACCGGCCAACCTCGGCTGGGACCTCGGCGCCACCGCCGCGCTGTGCACGGTGCCGTCGATTGTCAGCGATTCCCTGGAGGGCATCATCGAGCGCGTGAAAAGCCAGGCCCAGCCCGGCACCCACGTGGTGATCATGAGTAACGGCGGCTTCGGCGGCCTGCACGGCAAACTCGCCGAGGCGCTGAAATGAGCAACGGCCCGGAACGCATCACGCTGGCGATGACCGGTGCGTCCGGCGCCCAGTACGGCTTGCGCCTGCTCGATTGCCTGGTGCGCGAGGACCGCGAAGTGCATTTCCTGATCTCCAAGGCCGCGCAACTGGTGATGGCCACCGAGACCGACGTGACCCTGCCGTCCAAGACCCAGATGATGCAGGCCTTCCTCACCGAATACACCGGTGCGGCGGCGGGGCAGATTCGTGTGTACGGCAAGGAAGACTGGATGTCGCCGGTGGCCTCGGGCTCCGGCGCGCCAGCAGCGATGGTGGTGGTGCCGTGTTCCACCGGGACGCTGTCGGCGATTGCCACCGGGGCCTGCAACAACCTCATCGAACGGGCGGCGGACGTCACGCTCAAGGAGCGCCGCCAGTTGATCCTGGTGCCGCGGGAAGCGCCGTATTCGAGCATTCACCTGGAGCACATGCTCAAACTGTCGAACATGGGCGTGACCATCCTGCCGGCGTCGCCGGGTTTCTATCACCAGCCGCAGACCATCGACGACCTGATCGATTTCGTGGTCGCACGGATCCTCAACCTGCTGAACATTCCCCAGGACATGTTGCCCCGTTGGGGCGAGCATCATTTGAGCAGTGATGAATAAGCTGCTGATCGTGCTGCTGGCGCTGCAACTGACCGGCTGCGCCACCGCCCGCACCCTCGACGCGGCCAAGCCGGGCGCGCCGGTGGTCTACGCCGGCACGCGCCTGGACTTGTATGCCCTGAAGGGTGGCTGCTGCGCCAAGGACCGCTTTGGGGCCGAGGCGCCGAGTTACCCGGGCGTGGACCTGCCGGGGAGTGCGCTGTTGGATACCTTGTTGTTGCCGTTGTCGTTGTTCACGGCATTAGGCGTGGGGTTCCGGGCGACAGGCGGGTTGTAGCAAACACCACAGTGCTTGATTTGCCTGGAACCTGTGGCGAGGGAGCTTGCTCCCGCTGGGCTGCGAAGCGGCCCCAAGCTTTTTCCCCCTGAAATCCAAGGCGACTACTGCGCAGTCGAGCGGGAGCAAGCTCCCTCGCCACAATGAGTGCTTGGCTTTGGATCGGCGATGCTCCCCATCGCGAGCAAGCTCGCTCCCACAGTGGACCGAGTTGGAACGCAATCTTTTGTGGGAGCGAGCTTGCTCGCGATGACTTCTGTCCAGGCACCACAGGGCTATTTGCCAAGCCTGCGCAACTCATCCGACTCCACCACCCGCACCCCATCCTGTTCTTCCAGCGCCAGACGCCACATCGCCCGGGCCAGTTGGCAGGCTTCGATGCCGTGGTACTTGCCTGGGATCAGCTTCGACAACGGCCCGGCCAGTTGCTCGGCCAGGCGCGGTTCGACGCGGTCGCCCAGCAGCAGGGAAGGGCGGCAAATGGTCAGTTGCGGCCAGCCCTGGGCCTTGAGGGCCGCCTCCATCTCACCCTTGACCCGGTTGTAGAAGAGCGATGACTTGGCATCGGCCCCCAACGCGCTGATCACCACCAAATGCCGTGCGCCCAGTTCCCGGGCGCGCTTGGCAAACGCCAGGACCAGGTCCAGGTCCACCGCGCGGAAGGCTTGCTCGGAGCCGGCTTTCTTGAGGGTGGTGCCAAGGCAGCAAAAGGCAATGTCGACCTGGCCACTGAGTTGTGGCAGTACCTGGGCCGGCTCCCCTACCGGGTTTTCCAAGTGTGGATGCTCGGCCAGTGGCCGGCGTGAAGGCGCCAATACACGGGTGATGGTCGGCTCGTTGAGCAGCCGGTCCAGTAGGTGTTCCCCGGTCAATCCGGTCGCGCCGGCGAGCAAAACATGCTGAGGCGTCAAGTACATAGTGTTTCCCCCTTGATACGGTTCAGCTTAGTTGCTCTTTGTCGCCTCGTCGTTCAATGCCGCACTTTGCAATGCTTTTCGCGCCTGCTGCTTGCGCAGCAATTGCCAGTGGGACAGGACCGTCCTTGGCGCCCAGATCTGCGGTTCCGAGGCTTCGAAGTTGTCTGCCTGCTCGCGCTCGGCAACGATGCCCTTGGCCCGTTTGAAGGCCTGCTCCAGGTCGTCGGTCTGGTTCAGTGCCTGGGCGAACAGGGCATCGCCGAAATAGGTGAAGTTGGCTTCCTCGGAGCAGCCGAAGGACACCCGGTCGGCCCGGGAGGCGGTCATGATCAGCGTGCGTTCGTCCTTGAGCGCCGGGATGAAACCGCCGGAATAACAGGCCGAGATCACCACAATCTTGTCGCGATTCTTCAGTGGTGCGAGGACCACCGCCAGTTCGTCGGCGGGCAGGTCGGCCAGTTCCATGCGCGGCTGGTCGAGCACCAGTTCGTGCTCGCTGGTGCCGTGGCTGGTCAGGTAGATGAAAATCAGGTCTTCCGGGCCGCTGCGTTCGGCCAGGGTGGCGGCGGCGCGGCGCAGGCTTTCACGGCTGGCCATGGGCCGGTCGCCGAGGTGGTCGCGGTGGTTCACCAGGCGGATCTGCCCGAACGCGCCAAAGCGGCTGGCGAGCATGTTGGCGACATAGTCGGATTCGCGCAGGAACACGCTTTGCTTGCCGTCGCCGCCCAGGGTCAGGCTGTACAGCTCCACCGCCGGGGTCGAGGCCGGGATGTTCGCCAGGGCATCCTCCAGCAGGCGGCCCTGGGCCAGCAGGCCGAGTTCGAGCACATCCGGCAGCAGCCTGCCGTCGGCGTCGCGCACCCGTTGGCCGTTGGCCCAGGTGCCGCTTTGCACCGTGCCATCGGTGAGCACCAGGGTGCCGCGCCCATGATAGCTGTCGGCCTCGAACTGGCCAATGTAGAAACTGCCGTCGGGCAGGTTCAGGCGGCCCTCGCCGGTAAAGCGCCAATCATTGAATCGACCGAGGTAGTGGCTGCCGTCGGCGCCGATCAGTTCGCCCTTGCCGGTCAGTGCGCCGTCCTTGAACTGGCCGATCCAGACATCGCCGTCGGCATTTTCGTAGCGACCGCGACCGTTGAGCTGGTTGCTCCGGAAACCGCCAATGTAGACATCGCCTTCGGCACTGTTGAAGGTGCCTTTGCCTTGTAGTTGCCCATCGACAAAGTGCCCGGTGAACTGGTTGCCGCTGGCGTCGAAGCGCTGGCCTTCACCGTTGGGCTTGCCGTTGACGAAGGGGCCCTGGTACTGGCTGCCGTCGTCGAGTTCCAAGCGTCCGAGGCCGGAATAGCGGTCGGCCTTGAATTCGCCCCGGTAGGTCATGCCGTTTTCCTTGAGCGTCCCTTCACCGTCCCGTCGCCCCAGCTTGAAGCCGCCGGTGTAGCTGCTGGTGGGTGTGGTCAGGCTGCCCTGGCCGTGGAACAGGCCCTGGTGGAACTGGCCGCGATAGACCTCGCCGTTGCTGCCATGCCATTCCCCGGTGCCATGCCATTGACCCTTGTCGAACTGCCCGGCGTACCAGCTGCCGTTGGGGTAGTCGATGCGCCCCTGGCCCTGCAGCAGCCCGTCCACCAGGTCGCCACGGTAGCGGCCGCCGTCGGGCAGGCGCGCGTCGGGAGGCAGCGGCGATTCGCCGGCGCCACAGGCGGTGAGCAACAGGGTCAGGGTCAGTGGGACGAGTAAGCGCATAACGGGATCCAGGTCATCAGGCCACGAGTATGCCGCAGCTTTGGCTCCCGGATATAGAGAAGCGATGCGAAACTGCCTGGACGGTTTCGCATGTGCGCAGGTTTACACGAAGCAGAGCGACAGCGGCTCGGCGATGTAGGCCGGTTTTTCCGAACCTTCGATTTCCAGGGTGGCGGTGGCCTTGAGCAGCCATTGGCCGGGTTTTTTCTCGGTGACTTCCACCAGGTCGACCTTGAGCCGGACCTTGGAATCGACCTTCACCGGTTGGATGAAGCGCACGCTGTCCAGCCCGTAGTTGACGACCATCTTCACGCCCTCGGGCAGGATCAGGATGTCTTCCATCAACTTGGGCATCAGCGACAGCGACAGGAAACCGTGGGCGATGGTGCTGCCGAACGGGGTCTGCGCGGCCTTGACCGGATCGACGTGGATGAACTGAAAGTCGCCAGTGGCTTCGGCGAACAGGTTGATGCGGTCCTGGTCGATGGTAAGCCAATCGGAACGTCCAAGTTCCTTGCCGACATAATCTTTGAGCGCTGCAACGGGGACGTAGGGCATTGAGACTCTCCTTGGGTTCATCGTTTTTACTTTTTCTGGAGCGGGGATTTTGCGTCCCCGGAAAACCACTGTAGATCAACATGGCGGGCCGGGAAGGTCATCGACCATGCTTTTTACGAATGCCGAACCATAGCGCGGGCATGCTTATAATGCCGGCGCATTCTTTGCAATTCGGTTCATTCAACGTGCGTGTTCGATTGTGGCGAGGGAGCTTGCTCCCGCTTGAGTGCGAAGCGCTCATAAAATGGGGCCGCTGCGCAGCCCAGCGGGAGCAAGCTCCCTCGCCACAGAACCACGCCGTGAACCGAATTGGCGCGTTCATTGGGGCTGTTGCGGGGGGATAGAGCGGATGTTGCTACGGGGCCTGACCTGGCTGGTGCTGTTTCAATTGCTGGGCACTGCGATCAATCATTTGTTCCTACCGGTACTGCCGGGGCCGATCATTGGCCTGCTGTTGCTGCTGGGGTATCTGGTGGTGCGCGGCGAAGTCAGCGAGCCGTTGAACCTGGCCGCCGGCAGTCTGCTGCGTTACCTGCCATTGCTGCTGGTGCCGCCTGCGGTAGGGGTGATGGTCTACGCCGGGGCGATTGCCGCCGATTTCTGGGCCATCGTTGGCGCGTTGACCTTGTCCCTGGTGCTGTCCGTGGCGCTGACGGGCGTGCTGATGCAGCGCCTGGCCCGTCGCCACGTCGCCGCTCCGGAGGACAGCCAATGATGCTCGATTGGCAGGGCGCCTGGACCTCGGTCATCCATCATCCGCTGTTCGGCATTGGCATAACCCTGGGCGCCTACCAACTGGTGCTGGCGGCGTACGAAAAAACCCGCTGGGTGTTCCTGCAACCGGTGCTGATGTCGATGGTGCTGTTGATCGGCGTGCTGGTGGGCTGTGGCATCGGTTATGCCGAGTACCGCAAGAGCACCGAGATCCTCAGCATCCTGCTGGGCCCGGCCACGGTCGCCCTGGCGGTGCCGCTGTATTTGAACCTGCGACGGATCCGGCAGTTGTTCTGGCCGATTTTTACTACGCTGGTGATAGCCGGGGTGTTTGCCACGGGCTCTGCAGTGGTGTTGGGCTGGGCCTTTGGCGCCGAGCACATGATTCTGATGACCATGGCGCCCAAGTCGGTGACCTCGCCGATCGCCATGCTGGTGGCCGAGCAGATCGGCGGCGTGGCGGCCATGGCGGCGGTGTTCGTGTTGATCACCGGGGTGCTCGGGGCGATTCTCGGCCCGAGTATTCTGACCCGGTTGGGTGTCCATAGCCCTGAGGCCCGAGGCATGGCCCTGGGGTTGGCGGCCCATGCGGTGGGCACGTCGGTGGCGTTGCAGGAAAGCGAGGAGTCGGGTGCCTTCGCGGCGCTGGCAATGAGTCTGATGGGCGTGGCCACGGCGGTGTTGCTGCCGTTGGTGGTGTCGATGACGGTTTAAGGAATTGGTTATGAGCTTGCCGCTTTTCCCGTTGAACACCGTGCTGTTCCCCGGTTGCATCCTCGACTTGCAGATTTTCGAGGCGCGTTACCTCGACATGATCGGGCGCTGCATGAAAAAGGGCGAAGGCTTTGGTGTGGTGTGCATCCTCGATGGCGAGGAAGTCGGCGTCGCGCCTGAAGGTTATGCGCGGGTCGGTTGTGAGGCGCTGATTACCGATTTTTCCCAGCAGGACAATGGCCTGCTGGGGATTCGCGTGCAGGGCGGACGGCGTTTTCTGGTGCACAGCAGCAGTGTCCAGGCCGATCAACTCACGGTGGCCGAGGTCGAGTGGCTGGAAGACGAGCCGGAACAACCGCTGCAAGACGAAGATGCCGACCTGGTGGCGCTGCTCAAGGCCCTGGCCGAGCACCCGATGGTCGAGGCGCTGAACATGGGCACCGAAGCGACCGGCCAGCAATCGCTGGCCAATCAACTGGCCTACCTGTTGCCATTCAATGAGCTGGACAAGATCGACCTGCTGCAACTCGATGATCCCCAGCAGCGGTTGGATGCGATCCAGGCGTTGCTCGATGAGCTGCAGGGTGAACTGTTCGCCTGATCCCTCACTGATAGGGCTGGCCCCTGTGGGAGCGAGCTTGCTCGCGATAGCGGTGGATCAGCTGCGTCAATGTTGAATGTGCCGCCGCCATCGCGAGCAAGCTCGCTCCCACAATGGTTTTATGTTGGCTGTGGGATTGATGTTCGCCACAGCCTCCTGTGGGAGCGAGCTTGCTCGCGAAAGCGGTGGGTCAGCTCGCATCAAGGGTGACTGTGCCGCCGTCTTCGCGAGCAGGCTCGCTCCCACAGGGGATCTTCAGTGCCCACAAATAGTGTGTTCAATAGGCATACCGCAACATCGCATGGGGCAGGTGCCGCAGGGCGAAGAAGCTGAACGCCGCCGTCAGCGCCGGCAGGACCAGCCACCAGACTTTCGGTGGCATGGCCGGCAGCAGGGTCTGGCGCTGGCTCAGCCATAGGGCGGCCGCACAGATGCTGGCGGCGAGCATCGCCCCGGCGACGATGTCGCTCGGCCAATGCGCTCCCAGGTAGACCCGCGACAGGGCGATGGCCAAGGCCGGCAAGCAGCCCAGCAACAGCCAGGTCAGGCGCAGGCGTGGCGGTTGGCCGCGGCCGGCCAGCACGGCGAGGGACAGGAACAGCGCGAATGCCCCAGAGGAGTGGCCGCTGGGCATGCTGTAGCTGGTCAGTGGGTCGGTGAGGATTTCCGGGCGCACCCGGGCAAAGAAGTGTTTGCAGCCGGTATTGGCCAGGGCGGTGAACAACATCGTGCCGCCGGCAAAGATCGCCTGGCGCCATTGCCGTGCCAATAGCAGCAACGCGGTCACCAAGCTGCAGACAATCAACATGTAGCGGAATTCGCCGATCAGGGTAAAGGTCACGGCGATTTCATCCAGCGTCGCGCTGCGATGCTCCTGGACCAGGGCCATCAAGCCTTGGTCGAACGCCGTCAGGTAGCGAAAGCCGATGAACAGGCCGATCAGGATCACCAGGCCGATGCCGGCGATCAGCGCCGTGGCATGGCGATGGCGACGCAGGGTGCTGTTGACGCTCAGCCCGATCATCACCGCGATGCTGCCGATGACCACGCCGGCCTGGGGCCAGAAACCCTCGGGCAGCGGCAGGCGAAACGCCGCCCCGGTGGCCCAGCCCGGCAACAGGTACGCCACGGTCCAGCCGGCGGCGGCCAACACGCTGACGGCGGCGAAGCGCGGGAACGGCATGTCGCACATGCCGGCCACCATCGGCAACATGGGCCGCAGCGGGCCGATGAAGCGGCCCACCAGCAGGCTGGCGATGCCGTAGCGCTGGAAATAGCTTTCCGCCGCGCTCATCCATTCCGGGTGATGCCGCAGCCCCGGCAGGCGCCGGATATTCTGGTGGAAATGCCGGCCGAGTAAATACGACACCAAGTCCCCCAGCAGGCCTCCGAGCAGCCCCAGCAGCAGCGTCTCGCCCAAGGACAACGCGCCGCTGCCGGCCAGCACCGCAATCGCAAACAACAGCACCGTGCCCGGCACGATCAACCCGGCGATGGCCAGGCATTCCACGCAAGCAACGACAAAAACCGCCACCGCCAGCCATTGCGGGTTGACGGTCAGCCAGGCGGTGATGCTATCGAGCCATGGGCCCATAAGAACAACTCCATTGAATAGTGATGGGCATGCAGTTTTTTACATGGGGTTCTGTTGCGAACACAAATCCTGTGACCACTGAAGCTCAACTGTGGGAGCGAGCTTGCTCGCGATAGCGGTGTGTCAGTCGCCATTTAATTCACAGGCCTGGCGCCATCGCGAGCAAGCTCGCTCCCACAAGGGGCCGCAGGGTCATGCAGTGTTTGTGTTCATGAAAGCAAAAAATAATCCCGCCCTTCGACCTGTCCGCGCCGCAACGGGTTGCGGGTGCACCAAGGGGCGTAGGCAGCGTCGACGAAGCGGTAGGGCAAATGCTCGTCCCGTCCCAGGGGAATGCCCAGGCGGGTGGTCTGGATCGCATTGACCGTTGGCACGCCGACGTCTTCCACCAACAAGCGCTCGGGGTCGAAGCGCTTGGCGTCCCAGTCCGGCACTTTCAGCCCCAAAGCTTTGCACAACAGGGTCTGGCCGGCACAGAGTTTTTGCGGTGTGCGTGGCCGGCCTTGGGCGTCGGGGTTGTTCAACAGCATCTGCGCCAGGCTCGCCGGCCCCGAAACGGCATCGACCCACGGGTAGGCCGACTTGATCAACACCGCGTTGCCCGGGCCCTGGGCGCTGAAGTTCAGCGAATCGCCGCCCCGGGCGTAGTACATATAGATGTGCCCGCCATCCAGAAACAAAGCCTTACGTTTTTCCGTGTAGCCCAGGGAGGCGTGGCTGCCTTTTTCGGCGAAGTAATACGCCTCGGTCTCGATGATCCGCGCGCTGAGCCACAGGTCGCCGACCTTGTGGCGGATGACTTTGCCCAGCAGGTCCTTGGCAAGCACCTGGGCGTCGCGATCGAAAAAGGCGTGGGGCAGGGCGTTGGGCGATGGCAAATCGGTCATGTCGATAGACGAAGTGAGGCCAAAGGAAGCGCGATGATAGCAATGGAAAGCTTAATCACCGCTGAACACTCGTTTCAACCGTAATGCCGTTCACTTAGGAAAAATGATGACCCTGTGGCGAGGGAGCTTGCTCCCGCTCGGCTGCGAAGCAGCCGTAAACCGGCGGGTGCGGTGTGTCTGATACGCCACAATTGGCAGGTTTTGGGGCCGCTTCGCGGCCCAGCGGGAGCAAGCTCCCTCGCCACGGGTTTGTCGATTGCCTTAAGTGAACAGCATTGCGCTTCAACCGGCTGTTTACGGCTGTTTTGCTTCTCCGCCGGTCACCACTGCGAGTCCATGCTGTTAGTCGAGGGTTACGACAGCTATAATCTGCCGCTTTCCCCATCGCCAAGACCACACAGACCATGACTGAGTCCGTTCTTGACTACATGACCCGCCTGGGTCGCGCCGCTCGCGAAGCGTCGCGCATCATCGGCCGGGCCAGCACCGCGCAGAAAAACCGCGCCCTGCAGGCCGCCGCCAATGCGCTGGACGCTGCGCGCGCCGAGTTGTCCGCTGCCAACGAGCTGGACCTGGCCGCCGGCCGGGCCAACGGTCTGGAGCCGGCCATGCTCGAGCGCCTGGCGCTGACTCCGGCCCGCATCGACGGCATGATCGTCGGTCTGCGCCAGGTCGCGGCCCTGCCGGACCCGGTCGGGGCGATTCGCGACATGAGCTACCGCCCGTCGGGCATCCAGGTCGGCAAGATGCGCGTGCCCCTGGGCGTGGTCGGGATCATCTACGAGTCGCGGCCGAACGTGACCATCGACGCCGCGAGCCTGTGCCTGAAGTCCGGTAACGCAACCATCCTGCGGGGCGGCTCCGAGGCCATCCATTCCAACCGTGCCATTGCCGCCTGCATCCAGCGCGGCCTGGCCGAGGCCGATCTGCCGGCGGCCGTGGTGCAAGTGGTGGAAACCACCGACCGCGCCGCAGTTGGCGCGTTGATCACCATGCCCGAGTTCGTCGATGTCATCGTGCCGCGCGGCGGCAAGGGCCTGATCGAACGGGTCAGCCGTGACGCCCGGGTGCCGGTGATCAAGCACCTGGACGGCATCTGCCACGTCTACGTCAGTGCCCACGCCGAATTGCCGAAGGCCCAGCGCATCGCCTTCAACGCCAAGACCTACCGCTACGGTATCTGCGGCGCGATGGAAACCCTGCTGGTGGACCAGGCCGTTGCCCAGGACTTCCTGCCGTCGATGGCCGCCCAGTTCCGCGAAAAAGGCGTCGAACTGCGCGGTTGCGAGCGCACCCGGGCAATCATCGAGGCCGTCGCGGCCACGGCAGAAGACTGGGACACCGAATACCTGGCGCCGATCCTGTCGATCCGCGTGGTCGACGGGCTGGACCAGGCCATCGAACACATCAACCGCCACGGCTCGCACCACACCGATTCCATCGTCAGTGAGCACCAGGGCGAAACCCGGCGTTTCGTGGCCGAAGTGGATTCGGCGTCGGTGATGATCAACACCCCGACCTGCTTCGCCGATGGCTTTGAATACGGATTGGGTGCCGAGATCGGCATTTCTACTGATAAGCTGCACGCCCGCGGCCCGGTGGGCCTGGAAGGCCTGACCTGCGAGAAATACATCGTGGTCGGTGACGGCCAGTTGCGCGGACAGGAGTCGGTCTGACTTGGGCGACCTCGAACCGCCGGCCCCTGTGACGACGACAACCCCGGCCCGGCGCATCGGTATCCTGGGCGGCACGTTCGACCCGGTGCACATCGGCCATTTGCGCGGTGCGCTGGAAGTCGCCGACGCCCTGGCCCTCGATGAGCTACGCCTGACGCCCAGCGCCCGGCCGCCTCACCGGGATACGCCGCAGGTGTCGGCCCGGGATCGCCTGGCGATGGTCGAGTGCGCGGTGGCCGGTGTGGCACCGCTGGTGGTGGACGCCCGCGAATTGCAGCGGGACAAACCGTCCTACACCATTGATACCCTGGAGCTGATGCGCGCCGAACTGGCCGTTGATGCCCAGGTTTTCCTGCTTCTGGGCTGGGACGCATTTTGCGGCCTGCCCACTTGGCATCGCTGGGAAGAGTTGCTCCAGCATTGCCACATCCTGGTGTTGCAACGCCCGGATGCCGACAGCGAGCCGCCGGATGCCTTGCGCAACCTGCTGGCGGCCCGCTCGGTGAGCGACCCGCTGGCCCTGAAAGGGCCGAGCGGACAGATTGCATTCGTCTGGCAGACGCCGCTCGCGGTATCCGCCACCCAGATCCGTCAACTGCTGGCCAGCGGTAAGTCGGTACGTTTCCTGGTGCCCGACGCGGTCCTGGCCTACATCGATGCGCACGGGCTCTACCGTGCGTCGAACTGAAAAAGGCGCGCTTCAAGGCACGTGAATGCGTGTAGCGAAGCGCCCGAACATACGAGCAGAACGAGTTTTATATGACTGACAAAGACGTAAACAAAGTAAAGCGCAAGGGCACGTTCAAGAGCGCCCCGCTGCCTGTAGAAGTCCACACCGGCGTGGCGCTGGTTGGCGAAGAACTGGTCAAGGTGGCCGTGGCAGCCCTGGAAGACGTCAAGGCCCAGGACATCCAGGTGATCGACGTTCGTGACAAGCAGAGCATCACGGACTACATGATCATCGCCACCGGTACCTCCAACCGCCAGATCGGCGCGATGCTGGACAAGGTCCGCGAAGCGGTCAAGGCCCAGGGCGTCAAGCCATTGGGTGAAGAAGGCAAGGGCGACAGCGACTGGGTCCTGTTGGACATGGACGATGTCATCGTGCACATGATGACCGCCTCGGCGCGCCAGTTCTATGACCTGGAACGCCTGTGGGCCGGTGCCGAGCAGAGCCGTTCGGCCAGCGCTGCGCACCACAGCCCGGAAAACCCCCATGAGCACTTCACCAAGCTCAACAAAGACCAGCAATAAGGGACCGCTGTGCGACTGCGCCTGATCGCCGTCGGTTCTCGCATGCCCAAGTGGGTGGAAGAAGGCTGGCATGAATATGCCAAGCGTCTTCCGTCCGAGCTGGCCCTGGAACTGGTGGAAATTCCGCTCAACACCCGTGGCAAGAACGCCGACGTGGCGCGCTTCATCCGCCAGGAAGGCGAAGCCATGCTGGCCAAGGTCGGGCCGAACGAGCGCATCGTCACCCTCGAAGTCCACGGCAAGCCCTGGAGCACCGAGCAACTGGCGGTGGAGCTCGATCGCTGGCGATTGGACGCGCGCACGGTCAACTTCATGGTTGGTGGCCCGGAAGGGCTGGCGCCGGAAGTCTGTGCCCGGGCGGACCAGCGCTGGTCGTTGTCGCCATTGACGTTGCCGCACCCGCTGGTGCGGATCCTGATCGGCGAACAGCTGTATCGTGCCTGGACAGTTCTGTCCGGGCACCCTTACCACAAGTAATCCTGCCCTCATGCCCCAGCCGATCCGCATCAAGGACCACGAAAAAGACGCCCGCCTGGTGCGTGGTCGCGTCGTGTTCGGCGCTATTGCGGTGGTGACGCTGATTGGCGTGCTGATCGCGCGGTTGTATTTCCTCCAGGTGATCCAGTACGAGTATCACTCGACCTTGTCGGAGAGCAACCGCGTACACGTACAGCCGATTCCGCCGACCCGCGGGCTGATTTTCGACCGCAATGGCGTGGTGGTGGCGGATAACCGGCCCAGCTTCAGCCTGAGCATGACCCGCGAGCGTTCCGGCGACTGGCAAAAAGTCCTCGACGTGATCGTCGAAGTGCTGCAGTTGACGCCCGAGGACCGGGCGATCTTCGAGAAGCGCATGCGCCAGGGCCGGCGTCCCTTCGAGCCGGTGCCGATCATGTTCGAGCTGACCGAAGAACAGATCGCCCTGATTGCGGTGAACCAGTTCCGCCTGCCGGGCGTCGAGGTGGTGGCGCAGCTGGTGCGGCATTATCCCCAAGGGCCGCACTTTGCCCACTCGGTCGGCTACATGGGGCGGATCAACGAGAAAGAGCTCAAGACTCTCGACCCGGTCAACTACAGCGGCACCCACCACATCGGCAAGACCGGTATCGAGCGTTTCTACGAGGCCGAGCTGCACGGGCAAGTGGGTTACGAGGAAGTCGAGACCAATGCCCGTGGCCGCGTGTTGCGCGTGCTCAAACGCACCGACCCGATTCCCGGCAAGGACATCGTCCTGAGCCTGGACATCAAGTTGCAGGAAGCCGCCGAAGCGGCGCTGGGCGGCCGGCGCGGCGCCGTGGTGGCGCTGGACCCGAACACCGGCGAAGTGCTGGCGATGGTCAGCCAGCCTAGTTTCGACCCGAACCTGTTCGTCACTGGCATCAGTTTCAAGGCCTATGCCGAGCTGCGGGATTCCATCGACCGGCCGCTGTTCAACCGTGTGTTGCGCGGCCTCTACCCGCCGGGCTCGACCATCAAGCCGGCCGTGGCGATTGCCGGGTTGGACGCGGGCGTGGTCACCGCGTCGAGCCGGGTCTACGACCCGGGGTATTACCAACTGCCGAACTACGACCACAAGTACCGCAACTGGAACCGCACCGGTGACGGCTACGTGGACCTGGAGGCGGCGATCATGCGTTCCAACGACACCTACTTCTACGACCTGGCCCACAAGCTGGGGATCGATCGGTTGTCGTCCTACATGAACAAGTTCGGCCTCGGTCAGAAAGTCTCCCTGGACATGTTCGAGGAGTCGCCCGGCCTGATGCCGTCCCGGGAATGGAAACGGGCGACTCGCCGCCAGGCCTGGTTCCCGGGCGAAACCCTGATCCTGGGGATCGGCCAGGGCTACATGCAGGCAACGCCCTTGCAACTGGCCCAGGCGACGGCGCTGGTGGCGAGCAAGGGCAAGTGGTATCGCCCGCACCTGGCCAAGACCATCGAAGGCCAGAAGCCGGTGGACCCGGACCCGATGCCAGACATCATCCTGCGCAATCCGGCGGACTGGCAGAGGGTCAACAACGGTATGCAGGCGGTGATGCACGGCGCCCGAGGCACCGCGCGCAAGGCGGCCCTCGGCGCGCAATACCGGATTGCCGGCAAGAGTGGTACGGCCCAGGTCGTCGCCATCAAGCAGGGCGAGAAGTACGACCGCTCCAAGGTCCAGGAACGCCACCGCGACCACGCCTTGTTCGTCGGTTTCGCGCCAGCCGAGAACCCGAAGATCGTCGTGTCGGTGATGGTCGAGAACGGTGAATCCGGTTCCGGCGTCGCCGCGCCGGTGGTGCGCCAGATCATGGACGCCTGGTTGCTGGATGAGCACGGCCAGCTCAAGCCTGAATACGCAAGCCCCATCACTGCGGAGGCTACGGCCCGTGAAGAATAATTTCGACCGGATCCTGTCCAGCGAAGACGTGATGCGCCGCCGTGCCACCTTGCTGCAGCGCATGCACATCGACGGCCCGTTGCTGATCCTGCTGCTGACCCTGGCCGCCGGCAGCCTGTTCGTGCTGTATTCGGCCAGCGGCAAGAGCTGGGACTTGCTGGCCAAGCAGGCCACCTCGTTCGGCATAGGCCTGGTGTCGATGATCGTCATCGCCCAGCTCGAGCCGCGGTTCATGGCGCGCTGGGTGCCGGTGGCCTACATCGTCGGCGTCGGTTTGCTGGTGGTGGTGGACATCATGGGCCACAACGCCATGGGCGCCACCCGCTGGATCAACATTCCCGGGGTGATCCGCTTCCAGCCTTCGGAATTCCTCAAGATCATCATGCCGGCGACCATTGCCTGGTACCTGTCCAAGCGCTCGTTGCCGCCACAGCTCAAGCATGTATGTGTCAGCCTGTTGCTGATCGGCATCCCGTTCATCCTCATCGTGCGCCAGCCGGACCTCGGCACCTCGCTGCTGATCCTGGCCGGCGGCGCCTTCGTGCTGTTCATGGGCGGGTTGCGCTGGCGCTGGATCCTCAGCGTGATCGCCGCCGCCGTGCCGGTGTCGGTGGCCATGTGGTATTTCGTGATGCACGACTACCAGAAGCAGCGCGTCCTGACCTTCCTCGACCCGGAAAGCGATCCGCTGGGCACCGGCTGGAACATCATCCAGTCCAAGGCCGCCATTGGTTCCGGCGGCGTATTTGGCAAGGGCTGGCTGATGGGCACCCAGTCGCACCTGGACTTTTTGCCGGAAAGCCACACCGACTTCATCATCGCCGTGATGGGCGAGGAGTTCGGCCTGGTGGGCATCTGCGTGCTGCTGCTGATCTATTTATTGCTGATCGGCCGGGGGCTGGTGATCACCGCCCAGGCCCAGACATTGTTCGGCAAGTTGCTCGCGGGCAGCCTGACCATGACGTTTTTTGTTTATGTTTTCGTCAACATCGGTATGGTCAGTGGCCTGTTGCCGGTCGTGGGGGTGCCGTTGCCTTTCATTAGCTACGGAGGAACTTCGCTGGTGACACTACTGTCAGCGTTTGGGGTTTTGATGTCGATTCATACGCATCGCAAGTGGATCGCGCAGGTTTGAATAAGGTGAAGAGTTCAATGCAAGCAATGCGTGGCTGGTCGACGCGATGTGCGCCGTGGATCGGCCTGGTCGGCCTCCTGGGCAGTGCGTCGCAGGCCTTGGCCGGTGAATACGAAGGCTCGCCACAGGTGGCCGAATTCGTCGGCGAGATGACCCGCGACTACGGTTTCGCCGGTGAACAACTGATGGGGGTGTTTCGCGAGGCCGAGCGCAAGCAGTCGATCCTCGACGCGATCTCCCGGCCCGCCGAGCGGGTCAAGCAGTGGAGCGAGTACCGGCCGATGTTCATCACCGAGGCGCGTGTCGCCCGGGGCGTGGACTTCTGGCGCCAGCACGAGGCGGCCCTGGCCCGTGCCGAGCAGGAATACGGCGTGCCGGCCCAGTTCATTGTGTCGATCATTGGCGTCGAGACCTTCTTTGGCCGCAACACCGGGAATTTCCGGGTGATCGACGCACTGTCGACCCTGGGCTTCGATTACCCGCCGCGTGCCGAGTTCTTCCGCAAGGAGCTGCGCGAATTCCTGCTGCTGGCCCGTGAAGAACAGGTCGATCCGCTGACGCTGAAGGGCTCCTACGCCGGGGCCATGGGCCTGCCGCAATTCATGCCCAGCAGTTTCCGCGCCTACGCGGTGGACTTCGATGGCGACGGCCACATCAATATCTGGACCAACCCGACCGATGCCATTGGCAGTGTCGCCAGCTATTTCAAGCGGCACGGCTGGGAACCCGGCCAGCCGGTGGTCAGCCGCGCCGATGTGCGCGGCGAGCAAGTGGACCAGGGCCTGACCGAGGGCATCGAGCCGACGAAAACCGTCGGGGAGTTGCGGGCGTTGGGCTGGTCGAGTCATGATGCGCTGCGTGACGACATGCCGGTCACCGCGATGCGCCTGGAAGGCGAACAGGGCCCCGAATACTGGATGGGCCTGAAGAATTTCTACGCGATTACGCGTTATAACCGCAGCGTGATGTACGCCATGGCCGTATATCAACTGTCTGAAGAGCTGGTCAAAGCACGGGGCGTCAAATAATGCGGGCATTGCCTACCTATCAACCCCTGAAAACCAAGCCTTTCAAGCTGGTGGCGCTGGCTGCGCTGTCGCTGCTGGTCGTCAGTTGTTCGACCAGCCGCGCGCCGGTCCAGAAAAACACCACCGCCGTGCGCGCCACGCCGGGCCTGGACATCAACCGGGCCCACAAGGACGGCGCGCCGTGGTGGGACGTGGACGTCTCGCGCATTCCCGACGCCACGCCGACCCTGCACACCGGCCCCTACAAGGCCAACCCCTATACGGTGCTGGGCAAGACCTATTTCCCGATGGCCGAGTCCAAGCGCTACGTGGCCTCGGGCACGGCATCCTGGTACGGCACCAAGTTCCACGGCCAGAACACCGCCAACGGCGAAGTGTACGACCTGTACGGCATGAGCGCGGCCCACAAGACCTTGCCGCTGCCCAGCTATGTGCGGGTGACCAACCTGGACAACAACAAGACGGTGATACTGCGGGTCAACGACCGTGGGCCGTTCTATTCCGACCGCATCATCGACCTGTCGTATGCGGCGGCAAAAAAGCTGGGTTACGCTGAAACCGGCACCGCCCGGGTCAAGGTCGAAGGCATCGACCCGCAGGAATGGTGGGCCCAACGTGGCCGTCCGGCGCCTTTGATGCTCAACGAGCCGAAAGTGGCGCAAAATGCCGCGCCCACCGTGACGGCGTCCACCGGCACGGTCGAGCAGTGGACACCGCCGCCGCAGCAACACGCCGCGGCCGTGCTGCCAGTGCAGATCGATGCAAAAAAAAACGCTTCTGCAACAGCGTCTGGCCAGTTTCTGCAAGTGGGCGCGTTCGCCAACCCGGACGCTGCCGAGCTGCTGAGGTCGAAGCTCAGCTCGATGGTGAGCGCCCCGGTGTTCATCAGCTCGATCGTGCGCAACCAGCAGACACTGCATCGGGTGCGCCTGGGGCCGATCGGTTCTCCGGGTGAAGTCCAGAAGGTGCAGGACAGTGTGCGCCTGGCCAATCTCGGTTCGCCGAGCCTGGTCACTGCTGAGTAATTGATTGAGGCCCGCTTGCGGTTGGAGCGGGTCAGGTTGTTGGCTCCATGAATAATAAAAGCCCGGCAAGGGTGTGAGTGAGCAACTTAAATACGCGGCAGCCCGAGGGTTTGTATGAAAAGTCGCCGAGCGGCGATCAGGCAAGGCGAAAACAGGCGAGGAAGCGGAGTTGACTGGTTGTCAATGAGCATTCCGAGCCTGTTTTCAACGCAGCATGATCGTCGCGCAGGCACTTTTCATACAAAGCCTGAGGTTGCCTGTTTTAGTTCTGCCTTCGGGCAGTCCCATTAGCGATTTCGAGAGACGGATGAACATCACCACCTTTGCCAAACGCCTTTGCCTGCTAGTCCCGCTGCTTCTCTCACCGGCCGCGTTCGCGGTCGAGATGATGCCGGCGCCTCCTCAATTGGCTGCTAAATCCTTTGTGCTGATGGATGCCAGCAGCGGCGAGGTGCTGGTGGAGAACAACGGTGACCAGCGTCTGCCACCGGCCAGCCTGACCAAGCTGATGACCGCCTACATCGCCACGCTGGAAATCCGTCGTGGCCAGATCGGTGAAAACGATCCGGTGACCGTCAGCGAAAACGCCTGGCGCACCGGCGGTTCGCGGATGTTCATCAAGGTCGGTTCGCAAGTGACCGTCAGCGACCTGCTGCACGGCATCATCATCCAGTCCGGCAACGACGCCAGCGTCGCCCTGGCCGAGCACATCGCCGGCAGCGAAGATGCGTTCGCCGACATGATGAACAAAACCGTGGCCGACCTGGGCATGACCAATAGCCACTTCATGAACCCCACCGGCCTGCCGAACCCTGAGCACTATTCGTCGGCTCACGACATGGCGATCCTGGCCCGGGCAATCATTCATGAAGACCCGGCGCACTACGCCATCTACTCCCAGAAGGAATTCTTCTGGAACGGCATCAAGCAGCCTAACCGCAACCTGCTGCTGTGGCGCGACAAGACCGTCGATGGCCTGAAGACCGGCCACACCGACGAAGCCGGCTACTGCATGGTGTCCTCGGCTGTGCGTGACGGCATGCGCCTGATCGCCGTGGTCTTTGGCACCAGCAGCGAAGTGGCCCGTGCCGCCGAGACCCAGAAGCTGTTGACCTACGGCTTCCGTTTCTTCGAAACCCAGACCTTCTACCAGAAGGGCACCGAACTGGCCCAGGCCCAGGTCTGGAAAGGCTCGACCAACCAGGTCAAGGCTGGCCTGGCCCAA
Organism: Pseudomonas sp. LARHCG127; assembly: GCF_052871455.1. Taxonomy (NCBI): domain Bacteria; kingdom Pseudomonadati; phylum Pseudomonadota; class Gammaproteobacteria; order Pseudomonadales; family Pseudomonadaceae; genus Pseudomonas; species Pseudomonas sp. LARHCG127. The sequence continues at coordinate 51,379 of NZ_JBIXJT010000022.1, forward strand.
GACCTGACCATGACCCTGCCTAAAGGCCAGCTCAAGAAGCTCGCTGCCAGCATGACCATGAACCCGCAACTGACCGCTCCTATCGCCAAGGGCGACGTGATCGGTAAAGTCGAAGTCAAACTGGACGACAAAGTGGTGCACAGCGCTGACCTGATCGCTCTGGACGCGGTCGAGGAAGGTGGTATCTTCCGCCGCATCTGGGATAGCATCCGTCTATTCTTCTACGGCTTGTTCAACTGATTGAAGTGTTGACCTGCATGGCCTCGTTCCCCTCCGGAGCGGGGCCATGTGCGTTACCACGGCTTACGAGGCCGTTACGCCATGACAGACTCCGAAGTAAAGGCGCCAAAAATTGAATTCCCGTGCGCGGATTACCCGATCAAGGTAATCGGCGACACCGGCGTGGGTTTCAAGGACAAGATCATCGCGATCCTTGAAAAACATGCCACCGTTGACCACAAGACCCTGGCCGAGCGCCAGAGTACCAACGGCAAGTACACGACGATCCAGTTGCATATCATTGCCACCGGTCAGGAACAGCTCTACGACATCAACAGCGAGCTGCGCGCCACCGGTTTCGTGCACATGGTGTTGTGATGCCGGGCACGCTGGGCTTTCGCGAGCTGGGCACGATGGCTTATGAGCCGGTCTGGCATGCCATGCAACGCTTCACCAACGAACGCGGCACCAGCGCCGACGATGAAGTCTGGCTGGTGGAACATCCGCCGGTGTTCACCCAGGGCCAGGCCGGCAAGGCCGAGCACCTGTTGCTGCCGGGGGAAATCCCGGTGGTGAAGGTCGACCGCGGCGGGCAGGTGACCTACCATGGGCCTGGCCAACTGGTCGCCTACCTGTTGCTGGATGTGCGCAAGCTGGGGTTTGGCGTGCGCGAGCTGGTCACCCGCATGGAAACGTGCCTGATCGAGCTGCTGGCCAGCTACGGGGTGACGGCGGCGGCCAAGCCGGATGCGCCGGGTGTCTACGTCGATGGGGCGAAGATCGCGTCCCTGGGTTTGCGGATCCGCCACGGCTGTTCGTTTCATGGCCTGGCGTTGAACGTGGACATGGACCTGGCGCCATTCCGACGGATTAATCCCTGTGGCTACGCGGGACTGGCGATGACCCAGTTGAGCGAGCACGCAGGACCGATTGAATTTGCCGAGGTAAGTGCCCGGCTGCGCGCGCAGCTCGTCAAACACCTCGACTATGCTGAGCAGACGACCCTCACGGGCGGAATCGACTGATATGACTACTGATGCAGTGCAAACCATGATCCCGACGCTGGACGTCACCGAGCGTCCGGCCCCGCGTGCCAAGGTAGAGGCCGGCGTCAAGCTGCGCGGCGCCGAGAAGGTTGCACGCATCCCGGTCAAGATCATCCCCACCACCGAATTGCCGAAGAAACCCGACTGGATCCGCGTGCGCATCCCGGTTTCCCCGGAAGTCGACCGTATCAAGGCCCTGCTGCGCAAGCACAAGCTGCACAGCGTCTGCGAAGAAGCCTCCTGCCCGAACCTGGGCGAGTGCTTCTCCGGCGGCACCGCCACGTTCATGATCATGGGCGACATCTGCACCCGTCGCTGCCCGTTCTGCGACGTCGGCCACGGCCGTCCGAAGCCCTTGGACACCAACGAGCCGGAAAGCCTGGCCATCGCCATCGCCGACCTGAAGCTCAAGTACGTGGTCATCACCTCGGTGGACCGCGACGACCTGCGTGACGGCGGTGCCCAGCACTTTGCCGATTGCATCCGCGAGATTCGCAAACTGTCGCCGAACGTCCAACTGGAAACCCTGGTGCCCGATTACCGTGGCCGCATGGACATCGCCCTGGAAATCACCGCCGCCGAGCCGCCGGACGTGTTCAACCACAACCTGGAAACCGTGCCGCGCCTGTACAAGGCCGCGCGTCCGGGTTCGGATTACCAGTGGTCGCTGACCTTGCTGCAGCGCTTCAAGCAGATGATGCCGCACATTCCGACCAAGTCTGGCTTGATGCTGGGCTTGGGTGAGACGGATGAGGAGGTTATCGAGGTCATGAAGCGCATGCGTGAGCATGACATTGACATGCTGACCTTGGGCCAATATCTGCAGCCTTCCCGTAGCCACTTGCCGGTGCAGCGTTTTGTGCATCCCGATACCTTTGCCTGGTTTGCCGAGGAAGGGTACAAGATGGGGTTCAAGAACGTGGCTTCGGGGCCGTTGGTGCGGTCTTCGTATCATGCGGATGAGCAGGCTAAGTTGGTCAAGGCTGAGCTTTTGGGGTCCTGATTTTTTGGGGCGGTGTGTATATCCGTTTCTTCGGTAACGGCTACTTATGGTTCCGCCCTTACGGCGGGTCACTTTTGAAAAGCCCGGAAGCCGGCCCAGTCAAAAGTAACCAAAACGCTCTTGCCCCACCACTCGGTGCCTCGCTTAGGCTCGGCATGCCCTCACTCCGGCATTGCTCCGTGGGCCCGCCGCGAAGGGCCATCCATGGCCCAGCGCGGCTATCCCGGCATCCATGCCGGGATACCCACTCCACAATGCCTGCGTTCGGCCATCGTGGTTAACGGGGCGCCCCAGATCAAGATCAAAATCAAGATCAAGATCAAAAGCCAAAGCGAGGCGGCCTGATAGCCGACCTGGCTCTGGCAGTCGTACTTCGATCCAATTGTGGGAGCGAGCCTGCTCGCGAAGGCGGTGGGTCAGTTTGCGGTGATGTTGGATGTGCTGGCCTCATCGCGAGCAAGCTCGCTCCCACAGGTTTTCGCGGTGTATATGGGGTTTGTGTCTGCTGTAGCTCCCATGTGGGAGCGGTGTATATGGGTTTTGTGTCTGCTGAAGATCTAATGTGGGAGCGAGCTTGCTCGCGATAGCAGTGGTGCAGCCACACAAATGCCAGCTCCGACCGCTTTTGCTTTGCTTTGCTTTGCTTTGCTTTGCTTTGCTTTGCTTTTGATCTTGATCTGGGGCGCCCCGTTAAACCACGCTGGCCGAACGCAGGCATTGCGCAGTGGGCATCCCGGCATGGATGCCGGGATAGCCGCGCTGGGCCATGGATGGCCCTTCGCGGCGGCCCACGGAGCAATGCCGGAGTGAGGGCACACCGAGCCTAGGCGAGGTGCCGAGTGGTGGGGCAAAGCGTTTTTGGTTACTTTTGGCGCTTTTCCAAAAGTGACCCGCTGTAAGAGCGGAACCATAAGTGGCCGTTACACAAAAAACGGATATACACACAAAGCACGCCGAAAAAACCGGGAACCCCATGGCCCTAACCCCACACCACCCAGTCCCAGCCCTCCCTAAAGAAGGCCTGATCGGAGTCATAGCCCCCGCCGGCCCCGCCCCCCTGGACACCGAAAAAGCCACCCAATGGATGCGCGCAAGGGGCCACGAACTGCGAATCTTCCCAGGCGTCTACGAAAAAGACGGCTACCTCGCCGGCAGCGACGACACACGCCTCAACGACCTGCACACAGCCTTCGCCGACCCAGAAATCAAAGCCATCATCTGCCTGCGCGGCGGCTACGGCACCCCCCGGCTGCTGGATCGCATCGACTTCGACCTCATACGCCGCAACCCCAAGCCATTCGTAGGCTACAGCGACATCACCGCCCTGCACCTGGCCATCAACCGCTACGCCGGCTTCGTGACCTTCCACGGCCCGCTGCTCAACGCCGACCTCCTCGGCGACAAGGAACCCCCAACCGTCACCTCGTTCTTCAGCCTGCTACGTGGACAAGTGAAAGCCGGCAGCCTGCTGAGCCATCCCGCGGCCTATCCGTTGACCACCGTCGAGCCAGGCATCGCCCACGGCCGCCTGCTGGGCGGCAACCTCTCGATGATCGCCGCGACCATGGGCACGCCCTATCAGATCGACGCCGAAGGGGTGATCCTGTTCATCGAAGATGTCAACGAACCGCTGTATCGCATCGATCGACTGCTGACTCAATTGCGACTGGCGGGCACCCTGGCGAAGTTGCACGGGGTCCTGGTAGGGGATATAGCGGGGGTAGACCTCGAGGCGTTGAACCGGTTGCTCAAGCAGACCTTCACGCCGTTGCGCATCCCGGTGTTGTCCGGCTGGCGCAGCGGGCACTGCGATCCGAACCTGACTTTGCCCATGGGGGCATTGGTGACGCTGGATGCGGGAGAGAAGCGGTTGGTGTTGGAGCAGGATGTGGTGATCAGCCGCTAGTCATGTAGCGCCTGCAAGTCAGTCTTCGCGAGCAAGCTCGCTCCCACAGGGTGACCGGACACCCGGTGGGAGCGAGCTTGCTCGCGATGGCGTCAGCGGCCATACGCCCGTTCAGCGGTTGCGCAACGCCTCAAGCAGTTGGTGCGTCGGATACCCATCCGCCGGCCAGCCGAACGACTGCTGGGCGCTGCGGATCGCTTTGCGGGTGTTGGCACCGATGATGCCGTCGGGGTTGCCCGCGTCGTAGTTATGCTTGCCCAGCAGGGTTTGCAGTTCCACGCGTTCGCTGCGGCTCAGGGGCAGGTCTTCCTTTGGCCATTGGCCGTAGACCAACCCCGCACCGCTGAAGCGCTTCGACAACAGTCCGACCGCCAAGGCATAGGACGATGAATTGTTGTACTTGAGGATGGCGCGGAAGTTATCGAAGATCAGGAACGCCGGACCGCGATGGCCAGCCGGCAGGAGCAAGGACGCCGAGAGCTGCTTGTCCTCGGGGGCGATTGGCAAGCCGCCATATTCTGAAACGCCTAGCCGCATCCATTCGGAGACAGGCTTGCGGATCGTGCCATCGGCCAGCGTGTAGTCGAAGCCCTCGTTGAGCGAGACCTCGAACCCCCACGGCTGGCCGCGCTGCCAGCCGGAGCTTTGCAGGTAGTGCGCGGTCGAGGCCAGGGCGTCGGTGGAGCTGCCCCAGATGTCGCGGCGCCCGTCGCCGTCGAAATCCACTGCATGGGTGTTATACGTGGTGGGAATGAACTGGGTCTGGCCCATGGCACCGGCCCAGGAGCCGAGCATTTTTTCCGGTGTGATATCGCCCTGTTGCAGGATCTGCAGCGCGGCGATCAATTGCGCATGGGCAAAGCCCGGGCGCCGTCCTTCGTAGGCCAGGGTCGCCAGGGAGTTGATGACCGACTTGCTGCCCTGGAACTGGCCGAAGTTGCTCTCCATGCCCCATACCGCCACCAGCGCCTCGCGATCGACGCCATAACGCTGCTCGATACTTTGCAGGATCTGGGCGTGCTGTTGGATCAGGCTCTTGCCCTTGTTGACTCGCAGTGGCGACAGCGCACCGTCGAGGTATTCCCACACGGGACGGGTAAATTCCGGCTGGCTGCGGTCGGCCTTGATCACGCTCATGTCCGGGCTGACGCCGACAAACGCACGGTCGAACAAATCGGCACGGATCCCGGCGGCCAGCGCTTCCTTGCGAAACCCGGCCTGCCATTCAGCAAAGGTCTGGGTGGGCGCAATCACCAAGTCGTCACCGGTGGGCACCACGGGCGGCACGATGGCAGGCGCGGTCACGACGGGAGCTGTCGGGAGCGGTTGGGCGTCGGCGGCGGTAGGTTTTTCGGCGCAGGCGACAAGCAGGACAACGCTTGCGGCAACAATCATTTGGCGCAGTGGCCAACGATGGGAAAGACAGAAGGGCATGCACGGGTCCAGAAATACAAATCAGGTGCTGACCTTATCATGCGAAAGGGGCGTAGGGCTTGTCCGAGTGTTTCAAGCGGCCAGAAAGCAAGAAGCCTCCCAGTTGTCAGACTGGAAGGCTTCGCGGCGGTAGCTGCCCTTGCCCTTGGCGGGTCGTTCCTGGCGGCTGCGGAACAGGGGCTGGGCGACGATGGACTTGGCCTTGTTGGGGCCATGCCTGGATGGCTTTTTGCTCATGATGGGTACTCTCGTGGGGTGGTTTTTGCGGGGCAAATCATGGGACAGAGTTGGGTGGTTGTCCAGTCCCTGCATTGCGTAGGAAATGTCATCTGAGGTGAAGCGCTTTTGTGGCGAGGGAGCTTGCTCCCGCTGGGCCGGGCTGGCGTTCCAGCGCGCAGCGGCCCTGTTTTTTTGGGTCTGCTGCGCAGCCCAGCGGGAGCAAGCTCCCTCGCCACAACAGCATTCTTGTCACAAAAAATCTGTTGTCTGGAAACGAGGGTTATTCAGCGGGCAAGGGGAGCCGCTGTCCGGCCATCAACAGCGACAACCGACTGAGGCTCATCCACGGCGAGCCCGCGGCCTGGCCCTTGATCTGCGCGTCGATGCGTTGGGCCTCGAGCAGCAATTGCGCCCAGCGCGACGCGGAATAGCGCTGCAGGGCCTTGCTCATCAGCGGTTTGCGCTTGTCCCACACTGGCGGGCGGGCCTGGCTGAAGGCTTTGTCCAGCGGTACGCCCTGGCTGTATTGCAGGGACAGGTTGGCCAGCAGGCGCAGCTCCCGAGCCAGGGCCCAGAGGATGACCGGCGGCTCGACGCCTTCGCCCCGCAGGCCTTCGAGCATGCGCAGGGCATGGGCGGCCTCACCGTTGAGGATCGCATCGGTCAGCCCGAAGACATCGAAGCGCGCACTGTCGGCCACGGCGGCTTGCACCGTTTCCACGGTGATCTGCCCGCCCTCGGCCATCAGCTTGAGCTTTTCGATTTCCTGGGCAGCGGCCAGCAGGTTGCCCTCGACCCGGGCGGCAATCAGCTCCACTGCGTCCTGTGTGGCCGAGAGACCCGCCTGGGACAGGCGCTGACGAATCCAACTGGGCAACTGGCTGACGTCCACCGGCCAGATCTGCACGAACTGGGTCTGCGGGCCTTCCACCAGGGCTTTGCCCCATTTGGTCTTCTGCGCGCTGCCGTCAAGTTTCGGCAAACTGATGAGCAGCACCGTGTCTTCGGCCGGGCGTGAGCAATATTCGATCAGCGCGGCGGCGCCCTTGTCACCGGGCTTGCCAGACGGCAAGCGCAGTTCCAGCAGGCGTTTTTCGGCGAACAACGACATGCTCGCCCCTGCCTGCAGGAGCGTGCCCCAGTCGAAACTGGCATCGGCGGCGAAGACCTGGCGTTCGTCGAAGCCTTGTTGGCGAACGGCGCAGCGGATGGCGTCGGCGGCTTCCTGGCACAGCAGCGGGTCATCGCCGCTGATGATGTAGACGGGCGCAAGCGTGCCTTGCAGGTGTTTGCCGAGTTGGGCGGGAGCGAGCTTCATAAGAGAAGGCGAGCGGGGCGCCGGAGCGCCCCGCAAGGCTTATTCAGCCGGGATCTGCATCGGCGACTGCTGCGGGGTTTCCGCTTCAGCCTTGCGTGCCGCTTCCAGCGCTTCGGCTTCGGCCTTGGCCTTGGCGTCGGCGGTCTGTTGCAGCTGGTCCAGTTGGGCCGGGCTCAGCTGTTGCAGACGCAGCATCATGCGTTGCACGAGGTCACGACGCATTTCGTCGCGCACTTCGCTCGACTCCTGGTCGGAACCGGTGATGTTGTTGCCGTCGTGCAGGTAGACCTTCTGTACCTCCAGCTTGTCGTCCAGCAGCACCAGATCGTTCTGGCCGCGGATTTCATAGCTCAGCACGTTGTTCAGTTCGTATTCGGCCGCACGACCGGCGCCGGCATAGCTCAGGCTGCGCTGGCTTTGCTGTTCACGGGTCAATACCAGCTTGTACGGCGCTCCGCCGTAGACTTTCACGCCGCTGTTTTCCAGGTTGTCGCGCAGCATCTTGACGGTTTCGCCATAGGCGTCCCGTGCGCTGAGGTCCAGTTCGTTGATCGCCAGCTCGGTGGTGCCGGTGCCGCGCAGTTGGAAGCCGCAGGCGCTCAACAGGACCGCCAGGCCCACTACCAGCAGATTACGTTTGATCATCTTGTTGCTCCCCTTGAACCCTATGGGGGTCGACCAGGCGACCCCGCAGGTTGTATTCGGCGCCAGGCTCGAGCCTGGCGCCCGATCCAATTAGCTTGCGACGATGTTGACCAGCTTGCCGGGCACGACGATCACTTTGCGAATCGTCAGGCCATCGACGAAGCGCAGCACGTTTTCGTTGGCCCGTGCAGCGGCTTCGACTTCTTCGCGAGTGGCGGCGGCCGGCATTTCGATCTGGCCGCGCAACTTGCCGTTGACCTGGATGACCAGGGTCAGGCTGTCCTGCACCAGCGCGGTTTCGTCCACCAGCGGCCAGCGTGCATCGATCACCGGGTCGGCGTGACCCAGTTGATTCCACAGCTCGTGGCTGATGTGCGGCGTGATCGGCGCCAGCAGCAGCGTCACGGCTTCCAGGCCTTCGTGAATCAGTGCGCGATCCTGCTCGGTGCCTTGGGCGGCTTTTTCCAGCACGTTCATCAGCGTCATCACCTGGGCGATGGCGGTGTTGAACTTGTGGTTCTGGCCGACGTCATGGCTGGCCTGCTTGATGGCCAGGTGGATCGAGCGGCGAACGGCTTTCTGCTCGTCGCTCAGGCCGGCGACGTCCAGTTTGCCCGGCAGGCCCTGGCTGACATGGGCTTGGGCCAGGCGCCAGACGCGCTTGAGGAAACGGTGCGAGCCTTCGACGCCGGAGTCGGACCATTCGGCGCTCATGTCAGGTGGCGAGGCGAACATCATGAACAGGCGGCAGGTGTCCGCGCCGAACTGGTCGATCATCGACTGTGGGTCGACGCCGTTGTTCTTCGACTTGGCCATCTTCTCGGTGCCGCCGATTTCCACCGGCAGGCCGTCGGCGATCAGCTTGGCGCTGATGACCTTGGCCTTGCTGTCGCGTTCGAGTTCGACGTCGCTCGGGTTGAACCAGGTGTAGGCACCGTTGGCTTCGCGACGATAGTAAGTCTCGGCGATCACCATGCCTTGGGTCAGCAGGTTCTTGAACGGCTCGTTGGAGCTCACCAGGCCTTCGTCGCGCATCAGCTTGTGGAAGAAGCGTGCATAGAGCAGGTGGAGAATGGCGTGTTCGATGCCGCCGATGTACTGGTCCACTGGCAGCCAATGGTCCGCCGCGGATTTTTCCACCAAGCCACCTTCATAGTGCGGCGAGGCGTAGCGGGCGTAATACCAGGAGGACTCGACGAAGGTGTCCATGGTGTCGGTTTCACGCTTGGCTGGCGCGCCGCATTTCGGGCAACTGCACTCATAGAATTCAGGCATGCGTGCCAGGGGCGAACCGGCGCCGTCGGGTACGACGTCTTCCGGCAGGACCACAGGCAGTTGGTCTTCCGGCACCGGTACGTCACCGCAGGTGTCGCAATGCACGATCGGGATCGGGCAGCCCCAGTAGCGTTGGCGGCTGATGCCCCAGTCACGCAGGCGGAACTGGGTGCGCGAGGCACCGAGGTTCTTCTTGATCAGGGCGACTTCGATGGCGTCGAACGCACCGGCGAAATCCAGGCCGTTGAACTCGCCGGAGTTGATCAGCTCGCCGTGTTCGCCGTAGGCGTCCTGCCAAGGTGCCGGGGTCTGGTCGCCCGCGCTGGTGCGCACCACCGCCTTGACCGGCAGGTTGTACTTGTGGGCGAATTCGAAATCACGCTCGTCGTGGGCCGGCACGGCCATGACCGCGCCGTCGCCGTAGTGCATCAGCACGTAGTTGGCGACCCACACCGGCAGTTTTTCGCCGGTGAGCGGGTGCTCGACGAACAGCGACGTCGGCAGGCCTTTCTTCTCCTGGGTGGCGACGTCGGCTTCGGCGACGCTGCCGCCCTTGCATTCGGCGATGAACGCCTGCAGCTCAGGGTTGTTGCGGGCGGCCAGGGTCGCCAGCGGATGCTCGGCGGCCACGGCCACATAAGTGGCGCCCATCAGCGTGTCGGGGCGGGTGGTGAAGACTTTCAGGGTGCCGGCTTCGCCGATGGAGGCGACGTCGTACGGGAACTGCACTTCCATGCCCCGGGACTTGCCGATCCAGTTGCGCTGCATGGTCTTGACCTGCTCGGGCCAGCCGGTCAGCTCGTCGAGGCTCTCCAGGAGTTCATCCGCATAGGCGGTGATCTTGAAGTAGTACATCGGGATCTCGCGCTTTTCGATCAGCGCGCCGGAGCGCCAGCCGCGCCCGTCGATCACTTGCTCGTTGGCCAGTACGGTCTGGTCCACCGGGTCCCAGTTCACGGTGCCGTTCTTGCGGTAGATCACGCCTTTTTCGAACAGGCGGGTGAACAGCCATTGTTCCCAGCGGTAGTAGTCGGGCTTGCAGGTGGTCACCTCGCGGGACCAGTCCACCGCCAGGCCCAGGCTGCGCAGCTGGGATTTCATGTAGGCGATGTTTTCGTAGGTCCACTTGGCGGGCGCCACGTTGTTCTTCATCGCGGCGTTTTCCGCCGGCATGCCGAAGGCGTCCCAACCCATGGGTTGCAGGACGTTCTTGCCTTGCATGCGCTGGTAGCGGGAGATCACGTCGCCGATGGTGTAGTTGCGCACGTGCCCCATGTGTAGCTTGCCGCTGGGGTAAGGGAACATCGACAGGCAGTAGTAAGTCTCCTTGCCTGGCTGTTCACTGACTTCAAAGGACTTTTGCTCGTCCCAGAACGACTGGGCGGCGGCTTCGATTTCACGGGGCTGGTAGTGTTCGTGCATGGCTACTTTTGTACTGAATGGGGTGGCCCAATCCTCTTCGTGGCCATGCTGGGCGCAGACGACGCCGAATGCGGCGTTTTCGATGCCCAGCCAAGCTGGAAGTGGAGTTACAGGAAGCGCCGTAGCATACATGACCGCGCTCTACCGAGGGAAACCTTAGATTGCGTGTCGACCATCGACGACCCCAGGCGATGACCCGTGTTCAGGGCCGTTGGTCGCGGCGCCCTGCCGGTTTGCCCAGCGAAGCTAAGCTTCTCAATGGGGAGTGAGTCTTATCTTCAATGAGGTGAGGGATGGTTGAATCACAACGAAAAGTCGCTACACCTGAGTTGTATGAAAAATTGATCGATCGTCTCGGGGTGGCCCTGGACGCTGCAAGAACCGCCGGTCGCTTGCGTGATGAGCGCCCGGCAGAGCTGGAGCTGCGTGGCTTGAGCCCCGCAGAGTTCGAACTGGTCAAGGCCTACCTTGAGCAGGTCGGGCACCAGGCCCCCGCAATCGGGGCCCAGGCAAACAAGCGTCTCGATGCGCCCCGTTCGGCCGAAGTCGTGTGGCTCAAGGACCGGACGCCTGACAAGGATGCTGTAAAGGTCCGGTCACTGCAGTTCAAGTAACGCCGGATTCACGCGTGTCGCTTTTTTTGATTCAAGGTTTTTTCGAATCTGTTGTCGCTTTGCGTCAACCCACCTAGGCTTCGGGCATCTATGGAGATGCCCGATGCCGTTTCGCTATTTCATCAAACAACTTTTATTGCCTCCCGGCATTCTTTTGCTGCTGTTGGCGCTTGCCTGGTGGTGGCGCCATTCACGACCGCGCCTGGCCCGCCTGTGTTTCGTCGTGGGCTTGGGCGGCTTCTGGCTGATGAGCCTGCCGGTGGTGGTGCAGTGGAGCGCCAAGGCCTTGGAGCGTGATCCACCGCTGCTGCGCAGTGACTGGGCGACCCTGGCCCAGCGTGCCGACGCCATCGTGGTGCTGGGCTCCGGTCGCGAGCGCGGTGACCCGGCCTGGGGGGCCGACCAGCCCACCGGTGTGGGGCTTGAGCGCCAGCGTTATGCGGCGCGGCTGGCCAAGGCTTCGGGCTTGCCCGTGCTGACAACCGGGGGCTTGCACTATGGCACCCCGCCCAGCGAGGCCAGGCTGATGGCTGACTCGATGCGCGATGATTTCGGCGTGACCGTGCGCTGGCAGGAAGAGCGCAGCCGCACGACCTGGGAAAACGCCCAGATGAGCGCCGAAATCCTGCTGCCCGCCGGCATCAAGCGAGTCGTGGTGGTCACCCAGGCCTGGCACATGCCGCGGGCGGCCTGGAGTTTCGAACGCTCGGGGTTTGAAGTGGTGCCGGCGCCTGTCGGGTTCCTGGGCCAGGACAACGCCCGGCCACTGGGTGGCTGGATGCCGGAATTCAAGGCGATCTGGCAGTCCGGGCAACTGATGAACGAGGCGGTGGGGCTGGTGGGGTATTGGTTGTTCTACCGCTGAAACACCGCGTGGAGTGAGCTGATCGCTGTTGTGGCGAGGGAGCTTGCTCCCGCTGGGGCGCGAAGCGGCCCCAAAAAAAGGGCCTGCTGCGCAGGCCAGCGGGAGCAAGCTCCCTCGCCACAGGGTTTTCATTCACATGGGGGGAACAAGTTAAACCGTCCTGGCCATCCGGCTCGCCATCAGCGCCCAGCCCAGCAGCAACACACACAAAACGATCAGCGGCCACGAGCGCCATTGCAGGTACGGGGTCAAGCCGTGCATCGGCACTACTTCGCCATACAGGATGCCGCGCTCGAATTGCGGGATCTGTGCGGTGATCTGGCCGAAGGGGTTGATCAGGCCGGTCACGCCGTTGTTGGTGGCGCGGATCATCCAGCGGCCGGCCTCCAGGGCGCGCATCTGGGCCATTTGCAGGTGTTGCAACGGGCCGATCGAGGTGCCGAACCAGGTGTCGTTGCTGATGGTCAGCAGCAGGTCGCTGCGCGCCGACAGGCTGGCGGCAAACTCCGGGTAGACCACTTCATAGCAGATGAACGGTGCGATCTGGTAACCCTTGGCTTGCAGCAACGGCTGGTCGGCCGGGCCCCGGGCGAAGTCCGACATGGGCAGGTCGAAGAAGGCGATCAGGCCGCGCAGGATGTCCTGCAGGGGCACGTATTCGCCGAACGGCACGAGCTTTTGCTTCAAATAAGTACCGTCACCTTCGCCGGTCACGGTGATGCCGTTGTAGTAACGCTTTTCGTGGCGCACCAGTTGCCGAATCGGCACGCCGGTGATCAACGCCGACTGCCGTTCGGCGGCGAAGTTGCCCATCATGTCCAGGTAGCCCTGGGCGGACTCCTTGAGCACCGGCACCGCGGTTTCCGGCCAGATCAGCAGATCGACGCGCTTGGAGGCAAAACTCATGTCGCGGTACAGCGCCAGCTGCGCGTTGAGCTGATCGGGGTCCCACTTCATGCTTTGTTCGATGTTGCCCTGGATCGCCGCGACACTCAGCGGGTTGCCCGAGGGGCTGGTCCAGGCATGGCCCTTGAGCGCCATGCCGGCCACCCATGGGCCGATCAGCAGCAACACGCCCGCGGCAATAAAGCCTTTGCGGGCGCCGCGGATCAACCGGGGCGCGTTGTACAGCAGCGCGGCGGTCAGGGCGAGGGTGAAGGAGATCAGCCACATCCCGCCCAATGGCGCGAGGCCGGCCAGGGGGCCGTCGAGCTGGCTGTAGCCGGAATACAGCCACGGGAACCCGGTGAGAAACCAGCCACGAAACGCTTCCTGGCCCAACCACAGCGCGGCGAATGCCAGGGCATCGGCCAGTGGCGCCTCGTTGCGGCGCAACCAGCGCGCCCACAACCAGGCGGGCAGGGCGAAGAACCAGGCGATGGCGGCGATGAACAGCAGCATCAAGAACCCGGCGAGCAGCACCGAGGCGCCACCGAAGTTGTGGATGCTGACGTAGATCCAACTGGTGCCGGCACCAAACAAACCGAAACCGAAACACCAGCCACGGCCCAAGGCCTGGCGCGGCGAAAGCTCGCGCAGCCCGGCGTAGAACAAACCGACCGCCAGCAATGCCAGCGGCCAGATATCGAACGGCGCCAAGGCCAGGGTGGTGATCGCACCGGCCGCCACGGCCAGCAAGTTACCGGGCCAGCCGGGGCGGGTTGTCCAGCGCATGTGTGTCCTTAGCGGGTCTCGCAGGGGTTATCGGCCAATGGGTGATAGGCGCAGCAAGTGAATCCGACGGCTGTCGGCATTCAGGATGCGGAAGCGCCAGGAGCCGATTTCCGTGGTTTCGTTGCGCTTGGGCAGGTGCCCGAAAGCACTCATCACCAAGCCGCCGACGGTGTCGAACTCATCGTCGGAGAACTGGCTGTCGAAGAATTCGTTGAAGTTCTCGATCGGGGTCAGGGCCTTGATCAGGAAGTCGCCGCTGGGCAGTGGCTTGATGTAGCTGTCTTCCTCGACGTCGTGCTCGTCCTCGATGTCGCCGACGATCTGCTCGAGCACGTCCTCGATGGTGACCAGGCCGGCCACGCCGCCGTATTCGTCGATGACGATGGCCATGTGGTTGTGGTTGGCGCGGAATTCACGCAGCAGCACGTTCAGGCGCTTGGACTCGGGCACGAAGGTGGCCGGGCGCAGCAGGTCCTTGATGTTGAAGCTGTCGCCGTTCTCCTGGAGGATCAGCGGCAGCAGGTCCTTGGCCAGCAGCACGCCCATGACATCGTCATGGCTCTCGCCGACGACCGGGTAGCGCGAGTGAGCGGAGTCGACCACGGCGGGCAGGAATTCACGCGGGGTCTGGGTCGCCTTGATGCTGACCATCTGCGAGCGCGGGACCATGATGTCCCGCACTTGCAGGTCAGCGACCTGGATGGCGCCTTCGACGATGGCCAGCGCTTCGCTGTCCAGCAGTTTGTTCTGGTGTGCATCGCGCAGCAGCTCCAGCAGCTCCTGGCGGTTTTTCGGCTCATGGGCAAAAGCCTGGGTGAGCTTGCCCAGCCATGACTTCTGCCCGTTGGTCGATCGATCTTCGCTCATAGCGATTACTCTGAATCCTTTGTCGTTACAGGTTGATGTATCAGTGTTCGTCGCCGGCGTAGGGGTCGGGATGACCCAGCTCTGCAAGCAACGTTCGTTCCAGCGCTTCCATTTCTTCGGCTTCGTCATCTTCTATATGGTCGTAACCCAATAGATGCAAGCAGCCGTGAATCACCAGATGGGCCCAGTGGGCCTCGGATGTCTTGTCTTGTTCCGCCGCTTCACGCTCCACCACCGGGACGCAGATCACCAGATCGCCCAGCAGCGGGATGTCGAGCAGTTCGTCGGGAACATCGGCGGGGAACGACAGCACATTGGTGGCGTAGTCTTTCTGCCGCCAGGTGTGGTTCAGTTCACGGCCTTCGGCTTCGTCCACCAGGCGGATCGTCAACTCGGAATCGGCGCTGCGCTGGCGCAGGGCCAGTTCGCACCATTGGCGGAACTGGGCTTCGCTGGGGGCGGCGTGTTCACAGGCCACTTGCAGGTCGAGTTCAAGCATTGCGGCCATTGCCTTTGCTTTCGGCCAACTCTTCCTCGGCGCGATGCTCGAAACGCTCGTAGGCTTCGACAATGCGCTGCACCAACGGGTGGCGCACGACGTCCTTGGGCATGAAATGCGTGAAGCTGATGCCCGGCACGTCCTTGAGCACCTGGATCACATGGTTCAGGCCGGACTTGGTGCCCCGGGGCAGGTCGACCTGGGTGATGTCCCCGGTGATGACGGCGGTGGAGCCGAAGCCGATCCGGGTCAGGAACATTTTCATCTGCTCGACCGTGGTGTTCTGGCTTTCGTCGAGGATGATGAAGCTGTTGTTCAGGGTCCGGCCGCGCATGTAGGCCAGCGGCGCAACCTCGATGACTTGGCGCTCGATCAGCTTGGCGACGTATTCGAAGCCGAGCATTTCGTACAGCGCGTCATAGAGCGGGCGCAGGTATGGGTCGATCTTCTGGGCCAGGTCGCCGGGCAGGAAGCCGAGTTTTTCACCCGCTTCGACCGCCGGTCGCACCAGCAGGATACGCCGCACCTGTTCGCGTTCCAGCGCATCGACGGCGCAGGCCACGGCCAGGTAGGTCTTGCCGGTACCGGCCGGGCCGATGCCGAAGTTGATGTCGTTGCCGAGGATTTCCTTCACGTAGCGCTGCTGATTCAAGCCGCGCGGGCGAATCATGCCTTTTTTCGTGCGCAGGGCCACGGCAGGTTCCGACGGGGCGGGGTTGTCGAGTTCTTCGACAGCCGACTCCTGGAGGAACAGGTGGACCGTATCCGGCGACAGCTCGCTCCCCTTGGTTTCCCGGTAGAGACGGCGCAGCAGGTTTTCCGCGGAGGTGGTGTGCTTGGGTTCGCCGATCAGTTCGAACTGGTTTCCGCGGTTGCGGATCTCGATGGCCAGGCGCTGTTCGATCAAGCGCAGATGCTCGTCGAATTGCCCGCACAGATTGGCGAAGCGGCGAGCCTCGAAGGGCTCGAGAATAAAGCGATGTGGTTCGATGGGTGCGTTCAAGGTCGTTTTTAGCCGCCCAGGGGCAATTAAGGTGAAATCAAGGATAACGCCAGTAGGCTGGGTGCGAAAGCTCTTAAACAGGCGAATCTGATGACAGGGTTTGGCACGGCCACTGTGGGAGCGAGCTTGCTCGCGATGGGGGCCTCACATTCAACCTGGGTATTGACTGTGATACCGCTATCGCGAGCAAGCTCGCTCCCACAGGGGAATAAGTGCTCACTGAATGAGCGAACCCCGCAGCGAGTGCGGTTGCGCGGCGTCGATGTGCACGTCGGCGAACTGGCCGATCAGGGCCGGGGTGTCGCAGCGGAAGTTGACGATGCGGTTGTTTTCGGTGCGTCCTTGCAGCTCGCCCGGGTCTTTTTTCGAATAATCGGTCACCAGAATCCGCTGGACGGAACCGACCATTTGTCGGCTGATCTCGAAACCTTGCTGGTTGAGGCGATGTTGCAAGGCGTTGAGCCGTTCTTTTTTCAGTTCTTCCGGGGTTTCGTCCGCCAGGTCGGCCGCCGGGGTGCCAGGGCGTTGGCTGTAGACGAAGGAATAGGAAAAGTCGAAGCCCACGTCTTCGATCAGCTTCATGGTTTGCTGGAAATCTTTCTCGGTTTCGCCGGGGAAGCCGACGATAAAGTCCGAGCTGATGCAGATACCGGGCACTGCGGCGCGCAACTTGCGCAGTTTGGATTTGTACTCCAGCGCCGTGTGGTTGCGCTTCATGGCCGCGAGGATCCGGTCAGAGCCCGATTGCACCGGCAGGTGCAGGTGCTTGACCAGTTCGGGAACCTCGGCGTGGGCCTGGATCAGGCTGTCGGAGAACTCCAGCGGGTGGGAGGTGGTGTAGCGGATGCGGTCGATGCCGTCCACTGCCGCCACGACGCGGATCAGTTCGGCGAGGTCCGCCAGGCGCCCGTCATGGGTCAGGCCGCGATAGCCGTTGACGTTCTGCCCCAGCAGGGTCACTTCGCGCACGCCGTTTTCCGCCAGGTGGATGATCTCGGCGATCACGTCGTCGAACGGCCGGCTGACTTCTTCGCCGCGGGTATAAGGCACCACGCAGAACGTGCAGTACTTGCTGCAGCCTTCCATCACCGACACGTAGGCACTGGGGCCGTCGATGCGCGGTTCGGGCAGGTGGTCGAATTTTTCGATTTCCGGGAACGAGACGTCCACTTGCGGCAGTTTGGTGCTGCGGGCGGCGTCGATCATCTCCGGCAGGCGGTGCAGGGTCTGCGGGCCGAAGACCACGTCCACGTAGGGCGCGCGATCACGAATGGCGGCGCCTTCCTGGCTGGCCACGCAACCGCCCACGGCGATGACCATCTCCGGGTTGGCCAGCTTCAGTTCACGCCAGCGGCCGAGCTGGGAATACACCCGGTCCTGGGCGCGTTCGCGGATCGAGCAGGTGTTGAGCAGGATCACGTCCGCGTCTTCGGCGCGAGCGGTGACTTCCAGGGCCTGGTGTTCGCCCAGCAGATCGACCATGCGCGAGCTGTCGTACTCGTTCATCTGGCAACCGTGGGTTTCGATGTAAAGCTTCTTGGCCATGGACGGGGTCATCACGTGATTCAAAGAACCGCGCATTATAGAGAACAAGTCCCTGGGTTCCCACCGCTGTGCGAACAGTGGCTATGCTATAGTTCGCGCCCTCATTTTTACCCGCCGATGTGTTTCGCCAGCCATGACCAAACGTGAAGCTCCAATCTACAAGGTGATTTTCCTCAACCAGGGCCAGGTGTTCGAAATGTACGCCAAGCAGATCTATCAAAGTGATCTGTGGGGCTTCCTGGAAGTGGAAGAGTTCGTCTTTGGCGAGCGCACGCAAGTGGTCGTCGACCCGAGCGAGGAAAAGCTCAAGGCGCAGTTCGAAGGCGTGGTGCGCAGTTTCGTGCCGATGCACTCGATCGTGCGCATCGACGAAGTCGAACGCCTGGGCACCCCGAAAATCAGCGAAGCCCGCGGCGCGGTCGGCAATGTGATGCCGTTTCCGATGCCGATGCCTGAGAAGTAAGCCTGTCGATAGGTTGAGCGCAGTCCTTTGTGGGGGGGGGGGGGGGGGGCCGGGGGGGGGGGGGGGGGGCCCCCGCTGGCCCGGTCCGCCGCCGCGGGCGCCGCGCCCCCATGATCGTGCGGCCGCTGCCCACCCGCGCGGGAGCAAGCCCCCGCGCCACAAAAGCTCCCAGCCACAGGCCTGTGGTGGATTCAGGGCAACGGCGAAAAAGGCGTACGCCCATCGGCGTTCTGCAATTCCATCAGGTATTTGCGAAAGATCTGGCCCAGCACCTGGGTCGCCACTTCCAATTCATCGCGAGGCATCTGCTCGGCGACTTCGTCGGCGGTGTCCAGGGCTTCTTCGGCGCCGTTGACCGCGGCCATCTTCAGCACGATGTAGGCCTGGACGTTGTTGGCCGGCACGCCTTCGCCATGGAAGAACATGCCGCCGAGCTTGAATTGCGCCTGGGCATGGCCTTGCAGCGAGGCTTTTTCGAAGTAGTTGAGGGCTTGCTTGAGGTCGCGGGGTGCCGACTTGCCTTCGTAGTAGAACTCGCCCAACTCGTATTGCGCTTGTGCATCACCCGCGTCCGCCGCTTTTTGACAGGCGTCGAGTGCCGGTGCGAGATCTTGTGGCTGGGTGTTGAGCGTGCAACGGCCCAGCGCCGGGATCAACAACGAGTTGCCGCCTGCCTGTGCATTCGCCAGCAGCGGCTGAAGGAGCAACAGGCAGCCCAAGGCAAGGGTGCGGCCGGTGCGGTTCATGGGAATCGACTTACCTCTGAGGGGCGCGCGGACCCTCCGGGGGATCCAATAAGCGCGCATTATGAAATAAGCGGGGCCATCCTTACAAAGTCTTTACTCGTTTTTCTGCTGCGAGGGAATGCTAATAGCAGCTTCGGGCATAAATACGTAGGAAAAGGGCGGGGGGTTGTCAGCAATCACTGACGCCGGCGTCAGCCAGCGTCAGTTATCCACAGGCTTACTTCAGTGCCGCGAAGGCCCGTTCGGCCGCGTCGAGGGTAATCTTCAGCTCGGCCTCGCCATGGGCGATGGAGGTGAAGCCGGCTTCGAACGCACTCGGGGCCAGGTACACGCCGCCGTCGAGCATCAGGTGGAAGAAACGCTTGAACCGATCGGCATCGCTGGCCATGACGTCTTCGAAAGTGACGATGTCATCGGCGCCGCTGAAATACAGGCCGAACATGCCGCCGGCCTGGGTGGTCACGAAGGGGATGCCGGCCGCATCGGCGCGGATCTGCAAGCCGTCGAGCAGGCGGGTGGTGTAGTCGGTCAGTTCGGCGTGGAAGCCCGGGCGGCTGATCAGGCGTAGCGTGGTCAGGCCGGCGGCCATGGCCAACGGGTTGCCTGACAGCGTACCCGCCTGGTAGACCGGGCCCAGCGGCGCGATGCATTCCATGATCTTGCGCTTGCCGCCGAAGCAGCCCACCGGCATGCCGCCGCCGATGATCTTGCCAAAGGTGCTCAGGTCCGGCGTGACGCCGTAGTGGGCCTGGGCGCCGCCGAGGGCCACGCGAAAGCCAGTCATCACTTCGTCGAAGATCAACACCACGCCATGCTGGTCGCACAGGCTGCGCAGGCCTTCGAGGAAGCCCGGCGCCGGTGGTACGCAGTTCATGTTGCCGGCCACCGGCTCGACGATGATGCACGCCACTTCCTGGCCGACTTCGCCGAGCATCTTCTCGACTTCTTCGAGGTCGTTGAACGGCAGGGTCAGGGTGTGCTTGGCGAAGGCTGCGGGTACGCCGGCCGAACTCGGCACACCTTGGGTCAGCGCGCCGGAGCCGGCCTTGACCAGCAGGCTGTCGGAGTGGCCGTGGTAGCAACCTTCGAACTTGATGATGCTGTCGCGACCGGTGTAGCCCCGCGCCAGGCGGATTGCGCTCATGGTCGCCTCGGTGCCGGAGCTGACCATGCGCACCATTTCCATCGACGGCACGATCGAACAGACCAGGTCGGCCATCTCGGTTTCCATCGCGGTCGGGGCGCCGTAGGACAGGCCGTGGACCAATTGCTTGCGCACCGCATCCAGCACGTCCGGATGGCTGTGGCCAAGGATCATCGGGCCCCAGGAGCCGACGTAGTCGACATAGCGCTTGTCGTCTTCGTCAGTGACGTACGCGCCTTCGGCGTGCTTGAAGAACAACGGGGTGCCGCCGACGCTCTTGAACGCACGAACAGGCGAGTTCACGCCGCCGGGGATGTGTTTCTGGGCGTTGGCAAACAGGGTTTCGGAACGGGACATGGTTGGGCTCTCGAAAACGAAAAATGGACTATTTGATCTGCAGCAGTGCGTTGAAGGCGCGGGCACGGCGCGTCACTTCAGTGGTGCTGTCGGCGCCGAACAGGCCATGGACCACCGCCAGCAGGTCGACCCCGTGGGCCACCAGCGGGGCGGCGTTCTCCAGGGTGATGCCGCCAATGGCGCAGACCGGGGTATGCAGTTTGATGTGCGCCTGTTCGAGCAGTTCAAGGTTTGCGCTGGGGGCGCCGGGTTTGGTGTTGGAATTGAAGAAGCGCCCGAACGCGACATAGGTGGCGCCTTCGCTGGCGGCCTGTTCGGCCAATGCCAGGCTGGCGTGGCAGGTGGCGCCGACGATTGCCTTGTGCCCGAGCAGTGCCCGTACTGGTGCCAACGGGCCGTCGGTCTGGCCCAGGTGCACGCCGACGCCCAGGCGTGCGGCCAGTTCGGCGTCGTCGTTGATGATCAACTGGGTCTTGTAGCGTTCGCACAGGTTGCGCAGGGCTTCGGCTTCCCGCAGGCGGCGGGCCTCGTCGCTGCTTTTGTCGCGGTATTGCAGCAGGGTCACGCCACCTTCCAGCGCCGCTTCTACATAAGCGAGGAACTTGCCGGCCAGCAATTGGCTATCGGTGATGGCGTAAAGGCCACGTAATTTCATTCAACAGGCCTCCGGTGCTACGAGCAGAAATCCAGCGGCAGGCGACGCGGGACGAACTGGCCTTTGCCCAGTTGTTCGGCATCGCGCAAGGTGCGCCAGGTGTAGTCCAGCGCTGTCTTGACGGCGCTGGCGAGCTGTTCGCCCTGGGCCAGCCGACCGGCGAGGGCGCTGGCCAGGGTGCAGCCGGAACCGTGGTAGCTGCCAGGCAAGCGCTGGCAGGTAAAGGTTTCGCGGCGGCCATCGCGGCTGTACAGGCGATTATGGACTTCATGTTCGTCGCCGTGGCCACCGGTGATCAACAGGTGTTTGACGAAGGGCAGCAGTTTTTCCGCGCACTCGTCGGCGCTGCCTTCGGGCAGTTCGGCGAGGATGCGTGCTTCAGGCAGGTTGGGGGTGGCGATGATCGCCAGGGGCAACAGGCGTTCGCGCATGGCGTAGCCGACCTCATCCTTGCCCAGGCGCCCACCACCGCCGGCGCGCAGCACCGGGTCGCAGACCATCGGCAGATGCGGGTGCGCCTGGAGCAGTTCGACCACCGTGTCGACCATTTCCAGTGAGCCGAGCATTCCCAGCTTGACTGCTGCTACTTGGGCATCGTTGAGCACGGCATTGGCTTGCGCCAGCACCCACTCACGGTCGAGCACACGGAAATCGCTGACGTTGACGGTGTCTTGCACGGTCAATGCGGTAACGGCCGGGGCGGCGTGACAACCCTGGGCGAGCAGGGCTTCGATATCTGCCTGCAAGCCGGCGCCACCACTGGGATCATGGCCGGAGAGACAGAGGACAACGGGGCGAGAGCTGTAGATATTCATGGTGCGCGAGCTTACCACCAAACCTGTTTTATCGGTGCTCGGACGCTGAGGGTTTTGTACTGGGTTGCTTGCGACTGAATGCTTTTGTGGCGAGGGAGCTTGCTCCCGCTGGAGTTCGCAGCGCTCCCAAAAACCGAGGCCGCTTCGCAGCCCAGCGGGAGCAAGCACCCAAGCCACAAAGAAACGGAACTTATCGACCTGACCAATGCAACAGCTCTATCTCAATGCTTTGCTCTGAAACGCCCGTTCTAGAGCCCTCTGTCGGAAAAATTTCAATGGTGCAAATTGGCCATCAGCGGCTATGCTAGAGATGGATCCAACACATAACAGGTAATGCCGGTTTTACGTCTACTCAGGGAATGGGGGGCTTCCTGACTCAACCGGACAGGCCACGCTGGGGCTTAAATGCGCTATTTGCTGATGTTGCTGCTGTGCTTGCCCTCGCTGGCAAGTGCCCTCGAATTCGATGAATTCACCCAAAGCCTGCCCTTGGGCCATGCCCTGCAAGTGTTCGAAGACGCGGCCGGCACGGCCACTATTGACGAGGTCCTGGCCCAATCCGCGGCGGGTGCTTTCAAACCCCACGATAAAACCACGCTGAACGCCGGTTACTCACGGTCAGCCTTCTGGCTGAAAATCGACCTGCACTATCGCCCCGCCAATCCGGACGCCCAGCGCACCTGGCTGCTGGAGCTGGCGTACCCGCCGCTGGACCACCTCGATTTGTACCTGCCTGACGCGGCGGGAGCCTATCGCCTGGTTCGCCAGACCGGTGACGCGTTGCCATTCGCCAATCGCGAAATCCGCCAGAACAATTACTTGTTCAGCCTGGCGTTCAAGCCCGAGCAGCGGCAGACCGTCTACCTGCGCCTGCAAAGCCAGGGTTCGATCCAGGCGCCGTTGACGCTGTGGTCGAGCACCGCGTACCTCGAGCAACAGCCGGTGCGCCTGTATGTGCTGGGCATCATCTATGGCGTGCTGCTGGGGATGCTGGTGTACAACCTGTTCATCTACCTGAGCGTGCGCGATACCAGCTACCTCTATTACATCTTCTATATCGCCTCGTTCGGCCTGTACCAGTTGTCGGTCAACGGCGCCGCCGTCGAATACTTCTGGCCGGACAACCCCTGGTGGGCCAACGCCGCGACACCGTTCTTCATCGGTTGCGCGGGGCTGTTCGGCAGCCAGTTCGCCCGCAGCTTCCTGCAAACCGCCCAGCATGGCCGCTGGATGGATCGCTTGCTGTTCGCATTGATCGCCTACAGCGCCGTGGTGGTCGGCCTGTCGCTGATGACCAGCTACGCCCTGGCGCTGCGCCTGGCCACGGCGTTGGCGCTGGTGTTCACGGTGGCGATCTTCGCCGCCGGGCTGTTCGCCTGGTGGCGTGGCCTGCGGGTGGCGCGTTATTTCATCATTGCCTGGTCGGCGTTTTTGCTGGGAGGCATCATCAATACCTTGATGGTGTTGGGTTACCTGCCGAACGTCTTCCTGACCATGTACGCCAGCCAGATCGGCTCGGCCATCGAAGTGGCGCTGTTGTCCCTGGCCCTGGCCGATCGCATCAATGCCATGCGTGAACAGCAGGCCCAGACCCTGTTGGACGCCGGGCAGAAGCTCGAAGTGCTCAACCAGCAACTGGCCCACGGCAACAAGCTCAAGGATGAATTCCTCGCCACCTTGACCCACGAACTGCGCACGCCGATGAACGGTGTGATCGGCTCCCTGGAGTTGATGGAAACCGTCGAGATGGACGAGGAACTGACCCAGTATCAACAGACCGCCGCCGGTTCGGCGCGGGACATGATGCGCATGGTCAACGGCATGCTCACCCTCACCGAGTTGCAGGCCGGCAAGCTCAAGGTCTATCCGGCGCCGTTCAGCCTGCGCGGGGTGGTCGATGCGCTGCAGTTGCAGTTCGGCGCCAATGCCGCGGCCAAGGGCCTGGATTTCAAGGTCGACGTAGCTCCGGGCCTGGCGGACCGCTTGCTCGGCGACAGCGGCAAACTGGCCCAAAGCCTGGAATGCCTGTTGGACAACGCCATCAAGTTCACCCGGGTGGGCGGCCTGGCCCTGCGCGTCAGCGGCCGGCCGACGGAGTTTGGTCGGGTGGTGTTGTCCTTTGCCGTCATCGACACCGGAATCGGTTTTACCGACCTGGGGGAAGCGACCTTGTACCAGCGCTTCTTCCAGCTCGACGGCTCGATGACCCGGGAGTACGGCGGTCTCGGCGTGGGCCTGGCGATCTGTCGGCAATTGGTGGAACTGCTGGGCGGACGCCTGACCCACACGTCCGAGCCCGGTCGCGGCAGCCGTTTCCAGTTGGACGTGGAGTTTGATGTCGCCTTGCCGGCGGCGGTCCCGACGCCGTTTTCCTTCGGGAGCCGCCAGGGCTCGCGCCAGCCCCAGGATTGCACGGTGCTGCTGGCGGACGACAACAACATCGATCAGTTGGTCATGCGCGGCATGTTGCTCAAGCTGGGTTATCGGGTGCGCACCGCCGACAGCGGCCGCGCCGCGCTGGAGCTGCTGCACGGCGAGCGCTTTGATGCGGTACTGCTCGATTGCCAATTGCCGCCGTTGGACGGTGTGTCGGTTTGCTGCCAGATCCGCGCGTTATCCGGCTGTGAAGAGCTGCCGGTGCTGGTGGTCAGCCCGAACCTGGGCCAGGCGTGCTGCCCGTCGGGCGCGTTGATCGATTACCTGAGCAAACCGGTGAAATTCGAGGCATTGCAGGCGACGCTCCAGCGCCGGGTACTGTGCCCAAGGCAGGGCGAAAGCGCCGATATTTAGGCGTATATGACACTTTGTTCGGCCTGGAGGCGGTGCTTAACTGAATCCCTGCCGATCGAGGAGCCCTGTCATGAACCTGCATCAGTTCGCTGAAACCCACGACGTCACCAATCAGCCGCCGTCCCTGGATGGCGCCAACCTGTACCGCATCGACCTGCCGCTGCAACAGTGGTCGCAGCGCTTTGGCGCCGGCTGGGCGCAGGCGCGGATCGATGCCTATGGGGCGCTGGCCGGTGGGCCGTTGATGGAAGCAGGCTTCCTCGCCAACCAGAACAAGCCGGTGTTCTCCAGCCATGACCGTTATGGCCATCGCATCGACCTGGTGGAATTCCATCCCGCTTATCACCAGTTGATGCGCACCGCCATTGAACATGGCCTGCCCAGTTTGCCCTGGGCCCAGCCACAGCCCGGTGCGCATGTCGCCCGTGCCTCGATGACCTATCTGCACAGCCAGGCCGAAGCCGGCACCGGTTGCCCGCTGACCATGACGTTTGCCAGCGTGCCGGCGCTGCGCTTGCAGCCGGACCTGGCCGAGCGTTGGATGCCGAAGGTGCTGGCCACCGAGTACGACCCGCGCAACGTCGGCATGGCCCACAAGGCCGGGGTGACCCTGGGCATGGCGATGACCGAAAAACAGGGCGGCACCGATGTGCGCGCCAACACCACCAAGGCCTATCCGGTGGGCGCCAGCGGCCCGGGCCAGGCCTATGAGCTGGTGGGCCACAAATGGTTCTGTTCGGCGCCGATGTGCGACGCCTTCCTCACCTTGGCCCAGACCGACAAGGGCCTGACCTGTTTCCTGCTGCCGCGCCATCGCCCCGACGACACGCGCAATCAGTTCTACATCCAGCGCTTGAAGAACAAGCTGGGCAACTGTTCCAACGCCTCCAGCGAAGTCGAGTTCCGTGGCGCCCTGGCCTGGATGGTCGGTGAGGAGGGCCGAGGTGTGCCGACAATCATCGAGATGGTCGCCATGACCCGCTTCGATTGCATGGTCGGTTCCAGTGCCCTGATGCGCCAGGCGCTGACCCAGGCCAGTCATCACTGCGCGCACCGCAAGGTCGGTGGCAAGCTGTTGAGCGAACAGCCGCTGATGCAAAACGTCCTGGCGGACCTGGCGCTGGAAAGCGAGTCTGCCCTGGCCTTGAGCCTGCGCATGGGTCGGGCGCTGGACCACTTGAGCGACGAGCACGAGGCCAAATTCGCCCGGCTGGTGACGGCGGTGGGCAAGTACTGGATCTGCAAGCGCGCCCCCGCGATGATCAACGAAGCCGCCGAATGCATGGGCGGCGCCGGCTACGTCGAAGACAGCATCCTGCCGCGCCTGTACCGGGAGGCACCGGTCAACTCGACGTGGGAGGGTTCCGGTAATGTGCAGTGCCTCGATGTGTTGCGCGCCTTGTCCAAGGAACCCGGTGTATTGGAGGTCTTGTTCAATGAGTTGGGCGATGGCCACGGCGACAAGCGCCTGGCCCGCCATATCGACCAATTGCACGCCGCGTTCAAGGACACCGTCGACATCCAGTACCGCGCCCGACAATTGACCGAAGACATCGCCGTGGGCCTGCAAGCCAAGCTGTTGCTCGAAGCGGGCAATAGCGAGGTCAGCGATGCGTTCATCGCCAGCCGCCTGGGGTCGACCGGCCGGGTGTACGGTGCCTTGCCGAGGGGCTTGAATGTCGAGGCCATCGTCGCCCGCTCGACCCCGCACGACTTTTAAGAAGACTCAGGTCGGCACAGGCCCCTGTGGGAGCGAGCCTGCTCGCGAAAGCGTCGGCCCATTCAGCATCTGTAGTGGCTGATACACCGCTATCGCGAGCAGGCTCGCTCCCACAGTGGACCTGAGTCGTACACAGCATCGGAGTACGCCACCGAACCTTGTGGGAGCGGGCTTGCTCGCGAAAGCGTCGGCCCATTCAGCATCTGTAGTGACTGATACACCGCAATCGCGAGCAAGCTCGCTCCCACAGTGTGGACTGCACCCCAAAAGTTGGACACCAACCTGACTTTTGGTGGTGTTTTCCATGGGCAAATTTTCTCTTCAGTTCAAAATTACGGCCATTGAGGCTTATATCAATGGCAATGAAGGCTTTCGAA
>NZ_JBIXJT010000023.1:0-77448 GCF_052871455.1 Pseudomonas sp. LARHCG127
ATACACCTTGGAAAATTTCATCGGTAACGGCGCGAACATCCAGTGGGAAAGCAACGGCCTGGATCAACTGTACAAGGCCTCGCGCACCTACTCCTACGGTTCCACCGCCAAGCATAAAATGGCCGGCGTGGTGGCGCGCACGGTGCAGCGCACCTTCAACAGCTTTCACCTGCTCACCGAGGAAAGTACGACCCAGGGCGATTGCGTCCAGCGGGTGCGCACCACCTTCCACACCGTCGACGGCCCCTTCGAACAGCAGCCGGCCTATTTCCAACTGCCTAAAACCGTGGAAAAGCGCTGGGAACTCACCAGCGATGTCACCCAGGTCCGCAGCGAAACATTGGCCACCACCTATGACAATTTCGGCAACCTGCTGCAAGAGCGCCAGCCCAACGGTATAACCACGGACTACGAATACTACCCGGTCGACGGCTACGTCGATGACGATGGAGACGTGCATTGCCCCGCCGACCCGCACGGTTTCGTGCGCAATCTGCGTTGCCAAACGGTGCACCCGGCCGAAGGGCACGAGGGTCAGGCGCCGGTCTTGCGCACTCGGTATCGCTATATGGAACTGTCGCCGCTGGACAATAGCCTGCCTGAGGGCAGTTTGCTCATGGCCAGTGAAGTGCTGCTTGAGGTTCGGGGGGATGGGGAAACAGAACAGCACAGGAGTCTCTTCGAGTACATCGACCACCCCACCGATGCCTTTCGGCACGGCAGGCCCCTGCAACACGTTGAATTGAAGAATGGCAACGCCACGACCACGGATTTTTGCTATGAAAAGATAGACGGGGAGGCGGGTGCCGAGACCGTGTTGCAGACCCTGGAAACCCTGACGGGCTTCGACCATGGCGAGCCGGATCGAAATGGCAAAGCCCGAAATGTGCAAAAAATAATCACCCGGCAGCATTCAGTGCTTCATGGCCAGGTGCTGCTCAGCCAGGACGACAATGATGTCGTGATCCGCACCACCTACGATGCGCTCCAGCGAGTGACCAGTGAAACCGTGGCGCCGGAAACCGAGTTCGAAGCCACGCGCCACTACACCTATGTCTTGACGTCCCTGGATGGGCAACAAGCGATGCAACAGCTTATCGACGTCAAGGGGGTGCGGACGCGCAGTTTCTTCGATGGACTAAACCGGGTGGTCCTGGAAGATCGCCAAGACGTGGACGACGACCCGGTAGGCAAGCCATGGCGGCCTGTATATTCGGCTCGATACGATGTGTTTGAGAACCTGGTCGAAGAAACCGAATTTGATTGGTTGGAAACACAATTACTGCCATTGGCCAGCGTCTACGAATTTGATGATTGGGGCCAGCAGTCCTGCGTGACCGGTCCGGACGGTGTCAAAACGTTCGAAATCACCGACCCGATCGGTGACAGGGTTGTGCCGATCGTACGTGCCTGGCGTCAGAGCTCCAGTGATGAGCTCTTGCACACGGGCGTGGAGACAACGTGGTTAGGTAAGTTCGAAAAACCGGAACGCATCGAGCGTCATGATCTGGCAGGACAACTGATCAGTGTGCACCGTTATGTTTACGACGGTCTCGGGCGTACGGTACGAGAGACTGACGCGCGCGATGCGATCACCGAGTATCGCTACGATGCCTATGACCGCATGACAGTGACCGTGCTGCCCGATAACGCACAGATCGTACGTGCATATGCTGAACACAGCAGCGAGGATCTGCCAACGAAGATCAGTGTCGATGGCGTGGTATTGGGTGAGCAGCGTTTCGATGGGCTCGACCGTATGACGCTGTCCAATACCGGTGGCCGTGTACGTCACATGATTTATGAGCCTGGCCAGGCCCAACCCGCTTCGGTACTCACTGCCTCGGGGCAGGAAGTAGTTTACGAATATGTGCCGTCATTAGGTGAGGAGCCCACACGGCGGCGTTTGCCGGGCGGTGACTCCAGCTACAGCTATGACAAGCTTACCGCTCGTTTACTCGATTGCCAGGAAGGCGATCAGCAACTGGTTCGGGAGTACTACAGCACCGGAGAGCTGAGAAGCGAGACGCGCCGCGAAAACGACCGTCAATACCAGATGGGATATGTCTACAGTTTTCGCGGGCGGCTGTTGCGCTATACCGATGTCCTGGGTCAGACCCAAAGCTATGACTATGACAACGCTGGACGCCTGAGATCGACCCGACTTGGCACTACCGTGTCGCAATTTACTTACGATGATCTGGGGCAGACCTGCGTCATTGAAACCCATGATGGGGTACAGATGTTGTGGTTGCGTATTGGCCTGACATATGACGCGCTTGGCCGCGAGATCTTGCGCACGTTCGACCGGGCGGGCTGGCAGCAGCAATTGATGCAGGCGTACAACGCCGTGGATGCCCTGGAACATAAATGTCTGAGCGAGGGTGGCGAGATTTTGCGTGACGAGCGTTATGAATACGATCTACGGGGGCGTTTGACGAACTACTTCTGCACAGGGCCCCTGTCTCCAATCGACCCTTATGGTAAGGCGATCAGAGCGCAGACATTCAGATTCGACGCACTGGATAACCTGACGCGTGTGCTGACCGACTTCCCAGAGGGGCGCAACGACGCTCACTATTTTTTCGAGGGCGAGGATCCGACACAGCTGAGCAGGGTGACCAACACGCATGCTGACTATCCTCGGCAAATCCAACTTGAATACGATGCCGATGGCAACATGACGCAGGATGAGTTGGCGCGCACGTTGGATTACGACGCGCTGGGGAGACTGATGACGGTTAGTGAGGGCGCCAGCGTTCGGGCCGGTGCCTAAGGTTGAGCGGCCCTCTGCTCGTTCGGCACACCGCTGGGTTGGGTATGACCGCCATGCTGGGTCAACGATGGCGGTCTCTTGAAGCTTGAGGGATTGCGAGGAGGAGGGTTACTTAATGAGTGGCTTATTGATCAAACCCAGTTCCAGCGCCTTGAACGCCGCCGTCCAGCGCGAATTCACACCAAACTTTCGCCGGATATTGCCAAAGTGATAGTTCACGCCGGCTTCGCTGCAGTTGATGATTTGGCTGATCTCCCAGGAAGACTTTCCGGCGGCGCTCCACTGTAGAACCTCTGTTTCCTTGCGGGTGAGTTTGACCGCTGTCGGTTGTTGCGAATCTTCGGACTGGAAATTGCCTTGGGCAGGTGCGGGATGGGTGCTGATTGGGTCGGTGCGATACATGATGAACACTCCCATTTAACGAAAATGGCATGGGGCGGCGAAGTCTCCCTACTTCTTGGCGTGGCTCGCACGACCCTGATTCAGACCTTGGGGGCTGTAGGAACGGTTTCGTTATAGCTCGATTCAAACCACTTGAAACCTGTCAGACATGACAGGTGGTGGATGCGAAATGATGAATGGTTGAAAGGTTGTCATACCGAAGCGATTGATATCTTTGGTATTTTTTAAGATTTGGTTGATTCACTGTGGTAAGGGGATTCGCTAGATCCCTCAGCCCAGGTTTAATATTTCTCCATTTAAATTTGCATTCAATCAATCCCGGGTATATACACGCACCATGCTTCCTTCCCAATGTCTGTGCATCAACCTGCGTCGCGCCGCCCGTGGCGTCAGCAGGTACTACGACGGCGCTCTCGATGGCTTCGGGATCAACGTTGCCCAGTATTCCTTGCTCAATAACCTGGCGCGCCTGGACCAGCCGAGCATCTCATCCCTGGCCGAGGCCATGGGGTTGGACCGCAGCACCCTCGGACGCAACCTGAGGGTGCTGGAAGGCGAGGGGCTGGTGAAGCTGGCTGAGGGCGACGATTTGCGTAACCGCATCGTCGTGCTCACCGAGGCGGGGAATGCCCGGTTGGCGGCGGCATTGCCGGCCTGGGAAGCGGCGCAACAGAAACTGATCGATAAGCTCGGTGCCGAAAAACGTGCGACCTTGCTGGCCTTGCTGGATGAACTGGCGTGACGCCGGTTCGTCCGATGATAAGTGGGTATATACCCGCGACCGGAGAACAAGAATGACATCGATGTGGCGTACCTGTGGTTGGGTCCTGGTGGGCAGCGCGCTGATCCTGGCGTTATCGCTGGGCGTGCGGCATGGTTTCGGGCTGTTCCTGGCGCCCATGAGTGCCGAGTTCGGCTGGGGCCGTGAGGTGTTCGCCTTCGCCATTGCCTTGCAGAACCTGATCTGGGGCCTGGCGCAGCCTTTCACCGGCGCCTTGGCCGATCGCTTCGGTGCCGCGAAAGTGGTGCTCATCGGCGGGGTTCTTTATGCCGTCGGCTTGGTATTCATGGGCATGGCCGACTCGCCATGGTCCTTGTCGCTGAGTGCGGGGCTGTTGATTGGCATCGGCCTGTCGGGCACGTCTTTCTCGGTGATCCTGGGCGTGGTCGGACGGGCCGTGCCGCCGGAAAAGCGCAGCATGGGCATGGGCATCGCCAGTGCTGCCGGTTCCTTCGGCCAGTTCGCCATGCTGCCGGGTACGCTGGGGCTGATCGGCTGGCTCGGTTGGTCGGCGGCGCTGCTGGCGCTGGGGTTGCTGGTGGCGTTGATCGTGCCACTGGTGAGCATGCTCAAGGATTCGCCGTTGCCGGTGGCCGGCCATGAACAAACCCTGGCCGAAGCCTTGCGCGAAGCGTGCAGCCATTCCGGGTTCTGGCTGCTGGCGGTGGGCTTCTTTGTCTGCGGTTTCCAGGTGGTGTTCATCGGCGTGCATCTGCCGGCGTACCTGGTGGACCAACACCTGCCCGCCAGCGTCGGTACCACCGTGTTGGCCCTGGTCGGTTTGTTCAATATTTTCGGCACCTATACCGCCGGCTGGCTGGGCGGGCGCATGTCCAAGCCGCGCCTGCTGACCGGGTTGTACCTGATGCGGGCGGTGGTGATCGGTTTGTTCCTGTGGCTGCCGGTAACGACCACCACGGCGTACCTGTTCGGCATGGCGATGGGCTTTCTGTGGCTGTCGACGGTGCCGTTGACCAATGGCACGGTGGCGACGTTGTTTGGTGTACGAAATCTCTCGATGTTGGGTGGGATCGTGTTCCTGTTCCACCAGTTGGGCTCGTTCCTCGGTGGTTGGCTGGGCGGGGTGGTGTATGACCGCACCGGCAGCTACGACTTGATCTGGCAGGTGTCGATCCTGCTCAGCCTGTTGGCGGCGGCGTTGAACTGGCCGGTGCGTGAGCGGCCAGTGGCGCGCTTGCAAGTCCAGGTCGGTGCGGCATGAGTCGCGTCGGCCCGTGGTTGATCGCTGTCGGTGCCGGCCTGCTGCTGGCGTTTGCCTGGTGGGGTTGGCATCAGGGCGGCTTGGCGTTGATGCAACTGGGCATGGGCACGTGCTGAACAATGGACGGCATCGGACGCGGCGAGTAACGTCGTGGTCTGACACGTTTTTAAGGACATACCGACATGTTGATGCGCTGGTTTGCTGTTCCCGCCCTGTTGCTGGCTGTGACCGGGCAAGTCTGGGCCGCCGACTGCCCGCCGTTGCTGGAGGGTTCGTTGCCCAAGCTGCGGGCCAAGGAAACCGTCGACTTATGCCAGCGCTTCGCCGGCAAGCCCCTGGTGGTGGTCAACACTGCCAGCTTCTGTGGGTTCGCCCCGCAATTCAAAGGCCTTGAGGCGCTCAACCAGCGCTACAAGGACCAAGGCTTGCAAGTGCTGGGCGTGCCGTCCAATGATTTCAAGCAGGAAGCCAAGGACGGGGCAGAAACCGCCAAGGTCTGCTACGTCAATTACGGCGTGACCTTTACCATGACCGAACCACAACCGGTGCGTGGTGCGGATGCGATACCGCTGTTCAAGCACCTGGCTGAACAATCCGCCGCGCCGAAGTGGAATTTCTACAAGTACGTGGTGGACCGCCAGGGTAAAGTCGTTGGCAGTTTTTCCAGTCGGATCAAGCCTGACGATCCGGATTTCATCAAGGCTGTGGAGACGGCCATCGCCTCAAAACCCTGATTGCCCGTCACGAAAAAGCCCCGCTTCCTTGCAGAGAGCGGGGCTTTTTTTGCTTCAGGTGGCGAGAGGTTCAGTTTCGCCGTGAAACATTAGAAGCGGTAGGTTGCACCCACACCGAAACCGTTGGCGCTGTTTTCGTATTTGGCGTTGTAGGACTGGCCGAGGGCGTTGTCGCCGCTGACGTTGACTTTTTCTTCCTTGAGGTAGGAATAAGCGACGTCGATGGTCAGGTCATCGGTCGGGCTCCAACCGGCGCCCAGGCTGAAGATGGTCCGGTCGCCGGTCGGGATGCGTGGCGAGCGGTCGGTGTTGTTGGTCGGCGCCTGGTCGAAGGTCAGGCCGGTACGCAGTACCCACTGCTTGTTCAACTGGTAGGAGGTCCCGATGGCGTAGGCCCAGGTGTCGTGCCAGTTCTGTTCTTCAGTAATGGAGCTGAAGAACCCCGGCGCGAAAGCGCCACCCGTCGCTGGCGTCACACCGTCATTGTTCACGGTGATTTCTTTCAGGCGGCTCCAACGCGTCCAGGTGCTGCCCGCGTAGACGGTCCAGGCATCGTTGATTTGCTGCGTGACCGAAAAGTCCACCGATTCAGGCGTCGTGATGTCCAGCGAAGCATCGTAGCGCGCGCCGTTCAGCAGGCTGGGAGGCGTGCCCGCCCCAGGGCTGATTTCGGTGTGGCCTTCGAGCTTGTACTTGACCTTGGAGTGGTAGGTCAGGCCAACACGGGTGGTATCGGTCGCCTGGACCAGCAAGCCGATGTTGTAGCCATAGCCGATGTCGTCACCCTTGATCTTCACACTACCGTCATTCGGCGACAGCGGCGAGGTCAAATCCGATTCCAGGGAGCCGGAAATACGGTTGATGGTCGGGCCGAAACCGATCGAGACCTTGTCGTTGAAGGCATAGCTGACGGTTGGCTGGAAAGTGACGACCTTCACTTCGCTCTTGCTGCCGAAGTTACGGCCTTGGAAGCCATTTTCATAATCGGTGATCAAGCCGAACGGTGCATAGACACCCAAGCCGAAAGCCCACTGATCATCGATAGGCTTGACGTAGTAACCCATCGGAACGCCAGTGAGCGGAACCATGTCGCCCTTGTTGGTACCGGACTGGGTGCCGCTGGCATCGTCGATGTCGGTCGAGGCATCAATGGCGGCGAAACCACCAGTGACTTGCTGGCGCTTGAGGCGCGACATGCCGGCAGGGTTGCCGAACACGGTGCTGGCGTCATCGGCAGAAGAAGAACGTCCTGCGAAACCAGTGCCCATGCCACTGATGCTTTGTTCGTTCAAGGCAAAGCCACTGGCGAAAAGTTGCGTGGATGCCAAGGTAACGGCAAGGCCAAGTGTGGTTTTGAGCATCATTTTTTTCATTGTTAGAACTCCTGGTGATCACCGGGGCGAAAATTACCAACATTTTCGTTCAAGCGCTATAGCCTGGATGGCTTGATTTAGAGCGGTTTTGTAGGACAATCCGACCAGATTCGCGACCGTTGTGGGAAGTTTCCAAATTTCCCGTCAGCAAGCGACCTGATTCAGCGGTGAAATACAGCTTCGCCAAGCGCAGGTGAAATCTCGCAGGCGCCCTTGGGGATGAAAGGTCTGGCGCCAGATGCGAGCCATGCCCAGCAGGTCATCGGCGTCGGGAAGCGCGGTGTTCTGTTCCTCCACCAACAGCCAGGCGATGGCGGTGGCGTAGCGCAGGTTGACGGTCAATTCCAGGTGCGGGCCGCTGAGAAAGGCGTGCTGGCTGGCCAGGCCGCGCACCAGGCTGGCCCGTTCCGGATCCCGCGCCAGGTAATGGTCCCAAAGGGCTTGGTGTCGGGGCTCTGTGATGCGATACAGGCCATGTCCGCGGCGATCATGCAGGGCTGAACCCAGGGCAGATTGGCTGGCGGCAATACCCAGCAACAAGGATTCCGCGGTTGCGCTGTGACACTCCAGGTAGAGGAGCGTCGGGCGGATCACATATCGACACAGTTCGCTGGCAGCGATACCCATAAAACCCTCGTGATGTGAGGTGGGCGGAGCCTGAGGAGTGTGGGCTTGGCAGCAGTGGATCGGTCCAGGCTCCGCCAGAAGCGGATCATGCCGCTTGACTTGAAGTGTAGTGTCATATTCCCGCTGTAAAGGACTGTTTTTAAAACATCTTCGGCGAATGGTTATAACTGTTATATCCCTTGGTGCTTACGCCGTTTCGCTTTATCGAGAAATTTCGGGCAATAAAAAGCCCCGCTTCATGGGCGGGGCCTTGGGGGTTTCAGCCTTTCTGCGTCTCAGGCAACCAGTGCCTGACGGGTACGCTCGATCACGGCCTGCAGCGGTTCGGCGCTGGAGTACTGGTCGGGGTACAGGCGTTCGCTGTGACGGGCGATGCCGTGTTCGTTGACCAGCGTGAAGCTGAAGCAGCCTTTGCGAGCGGCCATGATCAGGCAGTTCATTGGAGCAAAAGCGTTGGTTAGGGTGCGGATGGCATCCTGTGTCTGGATTTGAGTAGACATGTTATGGGTGTTCCTACAAATGACACGGTTAAGAACCGTGCAACGTTAAAACGTTCCAGTAACGTCGACCACCATTGGTCGAACGAAGAACCCGACTGGAACAAAGCAGCCAGTTTGAGCGCTATATAAAGTGCGCGCTTGGGCTGGCAGGTAGGTACTTAGGAGGGCAGGCAACACATCGAGGGCAAAGGTTCTGGGCCCGGGGTGAAGATCCTGATCAATTTTGCAGGTTGGTTCGGTCAGAGTAATGAGCCTGGCAACACCCTTCGGATTCGATCGAAGGCTGTGTTGGCGCAAGGTTTACCTGGAAACCATCGAGGGGGTCGGTCTCCTTTTTTCGGTGAGCGTCCTTTGGAGGATGGCTGACCGCGGAGATGTGTTCGACCCGGAATTGACTTTCAGCTTGGTACTAACGCCGCGGATACTAACGGATTGAATCTGTGAAGGGAAGGGTGTTGATTAAAAAATATTCAAACGAGCCCTGGCAATGAGTCGAGCCATGACCCGTGGCGAGGGAGCTTGCTCCCGCTGGGCTGCGCAGCAGTCCTAAAGATAGGGCCGCTTCGCGCTGGAGCGCCAGCCCGGCCCAGCGGGAGCAAGCTCCCTCGCCACGGGGTCGGTTTTCAATCTGATCCAAGGATGAACGGCTTAGCACAGGATTCTAACGTCTGCTGGTGTGGTCAGGTTACCCAAGCGTCGCGCATGGCCTCAGGTTATCCCCAGCTTCATACCGCCAGATGCGCCAAAAAATCGCAGCGTTATAACCCGTTCAGCTGTTACTTGTGCACACTCGCCGCACCACTTGTCACCTTACTGTCATGTCGAAACAATCCGGGGTGGGTGCCTGTATCCAAAATTTAAGTCAATGAAAAACATCGCTTTTTTTTACTGGTGAAAAAATCGTCAGTTTGAGCCCAGGCCCCGTTCCACAGGGCTTTGCGCGAGTTCAGGGTGGGTTGTCCACTGACTTATCCACAGCTTCTGTGGATTGTCCCAAGCGCTTGCTCTAGCACGGGCGTGCCGGTTTTTTTTCGGCTTTACCCGTACGAAAAAAGGAGTAAAGTGGCGCGCCTTCCGATCTGTCCCACAGTGTTTATGAAGTTTCGCTCAGTATCAAATCCTGTTACTTCCGCACCCTCTGGTGTTACCCCACCCAAGCGTATGTCGATGCGGGTGGCTGAGTGGCTGCTCGACAGCCCGCGGCTCGGGGACAGCCCCAGCGTCAAGCACCTCGCCGGTCGTTTGCTCAAGCAACCGGCCCGTGAAGGCGTGGTGGCTGCGCAAAGTCGTCTCGGGCAGTTGATGTGCCGTGAATGCGGCAACGCTCGGGATCGACGCATCGGCCACGACCTGCTGCGCCAGGCCGCCCGGGCCGGCGATGATCGTGCCCGCCGGGCCCTCGGTGAAATCGAAGACTGAAATCGCAGACTGCGCTGGGCAACCCCCAGCCGCTTGGTTAACCTTCGGGCTTTATTTGATCGGCAGGAATTGTCATGGCTATGGATTTGACCAGCCTGTTGTTTGGCCTGGCAGGCGCCGCGGTGCCGTTGCTGGCACTGGCCTGGCACCTGCAACGCCAAGCCGCCACTGCCCAGACCGAATTGGCTCTGCTGGAAGAGCGCCTGGCCACGGCCCACATGGCCCACGATGGCCTCAACGCCCAGCTCGATGCCTGCCGCGACGAGATCAGCGACCTGAGCCAGGCCAACGCCGCCAAGCAAGCCGAGCTTGCCGCGGCCTGTCGCGAAGTCGATTTGCTGCAGATCGAGCGCGACAATGCGCGGGATGCGGCCCACGCCTGGAACCTTGAACGCGCCAACAAGGAAGCCGAGCTGCGTCGGCTCGATGCCCAGGCGGCGTCGTTGCAGGCCGAACTGCGCGAGCAACAGGAAAGTCATCAGCAACGCCTGGATGACCTGCAAGGTTCGCGAGATGAGCTGCGGGCACAGTTCGCCGAGCTTGCTGGAAAGATCTTCGATGAACGTGAGCAACGCTTCGCCGAAACCAGCCAGCAACGCCTGGGCCAGTTGCTCGATCCGCTGAAAGAGCGCATCCAGTCCTTCGAAAAACGCGTTGAAGAAAGTTATCAGGCCGAGGCCCGGGAGCGTTTCTCCCTGGGCAAGGAACTGGAACGCCTGCAACAACTCAACCTGCGCCTGAGCGACGAGGCCACCAACCTCACCCGCGCGCTCAAGGGCCAGAAAACCCAGGGCAACTGGGGCGAACTGATCCTGGAGCGGGTGCTTGAACATGCCGGCCTGGAGAAGGGCCGCGAATATCAGACCCAAGTCAGCCTCAAGGGTCCGGACGGTGAGCGTTTCCAGCCGGACGTGTTGATTTACCTGCCGGGCGACAAGCAAGTGGTGGTCGATTCCAAGGTCAGCCTCACGGCCTACCAGCAGTACGTGGCGGCCGAAGATGACGCCATCGGCCAACTCGCCCTCAAGCAACATGTGCTGTCGTTGCGAACTCACGTCAAAGGCTTGGCCGGCAAGGACTACAAGCGCCTGGACGGTTTGCACAGCCTGGATTTCGTGTTGCTGTTCGTGCCGATCGAAGCGGCGTTTTCCGCCGCCCTGCAAGCCGAGCCGAACCTGTTCCAGGAAGCCTTCGACCGCAACATCGTGATCGTCAGCCCGACCACGCTGCTGGCGACACTACGGGTGATCGACAGCTTGTGGAAGCAGGAACGCCAGAGCCAGAACGCCCGGGAAATCGCCGAGCGGGCCGGGTGGCTGTATGACAAATTCGTTTTGTTTATCCAGGATCTGGACGAGATCGGCAGTCGCTTGCAGCAGTTGGACAAAGCCTACAGCGCAGCGCGCAACAAACTGACGGAAGGGCGCGGCAACCTGGTCAGCCGCAGCGAACAACTCAAGCTGCTTGGCGCCCGGGCCAGCAAGAGCTTGCCCAGCGAACTGCTCGAACGGGCGATGACCGATGCGGATGGGCTGCCGGAGTTGCCGGAAGAAGCCAGCGAGAAAACCCAGGGCTGAAGCGAACCCAAAGCTGAAGCCGCCCTCGGGCTGAATCAGATCTCAAGGCAAAAACAGCACCCTGTGGCGAGGGAGCTTGCTCCCGCTGGGCTGCGCAGCGGCCCTCTTTCTTGTGAGTGCTGCGCACTCAAGCGGGAGCAAGCTCCCTCGCCATAGGAGCTATCATTTGCCGAAGTTACAACGGCAAATGCCGACTCAACAACGCCCGCAACGCCGCCGGCTTCACCGGCTTGGCCAGGTAATCCAGGCCTGCCGCATGCACCAGTGCCACCGTCTCGGGCCGACCATCGGCGCTGATCACCACGCCCGGCACCGGTTCTCCCATGCGCCTGCGCAACCAGGCCATCAGTTCGGTGCCGGTCTCGCCGTCGTCCAGATGAAAGTCCACCAGCGCCAGTTGCGGTCGGCCGCCCTGGGCCAGCCAACGCTCGCATTCCTCGCGGTTGCGCGCCGTCCACACCTGGCAACCCCAGCGCGTCAGCAGGCTATTCATGCCGATCAGGATGCTGTCTTCGTTATCGACGCACAGCACCTGCGCGCCGCTTGGCAAATGACCGTTGGGCTCGGTCACGGCGCTCGGTGCGACAGTTTGCGTCTGGGCCAAGGGAACGCTGACACTAAACACGCTGCCACGCCCCGGCCAGGAGCGCACCTGCAGGCTATGGTCCAGCACGCGACAGAGCCCGTCGGCGATGGCCAGGCCCAGCCCCAGGCCTTTTTCGGCGCGGGTCTGGTGGCTGTCCAGGCGCTTGAACTCTTCGAATATGACCTGCAGCTTGTCCTCGGCGATGCCCGGCCCGCGATCCCAGACCTCCAGGCACAACTCGCCGTTGCGCCGGCGCACGCCCAGCAACACCGGCCCCTTGGCGTAGCGGAACGCGTTGGTCAAGAAGTTCTGCAAAATACGTCGCAGCAGCTTGATATCGCTGTCCACGCGCAGGGATGAGCCGCGAACCCGGAACTTCAAGCCTTGCTCCTGGGCCAGCGCCGTGAACTCTGCACCGAGGGTGTCGAACAGGTCGTTGAGGGCGAAGGGCTTGCGGTCGGGGTTGATCTTGCCGTTTTCCAGGCGGGAGATATCCAGCAGGTCGGTGATCAGGTCTTCCGCCGAGCGCAGCGAACTGTCCAAGTGGTGCACCAGTTGCCGGGCCTCGCTCGGCAACGCGTTGTGCTGATGGGACAACGCTGCGGAGAACAGGCGCGCGGCGTTGAGCGGTTGCATCAGGTCGTGGCTGACCGCGGCCAGGAACCGGGTCTTGGACTGGTAAGCCGCTTCGGCGGTGCCCTTGGCGTCGGTCAGGGCCAGGTTCAGTTGGGACAATTCCCGCGTGCGTTCGGCCACCCGTTGCTCCAGCCCCTCGTTGGCTTCCGTCAACGCCTGCGCGGCCTCGCGGAAGGCGGTGATGTCGGTGAAGCTCATGACGAAACCACCACCGGGCATGGGGTTGCCGATCAGCTCGATGACCCGGCCGTTGGGGAACAGTCGCTCGGAGGTATGGGCGCGGCCCTGGCGCATCCAGTGCAGGCGCCTGGCGACGTGGACTTCCGCCTCGCCCGGCCCACAGAGGCCACGTTCGGCGTTGTAGCGGATGATGTCGGCAATGGGCCGGCCGACACTGATCAAGCCATCCGGGTAGTTGAACAGTTCCAGGTAGCGACGATTCCACGCCACCAGCCTAAGGGATTGGTCGACCACGCTGATGCCCTGGCTGATGTTTTCGATGGCGCCTTGCAGCAGTGCGCGGTTGAACTGCAGCACTTCCGACGCTTCGTCCGCGATCCGGACCACGTCTTCAAGCTGCATTTCCCGACCTTCGATAGCGGCTTTTACCACGGCGCGTGTCGAAGAGGCGCCGAGTACACCGGCCAGCAGGCGTTCGGTGTGGGCGATCCATTCGCTGTCGGCGTTCTGGTTCGGGTTGAAGCCTTTGCCTTGGCGGTAGGCAAAGCGGATGAAGCTCTGCCGCGCCCGTTCTTCACCGACGAAACGCGCGGCCAGTTGCAACAGGTCTTCGATGTGCACCGCCAGCATCGAGCGGGGGTTGGGACGGGCGCTGATTTCCTGGCCGATGAAGCGTCCGGCCTGCCAGTGCTCCGAGACCCGGGTGCGCGACAGCACGGACACCCAGGCAAACAGCGTGAAGTTGCCGGCCAGGGAAAGGACCACCCCTTGGGTCAGCGGGGTAATCGGCAGGTTCAGCGGATTGCCGTGCAACCAGGCCAGGCCCGGGAAGGTGCTGAGCGACCAGCCGAGGCTGTGGGCGGCGATCGGCAGGACCAAGGTGTAGAACCACAGGAAGATCCCCGTGGCGAGGCCAGCGAATACGCCGCGGCGGTTGGCCTGTTTCCAGTACAGCGCACCGAGCATGGCTGGGGCCAGCTGGGTCACGGCGGCGAAGGCGATCTGGCCGATGGTCGCTAGGCTCGCCGTCGAACCCAGCAGACGGTAACTGACGTAGGCCAGCAACAGGATCACCACGATGCTCACTCGGCGCACCGAGAGCATCCACTGGCGGAACACCTCGAAAGGGCGTTCGGCGGCGTTGCGGCGCAGCAGCCACGGCAACAACATGTCGTTGGAAACCATGGTCGACAGCGCCACGCTGGCGACGATCACCATGCCGGTGGCCGCCGAGGCGCCGCCGATGAACGCCAGCACGGCCAGGGCCGGGTGGGCCTGGGCCAGCGGCAGGCTGATGACGAACGAGTCCGGCAGCACCGAGCTGGGCAGCATCATTTGCCCGGCGAGAGCGATGGGCACCACGAACAGCGCGGCCAGGGCCAGGTAGGCGGGAAACACCCATTTGGCCAGGCGCAGGTCCTGGGGCTCGATGTTTTCCACCACGGTCACGTGGAACTGCCGTGGCAAGCAGATGATCGCCATCATCGCCACCCCGGTCTGCACCACCATGGACGGCCAGTTGATGGTTTCTTTCCAGTATTGCTCCAGGCGTGGGGCGAGCATCGCCTGATTGAAAAGGTCGTCGAAGCCGTCATACAGGCCGTACGTGACGAACGCACCGACGGCCAGGAAGGCGAACAGCTTGACCAGGGATTCGAAGGCGATCGCCAGCACCATGCCGCGGTGGTGTTCGGTGGCGTCCAGGTTGCGGGTACCGAACACGATGGTGAACAGCGCCAGGATCAGCGAGACGATCAGCGCGGTGTCCTGGGCGCGCGTGCCCATGGCATCGGCGCCGGCGCCGATCAACAGGTTCACCCCGAGCACGATGCCCTTGAGCTGCAAGGCGATGTACGGCAGCACGCCGACCAGGCAGATCAACGCGACCACCACCGCCAGGGATTGGGATTTGCCGTAGCGGGCGGCAATGAAGTCGGCGATGGAGGTGATGTTCTCCTGCTTGCTGATCATCACCATTTTCTGCAGCACCCACGGCGCGAACACCAGCAGCAGGATCGGCCCGAGGTAGATCGGCAGGAATGACCAGAGCTGTTCGGCGGCCTGGCCCACGGCGCCAAAGAACGTCCAACTGGTGCAATAGACCGCCAGCGACAGGCTGTAGACCCAGGCCCGCACCCGTGGCGGCAGCGGCGTGCTGCGCCGGTCGCCGTAGAAGGCGATGGCGAACATGATGGCCATATAGGCCAGGGCGACAACGGCGATCAGCCCGCTGGACAACGACATGGAAACTCCCCGACAAAGACACCGGGGCTTGAGCCCGGCAGGACAGTCTCGCATGCCCGCTCGGGTTCGTCAGTGTCGACCAAGGTCGAGGCGTGGTGGGGTGTCGCAGGTGGGGGAGTACTCGGGTTATTGGGTGTTCTTTCGGGCCTCTTCGCGAGCAGGCTCGCTCCCACATTGGATCTGTGGTGGATACAAATCTTGTGTCCACTGGAGAACCCATGTGGGAGCGAGCCTGCTCGCGAAAGCGCTGGGTCAGCTTGCATCGATGTTGAATGTGCACCCCGCCTTCGCGAGCAAGCTCGCTCCCACAGGGATCTGGGGTGGACACTCGCTCTATGGGCACCCATGGAACCCGTGTGGGAGCGAGCTTGCTCGCGATGGCGGCCTTACTGACCCAACGCAATATCCACCAACCGATGCAGCTCTTCTACCGCCAACGGCGCGGTGGCAAAGAGTATGCGGAACACCGTCGGCGCCACCACCACATTGATCAGCCGCTCGATTGCGTCAGTCGGTGAAACCAGTCAGCGATGGCGTTCGGCCTTGAAACCCGGCATGCAAGAGCCGCCGGCAGTGGGTTAGTCTTGGCACCTCAACCTGCTTACGGACGGATTCCTTGAAAATCATTCGCAGCAAGTCCTTCACCGGTGACCGTGCCTGGGCGGCGCTCGATATCGCCAACATGAACGGCATCACCACGCGCCTGCACTGGACCGATCAGCCGTACAAATGGCACGTCAACGACGGCCAGGAAGTTTTCGTGGTGCTCGATGGGCAAGTGCGGATGTGCTATCGGGAAGAGGGTGTCGAAAAGGCGACCCTGCTGGACGTTGGGGACATTTTCTACGCCTCGGTGGGCACCGAACATGTCGCCAAGCCTTTGGGCGAAGCGAGAATCCTGGTGATCGAAACCGAGGGCAGCGTCTGACGTTTATCTGTAAAACAGATTACATATAGAGAAATTACCCGTTATATGGATATTCGATCCAGCCCTAGCATGGCTCCACCTCATCCGGGGACAGGAGTTCGCCATGACATGCTATGCCGCCAAAAACCGCTTGCGCCCGTTGAGCCATTTGCCCAGGCCGCTGGAAGCCATTCGCCAATTCACACCTAACTGGTTCGCCGTGACCATGGGCACCGGTGTGCTGGCGCTGGCCTTGGCGCAATGGCCGGCGCAGATGCCGGGCCTGCGCGCCTTGGGCGAAGGGTTGTGGTTGTTCAACACGCTGTTGTTCGTGGTGTTCGCCCTCATGTACACGGCCCGTTGGGTGCTGTTCTTCGACGAAGCGCGACGGATTTTCGGCCATTCGACGGTCTCGATGTTTTTCGGCACCATTCCCATGGGGCTGGCGACCCTCATCAACGGCTTTCTGGTCTTTGGGCTGCCGCGCTGGGGGGAGGGCGTGGTGGCGGTGGCCGAGACGTTATGGTGGATCGACGTGGCCATGTCGCTGGCCTGTGGCGTGCTGATCCCCTTCTTGATGTTCACCCGCCAGGAACACCGGATCGACCAGATGACCGCCGTGTGGTTGTTGCCGGTGGTGGCCGCCGAAGTCGCGGCGGCCAGCGGCGGGCTGTTGGCGC
Source organism: Pseudomonas sp. LARHCG127 (assembly GCF_052871455.1). Classification (NCBI taxonomy): domain Bacteria; kingdom Pseudomonadati; phylum Pseudomonadota; class Gammaproteobacteria; order Pseudomonadales; family Pseudomonadaceae; genus Pseudomonas; species Pseudomonas sp. LARHCG127. Next base: position 16,645 of record NZ_JBIXJT010000023.1, read on the forward strand.
CGCATCTGGCCGACGTCCATGGGCAACTGGTCATGCTGGTGACCAGTTACGTGCTCTGGGCCTTTTCCCTGCCCGTGGCGTTCAGCATCCTGACGATTCTGCTGTTGCGCATGGCCCTGCACAAACTGCCTCACGAGAACATGGCCGCCTCGAGCTGGCTGGCCCTCGGCCCGATTGGCACCGGTGCCTTGGGCATGTTGCTGCTGGGCAACGATGCCCCGCTGATTTTTGCCGCCAATGGCCTGCCCGGCGTGGGCGACATCGCCGCCGGCTTGGGCCTGGTGGCTGGCATCACGCTGTGGGGCCTGGGCTTGTGGTGGATGTTGATGGCGCTGCTGATCACCGCGCGCTATTTGCGCGAAGGCATTCCCTTCAACCTAGGCTGGTGGGGCTTTACCTTTCCCCTGGGCGTGTACGCGCTAACGACACTGAAGCTTTCCGAGCTGCTGGGCCTGGGTTTCTTCGGCGTGTTCGGTGCTGTGCTGGTGGCCATGCTGGTGGTGATGTGGCTGATCGTTGGGCGGCGCACGGTGCTGGGCGCCTGGCACGGTGAGCTGTTTGTGTCGCCCTGCATCGCAGGGCTGGCGAAATAATCGCTAAAGACAGGTAATGTGTGGCCTGGATCGAAAAACGTTCATTCCAATAAGCGTCCACGCCACTCAGGAACATGGAAGATGAGTCACCCTTCGCAGTTCACCTTGCTTCGCACGCGGCGTTTTCTGCCGTTCTTCATCACGCAGTCCTTGGGCGCGTTCAACGACAACATTTTCAAGCAGTCGCTGATCCTCGCCATCCTCTACAAATTGACCATCGAAGGCGACCGCTCGATCTGGGTCAACCTCTGCGCGCTGCTGTTCATCCTGCCATTCTTTCTGTTCTCGGCATTGGCGGGGCAGTTCGGGGAAAAATTCGCCAAGGACGCGTTGATTCGTCTGATCAAGCTTGGCGAAATCGCCATCATGGCGGTGGGCGCGGTGGGTTTCCTGTTCGATCACTTGTGGCTGATGCTGGTGGCGCTGTTCGCCATGGGCACGCATTCGGCGTTGTTCGGTCCGGTGAAGTATTCGATCTTGCCGCAGGCCTTGCGTGAAGATGAGTTGGTCGGCGGCAACGGCTTGGTGGAGATGGGCACGTTCCTGGCGATCCTGGCAGGCACCATTGGCGCCGGAATCATGATGTCCTCGGCGCATTACGCCCCGGTGGTGGCTAGCGCGATCATCGGCATCGCCGTGCTTGGTTACCTGGCCAGTCGCAGCATTCCGCGCGCGGCGGCGGCCTCGCCGCAAATGCGTCTGAACTGGAACATCTTCAGTCAATCCTGGGCCACCCTGAAATTGGGGTTGGGGCAAACCCCGGCGGTGTCCCGGTCGATTGTCGGCAACTCCTGGTTCTGGTTCGTCGGGGCGATTTACCTGACGCAGATTCCCGCCTATGCCAAGGAGTGGATGCACGGCGACGAGACCGTGGTGACCTTGATCCTCACAGTGTTCTCGGTGGGGATCGCGTTGGGTTCCATGCTTTGTGAAAAGCTTTCCGGGCGCAAAGTCGAGATCGGCCTGGTGCCGTTCGGTTCGTTCGGTTTGACCGTGTTTGGCCTGCTGTTGTGGTGGCATTCCGGTGGAATTCCCGCCAGCGTCGAGGGCCACGGTTGGCTTGCAGTGCTCGGTTTTGGCCATGCCTGGCTGGTGTTGATCGACATCCTCGGATTGGGCGTCTTTGGCGGTTTCTACATCGTGCCGCTGTATGCGCTGATCCAGTCGCGCACCGTGGAGAACGAGCGGGCGCGGGTGATTGCCGCCAACAATATTCTTAATGCGTTGTTCATGGTGGTCTCGGCGATCGTCTCCATCATGTTGCTGAGCCTGGCCAAGCTGTCGATCCCGCAGCTGTTCCTGGTGGTGTCGTTGCTCAACATCGGCGTCAACGCCTACATCTTCAAGATCGTCCCCGAGTTCAGCATGCGTTTCATGATCTGGCTGCTGAGCCATTCCATGTACCGCGTGGAGCATCGCAACTTGGAGGCGATACCGGATGAAGGCGCAGCGCTGCTGGTCTGCAATCACGTGTCCTTCGTCGATGCCTTGCTGATTGGCGGCGCGGTGCGTCGGCCGATTCGCTTCGTGATGTACTACAAGATCTACAACCTGCCGGTCCTGAATTTCATCTTCCGCACCGCCGGCACCATCCCGATTGCCGGGCGCCAGGAAGATATCCATATCTATGAAAAAGCCTTCAAGCGAATTGCCCAATACTTGAAGGACGGCGAGCTGGTGTGCATTTTCCCTGAAGGAAAACTGACAGCAGACGGTGAGATCAATGAGTTCAAGAGTGGACTGACGCGCATCCTCCAGGAAACCCCGGTGCCAGTGATTCCCCTGGCGCTGCAGGGGTTGTGGGGCAGTTTCTTCAGTCGCGACCCGGCCAAGGGGCTGTTTCGCCGGTTCTGGTCGCGGGTGACGTTGGTGGCGGGTTCGGCGGTGGAAGTCGAGGCGGCAACGCCTTCGAGTTTGCAGGCGTTGGTGGGGGAACTGCGTGGGGCTGTCAGGTAACTGCTGACTGTGAGGGCCCCTTCGCGAGCAAGCTCGCTCCCACATTGGACCGAATCGCCTAGGCTGCATGCGGTCAAAGTGTGGGAGCGAGCTTGCTCGCGATAGCGGCAGTGGCTAGGCGCTGACCTTGAGGCCGATCAATCCGACGACAATCAACGCCACGCTGGCCAGGCGAACCAGCGCCATCGACTCACCAAACAAAATGATCCCGGCGATCACCGTGCCCACGGCACCGACCCCGGTCCAGATCGCATAGGCCGTCCCCAGCGGAAGTTCCTTCATCGCCAGGCCGAGCAGGCCGAGGCTGATCGCCATGGCGGCGATGGTCAGTGCGGTGGGAAGAGGGCGGCTGAAACCGTCGGTATATTTCAGGCCGACAGCCCAGCCGACTTCGAACAGGCCGGCAAAAAACAGAATGATCCAGGACATCACGCACCTCATCGATGGGTGGGGTCGTCCCCGGATAGTGAACTCTTTGGAGTTGCGGGGTCGTCCCCGCATTGGGCGCAAGAGTGCCCAATGCTGACTGTTTGGTCAAGTCGCTCGGTCAGTCTGCCGCTTGACGGTCAAGTAGCTCGCGGTCCTGTTTTTCGCTCATGCGCCGGAAGTACGTCGAGAGCAGGGCTCCGGAAATATTGTGCCAGACGCTGAACAGCGCACTGGGCACCGCCGCCAGCGGCGAAAAGTGCGCGCTCGCCAGCGCCGCGCCGAGGCCGGAGTTCTGCATGCCGACTTCCAATGAAAGGGTTTTGCGCTGGGCCAACGGCAAGCCGAACAAACGCCCGGTGAAGTACCCCAGCAGATAACCGAAGCTGTTGTGCAGCATCACAATGGCCATGATCAGCAGGCCGGATTCGGCGATCTTCGCCTGACTGGCCGCGACCACCGCCGCCACAATGATCACGATGCTCACCACGGATATCAGTGGCAGCACGTCTATGGCATGACGAACCCGGGCACCCAACAGGCGTTGGGCGACGATGCCCAGGGCGATCGGCACCAGCACGATTTGCAGGATCGACCAGAACAACGCCGAGAACGACACCGGCAACCAGGCCGAGGCCAGCAGCCAGATCAGCGCAGGGGTCAGCAGCGGAGCAAGCAGGGTGGTGATGGCGGAAATCGCCACGGCCAAGGCCAAATCACCGCGCGCCAGCCAGGTCATGACGTTGGACGATGTACCGCTCGGGCAGCAACCCACCAGAATGACGCCGACGGCGATCTCCGGCGGCAGGCTGAATATTTGGCAAAGCAACCACGCCGTACCGGGCATGATCACGAATTGGGCAACCACCCCCAGGGCTACGCGTCCTGGATGGCGGGCGACTTCGGCAAAATCCTCCAGCTTCAATGCCAGGCCCATGCCGAACATCACCAGGCCCAGTAGCGGCACGATGGCGACTTTCAGGCCAACGAACCATTGCGGTTGCAGGAAAGCCAGTACCGCGAAAAACAGTACCCAGTAAGCGAAGGTGTTGCCGACGAAGCGGCTTAATGCAGCCAATGCGCGCATGACCTGATCCTTATTATTAAGAACACCGAATACTAATGTGGGAGCGAGCTTGCTCGCGATAGCGGAGTGTCAGTCAACATCTTGGTGGCTGTCATACCGCTATCGCGAGCAAGCTCGCTCCCACAAGGGTAACCCGTTGCTTTTTTAGATCCCCTGGGGAATCTCTTCACCACCCAACGCTTCCACCAGCGCCGGCAAGAACTCGCCGAACGTCAGCATCATCAGCGTGAAGCTGGCGTCCAGTTGGCCGAGCGCTTCGTCGCCGCCGTCCTGCTCTGCCTGGTCCTGCAACAGGTCTTCGAACTTCAGGCGCTTGACCACCATCTTGTCGTCGAGCACGAAGGACAACTTGTCCTGCCAGGCCAGCGACAATTGCGTCACCACCTTGCCGGTGTTCAGGTGCAGCTGGATTTCGTCGCTGGTCAGATCCTGGCGCTTGCAACGCACGATGCCGCCGTCTTCATGGGTGTCGCGCAGTTCGCATTCATCCAGAACGAAGAAGTCGTCCGCGGCCTTTTGGGTCTTGACCCAGTCGGTCATGGTTGCGGTCGGGGCCATCTTGACCGTCAGCGGGCGTACCGGCAGCGAGCCGATGACTTCGCGCAGGGTCGACAGCAGGTCTTCGGCGCGTTTCGGGCTGGCCGAGTTCACCAGGATCAGGCCCTGTTTCGGCGCGATTGCGGCAAAGGTGGACGAGCGACGGATGAACGCACGGGGCAGGAACGCCTGGATGATTTCATCCTTGAGCTGGTCCCGTTCCTTTTTATAGACCTTGCGCATTTGCTCGGCTTCGATCTCTTCGACCTTTTCCTTCAGGGCATCGCGCACGACGCTGCCCGGCAAGATGCGTTCTTCCTTGCGCGCGGCGATCAGCAGGAAGTCCTGGCTGACGTGTACCAGCGGCGCGTCTTCGCCTTTGCCAAACGGCGCGACGAAACCGTAAGTGGTCAACTCCTGGCTTGCACATGGACGCGCCAGTTTGCTGGCCAGTGCAGTTTCCAACGCCTCGGCATCAAAAGGCAGATCTTGGGTCAGGCGATAGATAAGCAGGTTTTTGAACCACATGGGGTGAGTCTCTCCTTTATACAAAGGGGGGCATTATTCTCTTCGCGGCGCCATAGGCCAACCCTTCGCTAAGCCTTTGGAAGGCCTGAAAAAATTAATTTAAAAAGTGCTTGCCAGCTTAAAGAGTGCTCCGTAGAATGCGCGCCACACCGAAAGCGAAGGGTGATTAGCTCAGCTGGGAGAGCGTCTGCCTTACAAGCAGAATGTCGGCGGTTCGATCCCGTCATCACCCACCATTCGCTCAACGTGTTACGCGCAGCGGTAGTTCAGTCGGTTAGAATACCGGCCTGTCACGCCGGGGGTCGCGGGTTCGAGTCCCGTCCGCTGCGCCATATTCGGTAACCTGGAACACTGAACGCCAGGTCACCACGGAAAGCCCGCTCACGCGGGCTTTTTGCTGTTTGCAGTTCCCGCGGTGTGTGTTGCTCATGTTTTTTGCTAAATTTGCTAATTAAATCAGCACGTTACAAAAAACTGTGAGAGAATGCGCCCCGCATCGAAAGTGAAGGGTGATTAGCTCAGCTGGGAGAGCGTCTGCCTTACAAGCAGAATGTCGGCGGTTCGATCCCGTCATCACCCACCAAACTTTCAATGTTACGCGCAGCGGTAGTTCAGTCGGTTAGAATACCGGCCTGTCACGCCGGGGGTCGCGGGTTCGAGTCCCGTCCGCTGCGCCATATTCGGTTACCTGGAATGCTGAACGCCAGGTGGCTACTAGAAACGACGCTTTTCCTTTACGAGGGGAGAGCGTCGTTTTTTTTGTTCTCTTTTTTTGTGTGTGTTTCTGTTGCTGCAGTAACGGCGACTTAGGGTTCCGCCCTGGCGGCGGGTCACTTTGAAGAGCCCGGAAGCCGGCCCAGTCGAAAGTAACCAAAGCGCTCAAGCCCACCACGGTTTCATAGTCGATGAAGGTGCTGGATGGTCTGGCCTCATCGCGAGCAAGCTCGCTCCCACAGGTGATCTCGGGCGTCCATGAGTCTTGGGTTCATCGCAGACCCATTGTGGGAGCGAGCCTGCTCGCGATAGCGGAACGGATATACACCCAACCCCCCCCGTCTACTGCTCAGCATTCCGCCGATGCCGATAATCGCTGACCGCCTCATACACCGCCTTACGCAACCGATTAATCCCCCCGATCGGCCGATGCGCCTCAATCCCAAACCAAGGATTGAACGACTGATTATCACAAGCCAGATTCAACTTGGGCGTATCAAAATCCTGAGCCGGCACCTTAATGCGCGCCACGGTTTCGAATGGCGCATCACTTTCCTGCCATTCAATACTGGTGTCTTCGATCGGCATGTACTTGCTCGGATCCTGACGCTGGACCTGCAAGACAAAACACGCCGGCATCCGGTCTGTGGATAACTGCTGGTTCAGCGCGCTGCGCAAGAAATTCGGCAAATCCTGATTCTGCGGTGGCAGGGTATAGCTTGGACAGCTGTCCGGATCCGGCGCGACGCGAAACTTGGCGTTGGCCTCGCCAAACTTATAAGGCGATACCGAGAAATAAGTGGTCTGGGTCGGACTGGCCGGAGCCGGCGAGAGGGTCGCCAAAGCGATGAACAGATGCCGAATCTGCCAAGTGCGCGGGTCCAGGCTCGGAAAAAAAGCCATCGCCTTCTTCCCGTCAGCCTGAGCGGCCACATTCTGACGGTACTCGGCGACATCGCTGACAAAGAAGTTCGGATGATTGAACATTACGAAATCCTGCTCGCCGAATGATTGCCGGTCCGCCAGCAATTTCTTGCCGGGCACGTTCAGCAGTTTGATTGCCATCCCCCGGGCATCGCGCAGGCTGTCGAATTGCGGATAAGCGTTGCCGTTGGACAGGCGGATCGTGGCCTGCCAGGTCTTGCCCGGTTCGGCGAACACCCCCTGGCGCAACGGGCTAGGCAGGTCGCTCTGCACCTGGACCTCGGCCATGACGCAACCGTGCGCCTTGGCATGGGCATCACGCAGATAGCGTGTGCCTTCGCGGTGCTGATCGACGATGCGGATCGCAGTCTGGATGATGTCCTGGGTCATGGCGGTTTCGCCGGGTGCCACCTGTTCCTTGTCCGGGACAGGTCCCCTGTGTTGCCAGGCAAACCAGGCCGAGGACAGTGCCCAGCCGAGCAACCCGATGCCCAGCAGCCATAGGAGCGTCTTGCCCAAAAAGGCGCCGAGGCGCAGCCAGAGCGTGATCAACATGCCAACATCCTTTTACCGGTGGGGTTCATCATTACAGTTGCGACTCCAGTGGCCCGCCCAGCACTTTTAAATACTCCAGCAAGGCCCAGCGTTCCTGCGGTTGCAGCAGGCGGCCAATGACGCCGTTGCCGCGTTCGCCCGCGCGGAATTCATGGCCGCTGTTGTGATTGCCGGTAATCCGGGTATCGAAGTTAAAGCCGTTAGTGAAGGCTTCGGTGCGATAGCCCAAATGGCGTGGGTCGTATTCGAAGTTGCCTTTATAGAAGGTGGTCGCCCGCTCAGCCTGGGGGGACAACAGTTGATAAATCGTCGGCACCGAGCCGTTGTGCAGGAACGGTGGCGTGGCCCAGACACCCGCCAAAGGTCGGGCCTTGTAGGCGCGCAATTCACGGACGCCGATGGGCAGGCCGAAACCGTCCAGGGCCGGGCGTTCGGCGGGGGTGACCTCGGCGTCACGGTAAGCGCGGTTTTCGACGAAGGCAGTGACGTAGGCCAAGCCTTTGGCGACCGAGAGTTGGCTCAGGTCCAGCGGCTCCGTCGGGGTCGGGTGCAGTTGCACTTCCAGCTTCGCCAGCTCGGCCGGGTCCCACTGCAGGCTGGTCAGGTCGTAACGGTGATCAGCAATATTATTGGCAGTGCCCGGGTCGGTGCCGATCACTTTCACCGGCAGCATGTGCAACTGCTGTACCGGTCTGTCGGGCCCCTGGACCACTTTGGGCACATGGCAGCCGGCGCAGTTTTCGACGAACAGGGCCCGGCCCTTGGCGGCCAGCGGTTTATCGACCGCGCCCAGCAACGCTTCCGGCCACACGGGCGCCTTGAGCAGTTGCAGGGTCTCTTCGATCTTGTTCAAGTCCCGCACGCGCACGCTGGAGGGGTATCGCGCGTCGCCCTGCAGCGGTTTGCCCTGGGCGTCGAAAAAATTCAGTGTGGCGCCGACTCCCAGCGCTTCACCGACGTTTCGGGCCATCGGTTGCTGGGCCGATCCGTTCCACTGCACCCAGTCGAAGGTCCACATTTCCCACAACTGTGGGTAGTCCACCGGCGCGTTGGCGACCCGGTAGTTTTCCGCCGAGATGGCGTCGCCGAAGCTGGCGTTGGCGATACGGCCGAAGGCGTCGGTACGGCCAGGGCCTTCTTCGGTGGGGTAGAGGCCGCGATGGGTATCGTTCCAGGCCACCCGCAGGAAAGTATCCAGGGAGTCCTTGAACGCCTTGCGCAGGTCCTCGTGGCGGGCGTCGTAGTCCTTGCCCAGGACTTGGCGGGCGAAGCGTTCGAATTTCCAAGGGTTGTAGTACGTAGATGCCAGACTGGCGACTAATGCCTGTCCGAAACTGCCACCGCGTAGCGTAGGAACGCTGGAAGGCAGCACGTGCTGTGCCGAGCCGCCGTCGATTCGTATCGCCTGGCCCTTGAAGCGCAATTCGCCGGTGTGGCACGCAGCGCAGGTGATATCGAGGAATTGGTCGGCGCTGCCGGCGTTCTGGTGCCGGGTGAAACCCACCGGCAGATTGCCGGGATTCTCAGGCGTGGCTTTCTGGGCCGGATCGATCAGGAAGCCAAAGCGCGCCAAGTACTCCGGCGATGCGAAGCGTTGTTGCGAAAACGGCAGTTCGAGGGCCGTGAACCAGTCGTAGCGCAGGCCTTTGACCTGGGTGCCCTGGGGCGTGAAGTAATAGGTCTGGCGTTCGGCGGCGCTCCATTGATCCAGGTAATGCACCTGTTGGATGGGCTCATAGAACGGCAGCCGGGGATTGGCGACGTAATAAAGCACCACGGCCACGACGACGATCAGCAGCGCGAGGAGCAGCAAGAGAATGCGAGAGAGGAGGCGCACGGTAACGTCCTTGTTTTTTTTGATATGCCCTTATGCCTCAGCGCTGCGCGGCGGGCAAGTGGCCAGTAGCCCCGGCCTGTGGGGGAGCGGCGAGGTGTCCCTGTGCGTAACGGATGACAGATGCTTCATTTGCCTGGGATTAAAAAGCGTTTGCGGACCTGAACTTATCATCACTTTGCGGCTCACATGCCGGTAGCCATTGGTCGTGGCCGCCTGATAAGCTCGCGGCTTTACTCGATTGCCCTTTAGGCGCATGAACAAGGAAATAGCATGAAACAGCATCGGTTGGCGGCGGCGGTAGCCCTGGTTGGCCTGGTACTCGCGGGTTGCGACTCGCAGACCAGCGTAGAGCTGAAAACCCCGGCGCAGAAAGCTTCCTACGGTATCGGCCTGAACATGGGCAAAAGCCTGGCTCAGGAAGGTATGGATGACCTGGACTCCAAAGCGGTTGCCCAGGGCATCGAAGATGCCGTCGGCAAGAAAGAACAGAAGCTGAAAGACGAAGAACTGGTCGAAGCCTTTGCCGCGCTGCAAAAGCGTGCCGAAGAGCGCATGGCCAAGATGAGCGAAGAGTCGGCAGCCGCCGGCAAGAAATTCCTCGAAGAAAATGGCAAGAAAGCCGGTGTCACCACCACCGCTTCCGGCCTGCAGTACGAAGTGGTCAAGAAAGCCGATGGCGCGCAGCCTAAGCCGACCGACGTAGTGACCGTTCACTACACCGGCAAGCTGACCAATGGCACCGTGTTCGACAGCTCCGTCGAGCGTGGCAGCCCGATTGACCTGCCGGTCAGCGGCGTGATCCCAGGTTGGGTCGAAGGCCTGCAACTGATGCACGTCGGCGAGAAGTACAAGCTGTACATCCCGAGCGACCTGGCCTACGGCGCCCAGAGCCCGAGCCCGGCCATCCCGGCCAACTCGGTCCTGGTGTTCGACCTGGAGCTGCTGGCGATCAAGGATCCGGCAAAAGAAGACGCAGCCAAGTAACCGCGTCTGTTATAACGACAACGCCTCGCTTATGCGGGGCGTTGTTGCATCTGGGCGGCGGCAAGATGGCAAAAAAACGAACGCCCGGCGCACGCTATAGTCATAGGCATTACAGGCGCTGTGCTAGACGCAGTCGGCTGGTCAAGTCAATGAAATATTGGGTTTTTTTATGTGAGTAAAAAACGCCCGATCTAAGCCGGGCCCTTATGGAACGGGGGCTTCAGCGGTGAAATGCAGCTCTGTTCACAAGGTTATCCACAATTTGTGTGGATAACATTTCAGTGGGAGAAAAAATGAAGGCCCCGTGGAATTTTGCGCGATTTCTGCCCTTGGCAGGCCGCCTGTTGGCCCGCGGTCGATTGCCGACATTGCTCTTCGCCGTCGCCAGCAAAGGTGCCCGAGAGGGTGGGCGGCTGGGCAAGCTCAAGGAGGACCTGCGCCTGTTGCAGGCCTTGTGCCTGGCCTACTGGCGCGGCGAATACCGCGCGGTCAGCGCCAAGTCGATGCTGTCGATAGTGGCGGGGCTCATGTACTTCCTCAGCCCCTTGGACGCCATTCCAGACCTCTTGCCAATGTTTGGCATGTTCGATGACATCGCGGTGCTGGCCTGGATCATGAAAACCCTCGACGTTGAGCTCGAGGCATTCCGCGCCTGGCGTTATCGACAGTCACCCGAGACGCTGGCCAAAGTCGAAAGGCTTCCCGACACTCCGGAACAACTCCAGCTCCAAGGTCAGAAAAAGCCCTGATCCCCTGAGAATGCATCACCCCGCGACCTTAGCCGGCATTTAGGATTACACTTCCAAGGAAAAAGGCTGACTCGCTAAGTGTTGTTGTCCTACGGGGTAGACATGGATATTCAAATAATCACACGTGACGGAGAGCCCGAGTACGCGGTTTTGCCGTGGGACCAGTACCAAGCGTTGTTGAAAGCAGCAGGTGTCAATCAAGCTCCGCCGCGCGAAGCGACAGTCCGGCACGCGGCGGCACCCGACCAGGTTCTCCCTGGCCTGGATCAGTTACGCAGTTTGCGCGAAGGAAAGGGCATCGCCATTGAGGCGTTGGCTCGCACGGTAGGTATCAGCCCGTCTTATCTGGCCTTGATCGAGAGCGGCGAGCGACAGCCCGATGCCGCGATTCGGCGCAGTCTGGCCTGGGAGTTGACGGTGCCGGGTTGGAGGGAAGAATCGTGAGCGTACGCATCAGTCGGCAGCATTGGGATGGGTTGTTAGGTGAATTGGACCAGGCGCGGCGCCAGCGCCATTTATTGACTTACCGCGCCTTGCTGGAGCGCTTGCAACTCCCCAGCCCGGCCATGCAGACCTTGACCGCGGCCCTTGAGCATTTGGCGGCGCTGGACGCCCGGGCAGAACAGCCACTGCGCAGTTCCCTGGTGATCAGCCAGGGCGCGAGCCGGTTGCCGCGTACGGGGTTCTTCGAGTGCGTAGAACGCCTGGGCCGCTTTTCCGGGCCTTCCGATGGGGTGGCCGCCGCTTCCTGGCACGCTTCGGAAGTGGTCCGGGTGTTTGAATACGAATACCCCGAGTCGGCGGAGGCCTGAGTGCTCTGGCGACTCAAGGCGCGGCTTGGTTATTGGCTGGCGCGTCGGTTGTTTCACTGGCCCTGGTTCGTCCGCCAGGCACGTGGCTGGGCCTGGCTCGAGGGCCAGTTCTCGCGCATGGCCAACCTGGGCGATGTCGGTGCGCAAAGTTTCTACGGGCACATCCTCACCTTTCGCGGCCAAGGGTTGGGCGCCCGTGAAGAAGGGGTTCGCCTGCTGCGCCTGGCGGCACTGGCCGGTGATGGCAAGGCCGCCTACCAAGTCGGCGTGATCAGCCTGGCCGGTACCACCAACAAGGCGCCGGACCCGCTCGAAGCGGCACGCTGGTGGACCTTGGCGGCGAAAGCCGGGCATCCGTTGGCCGAGATCAAGCTCAAGGCCCTCGAAGCCCGCGACCCTTAGCGTTATCCACAGGCTATTCGTGGTGCAGTCGGGCGAATTTAGCGAATCGCCCTACATCCTTTGTCCCGTTCCCCTGACTTAATTCCTCCGCCATCCCCGGCACAGTCTCGCGCTCCTTGAGTGCTGCGAGACATTGCCCATGTTCGACCGTTTTTTCCTGCCGGCCCTTGAGCGAGCCCTGTCCTGATGGAGCAGGTTAGCCGTATCGAGCAGGAACTCGACAGCTTCAAAGACACCTTGTCGGTCTACCGCGAGCAGCTTGAGCGCTGGTACAGCCGGGCGGCGGACCGGGCCAGCCACGCGGCCGACTTGCCCTCGCTGATGGGCATGGAACGGCTGATCCGCTTCGGCGACAGCACCACTGCCGTCGGCACCCGTGACGATGATTTTCTCTCCACGGTCGTCCAGTGCCCCCAGGGCGGCGTGATGACGATCGAGAGCAAGTTCGAGTCGGTGTACGACATCCCCTTGGGCGACATCGTGGTGGATGTGGTGGCGGTGGAGGGCGGCGAGGTTACGCCGGTCACTCTGGACGCCCAGGGCCTGGGGACCTTCACAGGGGAGGCGGGCCAGTCCTATCGGGTTCACGTTCAGGGCGAGGTGTCTGCCAAGCAAATAGAGAACTTGTTTTCTTCCTACGATGGCTTGGCCGGTGATCTGACGGACTGGCTACGCGGCGAGTGGCAAGGTTTCAAGCCGCGATGGGCGCAGCAGTCCTTGGCGACGTCGGCGGCTGCGGTGGGGAACGGGTTGCTCGCTGGCAGTTGGGCAGCGATTGAAAGTGTGTGGGACAGCATCAGCTTGCTCTCGGACATCCTCAAGGATCCCGGTCAGTTTGTTGATCGGTTGGGCGAAAGCGCTGATCAGTTGAAAAAACTGGCTCAGGACACGCCGCAAGTGATGGCCAGGCTGCAGCTGCTGACCAGCGACGAAGCGGCACTGTGCCTGTTGGTGCGCACCGCCAGTCTCTGGCTGGACATGCTGCCGCCCAGTGAGATTGCTGGTGACACGGCCGAAGCCTTGTCGAGGGTGACGGTGCAGTTGTTGATCGATCTGTTGATCGGTGTCGTCCTGACCTTCACCGGGGCGGGGGCCGGTATCGCTTATCTGTCGATGCGCCTGGGGAATGTAGGTGTGCACCTGCTGGGTGCCCTGCAACGTTTCATCCGTGCGATCTTCGCGATGGTCAACGGCTTCATGACCTACGTGGACCGCTACAAAACCGTGGCGGCACGCGGCATCGCGGCGGGAATAAAAAAAGGTCGGATGCAACTGCGCTGGGATGCGCAGCGCCATACCACGCTGAAAAAACACGAACATCACGACGACGCCCCCGCCCAATCGAAAAACCCCAACGGCGACAGCGCCGACACCGCCGCCCAGACCCAGACCAGCGGCTGCCCGGTGTCGATGGTCACCGGTGAAGAGCTGCTGACCCTCGACGATGGCACCCTCGACGGCCGTTTGCCGTTCGTTTTTACCCGTTTGTACCGCACCAGCGCCGCCGACCTGGACGTCGGCCTCGGACGCGGCTGGCGCCATGCCCTGGCCCATCGCCTGGAACTCGACGGCGAACAGGTCACCTGGGTCGACCAGGAAAACCGTCGCACGCTCTTTCCATTGCCCACCACCCAGCGCCCGGCGATCCACAACAGCCTGGCCCGGGCGGCGATCTACCTAGGCAGCGAGCCGGATGAACTGATCGTCGCCCAACCCGGCGAAAACGCCCCGTTCCTGCACTTTCGCGACGGCCACCTGATCGCCCTCAGCGACCGCTACGACAACCGCCTGACCCTCCAGCGCAACATCCACGGCGACATTTGCCGCCTGGACAACGGCGCCGGGCGTTCCCTGCGCCTGCGCTACGAACAGCGCCACCTGATCGCCGTCGACTACCAGAGCTTCCACCCGGCCATCACCCTCGACGAAGCCTGGCGGACCGAGCAGACGCTGGTGTCCTACCGCTACGACGGACGTTTCCGACTGATCGAAGCGACCAATGCCGCCGGAGAAAGCGAACGCTACGACTACGACGACCAGCACGTCATCCTCCAGCGGCAATTGGCCGGCGGGGCGAGTTTTTATTGGGAGTGGCAAGGCGTCGGGCCGGCGTCCCGTTGCGTACGGCATTGGGCCTCGTTTGCGCAGATGGACAGCCGCTACACCTGGGGCGAGGACGGCAGCGTCACGGTCCGGCACCTGGATGGCAGCCAGGAGGTGTATGTCCACGACGACCGGGCGCGGCTGGTGCGCAAGGTCGAGCCCGACGGCGGCGAACACCTCAAGGCCTATGACGAACAGGGCCGGTTGATCGCCGAACAGGACCCGCTGGGGGCGGTCCGTGAATACCGCTACGACGACGTCGGACGGCTGCTGGCGCTGATTCCTCCAGATGAAGCGCCGACGTCCTACGAATACCGCAACGGTTTCCTGCACACCCGTTCCCGTGGCAAGGCGGTGTGGACCTACCGGCGCAATGACCACGGTGATGTGATTGCCAGCATCGACCCGGACGGCCAGCGTACGGAATATGCCTACGACGCCCATGGGCAACTGCTGGCGAAGTATGACCCGGACGGCGGCGAACATCGCTTCACCTGGAGTCGCCTGGGCCAACTGACTGAAGAAATCCTGCCCGACGGCGGTCACCGGCATTTTTCCTACGATGCCCTGGGACGTTTGCTCAGCCGCCGGGACGAACACGGCGCCCTCACGCACTACCAATGGGACGCCGTCGGCCGACTGCTGCAAGTGACCCTGCCCACCGGCGCCATCCGGGCCTGGAGCTACAACGCCTACGGCAAGGTCATCGCCGAACGCGACGAGCAGGGCCGGACCACCCGCTACGAATACGCCGATGACCTGCACCTGGTCAGTCGTCGCCTGAACCCCGACGGCAGCGAGCTGAAGTATCGCTACGACTCGGCGCGGCTGTTGCTGACCGAGATCGAGAACGAATCCGGCGAACAATATCAGCTGGACTACACGCCCAACGGCTTGATCCGACAGCAAGTCGGCTTCGACGGGCAACGCACCGCCTACGCCTACGACCTCAACGGTCACCTGCTGGAGAAAACCGAGCACGGCGAGGACGGCTCGCAATGGGTCACCCGCTACCAGCGCGACGCGGCCGGGCGGCTGCAACTCAAGACCTTGCCCGACGGCCAGGCCATCGAATACCGCTACGACGAACTGGGCCGGCTGGTCTACGTCGACGACGGCAGCGACCATCCGCTGGCCTTCGAATACGACGCCCAGGACCGCCTGATCAGCGAACATCAGGGCTGGGGCACCCTGCGTTATCGCTACGATGCCTGCGGGCGCCTCAACCACCTGCGCCTGCCGGACGACAGCCAACTCGACTACCACCACGCCCCAGGCGGTGTACTGACCGCCATCGACCTCAACGGCGCGCGCCTGACCGAACACCGCTTTGACGGCAACCGCGAACGACAACGCCAGCAAGGCCAGTTGCTCAGTGACTACAGGTACGACGAACAGGGCCGCCTCAAGGCCCAGACCGTGTGGCAGAACCCACAGCAGCAACTGCTCTGGCGCGACTATACCTACAGCCCCAAGGGCAACCTGCAAACCCTTTCCGACCACCGAAGCCGCCGCAGCTACCAGTACGATTCTCTAGATCGCCTGACCCGCATCGACTTTTCCCACAGCGAACCGCCGGAACACTTCAGCCACGACCCGGCCGGCAACCTGCTGATGCAGGACCGCCCCGGCCCGACCACCCTCAAGGGCAACCGCCTGCTGAAGGAGGGCGACCGCCACTACGACTACGACGCCTTCGGCAACCTGATCCGCGAACGCCGCGGCGAGTCCCTGGTCAGCGCCTACCGCTACGACAGCCAACACCGCCTGGTCGGCATCACCACGGCCGACGGCTGCGAAACCTCCTACCGCTACGACGCCTTCGGCCGACGCATCAGCAAGACCGTGGACGGCCTGACCACGGAATTTTTCTGGCAGGGCGACCAGCTCGTCGCCGAAAACAGCCCGCGCCACCACCGCAGCTACGTCTATGAACCCGGCACCTTCCGTCCACTGGCGATGCTCGACGGTGAAGGCCCGGAAAAAGCCGCGCCGTTCTACTACCACCTCGACCACCTGGGCACGCCCCAGGAACTGACTAACCCCGCCGGCCAGATCGTCTGGTCGGCGCGCTACAACGGCTACGGCAAAGTCACCGCACTCACGCACGGTGACGGTGAACAGCTTGAGCAACCGCTGCGCTTCCAAGGCCAATACTTCGACCCCGAAAGCGGCCTGCACTACAACCGGCACCGCTACTACAATCCCGAGACTGGCCGCTATTTGACGCCTGATCCGAGCAAGTTGGTGGGTGGGCTCAATGGGTACCGGTACACCCTGAACCCGACGGGGTGGGTGGATCCGTTGGGGTTGGTGGATTGTCCGGGGAAGGGTGGGTGTAGGCCGGCGGTTGGGGATCAGGATCCGGCGGCGAAGGTTGGGGTGGATGAGGGTGAGCCGGCGCTGCCCAAGCCGACTGCCGCTGAGTTGGCCGAAAAAGAAGTCAGGCGTCTAGATCGGGAGCAAGGCATGCATATGGTTGGTAAGCATAGCCTTGCGGTTCCAGACCAAGTGTGGAAGCAGCGAGCCATTGATGGTACAGATCCCTTAACTGGTAGAACCCCTTCGCATAGGAAGGGGAATCCAAGTTCAAGGTTTAATAGTTGGGAGTTACAGCTAAAGGCCTATGAGTTAGCAATTGCAAAAAAAAATAGCGGGCATGAACTGCTGGTAGACAAAAGCGGAAGCAAATATCTACGGGCAGATCTACCGGGTGCGGGGAAAGGATACATTCCAAACTCCAAGGATCCAACCAATCCAAAACTGGTTGACATGAACCGTATAGAAATGAAATTTGATCGGGATACCGAAATTCCATTTACACTGTATCCAATAAAATAGGAAGTAATAAAGTGATCGATCCAAGCACCGGCCAGCCATATATACCCACGCCTGCGTATTTTTTGGGTTGTTTTGATATATATGATCGAGAAGAAACGCTAGGGGAAGAGCTTGAAAAATATGACCCCAACAGCCCAGCGGATCGAGAGATATTAATCTTAAACTACTCGCTGTCTAAAAAATGGAAAATAACGTACAGGCAAAAATTTGCATTGTATAAAAGTTTAGAAGAAGCGTTGCAAGACAGCGATTATGATTTTCAGACTTTACTAGAACATGATTGTCAGGAGTGCTCATCGCTACCCGACGGGTGGGACACAATGAACGACCCAAGAATTTTTTTTGAAGATATATACAGACTGGCAAGTGAGCTATGGGCGGATGATCTTCGCAAAGCTGAATCTGAGGACAGATCTACTTGGGATTATATATAGCAGAATTGCCGATAAGGGGATTTGTCTCAAAGGTGGAGATATGATCGTTCCTACTGCACCACCAAACCGCTTTTGTGGCGAGGGAGCTTGCTCCCGCTGGGCTGCGCAGCAGCCCCCTCTTCTGACCGACGCCTCGGTGTGTCTGACTGACCGAGTGGGTTGTTTTTAGGGCTGCTTCGCAGCCCAGCGGGAGCAAGCTCCCTCGCCACAGGGTTAGCGCCAGGCGTTCGGGCCAATGCGGGACTCACTTACACCGACAACCCCAACTCCACCACAACCTCCCGCTCAGCCAAACCCTCCACCAAATACACACTCCCTCCCAAAATCTCCTTGGCATGGTGCTTGGCCTGCGAAGCCAATTCCGCCAACTGGCTGGCATCCAACTCCCCACAAGCCTCGGCACGC
The DNA here is from genome assembly GCF_052871455.1 of Pseudomonas sp. LARHCG127. Lineage (NCBI taxonomy): Bacteria > Pseudomonadati > Pseudomonadota > Gammaproteobacteria > Pseudomonadales > Pseudomonadaceae > Pseudomonas > Pseudomonas sp. LARHCG127. Next base: position 34,532 of record NZ_JBIXJT010000023.1, read on the forward strand.
AAGTGCACCACGCCAATCGACAATGACAACAACGCGAACTCCTGCCTAATCCCCTGCCGATTCAACGCCGTAAAGCATCCCGCCTCCAAATGCTCGGGGCGGTAGAAGCGGCGGCAGTGGGTCTGGAAGTCGCTGAGCAACTGGTCCAGACGCTTGCGCCAGTCGTCCGGGCCGAGGACCAGCAGGAAGTCGTCGCCGCCGATGTGGCCGACGAAGTCGCGGCTGGGGTCGATGCGTTCGTTCAGGCATTGGGCCAGGCACAGCAGGACTTCGTCGCCTCGACCGTAGCCGTAGATGTCATTGAAGGGCTTGAAGCTGTCGATGTCGACGTAGCAGATCACCGATTCCTGCCGTTGTTGCAGCAGGCGCGTGAGGCATTGCTGGATCGGCACATTGCCCGGCAGCAGGGTCAGCGGGTTGGCGTAGCGGGCTTGTTGGATTTTCAGTTCGGTGATGAGCTTGAGCACGTCGATCACCCGGCCCAGGCCCAGGTAGCCGCCGTTGAGGGTGATGATGAAATCTTCTTCGATGCGTTGCCGGGCGCGGCTGGTGATCAGGCGGCTGACTTGTTGCAGCGACTGGTTCAACTCCACCGCCAGGAAGTCATCGCTCATCAGCCGACTGATGGGCTTGCGGGCGAACAGGTCGGTGGCAAAGGGCTTGAGCAAGGCGTCCGAGAGTGAATGGCGATGGACGATGCCACAGGGCTGATTCTGATTGTCCAGCACCGCCAGGGAGTTGAGATTGGCCTGGCGCCGGAACGCTTCCAGCACGGAGGCTGTCGGCGTGTCGTGAGCCACCGCCGGTTGTTCGTTGAGCAGCGCACCGAGGTCGTTGACCTCATCATTCATTGCCACCACGCCGCTGTCCTGCCGGGGCATCAGCGCCCTGGCATCGCGGGACGGTTGTTCCTGGGGCCGGGCCAGCAGATAGCCCTGGACCAGATCGACGCCCATTTCGATCAGCACCGCCAGTTCTTCCGGTAGTTCGATGCCCTCGGCAATCACCTGGGCGCGGGAAGCCCGGGCAATTTTCAGGATCGAGCCGACGAACTCGCGCTTGAGGGCGTCCTGATGAATGCCATCGATGAAGTGCCGGTCGATCTTCACATAGTCGGGTCGCAATTCGGACCACAGCCGCAGGCTCGAATAACCGGCACCGAGGTCGTCCAAGGCAATCGAGAAACCCATCGCCCGGTAATGATGCAGGGCGGTTTGCAAGAGCTGGAAGTCATCGATGGGGGTCTGTTCGGTCAGTTCGATCACCACCTGGCTAGGGGCAATGCCGAAGTCTTGCAGCAATTGCAGCGTGCGTCCTGTCTGGTGCGCGGATTCCAGCAAGGACTCGGGCGAAACGTTGAGAAACAGCTTGCCCGGCAGCTTTTGCTCATTGAAGCGTTGGCAGGCGCTGCGGCGGCAGGCCAGTTCTAGTTCACTGAGGCGTCCAGCCTGACGGGCCACCGAGAGCAGCGCGATGGGCGAGTGCAGCGGGCTGTTGGAAGGGCCTCGGGTCAAGGCTTCATAGCCCACGATGCGCCGTTCGGAAAGGCAGATGATCGGTTGGAACAGACTGTGCAAACCGCTTTGAGCCAGGATCGAACTCAAGGCACCCAGCTGTTCTGTCGTGGTCATGGCAATCTCTGGCGATAAAAAAAGGACCGGGTGCGGGGCACCCAGTCCTGTATTTCACGACAGACTGATGTCAGTTTGATGACACTCCGACGAGCATCACCATTAAATGGCCATCATCTTAGTGCTTGGCGATGGCCGTGTTGAGTTTCAGGTAATCCAGCAGGATCCGCCCGGTCTCGCTCAGGTAGGCGTCGTCTTCCGGCTTGGTTTTCTCCGGCTCGGTGATCAGGTCTTCGTCTTCTTTCTTCAGCTCTTTGAGCGGTTCTTCGCCCTTGGCCTTGCGACGCAGGTTTTCCATGGCCAGTTGCTTGGCCTCGATGTCGGCATGCTGCGCCCGACGGTCGGCTTCGTTGAGGGTGACGGTTTTTTCCATCATCAACTTCTGCGCCAGGGCCAGCTTGTCGCGGATAAACACGAACTCCGCGTCCTGGGACGAGCGCGCGTCATGGTCGGACTTGAGTTGGGCCAGGTACGGCTTGAACGGGTCCACGGCCGGTTTGATCGCTGGCCGGATGGTGTCCCATGGCATGGCTTCGGGCAGGGCGCTTTCACCGATTTCCTTGGTGTCGATGATCGACGGGTAATCGATGTCAGGCAGCACGCCTTGGTGCTGGGTGCTCTGGCCGGACACCCGGTAGAACTTCGCCAGGGTCAGCTTCAGTTCGCCGTGGTTGAGCGGCTGGATGGTCTGCACGGTGCCTTTGCCGAAGGTCTGGCCACCGATGATCAACGCACGGTGATAGTCCTGCATGGCGCCGGCGAAAATCTCCGAGGCCGACGCCGACAGGCGGTTGACCAGCAAGGCCATCGGCCCCTTGTAGAACGCGCCCGGATTTTCGTCTTCCAGCACATCCACTCGGCCATCGGCGTTGCGCACGAGCACGGTCGGGCCCTTGTCGATGAACAGGCTGGTCAACTCGGTGGCTTCCTGCAGGGAGCCGCCGCCGTTGTTGCGCAGGTCGATGACGACACCGTCGACGTTTTCCTTTTGCAGTTCGGTCAGCAGCTTCTTGACGTCGCGAGTCGTGCTCTTGTAGTCCGGATCGCCAGCGCGGAACGCCTTGAAGTTCAGGTAGAAGGTCGGGATCTCGATGATGCCGATCTTGTAGTCCTTGCCATCCTGCTTGAGGTTGAGGACCGATTTCTTCGCTGCCTGGTCATCCAGATTCACCGCTTCACGGGTGATGGACACGATCTTGCTGGTCTGGTCGTTCGGCGCATTGCTGGCCGGAATGACCTCCAGGCGCACCACCGAGCCTTTCGGGCCGCGGATCAGCTTGACCACTTCCTCCAGGCGCCAGCCGACCACATCGACCATTTCCTTGTTGCCCTGGGCGACGCCGATGATCTTGTCCGCCGGGCTGACCTGCTTGGTCTTGTCGGCAGGCCCGGCCGGTACCAGGCGCACGATCTTCACTTGATCGTTATCGCTCTGCAGCACCGCGCCGATGCCTTCCAGGGACAGGCTCATGTTGATGTCGAAGTTTTCCGCGTTATCCGGCGACAGGTAATTGGTGTGCGGGTCGTAGGACATGGCGAAGGTATTGATGTACGCCTGGAAAATATCCTCGGCGCGGGTCTGGTCCAGGCGCGCCAACTGGTTCTTGTAGCGCTTGGTCAGGGTTTCCTGGATCTGCTTGGAATCCTTGCCGGCGATCTTCATGCGCAGCACTTCGTCCTTGACGCGCTTGCGCCACAGGTCATCGAGTTCGGCCGTGCTTTTGAGCCAAGGGGCGTCCTTGCGGTCGACTTGCAAGGTTTCCTTGGCATTGAAGTCGATTTTGTCGACGCCTTTGTTCAGTTCGGCCAGGGTGTAGTCCAGGCGCGCCTTCACGCGGTCCAGGTAACGTTTGTAGATGGTGAACCCGGCGTTCAGGTCGCCGCTCTTGAGGAAATCGTCGAACTGGGTTTTCCACTTGTCGAATTCGGCGATGTCACTGGCCAGGAAGTAACTGCGCGATGGATCGAGCAGCTTCAAGTAGCTGTCGTAGATGATGACCGAGCGCGCGTCATCGAGCGGTGGCTTGCTGTAGTGATGGCGCTTGAGCAATTCGACGACGTTAAGGCTGGCAATCACTTCGTCGCGATCGGGCTGAAGCTTGTCCCAGCTGTTGGCCGCGAACGTATCGTTCGACAACGGTAACAGGCCGAGGCCAATGACGAGCGCGAGGGCGGTGCTGGGGAACAGGTGCTTCATGCTGATTCGACGCAGGGACAATTGATAACGCATATTAGGCCGTCTTTGAAGTCGCCGGTTCCATGTGGCCCGGGCGCATAATGCAAGAAAGCCCGGCGTTGAAGCAGCGGGCCCAGTCGAGACTCACTATGGAGGCACCGTGAAAGCATTGCAAGGCGTTGAAGGCCAAGTGGTATGGGCTGATGAGCCAAGTCCGGCATGTGATGTCGGGCAAGTTCGCATCCGTGTGGCGGCCGCCGGCCTGAATCGGGCCGATTTGTTGCAAAAAGCCGGGCTTTACCCGCCGCCACCCGGCGCCAGCCAAGTGTTGGGGCTGGAATGTTCGGGGGTGATCAGCGAGGTGGGGCCGGGCTCGTCCTGGCAGGTGGGCGACCGCGTTTGCGCGTTGCTGGCCGGCGGCGGGATGGCCGAAGAGGTGGTGGTCGATGGCCGGCATGTGCTGCCGGTGCCGGAGGGCTTGTCACTGGCTGAAGCGGCCGCGCTGCCTGAGGTCTACAGCACCGCGTGGCTGAATCTGTTCCAGTTGGCGGCGCTCAAACCGGGCGAGAAAGTGCTGCTGCACGCCGGCGCCAGCGGTGTCGGTTCGGCCGCGATCCAGTTGTGCAAGGCCTTTGGCAACCCGTGCTGGGTCAGTGTCGGTTCGGCCGAACGGCTGGCCTATTGCGAGGCCCTGGGTGCCCAAGGCGGTGTAATCCGCACCGATGGCCTGGAGAGCCTGAACGACCTTGGCCCCTTCGACGTGATCCTCGATCCGGTGGGCGGCAGCTACGCCAAACTCAACGTGAAACTTTTGTCAGTTGACGGCCGCTGGGTGTTGATCGGCCTGATGGGCGGGCGCACGACCGAACTCGATCTGGCACAGGTATTGGGCAAGCGTATCCAACTGCTCGGCTCGACCTTGCGCAGTCGCGACGAGCAGTTCAAGGCCGACCTGATCAGCGAACTGTGGCAACAAGTGTGGCCGCTGTTTGCCGACAAACGCCTGAGCCCGCAACTGGCCCGGACCTTCGCGATCAAGGATGCTGAAGCGGCGTTTGCCGAGCTGGCGACCAACCAGGTGTCCGGGAAGTTGGTGCTGCTGATCGATGAAAGCCTGAGCTGATACAGATCCTGTGGGAGCGAGCTTGCTCGCGATAGCGGTGTGACAGTCAATGACGTTGTTGAATGATCGACCGCCATCGCGAGCAAGCTCGCTCCCACAGGTTTGTTTATTTGCAGGGCCGGCTGTAGGTCGGGTGCCTACTTTGCACCTTCGGTCGGCCGCCCGTATCCGATGCGCGCGTCCTGCTAGCGTTAACTAATGGGGATGGGGTAACCGCAGCTTTCATTTCACCAGCAGGTGAAGAGGTTGATCATGGCCATCGCCGAATGGCGCATGCAGGGCGTCGAATTCATTGCCTGCAACTGCAATTGGGGCTGCCCCTGCCAATTCAATGCGCCACCGACCCACGGCCACTGCCAGGCGGTGGCGTCGATGCGAGTGGAACACGGGTATTTCAATCAGGTGGCGCTGGACGGCTTGTGCTGGGCCGCCACCTTCGCTTGGCCGGGCGCCATCCACGAGGGCAACGGCAGTTGTCAGGTGTTCATCGATGAACGTGCCGACGAGGCGCAACGCCAGGCCCTGTTGACGATCCTTTCCGGGCTGGAGAGCGACCCTGGGGCCAACGTGTTCCAGGTGTTCAGCAGCACCATGACTGAAGCGTTCGATCCGCTGTTCGTGCCCATCACCTTATCCATCGATGTCGATCAGCGCTTGGCGCACCTGGACATTCCAGGCGTGTTGCAGGCCAGCGGCGAGCCGATCCGCAGCCCGATCGACGGCTCACCGCATCGCGTCCGCCTGTCCCTGCCCGAGGGCTTCGAGTTCCATGAGGCCGAAGTCGCCAGCGGTAGCTACCAGACGCATTCAGCCCTCAAGCTGCAGTCCCAGGGCAGTCATAGCCACCTCGCCCACGTGCACTTCACTGGCCACGGCATAGAGCCGTAGCGATGGCAGAACCTCAGGCGGCGACCCCGGGCAAGCGGCTGACAGGCGAGCAGTGGCTCCTGCTGCTCTGTCTGCTCGGGCTGACCACCCTGGCCTGGCTGACACTGCTGCGCATGGCCCACGACCTGAGTGCGCCGGGCGGCATGGCGGATGCGGCAATGGCCGGCATGATCATGCCCTGGAGCCCGGCCGATGCGCTGCTGATGTTCGCCATGTGGACGGTGATGATGATCGGCATGATGCTGCCCAGCGCGCTGCCCATGTTGCTGATCTACCAGCAGATGCTGCGCAAGCGCATGCCGACACCGCAGCGACACCTGGCCCTGCTGCTGTTCTGCAGTGCCTATGGCGTGGTCTGGGCCGGCTTCGCCCTCGGCGCCACGGCGCTGCAATGGGCGCTCGAGCAGCTCGCCTTGCTCAGCCCAGGGATGCGCACCACCAGTACCGGGCTGGGCGCCGGCCTGTTGCTGGTCGCTGGGGTCTATCAGTGGCTGCCAAGCAAGGCGGCCTGCCTTGAGCATTGTCGCGGGCCGCTGCATTTTCTTCTCGCCTACTGGCGCCCCGACGTGCTCGGCGGCTGGCGCATGGGCCTGGCCCATGGCGCTTACTGCCTGGGCTGCTGCTGGGCCCTGATGGGCCTGCTGTTCGTGGTCGGTGTGATGAACCTGCTTTGGGTGGCAGTGATCGGTGCCTTCATCTTGCTGGAAAAAAACCTGCCCCAGGGACTCTGGCTCAGTCGTCTCTGCGGTGTGTTGTTGCTCGGCTGGAGTTTTTGGCTGCTGCTAGGTTGAACCTGTGGGCGAGCAAGCTCGCTCCCACAGGTCTTTTATTCGCAGGCATGGATCACCCCCGTGGCGAGGGAGCTTGCTCCCGCTGGGTGGCGCAGCCGCCCCAATCGGGACGACGCAACTATCCAGGTAGACCGCGTCAGCCGGTTTACGACTGCTTCGCAGCCGAGCGGGAGCAAGCTCCCTCGCCACAGGGACCGGAGTTTTGTTCCCGTCCGATATTTATTTCCAGGTATGAATCGGCCAGCCGGCTGATTCGGCATGGGCCTTCAATACCGGGTCGGGGTTCACCACGTGCGGGTGATCGACCTTGAGCAACAGCGGCAAGTCATTGCGCGAGTCGGAATAAAAACTCGCGCCTTCCAGGTTCTCTTCCTCGGCATCCAGCCAGTCCAGCAGCCGGGCGATCTTGCCTTCGCGGTAGGTCAGGGTGCCGACGGTCTGGCCGCTGTACACCCCATGGGCCACTTCCAGTTCGATGGCCAGGATTTCGTCGATGCCCAGGCGTTCGGCAATCGGCTTGACCAGGTGTGTGCCCGAGGCCGAGATCACCAGGATCCGGTCACCGGCCTTGCGGTGTTCGGCAATGGCCTTGGTGGCGTCGCTGAAGATGATTGGCTCGATGAAATCTTCCACCCACGGCGCCACCAGATGCTCGATCTCCTCGGGCGTGCGGCCGATCATCGGCTCCAGGCTGAAGTCCATGTACGTTTCCATGCTCAACTTGCCGTGGCTGTAGGCGTCCATCAGCTCGTTGTTGCGCCGCATGAACGACTCGGGATCGACCCAGCCCAGGCGGCCCATTTGCTCACTCCAGAGGGTGGCGCAGTCGCCGTGGATCAGGGTTTCGTCCAAATCAAAAATTGCCAGGGCCATCAGCAGGTTTTCCTTCTTAAGATCAGCTTCAAAATCAACAAGGCCGTCAGGCTACCTCACACAGGGCCGACGGATCGATGGAAAGTGCCAGCCGTGTGCCGTCAGCATGCAGGTCGGCAGCCGAGCGATTGAGCACATCCACCACCAGTTCCACGCCGCGGGCCTCGACCCGGTAACGGATGACGTTGCCCAACAGGCTGTGGCTGCGAATCAGCGCGTCGGCCTCGCCGCTGCGGCTCAGCTCGATGGCTTCCGGGCGGATGGCGATGCGACCGTTCACTGGCCGCTGCAGCAGTTTGCTCGCGCTGTCAGCGTCCAGCAGGTTGTAGTTGCCGATGAAGCCGGCGGCAAAGACATCGACTGGCGCCGTGTAAAGGGTTTCGGCATCGCCGCTTTGTACGATCTTTCCCTGGTTCATCAGGAAAATCCGGTCAGACATGGTCAGGGCTTCTTCCTGATCGTGTGTGACGAAGATCGTGGTCAGGCCCAACTCACGCTGGATCTGTCGGATCTGTTCGCGCAAGTGCTTGCGAATCCGCGCATCCAGGGCCGACAGCGGCTCGTCCAGCAGCAACAGGCGCGGCCGTGTGACCAGGGAGCGGGCCAGGGCGACGCGCTGGCATTGGCCGCCGGAGAGTTGATGGGGATAGCGGCCGGCAAAATCATGCAGCTCCACCAGGCGCAGGATCTCCAGCACCCGCTGGCGGCTGTCCCCGGCATCGACCTTCTGCATGCGCAGGCCGAAGGCGACGTTCTGCTCCACGGTCATGTTGGGAAACAAGGCGTAGCTCTGGAAAACCATGCCGATGCCGCGTTTCTGTGGGCTCAGCGGGACGATGTCTTGCCCGTCGAGGATGATCTGGCCAGCATCCACCGCAGTCAGGCCGGCGATGCAGCGCAACAGCGTGGATTTGCCGCAACCGGAAGGGCCGAGGAGGGTGACGAATTCGCCCTTGCCGATCTCGCAGTTGATGTCGCTGAACACCGGCGTGCCGGCGTAGCTTTTTTGCAGGTGTTGGACGCTGACGTAGCTCATTGGCTTTTGTCCTTGCTCAAGATGTTGGCCGCCCAGGTCAGGACCAGTACGAAGAAGAAATAGGAAATCACCAGGGCACTGGTGAAGTGACCGCTGCTGTTGCGCATGTTGTTCAGGTAGACCTGCAGGGTTTCATAGCGGGTGCCGACGAGGATGTTGGCAAACACGAACTCGCCGAACAGAAATGAAAAGGACAGCAGTAGCGCCACCATCAGGCCCTTGCGCAGGTTCGGCAGCACCACCAGGAACGCGGCCTGGAAGGTGCTGGCGCCGAGCAGTTGGGCAGCGTCCATCAAGTCGCGCAGGTTGATCGCTTGCAGGTTGTTGGTGATCGCCCGGTACATGAAGGGCAGGGCGACGGTGAAGTAGCAACCGATCAGGATCCACGGCGTACCGACCATCGCCAGCGGCCCGGAACCATAGAGTTGCAACAGCCCCACCGACGACACCACCGGCGGCACCGCGAAGGGCAGCAGGATCAGGATGTTCATCAGCGCGTCGAGCTTGGGAAAGTGGTAATGCACCACGAACAGCAACGGCAGGATCAACACCACCGAGAGCACCAGCGCACCGACACAGACCAGCAGCGATTGACCGAAGGCGTGGAGAAAACGCGGATCGCTCCACAACTGCACATACCATTTGAAGGTGAAGCCGCTGGGCAGCACGGTGGCCGACCAACTGCTGGCGATGGAGTAGACGAGTGTGCCGGCCAGGGGCAGCAGCAGGATGGCGAACAGCAGGTACACCACTATCCGATGATAGAGCCCGACGGAGCCCGGTTCAGCGCGAGACATGGTAGCTCCTCTTGAGCAGCAACTGATGGACGACGGTCACCACGGTCATCAACGCCACCAGTATCACGGCCAGGGCACTGGCCATGTTCGGGTCGAGGGAAATGTCGCCGGAGACCATGGCGGCGATGCGGATCGGCAGCACGTTGAAGTTGCCGGTGGTCAACGCGTAGACCGTGGCGTAGGCGCCGAGGGCGTTGGCCAGCAGGATCACGAAAGTGCCCAGCAGCGCCGGGGTCAGCACCGGCAAGCCGATGTGCCGCCAGAACTGCCAGCCGTTGGCGCCGAGCAACTCGGCGGACTCGCGCCAGTCTTCGCGCAGGGCGTCGAAGGCCGGGTAGAGCAGCAGCACGCCCAGGGGAATCTGGAAGTAGGTGTAGAGAATGATCAGCCCGGTTTTCGAATACAGGTTGAAATCCTCGATGATCCCCGCCTGCTTGAGCATGAGCGTGATGCTGCCGTTGAACCCCAGCAAGATGATGAAGGCGAAGGCCAGGGGCACGCCGGCGAAGTTGCTGGTCATGTTGGCGAACGCATTGACGAAATTGCGCAGCCGCGAATCCACCCGGCGCAGCGAATAGCTGCCGAGCACGGCAATGACGATGCCGAACACGCTGGACCAGAAGCTGATCTCCAGGCTGTGCTGGATTGCCTGCCGATAAAACTTCGAACTGAAGATTTTGCTGAAGTTGGCCAGGCCCCAGCCGAACTCCTCCGATTCCAGGCTGTTGACCAGCACCCAGAGCAGCGGGGCGATCTGGAACACGATGAAGAAAATCGCGAAGGGCACCAGGCACAACGCTGCCAGCCATTTGCCGCGCGTCATGGCGTTCACTTGAGTAGCTCCTGGCAATAAGGTTTGTCGTGGTCGACGCCGAGCAATTGGCAGATGGTGCCGCACAGTTCGGTCTGCTTGGGCGCGGCAGCGGGATCGAGACTGAAGCTGTCACCCAGCACGAACAGCGGCACTTCCCGTTCTTCAGCCAGCAGGCCGTTGTGGGAACGGTCGTTGTTCATGCCATGGTCGGCGGTCACCAGCACCTGGTAACCGGCGTCGAGCCACGCTTGCAGATAGACCGCCAGGTTGATATCGGCCGAGCGGGCGCTGTTGCGGTATTGCGGGGTGTCGAGGCCGTGCTTGTGGCCGGCGTCGTCGATATTCATCGGGTGCACCAGCAGGAAGTTCGGCAAGTAGCGCAGGCGCAGGTGTTCGGCGTCGGCGAACAGATGGGAATCGGGGTAGTGGTCATTCCAATAGAAATGCCCGTATTGGATCGGCAGGCCGGGGTTGTCGGTGTGACGGTCGCGACCGGCGACGAAGGGGGACGCGTTGTAGAGTTCGCTGACCCAGTGATACGCCGCAGCCGCCGTGCTCAGGCCGGCCTGGGTGGCGTAGTGGAAAATGCTGCGCTGGTTCGACAGGCGCGAGACGTTGTTGTGCACGATCCCGCTGTCGATGGGCACGACGCCGGTGAGGATGCATTCGTAGAGCGGGCGGGACAGGGCGGGCAACTCACATTCCAGTTTGTAGAGGGCCGCGCGTCCTGCGCCGACGTAAGCCTGCAAATGCCCCATGGCATGCCGGGCGACCTCATGGTTGAGACCGTCGAGCACCACCAGGATGACGTTGTGCTTCATGGGTACCGGGACTCCGGGCAGATACCAGAAAACTCGGATCCTCCAGGAACCTGATGTGAGAACCAGCTTCTGTGGGAGCGAGCTTGCTCGCGATGAGGGCGACACGGTTCAACTGCGGGACCGTGTCATCGTTCATCGCGAGCAAGCTCGCTCCCACGGGGCTTGCTCTCACAGTTGGATTTCCAGTGGATCTCCGAGCGGGAGCGACCGCCTTATTGCATGTTGATGATCACTTCTTCCTGCCACTTCTGCGGCAGTGCCTTGGAAGTCTTCTCCCACGCATCCGCATCCTTGATCGGGGTCACGCCTTTGTACTGCTCGTTCGGCAGCAGTTTGGCCTGGACCTCTTCCGGCAGTTTCAGGTGCTCGGCGCGGATTGGACGGGCATTGCCCTTGGCCAGGTTGATCTGGCCGGCGTCGCTGAAGATGTACTCACGGGCCAACTTGGCGGCGTTCGGGTGCTTGGCGTATTTGTTGATGATGGTGGTGTAGCCGGAGATCACCGAGCCGTCGGACGGAATCAGTACGACGTAGTCATCGGGGTTGGCCATCTTGGCCTTGTAGCTCAGGCCGTTGAAATCCCAGACCACGCCGACTTCGACTTCACCTTTCTCCATCGTGGCGATGGTCGGGTTGGCCATGGACAGGCGTCCTTGCTTGGCGATATCGGCAAACATCAACAGCGCCGGCTGGACGTTCTTCTCGTCGCCGCCGTTGGCCAGGGCCGCGGCCAGCACGCCGTTGGCGGCCTGGGCGGCGGTGCTCACGTCACCGATGGAGACTTTGTACTTGCCTGTCTTCAGGTCGGCCCATTTGGTCGGCACTTCGGAACCGTGCAGCAGCTTCTTGTTGACGATGAAGGCGATGGTGCCGGTGTAGGCCAATGCCCAGTTGCCGTCCTTGTCCTTGGCCCAGGCCGGTACTTGTTCCCAGGTGCTTGGCTTGTAGGGCTGGACCACGCCCTGCTTGACCGCGATCGGGCCGAAGGCCGCACCGACGTCGCCGATGTCGGCGCTGGCGTTGTCTTTTTCGGCGGCGAACTTGGCGATTTCCTGGGCCGAGCTCATGTCGGTGTCGATGTGTTTCAAGCCGTAGAGCTTGGCCAAGTCCTCCCAGGTGCCTTTCCAGTTTGCCCAGTCATCGGGCATGCCGACGCTGTTGACGGCGCCTTCCGCTTTCGCAGCGGCTTCCAACGTTTTCAGATCGGTGTCAGCGGCCATGGCGGCGGTGCACATGGCAATGGTCGAGCCTAACAGTGATGCCAGGAAAAGCTGTTTCATCCGAAGCTCCTATGGGCGTTTTCAACGCTGCGATTGCGGTTGTGTTGGTCTAGGTCAGCAATACCTGAGCCAATGTAGGCGAGCCCTGTGACATTTTGATGTCGGTGCCGCAGGCGGCGGGAAATGCCCGGCTCGTGGGGGTTGGCTGCGAATTAAGCGTAGACCATGGTTAAACGGCTGATCTGCAAGGACTTGGCCGTTAATTTGCACGCTGGCAAAACGACCGTTCGGCGGCTCTGTCATCTACCAGTCATGTGCAGTGCCTAGGCTTGCTGGACTCAGAAGCGGATCGATGAGCCGTCGATCCTGCCCCGAAACAGTGCTGGTCTAGTCCAGATAGGTAACGTTGATGCGCATCGATGCAACCAAAGCGGTGACAGCCATTGGACAGGTGCTGCAAGAGCAACTCGACCACGGGTTGCTGGCGCCCGGCAGCAAGTTGCCGGCCGAGCGCAAGCTCAGTGAATTGTTCGGGACCACGCGGATCACCGTGCGCGAAGCGTTGTTGCAGCTCGAAGCCCAGGGGCAGATCTATCGGGAGGAGCGCCGGGGCTGGTTCGTCTCGCCGCCGCGCCTGGCCTACAACCTGATGCAGCGCAGCCATTTCCACGCCATGGTCGCGGCCCAGGGGCGGGTGCCTTCTACCCAAGTGATTTCTGCACGCCTGCAACCGGCTTCGGCGGCCGTGTGTGCGTGGTTGCAGTTGCCGGCGCTGTCCAGCGTGATCCAGATCTGCCGTGTGCGGCGTATCGATGAGCGGCTGGTGCTGTACGTCGAGCACTACCTGAACCCGCAGTATTTCCCGGACATCCTCGGGTTCGACCTTAACCAATCCATCACCGAGCTGTACGCCCGCCATTACGACCTGCACTACGGCCGGGTGAAGTTCGAAATCGTGCCCACCTCGTTACAGCCGGAAGCGGCAGCGGCGTTGAGGGTCTCGGTGGGCAGCCCCGGGCTGCGCATCGCACGGGTCAACTATGACCAGCACCAGCGGCTGATCGACTGCGACCTGGAGTTCTGGCGCCACGATGCGATCCATGTCGGCGTGGATGTGCCGGAGCAACCTGTGCCGGAATAATTGCCGGTGGCCGGCGCCAGGCTCAGAGCGATTCGTTGAGCTTGCTCAGGATCTTGATCACCACCGTGGCGAGGATCAACAACATGCCGATCCACATGGCGAAGACACCGACGTTCTTGTCACGGAAGTTGAAACCGATGGCCAGCAGGATCATGCCGGCAATGATGGGCACCAGCATGGCGTTGAGCGCAGACATCGAGATCATGACGACGGCCTTGTCGAGGGGGATAAGGACAGTCTAGTTGGGGTTTGGTTGGGGTGGGCTGATGTGTGTCACAGCCTCCCCGAATCTTGAGGTGGACATCATTGTGGCGAGGGAGCAGCTGCAACTATGGCAACTCGCGAGACGCGTAGAACGCGCTCAGCACCTTCACCAAATGCGCCAGGTCATGGCTGCCGCACAGTTCGCGGATCGAATGCATGGCGAAGGTCGGCAGGCCGATGTCCACGGTGCGCACGCCCAGCTGACTGGCGGTGATCGGGCCGATGGTCGAGCCGCAGCCCATGTCGCTGCGCACCACGAAGCTCTGCACCGGCACTTCTTCGGCCATGCACAAATGGCGGAAGAACCCGGCGGTTTCGCTGTTGGTGGCGTAGCGCTGGTTGCTGTTGACCTTGATCACCGGACCGGCGTTGAGCTTGGGGCCGTGGTTGGCGTCGTGCTTGTCGGCATAGTTGGGGTGCACGCCGTGGGCGTTGTCCGCCGAAACCAGCAGGGATTTCTGAATGGTCCGTACGAATTCTTCACCTTCGGGCAGCAGGCGACGCAGGGTCTGTTCCAGCATCGGCCCGTCGGCGCCACAGGCCGAGCATGAGCCGACCTCTTCGTGATCGTTGCACACCAGCACGCAGGTTTCTTCAGTGTCGGCGTTCAGCAAGGCTTGCAGGCCGGCGTAGCATGACAGCAGGTTGTCCAGGCGCGCGCCGGCAATGAAATCACCATGCAGGCCAATGACCGCGGCGCTTTGGGTGTCGTAGAAGCTCAACTCGTAATCGAGCACCACGTCGGCGTTCAGGCCGTGTTCCCGGGCCAGTTGATCGGTGAGCACGGCACGGAAGTCGACGCGCTCGTCACCGGCGAACTGCGCGAGGATCGGCGGCAGCTCGTTCTGCGGGTTGATGGCCCAGCCTTGGTTGGCTTCGCGATTGAGGTGGATGGCCAGGTTGGGAATCGTGGCGATCGGCGCCTTGAAATCGATCAGTTGGCTCTCGACCTTGCCATCGCGGCGGAAAGTCACGCGCCCGGCCAGGGACAGGTCACGGTCGAACCATGGCGCCAGCAGCGCGCCGCCATAGACTTCCACCCCCAGTTGCCAGAACCCGTGGCGTTGCAGCTCCGGCTGCGGCTTGACCCGCAGGCAGGGGCTGTCGGTGTGGGCGCCGACCAGGCGGATGCCGTCGTGCAGCGGTGAGTGGCGGCCGAGCTTGAAGGCAATGATCGAAGAGTCGTTGCGCGTGACGTAATAACGACCGTTGGCCTCGGTGGCCCAAGTCTCGCGTTCGTCAAGACGCTGGTAACCGGCCGCCTCCAGGCGCTTGGCCAGGCTGGCGGTGGCATGAAACGGGGTAGGGGAGGCCTTGAGGAAGTCGATCAGGCCTTGGTTCAACTCTGCGCGCATAAGTCACTCCAAACAGCGATGGGCGGGAGTTTACCGTATTGCTGGTCGATGGGGAGGGGAGAGGGGTATGTATAGGGGGAACTTGGGTTGTCGAACCCGTGGCGAGGGAGCTTGCTCCCGCTGGGCTGCGTAGCAGCCCCAACAGCGGCGACCCCATCAAGCAGGTTTGCCGAGGTATCAGCCTTTAGGGCCGCTTCGCGCCCCAGCGGGAGCAAGCTCCCTCGCCACAGGGTCGGTGGTGTTTCTTAAAACGGCGCAGGGCACTCGAAGCGCAGGCGCTCGCCGCTTTGCGGGTGGGTGAAGCTCAACATGCTCGCGTGCAGGCACAGGCGCGGCCAGGCGGCGAGGGCCTGGGGGTGGGCGTAGAGCCCGTCGCCCAGCAGCGGGTGACCGATGGAGAGCATGTGCACGCGCAGTTGGTGCGAGCGTCCGGTGATGGGTGTCAGCTCGACCCGGCACCAGTCGCCGCAACGTTCCAGCACGCGCCAGAAGGTCAGGGCGTGTTTGCCCTGTTCATGGTCCACCACATGCCGGGGTTTGGTCGGCGGGTCGTAGCGCAGGGGCAGGTCGATGCTGCCGCTGTCCAGCTCCGGTTGGCCCCAGCACAGCGCGGTGTAGGCTTTTTCGGTTTCGCGGTCATGAAATTGCCGGGACAGTTCGCGATGGGTGTCCGGGTCACGGGCCAGCAGGATAATGCCAGAGGTTTCCCAGTCCAGTCGGTGTACGATTCGCGCTTCCGGATAGCCGTTTTCCTGCAGGCGGGTGATCAGGCAGTCCTTGTTGTCGTCGGCCCGGCCGGGCACGGAAAGCAACAAGGTCGGCTTGTCGACCACCAGGACAGCGGCGTCCTGATGAATGATGCGGATGTTGGACAGGGGCATTAAAAACAGTCTCGCTACAAACGCCAACGGCGGCTCGGGCCCCTCGTCCTATATGTAGGAGCTGGCGGAGCCTGCGATCTTTTCCGAGCTTCCTTGAGTTTCAAGTGAAAGATCAAAAGATCGCAGGCTTCGCCAGCCCCTACACAAGGGCACAGAGCCCGAGCCGCCGTGGCTCCCGCCGGTGCGATCAGCGATCCGGCAGGGTGATATTGAGTTCCAGGATCGAGCAGCTGCCCTGGCTTTCCAGCGCCACATGCACGTCATCGCTACCGATGTTGACGTATTTGCGGATCACTTCCACCAGTTCCTTCTGCAAGGCTGGCAGGTAGTCAGGGGTACTGCGTTGGCCGCGTTCGTGCGCCACGATGATCTGTAGACGCTCTTTCGCGACCGAGGCGGTACTGGGCTTTTTGTTGGCACGAAAGAAGTCAAAAAGGTTCATTACCTACCTCCAAACAGGCGCTCGAAGAAACCTTTCTTCGTTACATCGAGGAAACGATGCTCCACGGTTTTGCCCAGCAGGCGATCGACGGCATCGCTGTATGCCTGGCCGGCATCGCTCTGGTCGTCGAGGATCACTGGCACGCCGGAGTTGGAAGCCTTGAGGACCGCTTGGGATTCCGGAATGACACCCAGCAGGGTGACGGCGAGGATTTCCTTGACGTCTTCGACGCCCAGCATTTCGCCATCGCTGACTCGTTGCGGGTTGTAGCGGGTCAGCAGCAAGTGCTCCTTGATCGGCTCCTCGCCCTTCTCGGCGCGCCGGGACTTGCTCGCCAGCAGGCCCAGCATGCGGTCGGAGTCGCGGACCGACGACACTTCCGGGTTGGTCACGACAATCGCTTCGTCGGCGAAGTACATGGCCAGGTGGGCACCTTTCTCGATACCGGCCGGGGAGTCGCAGACCACGAACTCAAAGTCTTCCTTGAGCTGCATCAGCACTTTTTCCACGCCTTCCTGGGTCAGCGCGTCTTTGTCGCGGGTCTGGCTGGCGGCCAGCACGTAGAGGTTTTCAAGGCGCTTGTCCTTGATCAGGGCCTGCTGCAGGTTCGCTTCGCCGTTGACCACGTTGACGAAGTCGTAGACCACGCGACGCTCGCAACCCATGATCAGGTCGAGGTTACGCAGGCCGACGTCGAAGTCGACGATGACTGTCTTGTGGCCGCGCAGAGCGAGGCCGGTACCGATAGCGGCGCTGGTGGTGGTCTTACCCACACCACCCTTGCCGGATGTAACCACGAGAATCTTGGCCAAGGTGTTTCACCCCTAAGGAAAAAGGACTTTGTCAGCCCCTGAAAAACATCTCTGGAAAACCGCTGCAATTGGACAGGCTTGGCTGGAATCGGCTGTCGGGCGGGGTCTACCTCCGGTAAACACTGCCTGATCCTTTTTCCTACGTCGTTTAAGCCGTTTTCGCTCGTTTTAGAGATGCTTGGAAAATGCGGCAGTATCCGTTAAAGCCGAATGATGTTCAACACGTCGCCTGACAGGCTGATCTGGACGCCGGCCCCCCACAACGGGTCGCGGCGCAAATCTTCGGAGACCTTGTACTGCCCGGCGATGGAAACCAGCTCGGCGCTCAATTGCTGGCAGAAGATCCTGGCCTTGGTATCACCCTTGACGCCGGCCAGTGCTCGACCGCGCATCGGGCCGTATACATGGATGTTGCCATCGGCCAGAAGTTCCGCCCCCGGGCTGACCGAGGAGACGATGACCAGATCGCCACCCTGGGCATAAATCTGTTGCCCGCCGCGCACGGGCGAGGTGATCACGCGCGTCGGCTTGACGCTGGGCTCCGGTGGTTTTTCCGGAATTTTCTTCGCTTCGACCGGATTCAGTTCCAGCACGCGCTCCCGGGCGCCGGACGGCGGCAGCACCGGAATGTCCACGGCGATGGCGGCGGCGATGTCTTCGATGCGGCTGGCGCGGATCGCCAGGGTGCGCAGGCCGTGCTGGCGGCAGACGCGCATCAGGCCCGGCAGGTCCACTGAGCCGTCGCCGGCCGGCAGCTTGTCCAGGGCCAGCACCAGGGGGGCATTGCTGAAGAAATTCGGGGCCTGGGCGACTTTCGCCGCCAGTTGCCGGTCAAGGCTCTCCAGGTCGTTGCGGGCCAGTTCCAGCACCGTAATGGCGAGCATGCTGCCCTTCAGCTGGAACACGGGATCTTGGTCTAGCGGTTCGGTTTGGCTCATGGTCGGCGTACAACGGCTTGTCACTAAAAGTGCCGAGACTTATAACGAGATCGTCCGCCAGCCGCAACCCGGGTCGAACAATGTAGAATGCGCGGCCCATGTCTTAATGGAAGCTGTAATGGATCGCCCGCGTTTTCGAGCTGCATTTTTTCATCCGCGTTTCTGGCTGCTGTGGTGCGGCCTGGGGCTGTTGTGGCTGATCGTTCAACTGCCTTATCCGTTATTGCTGCGGGTCGGTCGCGCATTGGGCGCGCTGATGTATCGGATGGCCGGCGACCGACGGCGCATCGCCCGTCGCAACCTGGAGCTGTGCTTCCCGGAAAAATCCGCCGCCGAGCGCAAGCGTCTGCTCAAGGACAACTTCGCCTCCACCGGCATCGCCTTTTTCGAGATGGCCATGAGTTGGTGGTGGTCGCGTTCGCGTTTGGCGAAACTGGCCCATGTCGAAGGGCTGGAGCACCTCAAGCAGGCCCAGCGCGAGGGCAAGGGCGTGATTTTGATGGCGTTGCATTTCACCACGCTGGAAATCGGCGCGGCCTTGCTTGGCCAGCAGCACACCATCGATGGCATGTACCGCGAGCACAAGAACCCGCTGTTCGACTACATCCAGCGTCGGGGCCGCGAGCGGCACAACCTCGATTCCCTGGCGGTGGAGCGTGACGACGTGCGTGGCATGCTCAAGCTGCTGCGGGCCGGACGGGCGATCTGGTATGCGCCGGACCAGGACTACGGCGCCAAGCAAAGCGTGTTCGTGCCGCTGTTCGGCGTCCAGGCCGCGACGGTCACCGCCACCAGCAAGTTCGCCCGCCTGGGCAAGGCGCTGGTGGTGCCTTTCACCCAGGAGCGGCTGGCCGATGGCAGCGGTTATCGCCTGGTGATCCAGGCGCCGCTGACGGATTTTCCGGGCGAGACCGAGGAAGCCGATTGCATCCGCATCAACCAGTGGGTAGAGCGGTCGGTGAGCGATTGTCCCGAGCAGTACCTTTGGGCCCACCGGCGCTTCAAGAGCCGTCCGCCAGGCGAGCCCAAGCTGTACGACAAACGCGGCTGAGTTTTTTTGATATCACCTTGAGCACGGAGCATTGCGATGACCCCAGCTGAACCGGTTACAGGTTTGATTCTTTCCGGCGGCGGGGCTCGAGCGGCGTATCAGGTAGGTGTACTGGCGGCCATCGCCGAATTGCTGCCGGATGGGGCGGATAACCCGTTTCCGGTGATCGTCGGCACCTCGGCCGGGGCGATCAACGCGGTCAGCCTGGCGAGCGGGGCGATGGACTTCAAGACGGCCATCGAGCGGCTGACCGCGTTCTGGCAAGCGGTGCGCAGCCATCAAGTCATGCGCAGCGACTGGCGAGGCGTGTTGGCCCAGTCGATGCGTTTCTTCATCCACAGCCTGCTGGGCCTGGGGGCCAAGTTGCCAGTGGCGCTGATCGACAGTTCGCCGTTGCGCGAACTGCTCCAGGCCCAATTCCACGCCTCGGGCATCGAGCAGTCCATCGCCGAGCAGCAGCTGCGGGCGGTGGCGGTGACGGCGTTCGGTTATGAATCCGGCCAGGCCGTTACGTTCTACCAAGGGCGGGGGACCATCGATGCCTGGTTGCGCCATCGGCGTATCGGTGTGCCGACGCAGTTGTCGGTGGAGCATTTGCTGGCCAGTTCGGCGATTCCATTGTTGTTCGCGCCGGTCAGGATCGGCCCGCAATATTTCGGCGACGGCGCGGTGCGGCAATCGGCGCCCATCAGCCCAGCCCTGCACCTGGGGGCCAATCGTGTGCTGGTGATCGGTGTCAGCGGCAATCCTCGGGGCGCCGGCGGGCAAGATCCGCGCGAGCGCAGCTACACCGGCCTGCAACCGACCCTGGCGCAGATCGGCGGTCATATGCTCAACAGCACGTTCATCGACAGCCTGGAAAGCGACATCGAGTTGCTTGAGCGCCTGAACGGGTTCAGCCACTTGCTGCCCGATGACGTCCCGGCCCACGCCCTCGGCGCCGCACCGGTGGACGTGCTGGTGATCTCACCCAGCCAACCGATCGACGAAATCGCCGCCCGCCATCGCCAGGAATTGCCCCGTGCGTTGCGCGTCTTCTTGCGTGGGCCGGGCGCGACCAAGACCAGCGGCGCAGGGGTGCTGAGCTACCTGTTGTTCGAGGCGGGGTATTGCAGCGAGCTGATCGAGCTGGGGCGCCAGGATGCGTTGGCGCAGCGTGAGGCGTTGAGTCGGTTTCTGGGGTTGGCTTAGGAGTGATGTCAGTAGGTTCACCCCAATCGCGAGCAGGCTCGCTCCCACAGTAGATCTTCAGTGGACACAAAATCTGTGTATGACATAAATCCTCTGTGGGAGCGAGCTTGCTCGCGATGACGGCGGCACATCCAGCATCGACTCAGGCTGACCCACCGCAATCGCGAGCAAGCTCGCTCCCACACTAGATCTTCAGTGGATACAAAATCTGTGTACGACATAAATCCACTGTGGGAGCGAGCCTGCTCGCGATAACGGCGGCACATCCAGCATCGACTCAGGCTGACCCACCGCAATCGCGAGCAAGCTAGCTCCCACAGGGTATTGCTGCGGATGTAGATCCTGGGATCAGAAATGGTACTTCAGCAAAAAGCTGGTCGTGCTCTGGTTGGTCTTGAACCCGTCGCTGTCTTCGATCGCGTACTTGTTCTTCCAGTAGTCGTATTCCACCCCGACGTATAGCTGCTTGGCGCCGAGCTTCAAGGCCTTGCCCAAGTCATATTTGACCTGCGGGACGATGTGCAGGTTGGCGTGGTAGGTGCCCTTGGAATTGGTGTCGTTGTCCACCACCCAGTCGATGAACCCGTCGAACAGGATATCGGATGAACCCACCGGCAGGGTATAGGCCCAGACCGGGGTGATCTGCCAGACGTTGTCGCCGGCGCGTGGGCCTTCGGTCTGGCGGTTGTAGAAGTTCAGCTGGAAGTAGTCGAAGCCGGGAATCGCCAGGTCGAAACCCGGGCCGATCAGGTACGACTCGTTGTCGCCTTCCCCGAACTCATAGGTCATGGCCAGCAGCACGTCCTTGATCGGCCCCAGTGCCAGCTTCTGGTCGAAGATCTTGCCGAACGACAGGCGCGGGCTGAATTCACCGTAGTAGGTGTTCGGGCCGGACTGGCTGTCGTCCTGGCCGTTGTAGAAGATCCGATCGAGGAAGAAGAAGTTGTCCCCGTATTTCCAGGCATCGGCGTGTTCGAAGGTCACGGTCTGCTGGATACGCGGGTTGATCTGGAAATCCTTGCCATACAGGTAGCTCAGGCTGTTGTTCTGCCACTGGAACAGGTCGTCGGCCATCGCCTGGCCTGCGGCCAGCAAGGATCCTGCGAGTATCAGGCTGGTGCACGTACGTTTCATTCGGTTTGCTCCCAAAGGTAAGTGGTACCGCTTTTTTTCGAGTCAGCGCTCTGGTGTGGCGCCTTTTTTCCATGGATGAAAAACATCCGTTCGGTCAGCTTTTTGAGCGTGGCGAATGCTGATAGCAAGAGCTGAGCCAAGGCAGGTGGGAAACCCGCAGAAGACTCATCCAGCTGTTTGGAACAGTCGAAAAGAGGATGCTTATTCTATTCACCGGTGCCGGGCTAAGTTGGCGGACCAGTCAGGATCTGAGGGGGTTTTTGTGTCGGCCGGTTTCGAGCGGCCGCGCAGGATACGGGCTTGTCTTGAAGGGCTCAAGTGCCCTGTAACGGCGCGTGTGCGGCGAATTTGGGGCGTGATGGCAGGGCTTGGTCATCAGGTGCTTTCCTCTTGTTTTTATTGTTGAGGCGCAGGCAGTCGCTGACGGGCGACCGGTCATTGCCGGTCGGCCTGTCAGCGGTGGGACATTTATTGAAAGCAGTGGCTCAGTTGGTGCGCGCGCCCTGATTGATCCAGGCGCCGATCAGGTCGCGTTCCTGCTGGGTCATCTGGGTGATGTTGCCCAACGGCATGATCTGGGTGGTCACGGCCTGGGCCTGGATGCGCGCGGCTTCTTGCTGAATCTGCTGCGGCGTATCGAACATCACCCCGCCCGGCGCGGCGCTGAACAACGGGCTGGTGGGCTTGGCCGAGTGGCAGACCGAGCAGCGTTCCTGGATCACGCTGTGGACCTTCTCGAACGAAGGGCCCTGGGGGCTGGCGGCCTGGGCCGGTTTTTCCGCTGGCGCTGCCGGGGCAGTTGCGGGCTTGGCGCCACCGCCCACGGCGGTTTCCGGCAGGGGCTGGTACTCGATGGCGGCCGGCGCCTTTGCTACTTCCGGTGCGCTGGAGATGGGTTTGGGCCCGGTGACATAGGCCAGGCAAATCATCGCCAGGGCGCCGACCGGCAGCGTCCAGGCAAACCGGTTGCTGTCATGGCGCGTGTTGAAGTAATGCCGCACCAACACCGCCGCCACGGCGATCCCGGCCAGGATCAGCCAGTTGTATTGGCTGCCGTAGGTGCTCGGGAAGTGGTTGCTGATCATGATGAACAGCACCGGCAGGGTGAAGTAATTGTTGTGACGCGAACGCAGCAAGCCCTTGGCCGGCAGCGCCGGGTCGGGGGTACGGTTCTCGGCGATGGCCGCGACCAGGGCCCGTTGTGCCGGCATGATGATGCGGAACACGTTGCCCACCATGATCGTGCCGATGACCGCCCCGACATGCAGGTAGGCCCCGCGACCGCTGAACACCTTGCTGAACCCGTAGGCCGCGGCGATCAGCAGCACGAACAGGATCAGGCCGAGCAGGGCGGGGCGCTTGCCCAGGGCCGAGTCGCAGAGAAAGGAATAGACGAACCAGCCGACGAGCAACGAACCGATGCCCAGGGCCACGCCTTCAGCACCGCTCAGGCTGCTGCCGGGGGCCAGCAGGTAGACGGTCGGGTTCCAATAGAACACCACGCACAGCAGGGCGATGCCCGACATCCACGTGAAATAGGCTTCCCATTTGAACCAGTGCAGGTTGTCCGGCATGGACGGTGGCGCGAGTTTGTATTTTTCCAGGTGGTAGATGCCACCTCCGTGGATGGCCCACAGGTCGCCGGCCAGGCCGCTCTTGGGGTTGACGCGATTGAGGTTGTTTTCCAGCCAGACGAAGTAGAACGACGCGCCGATCCAGGCCACGCCAGTGATCATGTGAACCCAGCGAATGCTCAGGTTCAGCCATTCCAGCATATGTGCTTCCACAGTCTTTACCTCTCGCCCGTCACGCTTGTTTTCGCGTGATCGGACCTTCTCTTATTGGTGGGGGGCGAGGATCAGAAACTCATCCTCTTTGAAAAAATGCTCATCGCAGTTATTGCCTGTGCCACTGCGATCAACCACCAGGAAGTCATCCCGCTTTTCGATCGTCAGCACCGGGTGGTGCCAGACGCCGCGATGGTAATTAATGCCCTGCCTGCCGTTGGTGACGAAGGCGCGGACCAAGCCTGATACAGGTGCATCGCCAAGTGGCGCGACCACGATCAGAAAGGGGTTGCCGAGCAGCGGAATGAAGGCCTGGCTGCCCAGCGGATGGCGCTCCAGCATGCGTACGGTCAGCGGCATGTCCAGCGCGTCGGCGCGGAAGATGCTGATGATCGCCTTGTCATCCGGCGTGGCGGTTTCCACCGTCGCCAGGCGATGGAAGCGCATGGTCGAACCGTTGTTGATCATGAAGTGATCGCTGCCGTCGGTTTCGATCACGTCACCGAACGGGGCGAAGGCTTCTTTGGTCAACGGTTCGATCTTGAGAGTGCGCATGCTGGTCTTCTTATCCAAAAATTCTGTGTTGTGGTTCAGCTTTTGTGGCGAGGGAGCTTGCTCCCGCTGGGTTGCGAAGCGACCCCGCTTTTCAAAAAAAAGGGACTGCTGCGCAGTCCAGCGGGAGCAAGCTCCCTCGCCACAGGTGCGTCGTTTACTTCGATACCTTGCCCAGCACCCGCAGGCGACTCACGCCACCGTCCGGGAACACGTTCAGGCGGATATGGGTGATCGGTCCCAGGGCCTTGATCTGCTCGGCGAAGGTGTGTTCGGCGTGCATTTCCAGCTTCTGGCTCGGCAACAGTTCGCGCCAGAACAACGACTGGGTTTCGATCTGGCTGTCGGTGCCGCCCTTGACGAACGCGCCCTGGATCGAGCAGCTGTCGGGGTAGTTACCCTTGAAGTGCAGGGTGTCGACGACGACCTGTTCAACGATGCCGGCATGGCCCAGGGCGACGATCACCCAGTCATTGCCCGGGGTACGACGACGGGCGGTTTCCCAGCCATCGCCCATGTTCACGCCACGGCCCGGGTTGAGGATGTTGCTCATGCGCCCGAAGTGTTCGTCGGAGCAGGCCAGGGCGCGGCCACCGTTGAGGGCGGCAGCCAGGTCGATCTGTTCGTTGTCGCCGACGGCCGACCAGTCGCGGTACGGAATGCCGTAGACCCGCAGGCGAGCCACGCCGCCGTCTGGATAGATGTTGAAGCGCAGGTGGCTGAAGGCCTGGTCATTGCTGATTTCGTGGTAGTGGTGGCTGTTGCCTTGCAATTCGACGGCCGACAGTACTTCAGTCCACTGGGTGTTTTCGTCCGGTTCGCCTTCGCTCAGGAAGCAGGCTTCCAAGGAGGCCGACGGTGGGTAGTTGCCGGTGAAGAATGAGGTGTCGATGTCCACGCCCTTGATCGAGCCCGCCACGCCCAGGCGGATCACCGCGCTGTCGTAGCCTTCGAAGCGCTTGCGCCGCGATTCCCAGCCGTCCATCCACTTGCCATTGTCATCGAACACGCCCTCCTTCCACACGGCCGGGGTCGGCTGGAACAGGCGGTTAGCGTCGGCGAACCAATCATCGGTAACCGAGATGATCTTGGTGCCCAGGCGGGCGTCGGCCAGGTTGACGAACTTCTCGAAAGGTACGGCGTAAGCTTTCATTCTTCTTGTCTGCCTTTAAATAGGTTGGCTGGGGATGCTTGCAGGGCCTCAAGTCGCAGGGCTGCTCGCTAAAGGGTCAGTAATCGGAACAACGCGATTTTGTTGATCTCTGCCAGCGCGCATTTGAATTCGGCGTCGGCCGAGTGATGGATGCGTGTTTCGAATGCCGCAAGGATCTGGTGCCGGTTGCTGCCTTTTACCGCCATGATGAAGGGAAACTTGAACTTGGCCTTGTAGGCGTCGTTCAGCTCGGTGAAGCGCTGGAACTCTTCGGCCGTGCATTGGTGAATACCGGCGCCCGCCTGTTCATTCGTGCTGGCTTCGGTCAGTTGGCCCTGAACGGCGGCTTTGCCGGCCAGGTCCGGGTGAGCGTTGATCAGCGCCAGTTGGCTGGCGTGATCGGCACTCAACAGGATGTCGCTCATGCGCTGGTGCAGGGTTTCGATCTCGTCGATCGAGGGATCCTGGCCTAGGTCAAAGGCTTTTTCGGCGACCCATGGCGAATGTTCGTAAATGTCAGCGAAGGCTTTGACGAACGCTTCGCGGCTCAAGGTGGAAGGCTTGAGGGTTTGGAAGGCGGTCATTTGGACGCTCCCTGATACGGATGGGTTTGCTGCCAGTGGCGAGCAATGTCGACACGACGGCTGAACCAGACGTGATCATGGCCTTTGACGTATTCGAGAAAGCGCTTGAGGGAGGCCAGTCGCGCAGGGCGGCCGATCAGCCGGCAATGCAGGCCGATGGAAAGCATCTTCGGCGCCTCGGCCCCTTCGGCGTACAACACGTCGAAAGCATCCTTGAGGTATTGGAAGAAATCATCGCCCTTGTTGAAACCCTGTACCTGGGTGAAGCGCATGTCGTTGGTGTCGAGGGTGTAGGGGATCACCAGGTGCGGCTTGCCGGTGGGGTTGTTCGGCTCCCAGTAGGGCAGGTCGTCGTCGTAGGTGTCGCTGTCATAGAGGAAACCGCCTTCTTCCATCACCAGGCGGCGGGTGTTCGGGCCGGTGCGGCCGGTGTACCAGCCCAGCGGACGTTCGCCGGCGATTTCGGTGAGGATGCGGATCGCTTCGAGCATGTGCTCGCGTTCCTGGGCCTCATCCATGTACTGGTAGTCGATCCAGCGATAGCCGTGGCTGCAGATCTCGTGGCCGGCGGCGACCATGGCGCGAATCACGTCTGGATGGCGCTGGGCGGCCATGGCCACGGCGAAAACGGTCAGCGGGATATCGAATTCCTTGAACAGCTTGAGGACACGCCAGACGCCGGCACGGCTGCCATACTCGTACAGCGATTCCATGCTCATGTTGCGTTCGCCCTGCAGCGGTTGCGCCGCGACCATCTCCGAAAGGAACGCTTCGGATTCCTTGTCGCCATGGAGGACGTTGCGCTCGCCACCTTCTTCGTAATTGAGCACGAAGGACAAGGCGATGCGGGCATTGCCCGGCCAATGGGGGTGGGGAGGGTTACTGCCGTAACCGATCAGGTCGCGTGGGTAGTCAGCGCTCACTGCAGTTTTCCTTCTTGTTCGAACCATGTAGGTGGCGCCCCGGTGATGAGTTTCAGGCTGGCGTCACGACGATGGAATGATTGTATACAACTTTATGTGCGATTTGTAAGCCTGATTTTTGCATTTTTCACAAGGCCCTCTCCCGGTGTCTACACTGCAAGAAACCTGCCCAGTTGGTCAATGAATCGTCGGGAGGGGCTTGTATTCATTGGTTTGACTTAAACCTGGGGTTGGCGTGCCGTCGCGCAGTCGAAGGGCTAAATATCTGTTTTTTATTGTGTACAATTTTATTTTAAAGTGTCTTAATTCGTTCATCGCCGTGGCGTTTCGTGCTCCGAAACGGTGCGGCCTGTCTTTCAACTGAATCAGGAGGCGTCGGGCCGGACTGCACTGCAGCGAGGCGCGCACAAGCAATGGGACGTTTGACTACTCACGTTTTGGATGCCGCACATGGCTGCCCGGGCAGCTCGATCAAGATCGAACTGTACCGCGTGGAAGATTCGCAACTGCAGTGGGTCGCCAGTGCACTGACCAACAGCGACGGCCGTTGCGATG
Organism: Pseudomonas sp. LARHCG127; assembly: GCF_052871455.1. NCBI lineage: Bacteria > Pseudomonadati > Pseudomonadota > Gammaproteobacteria > Pseudomonadales > Pseudomonadaceae > Pseudomonas > Pseudomonas sp. LARHCG127. The sequence continues at coordinate 61,465 of NZ_JBIXJT010000023.1, forward strand.
CGCCCCTGTTGCAAGGGGATGACTACCGTTCGGGCGTTTATCAATTGCAATTCCACGCCGGTGATTACTACCGCGCCCGTGGCGTGCAAATGCCCGACCCAGCGTTCCTGGATGTGGTGGTGCTGCGCTTCGGTATTTCGGCCGAGCAAGAGCACTACCACGTGCCCTTGTTGATTTCGCCCTACGCCTATTCAACGTATCGAGGCAGTTGATCCCCCAAGCAACTGCCTTGTCCTGGAAGCGACTGCGCATAAGCTTCTTTGGTTTTTAGCCCGCTCACACTGCGGGCTTTTTTTCGTCCATGAAAAATAGGGTGCCTGGGAAGGTGCCTTCGCGAGCAAGCCCCACACTGGATTTTTGTCGTCACAAAAACCTGTGGGAGCGAGCTTGCTCGCGATGCTTTTGCTTTCTCAGCGACTCAACAAGGAGGCCGCCCCCGCGCCACCAAACAACCCGGCGCTGACCCGGTTGAACCAGCCCTGGCCTTTACCCGTACGCAGATACCGCGCCGCGCCGTGGGCACCGAGGCCATAAGCCAGCTTGCACAGCAGGTCGAGTACGGTCCAAGTGGCGATCATGATCAGCAGTTGCGGCAGGAATGGCTGTTCGGCGCTCAGGAATTGCGGCAGGAACGCAGCGAAGAACAGGATGTCTTTCGGGTTGCTTGCTCCCAGCACGAACGCGCGGCCGAAGAGCGTGCGAAAGCGCGGGACGGCGACAGCCTGGGGCACTTCGGCGCCTTGGGACGGTTGGCGCGATTGCTGCCAGCTCTGCCAGGCCAGGTAAAACAGGTACAGGGCGCCGACGATCTTCAGGGCGCTGAACAACTGCTCCGAGGCCATCAACAATGCACCGAGCCCCAGCGCCGAAGCACTCAGCAGGCAGATCGACGCGATCACGCCCCCCAGGAATGCCGGATAGGAGCGGCGCAGGCCGTAGTTCAGGCTATTGCCGATCATCAACAACGACAACGGGCCGGGGATGAGGATCACCACCAATGCGGCGCCACTGAACAACAGCCAGGTTTCCAGATTCATTACTTTGCTCCTGATGTACAAAAGCCTCACCCAGGGGGTGAGGCGGGTGAATACGGTTGCGCTTACAAGAAGATGAACTTGGCGATGAAGATCGCGCAAAGCACCCACAGGCTGACGGAAATTTCCTTGTGTTTACCGGTACCGGCCTTGAGCACCACATAGGTGATGAAACCCAGGGCGATGCCGTCGGCGACCGAGAACGTCAGGGGCATCATGATGGCCGTGACGATGGCCGGAATGCTGTCGGTTGCTTCGTCCCATTCGATGTGGGCCATGCCGCCCATCATCAGCATGGCGACGTAGATCAAGGCCCCGGCCGTGGCGTAGGCCGGAATCATCCCGGCCAGCGGTGCGAAGAACATGGCGGCAATAAATAGCACACCGACGGTCACGGCGGTAAGCCCCGTGCGGCCACCGGCGGCCACACCGGCGGCGCTTTCCACGTAGCTGGTCACTGGCGGTACACCGACCATGGCGCCGAATACGCTTGAAGCGCTGTCGGCCTTCAAGGCGCGGGACAGGTTCTCGATCTTGCCATCGGCTTTCACCAGGCCGGCGCGCTGGGCAACGCCCATCAGGGTGCCGGCGGTGTCGAACATGTGCACGAAAAGGAAGGCCAGCACCACGCTGATCATGCTGATGTTGAACACGCCGGCCACATCCATCGCCATCCAGGTCGGAGCCAGGCTCGGCGGTGTCGACATGACGCCGTTGTACTGCACTAACCCCAGGCCCCAACCGGCCAGGGTCACGGCGATGATGCTGATCAGGATCGCGCCGAACACACGGTGATAACTGAGCACGGCGATCATCAGGAAGCACACTGCGGCCAGCAACGGACCGGGTTCGCGCAACGAGCCGAGCTTGATCAAGGTGGCAGGGCTGTCCACGACGATCCCGGCGGTTTTCAGGCCGATCAGCCCGAGGAACAACCCGACCCCTGCGCCCATGGCGAAGCGCAGGCTCACCGGAATGCTGTTGAGCAGCCACTCGCGCACCCGCGACAAGGTCAGGAACATGAACAGCACACCGGAGATGAACACCGCGCCCAATGCGGTCTCCCAGTTGTAGCCCATGGTGCCGACCACGGTGTAGGTGAAGAAGGCGTTCAGGCCCATGCCCGGTGCCAGGCCCACCGGCCAGTTGGCGTAAAGGCCCATCAACAGGCAACCCAGGGCGGCGGCGATGCAGGTGGCGACGAAGGCGGCGCCGTGATCGATGCCGGCGTCGGCCATGATGTTGGGGTTGACGAAAATGATGTAGGCCATGGTGATGAAGGTTGTCAGGCCAGCAATCAGCTCGGTCTTCACCGTGGTGCCATGCAAGCTGAGTTTGAAGAGGCGTTCCAGCCAGCCACTGCGTAGTGGCGGCGAGAGGTCCAGCGTCCGGGCTTCGGGTTTGCGGCTTTCCACAGCGAGTACTCCTCAAGAGTATTATTGTTATTTCCAGCACCGCAAACGCCCTGGGGGGTGGTCGCGATGCGCTGAGGCAGGTAAGGCTGGCGAGGGTATGTTGACCTGTTGGTCAGGAACTCGCACGAAGCGAATTATGCTTTTGTATACAAATAATGCAAATAATGTTTTCTGTGTTGTCGACGAAATGTTTGGCGATAGGGGTATATCGACCTTTAGGACGCTATCGCGAGCAAGCTCGCTCCCACAGGTTCATGGGTGAACACAGACCTCGCATTCACCACAGTCCCACTGTGGAGCGAGCTTGCTCGCGATGGCGTCGGATCAGACGCCTTCATTCACTGGATTTCGCCAGTGCCAGATTCACCGCCAGCCACCCATCCACCGCCGCTTCCCCGGCTTCGGCAAACACCCGCTCCAGCAATTTCACCTGTTCACGCCGTAACGCCTGCTCAAAGCGCTCACCCTCGGCGGTCAGTTCCAGCAGCCGTTTGCGTTTGTCGGTCTCGGACGCAACGCTGTTCACCAAGTGCATTTCCATCAACTGCCGCAACGGCATGTTCAACGCCTGCTTGCTCACCCCAAGCAGGGCCAGCAATTCCTTCACGCTCAATGACGGATAGCGGGCGATGAAAAAGACGATGCGCTGGTGGACCCGGCTCAACCCACGACGCTCGAGCATTTCATCGGCCTTGGCGGTGAACGCCTGGTAACCGAAGAAAAACGCTTCCATGGCCATTTGTTGGGAGGCAGGGTTTTTAAGGTCAAGCATATTGACGTATCCACAGAGGTCGGCGTAATTTCGGTCAACCAGTTTGACTCATTATTCCAGCGACCGGCTACAGGTGACCCATGGCTTTTTCCGAACGTGTCTCGCGCCTCAAAAGTTCTTTGATTCGAGAAATCCTCGCGGCGGCGCAGCGTCCTGAGGTGATGTCGTTCGCCGGCGGCCTGCCGGCCGAAGCCATGCTGCCGAAAGTGGAATGGGCGGCCATGCCATTGTCCATGGGCCAGTACGGCATGAGCGAAGGCGAACCGGCCCTGCGCGAAGCCCTGGCAGCCCAGGCGCGGGCGTTGGGCGTGGCCTGTGAGGCGAGCCAGGTATTGGTGGTCAGCGGCTCCCAGCAAACCCTCGATTTGGCGGCCAAGCTGCACATCGACGTGGGCACCGAAGTGATGCTCGAAGCGCCGACCTATTTGGCGGCGTTGCAGATTTTCCAGCTGTTCGGCGCCGACTGCATCACCGTTCCCCTGGAGGCCGACGGCCCTGACTTGCAACAATTGCGGGCCCGGCTGGAGCAGCATCGCCCAGCGTTTATCTACCTGATCCCGACCTTCCAGAACCCTTCGGCGGTGCGCTACAGCGAGGCCAAGCGCGATGCGGTGGCGGCACTGCTGGACGAGTTTGGCGTCACCCTGATCGAGGACGAGCCCTACCGCGAGCTGACCTTCGATGGCGGCAGTGCCACGCCGATTGTCAGTCGCTTGAAGAGGGCCAGTTGGATCTACACCGGCACCGTGTCGAAAACCCTGTTGCCGGGGCTAAGGGTGGGCTACCTGATCGCCAGTCCGGATCTGTTCCCGCATCTGCTGCGGCTCAAGCAATCGGCGGACCTGCACACCAATCGCATCGGCCAGTGGCAGGCGCTGCAATGGATCGGCACCGAGCAGTACCGCAGCCATTTGAGTGAGTTGAGGGATTTCTATCGGGACCGTCGCGATCGGTTCCAGGCGGCGTTGCAAACGCATTTCGCTGATATCGCGGACTGGAACGTGCCCCAGGGCGGGTTGTTTTTCTGGCTGACCCTCAGGCAACCCCTGGACACCCGCACCTTGCTCGCCGCCGCCCTGGCGGCCGACGTGGCATTCATGCCGGGGGAGCCGTTCTTTCCTGAGCCGGACCAGCATCCGGGGCACTTGCGCTTGAACTTCAGTCACATCGACCCGGCGCGGTTGGATGAAGGACTCAAGCGGTTGGCGGGGGTGGTGCGGGAGGCGTTGGCTGCAAAAGCAGCCTGATTTAGGCGGTGGCTGGGCTGGCCCCATCGCGAGCAAGCTCGGCTCCCACAGGGGACTTGGTGAACACTGGATTTGTATTCACCACTGTCCTCTGTGGGAGCCGAGCTTGCTCGCGATGAGGCCAGTCGCCACACCATAAAACTATCAGGCCGCAGAAAACCGCTTATCCAAATAATCAATGATCACCTTGGACTCATACATCCAGGTGGTCTCGCCATTCTCTTCAATGCGCAGGCACGGCACTTTGATCCTGCCCCCTTGCTCCAGCAGCGTCTGGCGATCCTGCTCGTTGTTTTTCGCATCGCGCAGGGCCACCGGTACGTTGAGGCGACGCAGGGTACGGCGGGTCTTCACGCAGAACGGGCAGGCATGGAATTGATACAGCGTCAGGCTGCGAGCGGCCTGGTCGACCTGCGCCTGGGCCTCGGCCGGGCGCTGTTTCTTGCCAGGGCGGGTGATGAAGTCGATGAAAATGATGAGCTGGCCCAAGCCAACTCGAAGCGCTTTGACGATCACGGTATTCAGCCTCGCGGCAGGGAAGAAGAGGGCGCGCAGCTTACCTGATTTTTCACGGGCGAAAAAAAACCGGCGATCAATGCCGGTTTTCTTCTTGCGACGCGTTACTTGATGAGGCTGAGGAATTCGCTGCGAGTGGCGGCGTTTTCCCGGAACTCGCCGAGCATCACCGAAGTGATCATCGAGGAATTCTGCTTTTCCACACCGCGCATCATCATGCACATGTGCTTGGCCTCGATCACCACCGCCACGCCCAAGGCGCCGGTCACTTGCTGGACCGCGTCGGCGATCTGGCGGCTGAGGTTTTCCTGGATCTGCAGGCGACGGGCGTACATGTCGACGATGCGCGCGACCTTCGACAGCCCCAGTACCTTGCCGCTCGGGATGTAGGCCACGTGGGCCTTGCCGATGAAAGGCAGCAAGTGATGCTCGCACAACGAGTACAACTCGATGTCCTTGACCAGCACCATCTCGCTGTTATCGGAGCTGAACAAGGCACCGTTGGTGACTTCTTCCAGGGTCTGTTCATAACCGCGGCAGAGGTACTGCATGGCCTTGGCAGCGCGCTTGGGCGTGTCGAGCAGGCCCTCGCGGGAAACGTCCTCGCCCAGTTGGCCGAGAATCGCGGTGTAATTCTGTTCCAGTGTCACAGAGGCTGATTCCATAAGGGTTTCAGGAGGGTACTTGTTCTGTCTGTACCCATTTTGTACCAATCGAGCGTTTCGATTCTGCCCAGGCCATCCAGTCGATCCGGGAGATCCAGTGGGCATAGGTCGACAGCAATTGACGCTTTGACCGAGCTGAGAGGCAGTGATTGCAGGGTTTCATGCCCGCCGTGCTGCACATGGTAGCCTAAGTGTGACGGCAGTTGTATGGCCGGCGGGCGCGAACCTCCAATCCGATCAGTGTTGTCCTGAGGTCTCGGTTGACCGTACCGGCCTGCTTGGGTTGAAGAGACAAATCTGCTTCAGGACTGGTAGCATTACGCTATCTCTTGCCCTCTCTCTCAGGAACGGAATCCATGTCTAAAAGAATCTGTGCGCTGGCCCTGTCCATGGTAGCCACTCTCTCGGGAACGCAGGATGCAGTTGCAGCTGACTACCTGTTCAAGAACTTCGCTTATGACTCCCCTATCGCCAACTACACCGAGGCTGCCGGTTACTATGATTGTTCGACGCAAGTGGGTGCTACCGTAAAATGCACCGAATTGGTCTTTATTGAACAGAAGTTCACGGCGTCGTTGGTTTTCAAGAATGACAAGCTTTCAATGGTTTCGTTACTTTCGCCCGTTGATCATGAACTGTTCCAGCGCGCGATGGGCGCCTTGGAGAAGAACTTCGATATGGTCGCGGTTAGCGACGGCAAATCTATTCTGGATTTACTCGTCCTTGCGGGCAAATCCAAAAGCATCGAGGAAGTAACTGCCGAGTTTTCAAGTTTTGAAAATACGGCCTTGAATGCGGGTAATATTACTTACACGTTCGTTGAAAATGGAATGTCGATTAAAGGCGCTAGAAATTTTCGTGGCTTAGTAGAGCTGGCACCTGACAATATGAGGAGCGTGGATTTAAGCATCAACGGCATAGGTAACGATGCTTATTTGATTATAAAGTTTACTTTCTCAAAGCTTGACCAAATCAAGCTGGCGCATCAGGCCAATAAGCCGGCCGAGTCGTTTTAACAACAAAACATCATTCATCAAGCCCCGCCATTGCGGGGCTTTTTTTATCTCGGTACTTCCATGCATGCGCTGGCGGGTAGGACAACAGGTCTATTCGTCGCGGCCTTCCATCATGGTGCGCTTGAGCATCACGTAGACCGCCCCGGCGCCGCCGTGTTTTGCCTGGCAGGAGGTGAAGCCCAGCACTTGCGGGTGCTGGCGCAGCCAGGTGTTGACGTGGCTCTTGATCATCGGCCGCTTGCCGTCCAGGCGCACGGCTTTGCCATGGGTGACGCGCACGCAGCGGATCTCGAACTTGGTGGCTTCGGCCAGGAACGCCCAAAGGGTTTCCCGGGCCTTTTCGACGGTCATGCCGTGCAGGTCGAGGCTGCCTTCGAAGGGGATCTGGCCGACCTTCAGCTTGCGCATCTGGCTTTCCTGGACACCGTCGCGGGCCCACATCAACTCGTCTTCCGGCCCGACGTCGATCACGAACTGATCGGACAAGCCGTCCACGGTGGTGGCGTCGGTGCGCACGGTGGCGGCTTGGCGCAGCTTGGCGATCTGCGCGCGATCGGCCTTGGGCTTGCCGGTCTCGGCACGGTCGTGTTTGATCGGTTTTACGCCCTGGATCGCACTTTTGAACAAGGAAAAGTCGTCGTCTTGCATGTCAGCCTCCGCGAAGCCGGCCAGTTTACCCAACTCTGGCGGGATCAGGCGCGACAAAACGTCGAGTGGCGGATCAGTCGTGCTTTTTCATCAGGTGCGGAGCCATGGCCAGCTCCAGGGATTGGCGGGCGCGACGGCGGCAGCGGCGCCAGAGCCAGACGCCCAGCAACAGTACGAAAAGACCGACTGCCAGGATGATCGCCGAACCCATTGGGGTGGCATTCAACTCGCCCAGTGCGGGAGGGCGGCCCAGCAGGCTGGCGGCACCGGCCATGGCCAGCAGTACACCGAGTGTTGCCAGCAGCGCGGCGATCGCCGCGCCGAAACGAAACCGCCAGTTGCTCGGGCCCTTGGGCCGCAAGCGACGTGCGTCAAAACCATCGGATAACTTCATTCCGACCTTCCTCAATGGGTATCGGCCCTTCGACCGGAAGATATTCGGGTTGTTCCTGAAGGTAGGGCAATTGCAGCAAATGAGAGGCTTTTGCGGATGAGCGGCGGGAGTGGCCGCTCATCAAGGCGCATCAGATGAAGTCGCGGGTCAGGGCCAGGGTGGCGAAGTTGTCGGCCATGATCGCCATTTCGGTCTGCTGCACGTGCTCGGCGCTGAGGACGCCGCCCTTGTATGGCAGGTCGCGCGTGGCGCAGGCGTCTTCCACCAGGGTACAGCGGAAGCCCAGGTTCTTGGCGGCGCGCACGGTGGTGCTGACACTGGAATGGCTCATGAACCCACACACGATCAGGTCCAGGGGGCCGAAGTCTTCCAGGCGTTTTTTCAGCTCGGTGCCGTGGAAGGCGCTGGGCAGCAGCTTTTCGACCACGGTTTCGTCGCCCTGGGGTTCGAGGCCGGGGATGAACTCCCCGCGTTCACCTTGTGGATCGAACAGCCCGCCATGGGTGCCCAGGTGGCGCACATGCACGATCGGGCGACCGGCTGCGCGGGCCGCGCCGAGCAGTTGCTTGATGTTCGCGACGGCTGCATCCATGCCGCTCAGGGCCAGGGGCCCGGCGAGGTATTCTTTCTGGGCATCGATGATGATCAAGGTCGCTTGACTCAGGTTGGCCGCTGCATAACCACGGCCGCTGAGTTGAAACATCGTTTTTGGAACGGACATTCTGGGGCTCCTTCGAGTGGGGCTTTTGCGACATTCTCCTCTGGCTGAGCGGTTCTGTGAATCGCTTCCATCGCAAGGGCCGCCGTTGCTGGCCTACAGCCTTGTCAAGATGCTCGTCTCGTTCAATAGGCGGTGCAAAAAAACGATAAATCCTACGGTTGGTCCGGCGCTTTTCGTTCGTCATCGAGGCGCGTTTGGGTGGCGCCGCGTTTGACTGGTAGACTCGCCCGTCGATTTTTCTGGAGTTTGCCGCCGTGATCACTTCCCGTCTCCGTACCCTGCGCGACCATATCCGTTGGGCCGTCAGCCGTTTCCATGGAGAGGATCTGTTTTTCGGCCATGGCACCGACAACGCGTGGGACGAAGCCAGGCAACTGGTGTTGGGCGCATTGCATCTGCCGTGGGAAATTGCCGACAGCTACCTGGACTGCCGTCTTGAAGACGAAGAACTGGTCCATGTGCAGCGCCTGCTGCGCCGACGCATTGCCGAGCGCATTCCGACGGCCTACCTGTTGGGTGAAGCCTGGTTTTGCGGGATGTCGTTCATTGTTGATGAGCGCGTGCTCATTCCGCGCTCGCCCATCGGTGAGCTGATCGAAAAGCGTTTTGAGCCTTGGTTGGGCCAGGCGCCGGCACGGATTCTCGATCTGTGCACCGGTTCCGGCTGCATCGGCATCGCCTGTGCCTATGAATTCCCGGAAGCCGAAGTGGTGCTGGCCGACCTGTCGTTCGAAGCGCTGGAAGTGGCCAACCAGAACATCGAGCGCCACGGTGTCGATGAGCGCGTATTCACCGTCCAGGGTGATGGCTTCGAAGGTTTGCCGGGGCAACGTTTCGACCTGATCGTGTCGAACCCACCCTACGTCGATGCGGAAGATTTCGCCGATATGCCCCAGGAATACCAGCACGAGCCGGAATTGGGTCTGGCCTGTGGCGATGACGGCCTGGACCTGGTTCGGCGGATGCTGGCCGAGGCGGCCGATCATCTGACCGAGAAGGGGCTGTTGATTGTCGAGGTGGGCAACAGCCAGGTGCACGTCGAGGCGCTGTACCCGGAAGTCGATTTTGCCTGGCTGGACTTCGAGCGCGGCGGGCATGGCGTGTTCATGCTCAGCGCCGAGCAGTGCCGCGAGCACCAGGCGTTGTTTGCTTCGCGGGTTTGACCACTGTGACCGCTTTTGTGGCGAGGGAGCTTGCTCCCGCTGGGCCCTGTAGGAGCTGGCGAAGCCTGCGATCTTTTGATCTTTCGCTTGAGATTCAAGTGGCTGGGGAAGATCGCAGCCTCGTTGCACTCGACAGCTCCTACAGACGCAGCCGAGCGGGAGCAAGCTCCCTCGCCACGGGATTGTCTGTATTGCGCGGCAACCCCACAGGGGGTGTTCATGCGCGGTTGGAGTCAGTGCCGCGTCGCAATCCAGATCAGCAACCCCGCCTGAAACATGGCGAAGGCCACCAGGCAGGTGATGGTGAAGCGCAAGCCGGTGTCTTCGCGCTTGAACTTGGTGACCTTCTCTTCCTGCTGCTTGAGTTTGACTTCCTGTTCCGCCAGGTTCTGCTCGGCTTGTTGCAGCATCTGCGCGGCTTCGAGGATGGTCACGAACTGCAGCTTCTCGGTGTTCCAGTCGCCGACCAGATCGCCAACCTGGGCTGACTTGATACTACCCTTGAGGTGCTGGGCGTCGGCATAGGCCACTTCGAAACCCTGGGCCTTGAGGAAGCGATCACGGCGCAGGCGCGTGTCTTCGTTCAGGGCGTCCTTGTTATCCAGGTCGGTGCCGTCTACCTGATAGGCCGACCAGCGCTTCTTGGCCCAGGTAATACCCTGGGCCGCGAGGAAACGGCCGATGCCACGGTTCAACGGCTCGACTTGGAGGTTGTCCGGGGAAAAAGTCAGGCGTTTCTCGACGTGATCGGCCCAGACGTCCAGATGATTCTGTTCCTTGCGCACCCGCTGGTTCGGCAGTTGGAGGGTCATGCGCAGCAGGCTGCGTTCCTTGCTGTGGCGCTCGACATAGCTGAACTCGACAAACCGCAACGGCCGCACGCCGGTGGCGCGGTCGGTCTTGAGCGGCGCCAGCCGGAGCATCTTGTGATGCTCGGTCTGTACGTCGGCCCACGGCAGCTCAGCCACGGACGAGGCGGGGGCTTCGGCAGCGGTGTCGGGGGAAGCTTGAGTTTCAGTCATAACGGCAAAATCCTGTCCAGGCCGGCGGGTCGGTAGCCATTGCGCTATCCGACACCGGGTTATCGGCCATTTTTGCCAGTACTGAAGCTAAATCGACTAAAACCGCCTAACGCGCGGCTAACGCGTCAATAAAACGCAGAACCCGCGTGCCGAGCTCGGCCGCCAGGGGCAGGTTGGGGTCTTTGTAGGAAGCCAGTTGTTGTTTGACGTCGTTGGGCACGATGCGCATCACGTGGTTCATGCCCTGGATCAGCGCCAACTCGGCGTCGGGCTTGGCGGCTTTCAACTGCCGGGCATCATCGATGCTGACCTGGATGTCGTTGCTGCCCTGGATGATCAAGGCCGGCATCTTCAACGCGGCGAAAGCCCGAGCCGGGTCCTGGCGGAACAACGAGATCAGGTAGGGTTGTACGCTGGGGCGGAAAATCACCTGCAGTTGCGTCGGCACGTTGTCGTCGAGTCGCCCGGCCTTGAGGCTGTCGAGCAGCTCATTGCTGCGCAACATCAGCGGCGGTGGCAGGCGGTTGCTCAATTGTTGGCGCAGTACCTGGTCGATTGGCCGGGCACTGCCGGACAGGGAAATGACCGCCGCCGCGTTGGCCTGGGGCGCGGCGAGGCTGGCGATCAACGCGCCTTCGCTGTGGCCCAGCAGGATCAACGGGCCCAGGCGTGGGTCGGCGGCGAGTTTGCGGCTCCAGGCCACGGTATCGGCGACATAGGTCTCGACGCTCAGGTTGCGCTCGTCCGGTGTCGCTGCGAGGCTGGCGGCCACGCCGCGTTTGTCATAGCGCACGCTGGCAATGTTGTGCCTGGCCAAGACCCAGGCCAGGCGCTTGAGGCTGTCGTTGCGCCCGCCCTCGGGGTTGTTACCGTCGCGGTCTGTAGGACCGGACCCGGAAATGATCAGGACAACCGGCACGGGCGTGTCGGACTTGGGCAGCAACAATGAGCCGAATAGTTCGCCATTGCCGGTGTCGAGGCTGATCGGGCGTTGCAGCACCGTGGCCTGGGCCAGGCAGGAAAACAGGCCGGTGAACAAGGTAAGGCTTAGGGCTAGCAGCTTTAACATCATCACGCCATTAGTTGCGAAGGTGCCGGTTGGACTGGTGGGCGCCGATAAGGTTCGAGGATGAACTACGCGGGGAGCCTGCGTATACTGGCGCCCACTACGAATCCAAGGTTGAGTCTCTCAGCGTTTTTCACGGAGCACCCTGCATGTCCGGCAATACCTACGGCAAGCTGTTCACTGTCACCACCGCGGGCGAAAGCCATGGCCCGGCGTTGGTCGCCATTGTCGACGGCTGCCCGCCGGGCCTGGAGATTTCCCTGGACGACCTGCAACGTGACCTGGACCGCCGCAAGCCCGGCACCAGCCGCCATACCACCCAGCGGCAGGAAGCCGATGAAGTCGAAATCCTGTCCGGCGTGTTCGAAGGACGCACCACCGGCTGTGCCATCGGCCTGCTGATCCGCAACACCGACCAGAAGTCCAAGGACTACTCGGCCATCAAGGACCTGTTCCGCCCGGCCCACGCCGACTACACCTACCACCACAAATACGGTGAACGCGACTACCGTGGCGGCGGTCGCAGCTCGGCCCGGGAAACCGCCATGCGCGTGGCGGCCGGGGCGATTGCCAAGAAGTACCTGGCCAGCCAGGGCATCGTCATCCGTGGCTACATGAGCCAGTTGGGCCCCATCGAAATCCCGTTCAAGACCTGGGACTCGGTAGAGCAGAACGCCTTTTTCTGCCCCGATCCAGACAAGGTGCCAGAACTCGAGGCCTACATGGACCAACTGCGCCGGGACCAGGACTCGGTCGGCGCAAAGATCACCGTCGTCGCCGAAGGCGTGATGCCGGGCCTTGGCGAGCCGATCTTCGACCGCCTCGACGCCGAGCTGGCTCATGCGCTGATGAGCATCAACGCGGTGAAAGGCGTGGAAATCGGCGCCGGTTTTGCCTGCGTCGCCCAGCGTGGCACCGAGCACCGTGACGAACTGACGCCTGAGGGTTTCCTCAGCAATAATGCCGGCGGCATCCTCGGCGGCATTTCCTCGGGCCAGCCGATCGTGGCGCACCTGGCCTTGAAGCCGACGTCCAGCATCACCACGCCGGGGCGCTCCATCGATGTCCATGGCAACCCGGTGGAGGTCATCACCAAGGGCCGTCACGACCCCTGCGTCGGCATTCGTGCTACGCCCATCGCCGAGGCGATGATGGCCATCGTGCTGATGGATCACCTGCTGCGTCATCGCGGCCAGAACGCCGACGTGCGCGTCAGCACCCCGGTGCTGGGGCAGCTTTGATGGTCGGCCTGCCAGCCGCCGTGGCCTGACGACCGTGGCGGCACTGCCGTACTGGCGGCTTTCCAGCTTCTATCTGTTCTATTTCGCGCTGCTCGGTTCGACGGCGCCGTTCCTGGCGCTGTATTTCGATCACCTGGGGTTCAACGCGGCGCGCATCGGCGAGCTGGTGGCCATCCCCATGCTGATGCGTTGCGTGGCGCCGAACATCTGGGGTTGGCTGGGGGATTACACCGGCCGACGCCTGGCAATCGTGCGCTTTGGCGCGATCTGCACGCTGTTGGCCTTCTCGCTGATCTTCATCGACAAAAGCTACGCCTGGCTGGCGATGGTCATGGCGTTACACGCATTTTTCTGGCACGCGGTGTTGCCGCAGTTCGAAGTCATCACCTTGGCCCATCTGAGCGGGCAGGCCTCGCGCTACAGCCAGATCCGCCTGTGGGGCTCCATCGGTTTCATCATCACTGTGGTCGTGCTTGGCCGCTTGTTCGAATGGCTGAGCCTGGACATCTACCCGGTAGCCCTGGTGTTGATCATGGCCGGCATCGTCCTCGCCAGTTTCTGGGTGCCCAATGCCCAGCCATTGCAGGGGCCGCGAGTCGCGGGGGAGGGCTTCCTGCGGCAACTGCGCAACCCTGGCGTACTGGCGTTCTACACCTGCGTGGGCCTGATGCAGGTGAGTCACGGGCCGTATTACACCTTCCTGACGTTGCACCTCGAACGCCTGGGCTACAGTCGCGGTTTGATCGGCCTGCTCTGGGCGGTCGGCGTGGTGGCAGAGGTGTTGGTCTTCCTGCTGATGAGCCGGATCCTGGCGCGATTTTCCGTGCGCCGGGTACTGCTGGTGAGTTTCCTGCTGGCGGCGTTGCGCTGGTTGCTGCTGGGTTCGCTGGCCGAATTTCTCTGGGTGCTGCTGTTTGCCCAAGTGCTGCACGCGGCGACCTTCGGCAGCTTTCACGCCGCCGCCATCCATTTCGTGCAACGCAGCTTCGGCCCTCGCCAGCAAGGCCAGGGGCAGGCGCTGTATGCGGCGCTGGCCGGCACGGGCGGGGCCTTGGGCGCGTTGTATTCCGGCTACAGTTGGAACGCCCTGGGCGCCACTTGGACCTTCAGCCTCGCCAGCCTCGCGGCCTTTGCGGCAGCCGTTATCATTGCGACACGTATGCAAGAGGACCGGCCATGAGCCTTCGAACCGTTAATTTGCTGGAGCCATTTTCATGAGCAGCCTGTCCGTCTATCACGTTTCGAGCCCTGAGATTCCGAACAAGGTGTTGACCCACTTCGAGGACATTGTCGCGACGTTGGCTGAGCAAGGTGTTCGCTTTGCCCGTTGGGAAGCGGCGGTGAAAATTCAGCCGGGTGCCAGTGAGGAGGAGATCATTGCGGCTTACCAGGTTCAGATCGATGGGGTGATGACTGAGCGGGGGTATGTTGCGGTCGATGTGGTTAGCGTCAGAAGCGATCATCCGGAACCGGCTGGAGGGCTTGATGAATACTGTCATAGCCAGGAAGAGGTACGATTCTTCGTTAGTGGTCGGGGGTTGTTTAGTCTGCACATCGGCGATTATGTCTACGCCGTGTTGTGTGAAAGGAACGACTTGATCACGGTGCCTGCTGGTATGCCGCATTGGTTTGATGGGGGGGAGCGGCCGTATTTCGTTTCGATTCGGTTGTCTGGTGATTTGCAGGGGTTGGTTGCCGAGGTTACTGGGGATGATATTGCTCGGCGGTTTCCTCGTTTGGAGGATTGACCTGTATCTGGTGTGAGATTTTTGTGTATATCCGTTGCTGCGGTAACGGCTGCTTATGGTTCCGCTCTTACAGCGGGTCACTTTTGGAAGAGCCGGGAGCCGGACCAGCCAAAAGTAACCAAAAGCGCTTTGCCCCACCACTCGGCACCTCGCCTAGGCTCGGTGTGCCCTCACTCCGGCATTGCTCCGTGGGCCGCCGCGAAGGGCCATCCATGGCCCAGCGCGGCTAACCCGGCATCCATGCCGAGGTGCCCACTGCGCAATGCCTGCGTTCGGCCAGCGTGGTTTAACGGGGCGTTCAGATCAAGATCAAGATCCAAAGCAAGAGCAAGAGCAAGAGCAAGAGTGGGGCAAAGGCCGACATCTATGTGGCTGAGCCACCGCTATCGCGAGCAAGCTCGCTCCCACAATGGATCTGCGGTGAACACAAACTCATGAACACCCAAGATCCCCTGTGGGAGCGAGCTTGCTCGCGAAGAGGCCGGCCCACCAACATCACCGTCAACTGACACACCGCTTTCGCGAGCAAGCTCGCTCCCACAATGGATCTGCGGTGAACACAAGACTCATGAACACCCAAGATCCCCTGTGGGAGCGAGCTTGCTCGCGATGAGGCCGGCACATCCAACATCACTGCAAACGGGCCCACCGCCTTCGCGAGCAAGCCCGCTCCCACAGGAGGAACGCGGTCCCCATCAGTCATAAGTGGCCGTTACCGCAGAAACGGATATACACACCGATCAATTGCCCTCAAAAGAAGGCGCAAAAAAACGACGCTTCCCATCTCTGAAAAGCGCCGTTTCCAAGTAAACAGCAAATCAAATTGACCAGCAGACTCAAGCGCTATGGTAAGTCGGCAGCGCAAACCGATGCTGGCTCTGCAACAGCGTGATCTGTGGCAACTCGCTGGCCTGTTCAGCCAGGTCGCGACGGATCGCGCTGATCGCCCAGGACAACTGGTCCCCCGCATGCAATTGAGCATAGGAAATCGTGCGCTTGAACAGCTTGCCGTCGCTATTGCGCAAGGTCAGCAAAATGCCGCCATCCGGGCGGGGCTGAGTGGTCACTTCGTAGTTGGAAAACAGGGACGCAAACTTTTCTTGAATCATGTTCATAGTTGACTGCTCCATGGTGTGGCAAACCGTGGAGGGGTGGTTGCACTGTCTGTGCCAGCATCTAAGTTTTCAATAAATACTTTAAAAACAATAGGTTATGTTTTGTGTGGGATTTTGCTTTCGTGCATCTTGCATGAATGGCCACCGTGCATCCTGCATTTTGCGTGGTCCGGCAATGATTTTTGGAACCAAATCGTTTTC
>NZ_JBIXJT010000024.1:0-68891 GCF_052871455.1 Pseudomonas sp. LARHCG127
TCTGCGAACCATAGCGCACGACCTCGGCGCCCGCCGGGGCAAAGTGATCGGTGACATAACGATCGAAGTTGGTCGCCCGTTGCACGCCGATCCGCTTGCCTTTGAGCTGTGCCGGGATATCGTTGATGCCGCTGCCCTTGCGAAACACCAGGCGCGCCGGGATCCGATAGTAGCGATCGGTGAAGTCCACCGACTTCAAGCGCTCCGGGGTGATCGACATGGAGGAAATCACCGCGTCGACTTTCTTGACCTTGAGCGCGGGGATCAAGCCGTCGAACTCCTGTTCCTGCCAGACGCAACGGACCTTCATTTCAGCGCACAGCGCCTGGCCGATGTCGTAGTCGAAGCCGACGATGGCGTTGTCCGGGGTTTTCGAGGCAAAGGGCGGGTAAGCCGCCTCGATGCCGATGCGCAGCGATGATTCGGCGGCCTGCAGGTTCGCGCCGAAAGCCAGCAGCGAGACGAGACCCAGTTTCAGGGCGATGCGTTTTACGTTCATTCATTTGCTCCAGGTGCGATGTTATTGATTCCGGACGCTCCACAGAAGTCGTCCGTTATGGCAGCAGCAATGTGAACAAGCCCGGGCGGTGACTCTGGTGGTCGCCTGCCCGGTGACCGCACAACGGTGATCGGCCAGCGGCCTCAGACGGCCGCGGTGACAATCAGCTCCAGCAAAATCTCCGGGTCGTCGAAGGCCACTTGGGCCGTGGCCCGCGCCGGCGTCTGCGTGGCATTGATCCACTCGCTCCACAGCGCGTTCATGGCGGCGAAATCCCGGCCCATGTCTTTCATCCAGATCTGCACGCTGAGCAGTCGGTGCTTGTCGCTGCCGGACGCGGCCAGCAGTTCATCGATCCGTTGCAGCACCTGGCGGGTCTGGCCCTGGATGTCCTGGCTGCAATCGGCGGCGACGACACCGCTGAGCCAGGCCACGCCGTTGTGCACGACGCTGCGGCTCAGGCGTGGGTTGCTTTCGATGCGTTGAATACTCATGAAGGTTCCTCGATGGAGAGATGCTCGCCAGCCAATTGGGCGAGCGTGATGGGTTTGAGGGGTGAGCGGATGCGGTAATAGCCCACCTCGGCGGGTGCGACGCCGCGACGCTCGGCAATGATTTCGGTGACGCTCAGGCCGCACTGGCGCCCCTGGCACGGGCCCATGCCGCAACGTCCAAAAGCCTTGGTCTGATTGGGGCCCAGGCAACCCAGGTCGACGTAACGACGGATGTCGCCAGCGCTGACCTCTTCGCAGCGGCACACCGTGACGTCGTCGGCGGGAATGCGATTCTCTGTTCGAGGGCGATACAAGGTGTCGAGCAGTGGCCGTGCGGCGCGAGCACGGCGCAAGGCTTGTTGCAATGCCCCGGCTTTACCCTGCTGACCGGCGATGGCCAGCGCAGCCAGGCGCCCCTCCAGTTGCGCCACCTGGGCCCCGCCGATGGCGCCACCGTCGCCTGCGATGAAAATGCCCGGCGTGCTGCTTTCTCCCCATCGATTGCGGCGCGGCGCCCAGCACAATTGCTGTTCGCTCCAGTCGTGGGCCAGGCGCAACGACCAGCTCACCTGGGTGTTTGGCACCACGCCTTGATGCAGCAGAATCAAATCGGCGCGAATGCGCTGGGCGCGACCTTGACTGTCGAAGCTCAAGGCGCAGGCCCGATCCGTACCTTCAACCCGCAGGTTGCACGCACCGCGAAAATGCCGGACGCCGGCCCGCTTGAGTTCCGCCAGCAGCCCCAACCCTTTGAGCAAGTCGCGCCAGCCGCGCAGCGCGCCGGGAATATAGCGCCAAGCCCGCAGCAGATCGCTTCGCAGGTTGGTATCCACCAGCGCTTCAAGGGTGATCCCGGCGCGCAGGTATTGCACCGCCAGCAGGTAGAGCAATGGACCACACCCGGCCAGCACCACAGGCGAGGCCGGCACCATGGCAGCGCTCTTGAGCAGGATCTGCCCGGCTCCGGCGGTCATGACGCCCGGCAGGGTCCAGCCAGGAATCGGCATCGGCCGCTCGAAGGCGCCTGTGGCGATCAACAGGTGACGCCCTTGCAAGACTTCGGCACGGCCCTCGATCAGGTAATGCACCTCGCATTGCGACGTCACCTGCCAGATGGCCGCGCTGGGAAGATAGCGGGCACCGCATTGCAGAAAGTCGGCGGCCAACTTCGCCCCGGCCACGTAGTCGTCACCCAACACCGCGCGGCTGCGTAGATCCGCCTGGAGCACCTGGCGATAAATCTGTCCACCCGGGCTGGCCTGCTCATCCAGCACAACCACGGACAAGCCTTGGGCCCGGGCTTCGAGCGCAGCGCTCATGCCCGCCGGGCCAGCGCCGATGATAATCAGGTCGATGGCTGCGTTACTCATCGCCGCCCTCCTCCCGCAGTGCCAGGCAAGCGGCACCGTGTTGGCGGCGCACGCGCATGCCGGCACGCACCGGCACCAGGCACGCCTGGGCATTGGCTTGGCCGTCCACCTCCACCAGGCACTCGAAACATACGCCCATCATGCAGTAAGGTGCGCCGGGACGAGCGTTGATGGCGCTCTCGCGAGTGTGGTGGATACCGCAGCCCAGCAGCGCCGCCGCCAGGGATACATCGGCGGGCACTGTCAGCGGCGTGCCTTCGAATTCGATTTGCAGAGTGTGATCTCCCAAGGCCAGTGGCCGGAACAGACGATCAGCCGACATGGCGCACCTCGGCTTGCCGGTTGAAACGTTGCAGCCCGAATGGCTGCACCGCCAGATCATCGAATTCACCCGCAATCCATGGCGCCAGACGCAACGCATGGGCAGCGGCCAGGGTCACGCCGCTGTGGCAACTGACAATCGACAAGCCCGGGCGGCCTTGAGGCGTTTCGTAGATCGGAAAGCCGTCGGCGCTCATCACCCGCAGCGCACCCCAGGCCCGCACCAGTCGGACCTGGCCCAACCGTGGGAAACACTGCACGGCGCGCCGGGCAATGGCGGCCATGACCTGGCTGCCGGTGCCGTCATCGAAGCCCGCCGACTCATGGGAGTCGCCCAGTTGCAGCGTGCCCTCGTCTGTCTGGCGTACATAAGTGGTGGGGTATTGCAGAAAGGGTTCGAGCCGCTCCGTGACGAGGATCTGCCCGCGGTTCGGTTGCACCGGCACGTCCAACCCGACCATGGCCCCTAGCGCCCGATTGCCGAGGCCGGCGGCCAGCACAACCTGACAGGCGGACCAGCGCTTATCTCCAGCCCGCAGTTCGAAACCCGTTGCACCTGCTTCGAGCGCGTCGACGTGATGGCCGTTGATAAGCCTGACCCCGCGCGACTGGCAGGCGGCGTAGAGCGAGCGCAGCAGCTTGAGCGGATTGACGTGGCCGTCCATGGGCGAAAAACAGCCGCCGACCACATCCGGCCCAATGCCCGGCAAACGGGCGCGCAGTTGCGCATTGTCCAGCAGTTCAAAGGGGTAGTCGCCAGCAAGGGCTTCGCGCAGCCAACCCAGCCGATGGCTTTCCTCGGCCATTTCCCCGTCGCTCAGACACAACTGAAAGCCGCCCTGTTGGCGCAGATGAATGTCGATGCCGGTATCCGCGTGCAGCGCCGCAGCGAACCGAGGCCAGAGCGCCACCGATTCTCGCGTCCATTGCGCATACGGGCTCATGCGGTAGCCCTTGCCCTGGACCCAGAGCAAACCGAAGTTGCCCCGGGCGGCGCGAATGGCGTCGTCGCCTTCGTCGAGCACGCTTACCTGGCGTCCGAGCAAGGCCAGCCCATAGGCGACGGACATCCCCACCAGGCCTCCCCCCACGACAATGACATCAGTTTTTTGCATGGATTTCTTATCGCTGTTTTCAACGCCCATCATTCAATCAGGCGCCAGCCCATGGCTGCATCAATTGATTTCAATCGATCCTAGGGCGCTGACAACACCTTGAAAAATGCTTTATTTTGGCAATCTCATGTTTTTTTGTTATGGATAGGTCCGCACCATGAACCTCCGCCAATTGGAAGCTTTTCGCGCCGTGATCCTGGGCCAGACCGTGACCCGCGCCGCCGAAATGCTGCACATCTCGCAACCGGCGGCGACCCGGTTGATCGCCAGCCTGGAAGAGGACATCGGTTTCAGCCTGTTCGACCGAGTCAAGGGGCGGCTGCAACCCACCGCCGAGGCCATAACCCTGTATCAGGAAGTGCAACGTTCGCTGCTGGGCGTGGAACGCATTGCACGGACCGCCCAGGACATCCGCACGCTCAAGCGCGGCTCACTGCACATTGCCTGCGCACCCGCCATGGGCTTGTCATTCGTGCCTCGGGCGATTGCCGCGTTCATGGCCGAACACGATCAGATGCAGATATCGCTGGTGGTGCATTCGTCCCGGGAAGTTGTGGACCTGGTGGTGGGCCAACGCTGCGACCTGGGCCTGATCGTGCTGCCCAACACCTACCCCAGCCCCCGTGCGGAAAAACTGCTGGCGACGCGCATGCTTTGCGCCCTGCCCGCCGGCCATCGCTTGCAGGACCAAGAGACGATCCGTCCGGAAGACTTGCAGGGCGAACCGTTCATTTCCTATCCCCAGTCGATTGCCTCGCGCCAGCAGATCGATGCGATCTTCGCCGCCCATGGCGTGGACCGTGTACTGCGCCTGGAAACCCAACTCTCGCTGCCCATGTGCGTGCTGGTCGAACAAGGCCTGGGCGTGGCGCTGGTGGACGCCATCAGCGCTGTCGAATATCGCGGCCAGGGCATCGTCTTTCGCGCCTTCGAGCCGGCGATAGAAATGGACTTCAGCATGCTCCTGCCCATCCAGGGCCCGGTTTCCAGGCTGCAAGCCAGTTTTCTGGAGCACATGCGGCGCTTCATCGAAGCGCAGGTGCCGGCGGCCTATCGGTTCTGAACGGATCACCTGAGCCGCCCAATGGATCCACTAATGTAGCCAATCGTCCATTCTCACAGCAAAATCGTTGACAACTAAATTAGTTAAGAGAGTTAATGGATCCACAAACAAGAACAATCCGCCTGGAGATCCGTCATGTACCCCAAGAACGCCTGGTACGTTGCCTGCACCCCCGATGAAATCGCCGACAAACCCCTGGGTCGCCAGATCTGTGGTGAGAAGATGGTTTTTTACCGGGGGCACGAAGGCAAGGTCGCAGCCGTGGAAGACTTCTGCCCCCACCGCGGCGCTCCGCTCTCCTTGGGCTACGTCGAAAACGGCAACCTGGTGTGCGGCTACCACGGCTTGGTGATGGGCGGTGATGGCAAGACCGTCGAGATGCCGGGGCAACGGGTACGGGGATTTCCCTGCAACAAGACCTTTGCGGTGCAGGAACGGCATGGCTTCATTTGGGTCTGGCCCGGTGACCAGTCGCTGGCCGATCCGGCACGGATCCATCATCTGGAATGGGCCGAAAGCGATGAATGGGCCTACGGTGGCGGTCTGTTCCATATTCACTGCGACTATCGCCTGATGATCGACAACCTGATGGACTTGACCCACGAGACTTACGTCCACGCCTCGAGCATCGGCCAGAAGGAAATCGATGAAGCGCCGCCGGTAACCACCGTCGAGGGCGATGAAGTAGTCACCGCCCGCCATATGGAAAACATCATGGCTCCGCCGTTCTGGCGCATGGCCTTGCGCGGCAACAACCTGGCCGATGACGTGCCGGTGGATCGCTGGCAGATCTGCCGTTTCACCCCACCCAGCCATGTGCTGATCGAAGTGGGCGTGGCCCATGCCGGCAATGGCGGCTATCACGCTGCACCGCAATTCAAGGCGTCGAGCATCGTGGTGGATTTCATCACACCGGAAACCGAGACCTCGATTTGGTACTTCTGGGGCATGGCCCGGCATTTCCAGCCGCAGGATGACGCCCTCACCGCGTCCATTCGCGAAGGCCAGGGCAAGATTTTCAGCGAAGACCTGGAAATGCTCGAACGCCAACAGCGCAACCTGCTGGACCATCCACAGCGCAACCTGCTCAAGCTCAACATCGATGCCGGCGGCGTGCAGTCCCGGCGGGTGCTGGAGCGCTGGATCGCACGGGAGCGCGAGGCTCAAGCCGAGTTGATCGCCAGCACTCATCAGCCGCAACTGGCGGAGCAACGGCCATGATCGAAGTCCAGGTCACGGCGCGAAACAGCGAAGCCCTCGATATTTGCAGCTACGAGCTGACGCGGGTCGACGGCGAGCCATTGCCCGCCTTCACCGCCGGTGCCCATATCGATGTGCACTTGCCCGACGGGCTGATTCGCCAGTACTCGCTGTGCAACCATCCCGAGGAACAGCACCGCTACCTCATCGGCGTGCTCAAGGACCCGGCGTCCCGCGGTGGTTCGCGCAGCTTGCATGAACTTATCCAGCCCGGCATGCGCTTGCACATCAGCGAACCGCGCAACCTGTTTTCGCTTGCTCCCCACGCCCGGCGCAGCCTGCTGTTTGCCGGCGGCATCGGCATTACGCCAATCCTGTGCATGGCCGAGCATCTGGCCCAGAGCGGTGCGGCGTTCGAGTTGCATTACTGCGCCCGTTCGCGGGACCGTGCGGCCTTCGTCGAACGCCTGCGCCAGGCCCCTTACGCCGACCGGGTCTTCCTGCATTTCGATGAAGCACCCGAAACCCTGCTGGACGCCGCCAAGGTGCTGGCCGCCCCCGATAGCGACCTGCACCTCTACGTGTGCGGGCCCGGAGGTTTCATGCAGCACGTCCTCGACACCGCCAAGAGCCAGGGCTGGCAGGAAGACTGCCTGCACCGCGAATACTTCGCCGCCGCCCCCACCGACACCCGCGCCGATGGCAGCTTTTCGGTCAAGCTCGCCCGCAGTGGCCAAGTGTTTGATGTACCGGCGGACCGCAGCGTGGTGCAGGTGCTGGAGAGCCATGGCATCGAAATCCCGATCTCCTGTGAACAAGGCGTGTGCGGTACCTGCCTGACGCGGGTGCTGGAAGGTGTGCCGGAACATCGGGACATGTTTCTGACCGAAGCTGAGCAGGCCTGCAACGACCAGTTCACCCCGTGCTGCTCCAGGTCGAAGACACCGGTGTTGGTCCTCGACCTCTAACACCCAGACAACACGGAACCCTGTGGTGGGCTTGCTCCACAGTGTTTACCGTGGATCAATCTGTGCCGTGATGGCTGGGAAAGCTTTTGTGGCGAGGGAGCTTGCTCCCGCTTGAGTGCGCAGCGCTCATCGCTTTTTTGGGGACGCTGCGCGCCCCAGCGGGAGCAAGCTCCCTCGCCACAGGACCGTGCGGTTCCCAATACCTTGTGGGTATCCAACATCACCGCAAACTGACCCACCGCTTTCGCGAGCAGGCTCGCTCCCACAGGGGATTTGGAGTGGATACGAATATTGCAATCACCAGGCGCCGAGGCGGTCACTCCGAACGCAGGATCACCTTCATTCGCTCATCAGCCAGTGTCGAGCCGAACACCTCGGCGTAGCGCAGGGTCGCATTGGCATGCTCGCGCATGATCGCCTCGGCGCGGCCGCTCTGGCGGTTGATCAGTGCGTCGAACACGGAATGGTGTTGCATATGGGCATAGTTGAAACGGCGAAACTCACCTGCCATGTTCTGGCGATCCACCGCCAGGGCGGTGACTGAGGCGAATGGCAAATGATCGTTGCGGGCCAGGGCATCGGCGATCGCCGGGTTGTGGCTGCCTTCGACGATCACTTGGTGAAAGCGCATGTTGAGGTCGTGATAGACCTCCAGGTCGTCCTCGGTGACGTAGCCTTTGGCGAACAATTCATCGCCCTGTACCAAGCATTGCTCAAGCGTCGCGCGGGCTTCTTCGGACAAACCATGCTCGGCTGTCTGCCGTGCCGCCAAGCCTTC
Source organism: Pseudomonas sp. LARHCG127 (assembly GCF_052871455.1). Lineage (NCBI taxonomy): Bacteria > Pseudomonadati > Pseudomonadota > Gammaproteobacteria > Pseudomonadales > Pseudomonadaceae > Pseudomonas > Pseudomonas sp. LARHCG127. Next base: position 7,809 of record NZ_JBIXJT010000024.1, read on the forward strand.
CAGCACGCCACGCACCTCCACGGCCCCAGCAATTTGCTCGGCGCTGACCGAACGCACCTGGAAACCGCGCCCGCCAAAACGCACGAGCAACCCTTCCTGCTCCAGGGTGCGGAACGCCATGCGCACCGGCATGCGCGAAACACCGAACAACTCGGCTGTAGGGATTTCCATCAAGCGCTCGCCGGCGGCCAGCTCACCCGAGGCGATCATCTTGCGCAGCGCAACCAGCACCGTTTGGCCGGGCTTACTCATCCAGGCGATTCCAGAAAAAAGAAGCCGTCATAGTAGAAGGCTTGGCCCAGCGTGTCACGGCAAGGCACGGGGCCGCGATAAAGCGGGTGGCAACCACCTTGGCTGCCACCGCTGGGGCTCAAATGCCCGCCAGTTCCCGCAACTGCGCCAACGTCTGCTCGTCCAACGTAATCCCCTGCTCATTGGCTTTGCCGCGCTCGCGATGACGACGGTCGCCCGGCAATCGTCGCAACCCGACGCCATGCATCTGCCTGACCAGTTCCCGGCTGCGCTCGGCGAAGTCTTGCCCGGCGGTCTTGCTGGGGTCGATCACGATCAACAGCTGGCCGGTCCATGGCGTCTTGGCGCCCGGATGATTGCTCCAATCGAATTCGAAAGAAAAATTGCCCCCCGTCAGCGCCGCCGCCAGCAACTCGACCATCATCGACAACGCCGAGCCCTTGTGCCCGCCAAACGGCAGCAGCGCGCCGCCTTCGAGGATCGCCTTGGGGTCGCGGGTCGGTTGGCCAAGGCTGTCCACGCCCATGCCCGGCGGCAACAACTCGCCCTTGCGCGCGGCAATCTGCACGTCGCCGTGGGCGATGGCGCTGGTGGCCAAGTCGAAGACAATCGGCTCACCGTCGGCCCGTGGCGCGGCGAAGGCAATGGGATTGGTACCGAATAATGGACGGTCCGCGCCATGGGGCACCACGCACGTCATGCTGTTGACCACACTCAGTGCCACCAGGCCTTCGTAGGCAAACGGCTCGACATCCGGCCAGAGCGCCGCGAAGTGATGGGAGTTGCGAATGGCCAGGACAGCGATACCGGCGCTGCGGGCCTTTTCCACCAACAATGGGCGCGCGGCGGCCAGGGCTGGCTGGGCAAAGCCGTTGCCGGCATCCACCGCGACGAACCCTGAGGCGACGTCTTCGACCACCGGCACGGCCTTGCCGTTGACCCAGCCGCTGTTCAGCGTCGAGACATACCCGGGAAGGCGAAACACCCCATGACTGTGGGCGCCGTCGCGCTCGGCCCCGGCGCAGTTTTCAGCCAGGCACCGGGCGACTTCGGTCGAGGTGCCATGACGCAGGAAAATCTTCTCCAGCAAACTCACCAGAGCATCGAAAGACAGGGTGCGAGAAGCAGCATGATCGGATGGCGCAGACATCTGAAGCTCCGGAATGATTGTTGGAGGTAGCAACAGCGTGAAGGACCCGCCCGGTGATTAAACACCGTTTCAGGCGCGGGCTGTCAATCCTTGCCCGTGGCGGCGGGCCAGTAAGTCAGGAAACCAGCGTGCGGTAACTATGTACCACCTTTGCTCGTTCGTCGTTGCCTAGTCTGGCGGCTCCCTCCTTGTTCGCACCGCCTCGCGGTGCCTTGATCGAGATGCAACGATGCCCACTGAAGACATGCCACTTTTATTTCCCGAGGTCTTGGCTGCCGCCACACCGGACGAATTGATCGCAACCCACGGCTTGACGCAGGCAGACCTCGACTGGCTGCGGCATGTTTCCCTGCCCAGCCACACACTGCGCACCGCACAAACCCCACCGATGGCCGCCGAAACGATCCTGCTTGCGGCCGAGGGTAAATCCCCGATTCCGCTGGCCGGCTGTTTTGTCCTCAGGGTCTCGACAACGGCTGGCGCAGCGGACACCGAAACGGCGTACCTCTATACGCCGCAAGGTGGAATTACAAAGTTCGACAATCGGCAAGCCGTCGAGAAAGAAATTGACGAGATGTTGCGCAATCCTACGGCGCGCGACGACCTGTTTCGGTTCCTGTCGCTCTCCCAGCGCAGGGAACTCAACAGCACACCCACCATCAGGCAGGACAGGGGCACGATCAGCGGCGACGTGTTCAAGGCTCAGATCGAATCCATCGAACACGCCCAGGACCTTAATGCCCGATCCATGGTGAATGAGCTGATCAAACTGCCTTCGCTCGCCTCGATGTTGGATCAGGTACTCAGCGAGATCCTTCCGGATCTGGATCATGGGCAGGCCCGCGTGGCGCTTCGAAAACGCAGTCGCCTGAGCGATCCGACGGCGACACCGGTCATTGAAAGCGTTTCATTGAGCGACGCGGTCCTGATCTATTTCCACAATCAGGGTTGGCCTCCCGGGTATGAAGCCGACCTCTCGCATCCCGGTACAAGCGCTTCGCCCGACAATGCGCAGCAGTGGGAAAACATCGTGAAGACCACGGCCGCCAAGCTGATCCCCGCGTTTACGGAATGCATCAATGCCTATTGGCAGGCGCGCAGCGCCTTCTATGTTCCTCGCCGCAAATTACTGTCTCTGTTCATCGAGGAGGCGTTGCGGGCGACTATTTTGATCCAGCGAGAAAAAAACCAACTGACCGAAGGGCAAAGTCGAGAACTGTTTCGGCTATTCCGGCCGTCTCGTCGGAACGAGGCACTTTTGTTTATCGAAACGATCCGGCTCTGGGAATACGAGCCCAATGACGTGGAACTCGCGGGTTCCTTGATGATTAGCGGCGAGGGTCATTATCTCTACACCCCCGGCTACCCTCTTCAGAAAGTGGAAAATCACCTGGGGTTCAAACAGGCCTTGCTCGGTATGCCGGCTACTGTCGAACGAAAGGAAACGCTCTATAGCCTTCTCAGCCTGGAAGACCGTAACCGTTTCCAGAGTTTTGACGACCCGCAGGTTTCGGGTAAACCCGTGGCCTTGCCAGTCGCCGAATCCCTGGCCAGCGCCATCATCGACAAACAGGTGGGGAACCTGCACTACGCGCTGGAAATGTCGCGCCAGGCCCCTGTCGACATCCACTCGTTTATCGACAAGGCGCTGGATATACGTGCGTTCATCAACAAAAGCCTTTTGAGTCAGCCAACCGCCGGACATTGGGGGACGCATCCCGCGTTTCATGGCGACCTGCGCCCATCCAACTTCCTGGCCGATCAAATGGAAAGGAAAATCAAGAGCTATACCGATGTCGAGGACGCTTTCGACGGCCTCTTTAGTCAATTACCGACATCTGCCGACGTTTCGCTGCTCAACCCCCTCAGGCCGCTGCTGGCGGAACTGACCAATGTTTATTCCTTGGGCATCCGTGCCGAGGCCGAACTCAGGGCGCTTGATTCGAGCCTGCCGCCGATTGCAAATGATCTGATCAAAACGGTTTTTGCCTACGACCCGGACTACCCGGACCGTTCGCAACGCACAACCGTCAGGGGCTTTCGGCCAGACGTCTATTCGTTGAAGCTCGCATGCAGCGAAGAAGGTCGAACGGTTCAGTTGCCTCTCGCCAGTTGTTTTCTATTAACCGAGCGTGGCGGACTCGATACGCCCCACTCAGGCATGGCCATTCTGTGGACGCCCGCCGAGGGCTTGCAGGCTTTTTCGTCCGTTGATAGCGCCACTCAGAGATTGAATCAACGTCTGCTCGACTCTCAAAGACGCTTTGGCTTGCTGGAAAATCTCACTGCCCCTCAACGCTTGCCCCATAGGCGCTACCAGCTCCTTGCTTATGAACTGATCGAAGACAATGTGCTGGTCAATCGGATGCGTTCATTCATCAAATACTTCGAGGCCGAGTACGGCTATCTGAGCACATTGAGAGCCGGCGATTGGCGACTTACCGGGCCGGCCTTGATCAAAAGTCTTCAGGCGCTCCTGCACAAAGGAGCGCCCACCAATCTGAAGCGCGCCACCTCTCTTGCCCAGGCAATTAAACGCCAGCAGAAACTGCCTGCCTGGCTTGGCACGGCCCCCCTTGAAGAAAGGCGTGTGCACGTAGAAGTGATTGAGCAATATAAAAACAGCGTGTCCGACGGCAAGGATTACCTGGACGGCATCGAGCCCCTGGGCACCTATGTGCGCAAAAAACAGCAAGCGCTATTGGACGCGCGCTTTCCTGGGAAAAACCTGGACCCCGACACCGTCCGGATTACGCCCAACCTGGCGATCGTTGGGCCAGCCAGTTCATTGACCGACTTTGCGTTGAATCACATCGATGTGACCGAGAAGGGTTTCAAGGTTTCGTCAACATCCACCCAGCCATTGCCTGACGGTTTTAACGAAATGGCGGTACGGCAAATCTTGTTGTCCCTGGAAATCCCGACCACTTATAAAAACGACGTAACCGAATCCCTTTCTGGGCCAACGGCAGCCGTGCGGTCCAGAAAGCGGCGCTTTCACCAACAACTGCCCTGGCAATTGTTGCAGTACGCGCACGCACGGTATCTGCAGCAACACCTCTCCCCGACGGCATTCGACCTGTTTCGGCAAGTCATGGATATGCCGGACGCCATCGCTCGCCAAGCAGTCGAGGGCTTTAGCGCCTACTTCCGCCCTGTGGAGCTGATCAAGACCGAAGGCGGTGCCGCGATTAAAGCGTTGGGGCTTTACCTGTTCAGCTCGATTAACGATGCAACCAGCCCTCACGTCCTGTATTCGCCCTACCATGACGGTGATCTGTTGCAAGAGTTCGAAAGTGAAGAGCGCATCGTCGCTGCATTCAATACCCCCGGTGCGCTCCAGGATTTGCTGATTCGCCGGCTTCCCAAGGCGCAACAAGCCACGTTTAAAAATCTCTTTGCGTCCACCCGGGGGAGATCATCGGAGGTGACCCTGGGCTTCAGTCCCATCAATACCAATGTTCTGCACACGCTGTATGACGACAACGTCGCGTTACTGGCAGATATGTTGACCGCGCAAACCCAGAACCACCGTCAGTCTGATTGGGCAACAGCCCTCCATCTGTTCAGCACCGGCGTCAGGATGCTGGGGAAACAGTTACCGGCCAAATTATCCTTTCTGGACACACTTTGGGAAAGCTACCAGGACTTCAAGGATTCCGCCGAAGACTTGCAGCAGCATGATTGGAAAAGCGGATTGCACAACTTCATCGCTGGCGCCGCGGAGATGGTTTCACTTGGCTTTTTGAATCGCGCCGATACATTCGGCCTTCTTGACCCCATCGAACCGGTTTCGGCGAGCGCCCCGTCACCGCTGAATTGGAAGGACATCGCCTGCACGGCTTCGGCCCGCACCGACTTGCAAGTCTTCGAAGCGTTGGATGTCAGTCTCTCGGATCTTCAACTCAATGTGATGGACGGAACCTACAGGGCAGTGGAAACCGGCAAGCGCTACATTCCCCTTGCCGGCAAGGTCTATCAAGTGGCAAAAGCCGGCCTGGCCTGGCGAATCATTCACGACGACGGCGAAGGGCCGTTAGTGAAGTATTCGCCTGATGACTGGACATGGGCGATTGACCCGCAGCGCCAGACGATTCGCTTTGGCAAGGCCGGGTCGAAAATGGCCGTCACCTACAGTGATTTCAAAGCCAAGGGGACATTGAACATCGAGGCACGGGGCATGGCTGAGATACGTAGAAAATACCCATATCGTGCCAATACGATTGTTCAAGCGCTGGCGACCGCACGGCTCTACTGCTCCAATGCCTTGCAAAACCTTGAGCAACTTAAACGGCAGGTGCTATCAGGCTCGCGGTTGGATACTTACCTGAAATCGTTCTTCAACGTAAACGTGGTAGACCCCCGGCTTGTAGGGAAAATAGACACAGCGATTTCACCGATCTGCCAAGCACTGGCCGACCCGACCTGGGAATTGCAACATGCGGACCAAATCGTTGTTGGCAGCCTGAAACATCTGGCGGACAGGGCCACGGCGTTTGTACTCGAACCTGAAGCGCGGGGAAGAATTTATATCACACAGTTTTTCTTTGACCTGGGTCTGGATTGGTATAAAAGCATCGTCCCCGATTCCTTTGATGTTGATGCTCACGCCCAGGGCGCGACATTTATCCACGAAATATCCCATCAGTTGTTCAATACGCTCGATATTATCTATCTCGATGCGCCGATGCCGTTCCTGGATTTGATTTCAACAGCAACTCATTTGGGAAAAGTGAAATATGAACTGCAAAAAGAACTGCAACAGGACGGGCTTTCATTAAGCACCCCAAAATCAAAACTATTTACGCAGTGGGATGAGAACGACAATACCTACAAAGGCCTGGAGTTTTTCCCCCGAGAGAAGGAGACGGTGAAGGAAATCCTGAAAATAACAGGGACCCGCAACATGAACGAAGCACGTGATGCTTTCCTCGACCCCCTTTTACCGGACAAGCGGATCGACGTCATACTCCGCAATGCCGACTCCATTACCCTGTTGATCTGCGAACTAGGGCGCCAGCTCGACCAGCGCCGCTCTGCCCATTGATCTTTTTTTCACGTCGATCATGCAACAGTGACACGAGAAACAACGCTCGATACGACGATAAAAAAACCGTTCTTTAGTGCGCAAACGCCATCACCGCTGTTCTCGACAGCGGTGGTGGAAGGTTAGAATGCGGCAAATCAGGACGAAACAATGACCGAACATACCCTCTCGGAAGCCGAATACGACGCCATCACCGATGCCGCTGCCCATTGGTGCATGCGTCTGCATGCCGTCGACTGCACCGATGCCGAACGGCAGGCGTTCCAGCAATGGCACGATGCCGATCCGCTGCATGCGTTCGAATACGAAGCCATGTTGGAAATCTGGGAGGTGGCCGATCATCTGCCGCGCGTCGAGCCAGCAGCCCCCGCCCCAGCGTCCAGGCTCCGGTCGCGTTGGAGCCGGTTGGCTGTCGCCGCCGCGATGCTCGTCGTGGGCCTGCCCGTGGCCGCCTACACCGGCTGGAATCTGGGCTGGGTTGCCAATTCCTACGAGCGATTCGAAGCCGGCACGAGCGTCCGCCAGATCACGCTTGACGACGGCAGCCAGGTCGAACTCAACCTGGGCAGCGAGCTAACCTTCGCCAACTACAAAAACGAGCGTCGGGTGACGTTGAAAAAAGGCGAGGCGTTTTTTGACGTCACCCATGACAAACAACATCCGTTTGTCGTGCGCGCCGGCCAAGGCCAGGTGCGGGTGACCGGGACGCGCTTCAACGTCTGGATGTACCAGGACCAGGTGCGGGTCACGCTGGTGGAAGGTTCGGTCAAGGTCATCAGTAACCAGGCGCTCACCCATAACGGCCTGCAACTTTCGCCGGGCATGCATGCGAGCTACAAGGCGGGCGACCACCAACCGCAAGTCCGCGAGACCGATCCCAACGACAGCTCGCTGGCGTGGCGCAACGGCAAGTTGGTGTTGGATAACCTTGCCCTGAGCGATGCGCTGCCGCTGATCAACCGCTACCTCGACCGTCCCGTAATGCTCGCTGACAACAGCACCGGCGGCCTGCGTGTCGGGGGTGTCTACAACATCGGCGAAGTACAGAACCTTGTGGCTTCGTTGCCGAAAGTCCTGCCGGTCTACCTGACGCAGAATAAGGACGGCAACCCGGTGCTCAATCCCATCGGGCAACGGCCGGTTCAATAACTGAAAAGGCCTCTTTGGGAACGAAATTCTGTTCACTTAAAGGGAATGACGAACCTGTGGCGAGGGAGCTTGCTCCCGCTGGGCTGCGCAGCAGACCCATTTGTGAGCGCTTCGCGCTCAAGCGGGAGCAAGCTCCCTCGCCACGGGTTTGCCGAACGCCTCAGGTACAACAGCGGTTATTGCGTCGCCACCCTGCCCGCCTCATCCCGCTCACGAATAATCAGGACCTGATACTGTGGATCAGCCTTGATCTGCTGTTCGGTGAAGGGCAGCACACTCCACTGTTTCTGCGAAAACGCCTGGGTCTGGTCGGCCGAATAAGGCGAAGCAGGGTCGCTGGAAATGGAGAACGCCAACAGCCCCTGGGCTTGTGGACCTTTATCGTCAAACGTCACCACTTGCAGGTAGCTGGTGCCGCTGACCACCTCTCGCTTGCCGTTCGCCCCCGGCACGCTCTGGATCGCGTTATAGATGCCCAGCTCCCCGGGGCCGCCGTGGATCGGTGTCTGTCGGGCGCCACTGCTGGCCACCTGGACGTCTTGCCATCGGCTGTCCTTCGACAACCCGGCAGCCTTCACCGCCTCCACCGAGGCCAACATGGCTTCGCGCACGGCCTTGAGCACAGGCGGCCGCTCAATCGCCAGGCCGCGCGGGGTGCGTTGCGGATCCTTGGGATCGAACGCGACGCGCCATGAGTCAGGCAGCGCCTGCAGCCGTTCCATGATCTGCTGGAAATGCACGAACCCCAGGCCGCTATTCAAACCAGCCTTGCGATCCCAGGCCTTGAGGCTGGCACAGGCTTCGGCCAACGTCCGCGCATCGCTCCCCAGGTCACCGGCGCATACGCTGAGCAGGTCCGGCATCACCTGGTCCGCCAGGTACACCTGATCGTCCATGACCATGTGTTGCAAATCCTCCACCTTCACCGGCCCGGCCTTGGCCAACTGGCCCATCCGCTCGAGCGCAAAACGCGCGCGCAGCCCCAGTGGCTGGCCGTGCTGGCTGATCAACGGGGAATAACCGGACAAGGGTTGCGCCGGGTTGACCATCCAGGCCGAATCGTTGGAGTTCTGCACATAATCACGACGCAGCAGCTGCGGGAGCTTGTCGGCGGCATAAATGCCCTTCTGTACCGCTTTGGCATCGCTGCCCCAGGCACATTCGCTGCGAGAACCATCCAGCACGATCATCTGCAACCCGGCCCTGGGATCGCTGCACCGGGACAGTTTGTCGGCATCGACGTTCGGCACCACCGACACATTCATGTAGAGGCTTTGCCCCTGGTCGTCCACCGCCAGGGTATTGACCCAGGGAATGCCCTGGATCTCATGGACGGCGGCCTGCAAGTCCTTGAGCGTGACCGCCTTGTTCATGGCGTACCACTGGGCCAGCACCCGATCGTTTTCCAGGTTCGCGTCCCGCAGGCTGTAGGCGAACCGGTTATCCCAGTCCAGCCGGCCGGGCCATTGCACGATCGGGCCGAACTGCGAGCCATAGACCACGCGGGAAACCGTCTGCACCTGGCCGTCGGGTTGCTGGATGTCCACTGTGACCGTCTGTTGGCTCATCGGTACGGACTTGCCATCGAGCAAGTAGCGGGTCGGGTCCTTCGGGTCGAGTTGCAGGCGGTACAGGGTGAAATGCTTGGAACTGTCGACGGTGTGGGTCCAGGCCAGGTGCTGGCTGAAACCGATGTTAATCATCGGCAGGCCTGGCAGCGCCGCGCCCATGACGTCCAGCTTGCCGGGAATGGTCAGGTGCATCTGGTAGAAACGCATGCCGCCCACCCACGGAAAATGCGGGTTCGCCAACAACATCCCACGACCGTTGAACGAGCGCTCACTGCCGATGGCCAGGGCATTGCTGCCGCGCTCCAGGGCAAAACGCTGCTGCCGGGTCGCGGCGGCAGCGAAACTCGCGGCCGGAGCGGCGGCGAGCGCGGTCGCCTTGGGCGGTTGCGCACCTGCCAGGGCTTCGGCGAATTGGCCGACGCCGCCTTCCACCAACAACCGACGGGTCAACTTGACCAAGTCCAGCGCAGTGATTGGCCGTACCCACTCGCTGGCGCACTGTTCGGGCAGGCCCTTGGCCTTGTGCTCGGCCAACGCGCGGTTGTAGCCCGCCGCATAGCCTTCGACCAATTGCTGCACTTGGGGCGTCTGGGCCTGCCAGAAACCGGAAACCGCTTGCGGCGTATTGAGCCAGTTGAAGAACAGGTCGCTGACGCGGTTCTCCCGCTGTTCGACCGTGACCTGCTCGGGCCCGAAATAACGCGAGCGCTGGGCGTTGACCGTAACAATCTCATTGGCCAGCAGGCACAGGTTGTCCTGGGCGTAGGCATAGCCGATGCCATAACCCAACCCACGCTCGTCCTGAGCCCGGATATGCGGCACGCCAAAACGGGTGCGCCGGATCTCGGCACTGGCCTGCGCCCCATCGTCCTGCGCATAGACCACAGGGCTGAGCCCGAGGGCGATCCCTAGAAAAGCGCCTGTAAGGCCAACCCTCGATAACTGCCCGGACATTCTCACGTTCTCTCCTGATGAAAACCGCAAAAACCAGAACGGCTACCGCTGCGCCTGTAGACAACACTCGGCCCGCCTGGGAAATCACACACCGCATGCTGAACCGGAATGTGCCTACCTTGAAAACGAACCGGATAAAAAAAAATTAATGGCCTGGCGCCGCTTGAGCACGGGGGTTTGACGAAGCCGGGGCAATTTTTTCACATCGCCGCCTTCATGATTGCCCATCCTCGTTCGTCCTATAACAGGAGAGTATTCGTGACCTTTTCTGATCAGGCTGGTAAGGAGTTTCTGCATGCGTAACGCGCAACTGCCCATGGAGGGCAAGCCAAGGCCGACCGGCGTCTCGCTGAATGCCACCCACCGTGAATTCGACAGGCCGCCAGAGCGCGGCGGCAACGACCACATCAGGCGCCTGCTCAAGAGCTTCGGGCTCAGGACCAGCCTGATTCGCCTCAAAGTTATCGATGCGCTGCTCAAGGCCGCCCACGAAAACCGCTGCCTGGGCGTGCGTGGTGTGCACAGCCAGTTATTGGGGCTGGACATTCCGTTGTCCTTTCTCAGCGTGCGCGAGGTGTTGAAGCGCCTGTGCAGCGAGGGCGTCGTGACCCTCAACCCCGATAAAAGCTACCGCCTGCACCCCAGCGCGATGGCCGTGCTCGAAGCCGAGGATTGAACCCGGCGCTCAGGGCTTGACCTTGCGCCGCATCACGCCGTTGATCACCACCACGATGACCGCCACGGCAATGGCGATGTATTGAAACAGCTGCTCGCTGATCATGCCCTGGCCCTGCATCCAGGACAGCCCCAGCATGATTGCCAGGACGACGAGAACGATCAGAATCGAGTATTTCAAACGTTGCGAATGAGTCATTGCCAATTTCCTGAATGTATCCGTTCTGTATCCAAAGGCTGCCAGGTCCATACCGTATTGCCGGAATGACAGGCTGCCAAGGGGGCATCATGGTACAGCCGAAGGCAAGTCTTCGTGCAATCCCCTCGTTTTATTCCTTGACCGACTGACCTCTAAAGCTGCATCACCCCAGGCCGATACAATCAGGACTGCCCATCCGCCTGCTCCAGAAAGTCGCCTTCGTGCAAGGATTTCCACATGCCCTCATTCCGAACGATTCAGGCTCGCTACACCCTGTTCCTGGTCATTTTCATGCTGGTGTTGTCCCTCCTGACCGTGGTGGGCATCAGTTACCTGGTGGCGCCCAAGCTGCGCCAGACTGAAGAGCAAGTGGCGCTGAACCGCATCGCCGAGGTTGCCGAGCAGATCCAGGGCGAACTGAACAAGGTGCAGGCGCAGCAACGCAGCATCACCCAGACCATCCCGTTGCTCGACAGCGATGCCATCGACAAAGTATTGCCGGGGCTGGTTGACCAGTACGGCGAGTTGAAAGTCTTCGGCGGCGGGATCTGGCCGTTGCCCAACCAGCGGGCCGAGGGACGTAGCAAGTTCAGCACGTTCTGGCATCGCGATGCGTCCGGCAAGCTGGTGGTCAATACCTTCTGGAACAGTGACGCCGCGCCCAACTATTACGAGCAACCCTGGCACAAGGGCGGCATGGCCACGCCGCCTGGCAAATGCGCCTGGGCCGCAGCCTATAAAGACGACGCCAGCGCCGAGCCCCGCACCAACTGCGCCATGGCCATCCAGAAGAATGGCGTGCCTTACGGCGTGTCCACCATCGACGTGACCCTGGGCTTCTTCAACGACCTGATTGCGCGCAAGGAAGCCGACCTGAGCGCCGAAATGCTGATCGTCGAAGGCGACGGCAAGATCATCAGCAACAGTTCGCGCATCAGCGGGCCGATCGTGTTGAAGAATATCGGCGACCTGGCGGCATCCTCGCCATTCGCTGCCCAGGTCAAGGCAGGCCTGGCCAAGCGTGACCAGCCGTTGCAGCGGGTCGAGTTCGACAACAAGGGCGAGGCCAGCACCTTCTTCATGCGCCCTATCGAAGGTTCGCCGTGGTTCCTTGCCACTGCGCTGCCAACCCGACTGATCACCGCCCAACGCGACGATGTGCTGAACACCTTGAGCCTGCTGCAGATCCCAATGGTGATCCTGTTGGTGTTGATGCAACTTTACGCGATCCGCCAATTGACCCACCGCATGAAGGTGCTCAAAGGCAACATCGACGCCTTGTCCACGGGCGATGCCGACCTGACCCGACGCATCATCATCCGGGCCGAGGATGAATTGGGCGCGATCGGTCATTCGGTCAACCGCTTCATCGCTTACCTGCAAGGCATGATCGGTGAAGTCACCCAGGCCACCGGCGCCATGGCGTCGAGCCTCGGCGATCTGCAGCGGACCTCGGCCCACACCAGCGAAATCCTGATGCGCCACGCCTCGGAAACCGACCAGACCGTGACCGCCATTACCCAGATGAGCTCCACGGCCGAAAGCGTCGCGCAAAACGCCGCCGAGACCGCCGCGTTCACCCAACGCGCCAACGAGCATGCCGACCGCTCCCGCGTGGTGGTCGGCGAGGCCTCCAACAGTGTGGTGGCGCTGATCGATGAAGTGGCCAGCGCCACCCGCAAGGTCGAGAGCATGCAACAGGACGCCCAGCGCATCACCGAAATCCTCGGTGTGATCGGCGCCATCGCCGGGCAGACCAACCTGCTGGCCCTCAACGCCGCCATCGAAGCCGCCCGGGCCGGTGAGCAAGGCCGTGGTTTTGCCGTGGTGGCCGACGAGGTCCGCGCCCTCGCCGCTCGCACCCAGGCCAGCACCTCGGAAATCAACGAAATGCTGACCCGCCTGACCCAGGGCGTGAGTTCGTCGGTCTCGGCCATGGAAAACACCCAGGCCAGCTGCCAGTCGGCCGCCGATGCGACGTCACGGGTGAACTCGGGCCTGGACGAAATGGCCGGCTCGGTCAGCCAGATCAACAGCCTGAGCACCCAGATCGCCACCGCCGCCGAGCAACAGAGCGCGGTGACCGAGGAGATCAATCGCAGCATGGTGCAAATCCGCCACATGGTGGAGGAACTGGTGGAAAGCGGCTTGGCCAGCGAAGCCAATACCCGGCAACTGCTGGAAGCCAACACGCGGGTGAATGCGATCATGGGACGGTTCAAGGTGCGCTAAGGCGACACGCAAATTCCAGATCTGCCCTCCTGTGGGAGCGAGCTTGCTCGCGATAGCGGTCGAACAGTCAACATCAATGTCGGCTGATCCGACGCTATCGCGAGCAAGCTCGCTCCCACAGGTTTTCTTCCGCCCCCCACCTGACAATTCTGTAATCCCCGCCTCAGCCCCCTGTCAGCTCGTGCTCGCTACTCTGTTATCCTCCCTCCAAACCGTACGACACGAGACCACCTCCATGGCCAACCCCCTGCACCTGCTCGCCTTGAGCGCCCTGTTCCTCACCTCCCTGGCCCAGGCCGCCGAGCCGGTGACCATCGATGTGCACCGCGATGCCAATTGCGGCTGCTGCAAAAAGTGGATCTCGCATCTGCAAGAAAACGGCTTCAAGGTCAACGACCATGTCGAGGCCGACATGAGTTCGGTCAAGCAACGCCTGGGCGTGGCGCCGAACCTGCGCTCCTGCCACACCGCCGAAATCAACGGCAAATTCGTCGAAGGCCATGTCCCGGCCGACCAGGTGCTGGCGTTGGGCAAGCGCGATGACTTGCTCGGCGTGGCCGCGCCAGGCATGCCCATGGGCTCGCCCGGCATGGAAATGGATGGCATGAGCGACGCTTATCAAGTGATCGGCCTGAAAAAAGACGGGACCCAAACCGTGGTGGCGGATTACCCGGCCCACTGATGGGCGAAGCCTATATCGGCTTGTTCCTGGCGGCGTTCGGCGCGGCGACCTTGTTGCCGCTGCAGTCGGAGGCCTTGTTGGTCGGCCTGTTGCTCAGCGAGCGCCACGAAACCGGGTTGCTGCTCGCGGTCGCCACAGTCGGCAACGTCCTGGGTTCGCTGGTGAACTGGTGGCTGGGCACGCGCCTGGAACACTTCAAGGACCGCCGCTGGTTTCCGGTCAGCCCGGCCCACCTGGACAAGGCTCGCCTGCATTACCAGCGCTTCGGCCGCTGGTCACTGTTGCTCAGTTGGCTGCCGATCATCGGCGACCCGCTGACCCTGGTGGCGGGGGTGATGGGCGAGCCGTGGCGACGTTTCCTGCTGATCGTGACCCTGGCCAAAGGCATGCGCTATGGCGTGCTCGCCCTGGCCACGCTGGGCTGGATGGGTTGAACGTTCGGGCCGTTCGGTTGCCTGTGGTTAATGTCGCCATAATCGAGTCGCGCCAGGATCGGCGGCGGCCACAAGGAGATCGACCATGCCCCGAATCATGCCCCGTTGGTTGCCCAGCCTGTTCCTCACCGCCGCCCTGCCCCTGCTCGCCCAGGCCGCCAATCCCCCGGAAGGCCCGGCCTACGGTGCGCAGTTGGAAGGCTTCGAATACCCCTACACCCTCAAGCATTTCGCCTTACAGTCCCAGGGCCAATCCTTGCAGATGGGCTATATGGACGTGCCGGCCCAAGGCAAGGTCAATGGCCGCACCGTGGTGCTGATGCACGGCAAGAATTTCTGCGCTGCCACCTGGGGCGATTCGATCAAGGCCCTCAGCGAGGCCGGCTACCGGGTCGTCGCGGCAGACCAGATAGGCTTCTGCACCTCGAGCAAACCCGAGTATTACCAGTACAGCTTCCAGCAACTGGCAACCAACACCCAGGCCTTGCTCAAGGCCCTCGGCGTACAGAAAGCCATCGTCCTCGGCCATTCCACCGGCGGCATGCTCGCCACCCGCTACGCGTTGCAGTTTCCCGATCAGGTCGAACGCCTGGCAATGGTCAACCCCATCGGCCTGGAAGACTGGAAAGCCTTGGGCGTGCCCTACCGCACCGTGGACCAATGGTACGCCCGTGAGCTGAAGGTCACCGCCGAGGGGATTCGCAATTACGAGCGCACTACCTATTACGCCGGCCGCTGGAAACCTGAGTTCGACCGTTGGGTGGACATGCTTGCCGGCTTGAACAAGGGCCCGGGTCATCAGCAAGTGGCATGGAACTCGGCGCTGATCTACGACATGATCTTCACCCAGCCGGTCTACTACGAGTTCAAGGACCTGACCGTGCCCACCCTGCTGCTGATCGGCACCTCGGACACCACCGCCATCGGCAGCGACATCGCGCCGCCGGCGGTCAAGGCCAAACTGGGCCACTACGAGGTACTGGGCAAGCAGGTGGCCGGGCTGATTCCGCGCGCGACCCTGGTGGAGTTCCCCAATCTGGGGCACGCCCCGCAAATGGAAGAGCCGGATCGGTTCCATAAGGCGCTGCTCGGCTGGCTGGACAAACCCATTCCCTGACGAGGTGATCCATGGCGGTGCAAATAGCAGTCATAGACGATTGGCAAGATGTGGCACGCGGCGTGGTGGATTGGTCGGTGCTCGACAGCGTCGGCCAGGTGACGTTTCTCCATGACTATCCCGCCGACCGCGACACCCTCGCCGAACGTTTGCAGCGCTTCGAGGTGATCTGCGTGATGCGCGAACGCACCGTGTTCGACGAAGGCCTGCTGCGCCGCCTGCCCAATCTCAAGCTGCTCCTCACCGGCGGCATGCGCAATGCCGCCCTGGACCTGAAGGCCGCCGCCGAATTGGGCATCCAGGTCTGCGGCACCGACAGCTACAAGCACGCCACGCCCGAACTGACCTGGGCGCTGATCATGGCCCTGACCCGCAACCTGGTGCAGGAAGCCAATGCCTTGCGCGCCGGGCTGTGGCAGCAAGGCCTGGGCGGCGACCTGCACGGCAAGACGCTGGCAATCCTCGGCCTGGGCAGCATCGGCACGCGGGTGGCGCAATTCGGCCAGGTGTTCGGCATGCGGGTCATCGCCTGGAGCCAGAACCTCAGCGCCGAACGAGCCGCCGAAGTGGGCGTGACCTATGTCAGCAAACAAGCGTTGTTCGAACAGGCCGACATCCTCTCTATCCACCTGGTGCTCGGCGAACGCACCCGCGGCCTGGTGGATGCCCAGGCGCTGGCCTGGATGAAACCCGAGGCGCTGCTGGTCAACACCTCCCGCGGGCCTATCGTCGATGAAACCGCCCTGATCGACGCCCTCCAGCACAAACGCTTGGCCGGTGCCGCCCTGGACGTCTTTGCCCAGGAGCCCTTGCCTGCCGCCCATCCGTTCCGAACCCTGGACAACGTACTGGCCACGCCCCATGTGGGTTACGTCAGCCGACAGAATTACCAGAGGTTCTATTCCTTGATGATCGAGGACCTGCTGGCCTGGGCGGCGGGCACGCCGATTCGGTTGCTGACGCCGGCGGGCTGAGCAGGAGCACCACTGTTCCCTTTGTGGGAGCGAGCTTGCTCGCGATAGCGGAGGGTCAGTTGCAGGGTTGGTGACTGGCACACCGCTATCGCGAGCAAGCTCGCTCCCACAGGGGACAGGGGTGTTTCCAGTGGGCGTGATTAGCCATCAAAACGCCGCTATTTCACCCGCCCCCCGATGGTGCGTCGCGCCATCCCATCGCGCACATCAGTGAACCAACTCCCTCCCCCTACACTTTTTTCTTTTCAGGAATGTGCACTTCGTCGGTGCGTATTCCCCAACGTCGTGTAAGACATTGCCGCTAAAAAACGTGATTGTCGGACAATGCGACGAACCGAGCCGCACCGCTCTAGGATCTGACCTAGACTGCCTAACCGGGAGGAAAACCGACCGGTCATCCAGACGAAAAAAAGTCGAAACTTTTCGCAACGGCGACAGGTCAGGTTAGAGGTAGGGCAATAGCGACTGGTGCAGTCCTTGCACTGGTCATTGCAACAGCTCCTCCAGCTGCTTCGCTTCGCCGCGTTTGGGTAGCCGTTCGCTTTCCTTCGTAGCGCTTGTGCGCCTGGCCGCAGGATTCGGCCAATGAAACAACAGCTCTGGCGCTTGCCGGAAACAGATCGAGAAAATGGGAGATATTTATGATCAGTGCTGCCTTGGAACCACAACAAGTCCGTTCACAATTACCGCCGGCGGCCGAGTCGCCGACGGCCCCGGTGCTGGCCACCGGCGGCAAGGCACTGCTCCCCGTCGCTCGACAGAATCCCAACCGCAAGAAAGTCCTGTTCGTCACCTCGGAAATCGCCGACCTGGTCAAGACCGGCGGCCTGGGCGACGTGTCCTCGGCACTGCCCCGGGCCATGGCCGGGCTGCATGATGTCCGGGTACTGATCCCCGGCTATCCGCAAGTGATGAACAGCGGCAATCCGATCCACATCATCGGCGAACTGGGCGGCCACGCAGCGCTACCGCCCTGCAAGATCGGGCGCATGGACATGGCCGATGGCCTGGTGATCTACGTCCTGATCTGCCCGGAACTGTTTGCCCGCGAGGGTTCGCCCTACGGCGCCAACAACGGCCGCGACTGGCCCGATAACCACATTCGCTTCGCCCGCCTGGGCCTTGCCGCCGCCGACATCGCCGCCAACCTCGCGCAGATCCACTGGTGCCCGGACCTGGTCCACGCCCACGACTGGCCAGCCGGGTTGGCGCCCGCCTACATGCACTGGCGCGGGCAACGCACCCCGACCCTGTTCACCATCCACAACCTGGCCTACCAGGGCGTGGTCAGCCTCGCCTCCTGCCCGGAGCTGGGCATCCCCGAGCACGCCCTGCAACAGGAAGGCATGGAGTTCTACGGCAAACTGTCGTTCCTCAAGGCCGGGATGGCCTACTCCAGCCATATCACCACCGTCAGCGCCACCTACGCCCAGGAGATCACCACCCCGGCGTTTGGTTGCGGGCTTGACGGCTTCCTCGCGGCCAAGACCCAACAAGGCTTGCTCAGCGGCATTCCCAACGGCATCGACGAAAGCTGGGATTCGGCCACCGATTCGCACCTGTTCCGCCAGTTCGCCATCGGCGACTGGGAAGGCAAGGCAGTCAACGCAAGCCATGTGCGGGAGCTGTTTGGCCTCGACGACTCCACGGGCCCGCTGTTCGCCGTGGTGTCGCGCCTGGTCTACCAGAAAGGCCTGGACCTGACCGAAGCGGTCGCCGAGTTCATCGTCGAGTCCGGTGGCCAGATCGCCATCATCGGCCGTGGCGAACCGGAGGAAGAACAGGCCATGCGCGAACTGGCGCTGCGCTTCCCCGGCCGCATCGGCGTACGCATCGGCTTCAACGAAACCGATGCCCGGCGGATGTTTGCCGGCAGCGACTTCCTGCTGATGCCATCGCGCTACGAGCCTTGCGGCTTGAGCCAGATGTACGCCCAACGCTTCGGCTCGTTGCCGGTGGCGCGCAATACCGGGGGCTTGGCGGACACCATCGAAGATGGCATCACCGGTTTCCTGTTCGATGAGTCCACGGTGGAGAGCTACAAACAGGCCTTGAGCCGGGCCTTCAAGGTCTTCGAGTTCCCCGACCTGCTCAACGCCATGCGCTGCCGGGCCATGTCGGCGCCGTTCAACTGGTGCAAGGCCGTGGAACCCTACGCCGAACTCTACGAACAGCTGGTGGCAAAGTCCCTGGGAAAATCGGCCAGACAA
The DNA here is from genome assembly GCF_052871455.1 of Pseudomonas sp. LARHCG127. NCBI lineage: Bacteria > Pseudomonadati > Pseudomonadota > Gammaproteobacteria > Pseudomonadales > Pseudomonadaceae > Pseudomonas > Pseudomonas sp. LARHCG127. Next base: position 26,455 of record NZ_JBIXJT010000024.1, read on the forward strand.
TGAGGTAACAATGACGTCAAGGACGCCTGAAACATGGACCCATGGCGCGGTGATGCTGGATGACGAGCACACCCGCTTCGCCCTCTGGGCCCCGGATGCCTTTTTTGTCAGTGTCGAACTCGACACTGGCGATTCAATACCGCTACTGCCCCAAGCCGACGGCTGGTTCATGATCCAGACCCGTTGCCCCGCCGGCACCCGCTATCGCTACAACATCGACGGCGAGCTGGAGGTGCCGGACCCGGCCTCTCGCGCCCAGGCCGGCGACATTGACCGCCACAGCGTGGTGGTCGACCCCCATGCCTACTCCTGGCGGCACACCCAGTGGTCCGGCCGCCCCTGGCACGAAGCCGTGATCTACGAACTGCACGTGGGCGCCCTCGGCGGTTTCAATGGGCTCGAACAGCATCTAGCGCGCCTGGCGGGGCTTGGCGTCACCGCCATCGAGCTGATGCCGCTGGCGCAGTTTCCCGGTGATCGCAACTGGGGCTACGACGGGGTGCTGCCCTACGCGCCCCAGGCGTCCTATGGCACGCCTGAACAGCTCAAGCATCTGATCGACAGTGCCCACGGTCATGGCCTGTCCGTCATCCTGGATGTGGTCTACAACCACTTCGGCCCTGATGGCAACTACCTGCACCGCTATGCCAAGGGATTCTTCCGCGAAGACAAGCACACGCCCTGGGGCGCGGCGATTGATTTTCGCCGTCGCGAAGTGCGGGACTTCTTCATCGACAATGCGCTGATGTGGCTGTTGGAATACCGTTTCGACGGTCTGCGCCTCGACGCGGTGCATGCCATCGAAGACCCGGATTTCCTTCAAGAACTGGCAGCCAGGGTGCGCGAACAGGTGGACCCGGTCCGGCATGTCTGGCTGACCGTGGAAAACGAACACAACCAGGCCAGCCTGCTGGAACAGGGCTACGACGCCCAGTGGAACGACGACGGCCACAATGCCTTGCACGTGCTGCTGACCGGTGAAACCGACGCCTACTACGCCGACTATGCCGAGCAGCCGACGGAACAACTGGCACGCTGCCTCAGCCAGGGTTTTGTCTTCCAGGGCCACATCAATCGCCATGGCGAATCCCGGGGCGAGCCCAGTGGCCACCTGCCGCCGAGCGCATTCGTGCTGTTCCTGCAAAACCATGACCAGATCGGCAACCGTGCCCTCGGCGAACGCTTGCATCAGCTCGCCGCCCCCCAGGCCCTGCAAGCAGCGACGGCCTTGTTGCTGTTGTCACCGATGATCCCACTGCTGTTCATGGGCGATGAAGCAATGGCCGAACAACCGTTCCTGTTCTTTACCAGCCACCATGGCGAGCTGGCGGAACTCGTGCGCGAAGGCCGACGCAACGAGTTCAAGGCCTTCAGTGCTTTCGCCGACCCGCAGCAACGCGAGCGAATTCCCGACCCCAACGCGGCCGGCACCTTCGAGGCGTCACGCCCGAGCCTGGAACCACAGCGACCGGAGCAACAGGCCAGCGAGGCGCTGTATCGCCAACTGCTGAAAATCCGCCGTGAGGACATCGTCCCGCGCCTGCCCGGCGCTCAAGCCCTCGGGGCCGATGTGCTGGGCCATGGCGCCGTCAGCGCACGCTGGCGACTGGGCGATGGCAGCGTGTTGCGCATCGACCTGAACCTTGGCGAACGCCCCGTCGAACACCAGGCTCCGGAAGAGGTACGCATTCTTTTCGAACATCCGCAGCAGGCCATGGGTCTGTTGCAACAGGGCGTCCTTGCGCCCTACAGCGCGCTGGTCAGTCTGACGCAGGCGACAACCTTGCCCACCATCACTGGAGAGCGCCTATGAGCGATGCGCAACTGGAAATCCTCGCCGGCCGAGCGGGCCTGGCGGTGGATTGGATCGATGCCAATGGCAGGGCCCAGAAAGTCTCGCCGGCCGTCCTGCGCTCGGTCCTCACCGGCCTGGGCCATCCCGCCGGCAGCGCCCAGGAAATCGACGCCAGCCTGCTGCAGTTACAGGAGGATCAACAGAACCATCAACTGCCACCGCTGATCACCGCCGATGTCGGGGCCAGCCTGGACTTGAGCCGCTACTTCGAGGCCGGGACGCCCTGCGAAATCAAACTCGAAGACGGCGCGACACTGCACCTGAACCTCGATGCCGAGGCCAGGCTGCCAGGGATGGTCCCGGTGGGCTATCAGCACGTCCATATCCAGAACCAGCATTTCACCCTGGCCGTCGCACCGGCCCGCTGCTACAGCGTGGCCGATGCGGTGGACGACCCGACGCCCCGGGCCTGGGGACTGAGCGCGCAGTTGTATGCCTTGCGACGCCCCGGCGACGGTGGTTTCGGTGACACCCAGGCCCTGGAAGAGCTGGCCCGGGTGGCCGGCGAGCGCGGTGCCGAGGCCATTGCCATCAGCCCGATGCACGCCATGTTCAGCAGCGACACCGGACGCTACAGCCCTTATTCGCCATCCAGCCGATTGTTTCTCAACAGCCTGTACGCCGCGCCCGGCACCATCCTCGGTGAACGTGCCCTGCGCACCGCCATCGACGCCACCGGCTTGACCAATCAACTGCGCAACCTGGAAGAGCAGCCGCTGATCGACTGGCCGGTCGCCGCCCAGGCCAAGCAGAAAATCCTCCGCGCCCTGTATGACGGGTTCAGCCAGGGCGCGCACCCGTTGCACGAAGACTTCAGCAGTTTTCGTCACAGCAGCGGTGAAGCACTGGAGAACCATTGCCGCTTCGAAGCCTTGCAGGCCGAACGCGCGGCCCGGGGCGAAAGCCTCGACTGGCGGCAGTGGCCGGAAGAACTGCGTGATCCACGCAGCGCGGCCCTGGCCCATTTCGCCGAGGAAAACGCCGATGAGATCGGCTTCTACGCCTTTTGCCAATGGTTGATTGCCCGTTGCCTGGAACGCGCCCAGAGCGCCGCCAAGTCCAGCGGCATGGGCATCGGCTTGATCGCCGACCTGGCGGTGGGCGCCGACGGTGGCGGCAGCCAGGCCTGGAGCCGCCAGGACGAACTGCTCGCGTCACTGACCGTGGGCGCGCCGCCGGACATTCTCAACCGCTCCGGCCAAGGCTGGGGCATCTCGGCGTTTTCCCCGGAAGGCCTGATGCGCAACGGCTTTCGCGCCTTCATTGAAATGCTGCGGGCCAACTTTGCCCACGCCGGCGGCTTGCGCATCGACCATGTAATGGGCTTGCAGCGGCTCTGGGTGATTCCTAACGACGCCCCACCCAGCGATGGCGCCTACCTGTATTACCCAGTGGACGACCTGCTGCGCCTGCTGGCACTGGAGTCCCATCGCCACCAGGCCATCGTGCTCGGCGAAGACCTCGGTACCGTGCCGGATGGCTTGCGGGAAAAACTCATCGCCCGCTCGATCCTGGGCATGCGCGTACTGTTGTTCGAACAGGACAACACCCACTTCAAGCCCATCCTCGACTGGCCGGACAACGCCCTGGCGACCACCAGCACCCATGACCTGCCAACGCTAAACGGCTGGTGGCACGGTCATGACATCGACTGGAACGCCCGGCTGGACCTGATCGATTCCCCCACCGAGATGGACTGGCGCAAACACCGCGAGCGCGAACGCGAAGGCCTGCGCCAAGTTCTGAACCAGGACCCGCAGAATTTTCGCGAAGAACATCGAGAGACCGACCAGGTGCTCGATGCCAGCGTGCGCTTCCTCGGCCACACCCGAGCGCCGCTGGTCTTGCTGCCACTCGAAGATGCCCTGGGCATCGAGGAGCAAGCCAACCTGCCCGGCACCATCGACACCCACCCCAACTGGCGCCGCCGCCTGACCCAACAGAGCCAGGCGCTGCTGGACCACCCGGACGCCGCCCGGCGCCTGGAAATACTCGCCTGCGCGCGACTTCAGGCGAACGAGCGTGACCGATGAAACAGACGTTGATCCAACCACTGCGGGCTACGTTGCGCCTGCAGTTCCATAAAGGCTTCACCCTGGACGATGCCATCCCCCAGGTACCGTACTTCGCCTCGCTGGGCATCAGCCATATTTATGCTTCGCCGCTGCTCAAGGCCCGGGCCGGCTCCATGCACGGCTACGACGTTGTCGACCCGACCCTGGTCAATCCCGAACTGGGTGGCGAAGCCGCGCTCAAGCGCTTGGTTGCAACGTTGCGCGAGCACCGGATGGGCTTGATCCTCGACATCGTGTCCAATCACATGGCCGTCGGCGGCAATGACAATCCCTGGTGGCTGGATCTGCTGGAATGGGGACGCCTGAGCCCCTACGGCGAGTTTTTCGACATCCAGTGGCATTCCCCGGACCCGCTGATGGAAGGCCAGTTGTTGCTACCGTTCCTGGGCAGCGACTACGGCGTGACCTTGCAGGAAGGCACCCTGCAACTGCGCTTCGATTCCGCCCAGGGCAGCTTCTATGTCGAGCATTACGAACACCGCTTCCCGATTTGCCCGATGCACTACGGCGAGCTGCTCAAGCCCGCCGAAACCCTGCCCGCCGAACAGGCCGAACCGCTCAAGGCCCTGGCCGAGCGCTTCACTACATTGAATTACCAGAGCGATGCCCACACCCTCGCCCGCCCGCTGCAAGCAGAGTTGCAGGACCTGGCGGCACACGCCGGCATCCTTGCCGCCATTGAGGACAACCTGGGCGCCTACGACTCCACCCAGCCCCAGGGTTTCGAGCGCCTGCATCAGTTGCTGGAGCGCCAGAGCTACCGGCTCGCCAGCTGGCGCACCGCAGCGGACGACATCAATTGGCGGCGTTTTTTCGATGTCAACGAACTGGGCGGGCTGCGGGTCGAGCGTCCGGCCGTATTCGAAGCCACCCATGCCAAGATTTTCGAACTGATCGGCGAAGATTTGGTGGATGGGCTGCGGATCGATCATATCGACGGTCTCGCAGACCCTCGCGGTTACTGCCGCAAATTACGCAGGCGTCTTGACTCGTTGTCGCCGTCGCGGCACCTGCCGATCTTCGTCGAGAAAATCCTCGGCGATGGCGAGACCTTGCGCCGGGATTGGAACATCGATGGCAGTACCGGCTACGAGTTCATGAACCAGGTCTCGCTGCTGCAGCACGACCCGGCCGGTGCCTCCCCCCTCGCTGAATTCTGGAGCCGGCACAGCGAGCGGCCGGCACATTTCATTGAAGAAGCCCGCCTGGCTCGCCAACAGATTCTCAATGGTTCCTTGGCCGGGGATTTTGAAAGTGTCGCCCAGGCCCTGCTGCAAGTGGCCCGGGACGATGTGATGACCCGCGACCTGACCCTCGGCGCGATTCGGCGGGCCTTGCAGGCGTTGATCGTGCATTTCCCGGTATACCGCACCTACATCACGCCCATGGGGCGCTCCGCCGAAGACGAAGTGTATTTCAACCAAGCCCTGGAAGGTGCCCGGCAAATACTCAGCGAAGCCGATTGGCCGGTGCTCGATTGCCTGGCCGGCTGGCTCGGTGGAATGCCCTGGCGGCAACGTCCGCGGGGCAGCCAGCGTAAACGCCTGCGTCACGCCTGCGTGCGCTTCCAGCAACTGACTTCGCCGGCGGCCGCCAAAGCCGTGGAGGACACCGCGCTCTATCGCTCGGCGGTGCTGCTGTCGCGCAATGACGTCGGCTATAACACCGAGCGCTTCAGCGCCCCGGTGCAAGAATTCCACCAGGCATGCCTCGAGCGACTCGAACATTTTCCCGACAACCTGATCACCACCGCCACCCACGACCACAAGCGCGGCGAAGACACCCGCGCCAGACTGGCCGTGCTCAGCGAGCGCGCCGATTGGTACGCCACCTGCGTCGAACAATGGCGCATCCTCTCGCCTTCGCTGCACAGCGACCCGTCTGCGCCCTCGGCCGGTGATGAACTGATCCTCTACCAAGCGTTGCTCGGCAGCTGGCCGCTGGACCTCGACCTCCAAGACCACAAGGCACTGGCCGAATACAACGAGCGCCTATGGCAATGGCAACGCAAGGCCCTGCGCGAAGCCAAGCTGCAAAGCAGCTGGGCGGCGGTCAACGATGCTTATGAACAAGCCACCCAGATGTTCCTCGAACGCTTGCTGCTGGGCGATGAGGGGCTGCCCTTGCGCAGCGCCATTGCCGAGGCGGTCCACGCCATGGCGCCGGCGGGTGCGCTCAACAGCCTGGCGCAAACTTTGCTGCGCATGACCGTACCCGGCGTGCCGGACCTGTACCAAGGCAACGAGTTCTGGGATTTCAGCTTGGTGGACCCGGACAACCGCCGCCCGGTGGATTTCCAGGCGCGCCGCGAGGCAATGCACGCCGACAACACGCCGGCCGCGCTGGTACGGGATTGGCGTGACGGCCGGATCAAGCAGGCATTGATCGCCAGGACGTTGGCCATGCGGGCCGAGTACCCGCAGCTATGGCGCCAGGGCCGCTACCAGCCGTTGGAAGTACTCGGCGAGCAGGCCCACCGGGTGCTGGCTTTCATGCGTGAGGACTCGCAGCAGCGAGCGATCATTGTCGTACCTGTCCATGTGGCGCATTTGCTGGAAAACAGTGCCGTGCCGCTGGTGGTTGCGTCGGATTGGGGCGATACCCGCGTGTCGTTACCGTTCGCCGCCAAGGATGAAAAACTGAAGGGATTTTTTTCAAGCGCAACAGTCACACCCCAAAGGGAGCTGCTGATCAGCGCCGCGCTGGGGAATTTCCCGGTCAATGTCTTTATCCAATCTTGAGTTGAATCAGGAGCACTGCGATGAGTACCGACGATAAACGCATTCGTGAATTCGCCTATCAGATCTGGGAGTCCGAGGGTAAGCCCACCGGGCAGGAAAAACGCCACTGGGAGATGGCGCGCAAGCTCGCCGAAGCCGAAGCGCTGGCGCCGAGCAAGCCACCCAAGGCCGCGAGCAAATCGGCGGCCAGCAAGACCGACGGCGCCAAACCCGCTACCGCCAAGAGCACCACGGCCAAGACTGCCGCGAAGAACACCACGCCCAAGGTCAAGCCAGCGGCCAAGCCTTCCGCGGCGACTGCAGCGACAGTGCCCCCCGTGAACAAGGCAGCCGACAAGAAGCCGCGGGCACCGCGCAAGCCGCCGGCGGTTTGATTTCTCCTGCGTCATCGGTCTCGGGCAATCATTTCTTCGTGCCAAAGGGGTTTGCATGTGGCGAGGGGATTCATCCCCGCTGGCGTGCGCAGCGCGCCCAAACGAGTGAACCCGATCAGCCTGTGACATTAACGCTGAATATTTGGGGCTGCTGCGCAGCCCAGCGGAGATAAATCCCCTCGCCACAGGTGAAGGGTGGAACCTACCCCGCTCTAATGAATCGCATCGCTGTATCTGTCTGTTTTTTGCAGGAGCAACTATGACCCGTCCAAACAAAACCACGCCGCCGCCCATTATCGAGGCTTCGCGGATTCGTGAAGGGCTGCCTTTTCCACTGGGTGCAACCTGGGATGGCCTCGGGGTCAATTTCGCGCTGTTTTCAGCCAACGCCACCAAGGTTGAACTGTGCATTTTCGACGATGCCGGCGAAGTCGAACTCGAACGCATCGAACTGCCGGAATACACCGACGAGATCTACCACGGCTATCTGCCGGATGCCCATCCGGGATTGATTTATGGCTACCGGGTCTACGGCCCGTACGACCCGGCGAACGGCCACCGCTTCAACCCGAACAAGTTGCTGATCGACCCCTACGCCAAGCAACTGGTCGGTCAATTGAAGTGGTCCGAAGCGTTGTTCGGCTATACCATCGGCCACCCCGATGGCGACCTCAGTTTCGATGAGCGTGACAGCGCCCCGTTCGTTCCCAAATGTAAAGTCATCGACCCCGCACACACCTGGGGCCACGACCATCGCGTCAGCGTGCCTTGGGACAAGACCATCCTGTATGAAACCCATGTGCGTGGCCTCACCATGCGTCATCCTTCGGTGCCTGAAAACGTGCGCGGTACCTTCGCCGGGTTGATGGTCGACGATGTGCTGGAGCATATCCGCAAGCTCGGGGTTTCCTCGGTGGAGCTACTGCCCATCCATGCCTTCGTCAACGACCAGCATTTGCTGCACAAAGGCATGACCAACTACTGGGGCTATAACAGCATTGCCTTCTTCGCGCCCGACCCGCGCTACCTGGCCAGTGGCAAGATCGCCGAATTCAAGGAAATGGTCGCCCACCTGCACGAGGCCAACCTGGAAGTCATCCTCGACGTGGTCTACAACCACACCGCCGAGGGCAACGAACAGGGGCCCACCCTGTCCATGCGCGGCATCGATAACGCCTCGTACTACCGGCTGATGCCCGACGACAAACGCTACTACATCAACGACTCCGGCACCGGCAACACCTTGGACCTGAGCCATCCTTGCGTGCTGCAGATGGTCACCGACTCCCTGCGTTACTGGGCCACGGAAATGCATGTCGATGGCTTCCGCTTCGACCTGGCGACGATCTTGGGCCGCTACCATGATGGCTTCGACGAGCGCCACAGTTTCCTCGTCGCCTGCCGCCAGGACCCGGTACTGCGCCAGGTGAAAATGATCGCCGAGCCTTGGGACTGCGGCCCGGGGGGCTATCAGGTAGGACGCTTCCCGCCGGGCTGGGTCGAGTGGAACGACAAGTTCCGCGATACGGTACGGGCGTTCTGGAAAGGTGACGACGGCCAGCTCGCCGACTTCGCCAGCCGAATGACCGCTTCGGGCGAGATGTTCAACCAGCGTGGCCGACGCCCGTACGCCTCGGTGAACTTTGTCACTGCTCACGACGGCTTCACCTTGCATGACCTGGTGTCGTACAACGACAAGCACAACGAAGCCAACGACGAAAACAACCAGGACGGCAGCAATAACAATCTGTCCTGGAACCATGGCGTCGAAGGTCCGACGGATGACCCTGAGATCAACACGCTGCGCCATCGGCAGATGCGCAACTTCTTCGCCACCCTGCTGCTGGCCCAAGGCACGCCGATGATCGTCGCTGGCGACGAGTTCGCCCGTACCCAGCACGGCAACAATAATGCCTATTGCCAGGACAGCGAGATCGGCTGGGTCAATTGGGACCTGAGCGAGGATGGCGCGGCGCTGCTCAAATTCGTCAAGCGCCTGATCAAGTTGCGCCTGACCTACCCGATCCTGCGTCGTGGACGCTTCCTGGTGGGCAACTACAACGAGGACATCGGCGTCAAGGACGTGACCTGGTTGGCCCCGGACGGCAGCGAAATGACCATCGAGCAGTGGCAGGACAGCCATGGCCGCTGCCTGGGCATGCTGATGGATGGCCGCGCCCAGGAAACCGGCATTCGGCGCAAGGGTGGCGATGCGACGCTGCTGCTGGTGGTCAACGCACACCATGACATCGTCAACTTCCGCTTGCCGGAAGTCCCCGAAGGCAGTTTCTGGACTTGCATGGTCGACACCAACCAGCCCAACGTTCGTGGACAGGAGCGCTTCGATTTCGAATCCGAGTATTCCGTCACCGGACGCTCGCTGCTGCTGTTCGAGCTGCAACGCGAAGAAGAGGATTGAACGATTCGCAGTTAACCTCATGGGGCCGCAAGGATGCGGTTTTTCCCTTCAAATCGTCCAGTTAGCCGAAAAAAAACCAGTTCAGATACACATGTCACGAGACGAATGGGCTGACATGGTCAATACTTCCCCCGTGGTAGTCTCCAGGATTCGGAGCGCCGTGAATCACAGCCATGCTCACATCGGTGCCACCGGACAGTAGGCCCGGTGCATGACTGAAAGATCGAACACCAACAAGGATGTCGCTTATGAAGCCCGCCTCTCGCCTGCCTGGCCGGCAGCACCCGCAAATCTGGAACAGTGCTGCGCAACTGGCCGATATTCCGATCATCAGTACCCAGACGCTCATTCCCGCCGGTGCCCGCGCCGTCATTCTCGCCCCGCACCCGGGCGATGAGGTAGGGGCCTGTGGCGGCTTGCTGCAATTGCTGAGCAACCTCGAACAGCCCATGTTGCTGGTTTCGGTCACCGATGGCGCCCTGGCCCACCCCGGTTCACCGTTGTGGACCGACGAGCGCCTGCGTACGCACCGCCCTCATCCCCAGGAAAGCGTCGACGCCCTGCACCGCCTGGGCATCGACGCCCATGGCCTGCAATGGGTACGCGGCGGTTTTCCGGAAAAAGACCTCGTGGAACACGAAGCTGAACTGGCCACCTTCATTGCGCGACACCTTCGCCCCGGCGACGTGGTGTTCAGCACCTGGCGCCAGGACGGCGACAGCGACCACGACACAGTAGGGCGCGCCGGAGCCTTGGCCGCCGACAGGATCGGGGTGGCGTTCAACGAACTGCCGGTGTGGGCCTGGCACTGGCCGGTCCGCGAGCAGAATAAAATCCCCTGGCACCGGGCTCGCAAGCTGCGCCTCGACGTCTGGACCACCGCCCGCAAGCGTCACGCCATGCACGCCTACGTCAGCCAACTCAGCGGCGAACCGGCGAGCGGCATCGCCCCACTGTTGCCCAGGGTCATCCTTGACCGGATGGGTTTGCCGTATGAGATTGTCTTTATCTGAACACACACCTGTGAAAGCGGGTTTGTTCGCGGGTGACGGTGATTCAGACACACCGCTATCGCGAGCAGGCTCGCTCCCACAGTGTTTACCGCTGGGCGTGATGGCTTGAACGCTTTTGTGGCGAGGGAGCTTGCTCCCGCTCGGCTGCGTAGGAGCTGTCGAGTGCAACGAGGCTGCGATCTTGCCCCTAGCAATTGAGTCCAAAGCGAAAGATCAAAAGATCGCAGCCTCCGGCGGGAGCAAGCTCCCTCGCCACAAGAGCGGTGTGTTGATTGGAATGATCAGGAGTGAACAGCAGAAAAAACTGTGGGAGCGAGCTTGCTCGCGATGGCGATCAGCAAGGATATGAAAAATCCGGAACTGCCGGTGCCTTGGGTCAGTCGCATGAACAAGTACGTCTGATTCAGGAGCGAACGTGACTCAAGACCCCGATTGGCGAGCCGTCGAACCCATGCCATCGGACGCGCCTGCGACGGTTCATCGGCTGCGGGTCCTGACGGTCAACACCCACAAGGGCTTCACCGCCCTCAACCGGCGCTTCATCCTGCCCGAATTGCGCGAAGCGGTGCGCAGTACCGGTGCCGACCTGGTGTTCCTGCAAGAGGTACTGGGCGAACATGACCGCCACGCGTCACGCTACGACAACTGGCCCCAGACGTCCCAGTACGAATTCCTCGCCGACAGCATGTGGAGCGACTTCGCCTACGGCCGTAATGCGGTCTACCCCGATGGCCACCATGGCAATGCCCTGCTCTCCAAATACCCGATCCGCCAGTTCCGCAATCTCGACGTGTCCATCACCGGCCCGGAGCGGCGCGGGTTATTGCATTGCGTGCTGGATGTGCCGGGCCACGCCGAGGTCCACGGCATCTGTGTGCATTTGAGCCTGTTGGAAAGCCATCGCCAATTGCAACTCAAACTGCTCTGCCAACTGCTCGACTCACTGCCCGAGGATGCGCCGGTGATCATCGCCGGTGACTTCAACGACTGGCAACTGCGCGGCAACCTCGCCCTCGCCCGCCGTGGTTACCTGCACGAAGCCTTCGAGCACCACCTCGGCCGTCCCGCCAGGACTTACCCGGCTCGCTTCCCGCTGTTGCGCCTGGACCGCGTCTACCTGCGCAACGCCACCAGCCATTCCCCGCAAATACTGGGCAACAAACCCTGGACCCACCTGAGCGACCACCTGCCCCTTTCGGTGGAAGTGCACTTGTAGAACGGGCCTTCCCTCAGTCTTTTTGCGCGTAGACCTGTTAGACAGGCGCCCGCGACGGAGCTTTGACGCCGAAACAACCACCTTAATACTCAATTGAAATCAGCGTGTTATTGACGCTGATTTCATCTTGCCATTCGTCGTTCATTTTCTTGACGCACCGCCATCAGTCTTCTTGACTACACCGTACTACCCCCGGAAACACAGTCAGGGGCAGGCCTCTGGAACCCGCCGAGACGGGCCGCCAGAGGCTTGCCCCAATCCATTCGGTCGCCCCTCATTCGGGGTAGGAGAGACGCCAAAAAAGCGAGAAACGCATGCGATTGCAAGGCAGGCCACCATGAAAACCTCCCACCGTCCGCAAGAACTCTCCACTACTTTTCATACCGTCTCGACGTCGTTGCTGCTGCTTTCATCCATGGAGGTACAGGCCTGGCCTGCCGAGGAGACGACGCAGCCCTGGTATGGCCGAGCACCGTCTACCCACCTCGATGCCGCACACTTTGCAAGCGAGCCGACTTCCGGCAAGAGCCCCGCCCTGTTCACCTTGCGAAACGACAGCGGCCATACCCAGCGCATGGGGCTGATCAGCGGACAAAACCAGATCATTTCGACCGGCGGCGGCCTGCTGGTGATGCCCGCACAGGCCGAACCGGCCACAGATGCCCTCAACCTGAAAGGTTCGAGCCTCGGCGCCTATTGGAGCCTGACCGGCCCGGCGGGCTGGCACGTCGACCTGAGCGCCAGCGGCGGTCGGGTCAATGGCTACAGCCGCACCGAACAAGGCCAGCGCCAGGCCGCCCAAGGCCATGCAATGACGCTGTCGGTCGAAGGTGGTTTTCCTATTGGGATCAGCACCCACTGGGTGGTCGAACCCCAGGCACAACTGATCAACCAGCGCGTCACCCTGAACACGTCGAACGCCGAAAGCGGCTCCGGCGATGAACTGAGCAGTTGGAGTGGCCGTGTTGGCGCACGGCTGAAAGGGACCTATCAAGTCAACGGTCTCGGCGTGGAACCTTACGTTCGAACCAACCTGTGGCACACCGTCCAGAGCGCCGGTACCGTATCCCTGGACAAGGTCGACAAGATCAGCAGCAGCCGAAAATCCTCCACCGTCGAAGTCGGCCTGGGGCTGGTGGCTCGGGTTACGCCGGCGGTCAGCCTGTATGTCAGCGCCGATTACAGCAGCGACGTCGATGACAACGACCTCAATGGCATCATTACCAGCATGGGGGTGCGGATGCGTTGGTGAGTTATCGATATTCCAATCGCCGATTGGCCTGTAGGAGCTGTCGAGCGCAGCGAGGCTGCGATCTTTTGATCTTCGCTTGAGATTCAAGCGCCTGGGAAAAGATCGCAGCCTCGCTGCGCTCGTCAGCTCCTACAACGTAGCCCGGCGCGAGCAATCTGCCGCCACTTAAAAAACACCTCCATTAGGGCGTATAACGCTAAAAGCGTTTTATCCCTGCAAGCCGTCCGACCCTGGCTCATTTCATTGATGGAGTAACGACATGACCACAGCCCCCTTCCTCGCCAACCTGTTCCCCAGTGCCGCCGACATCCCCGACGCCTACCGCCTCGAAGGCCGGATCGAGCAGCGCGAATACCTGGTCGACGGCGTCCTGAAAGCCTGGCAAGGGCCGCTGGCCGTCGTCCGCAGCCCCGTCTACCTGACCGGCGAGCTGGGCGATGAGCAAGTGATCCTCGGCAGCACGCCACTGCTGGACGCCGAGACCGCCCTCACGGCCCTGGACGCGGCGGTCCGGGCTTACGATCGCGGCCAAGGCCAGTGGCCGACGATGCGCGTCGCCGAGCGTATCCGCCACGTGGAAACCTTCCTGGCGCGCATGCGCGAGCAGCGCGAGGCCGTGGTCAAGTTGCTGATGTGGGAGATCGGCAAGAACCTCAAGGATTCCCAGAAGGAATTCGACCGCACCTGCGATTATATCGTCGACACCATCAACGCCCTCAAGGAACTGGACCGTCGCTCCAGCCGCTTCGAGCTGGAACAGGACACCCTCGGGCAGATCCGCCGCGTGCCCCTGGGCGTGGCGTTATGCATGGGGCCCTACAACTATCCGCTGAACGAAACCTTCACCACACTGATTCCGGCCTTGATCATGGGCAACACCGTGGTGTTCAAGCCGGCCAAGCTCGGCGTCCTGCTGGTGCGCCCCCTGCTGGAAGCCTTCCGTGACAGCTTCCCGGCGGGCGTGATCAACGTGATCTACGGCAGCGGCCGGGAAACCGTCAGCGCGCTGATGGCCAGCGGCAAGATCGATATCTTCGCCTTCATCGGCACCAACAAGGCGGCCAGTGACCTGAAGAAACTCCACCCCCGTCCGCACCGCCTGCGTGCCGCCCTGGGGCTGGATGCGAAGAACCCGGGGCTGGTACTGCCGGACGTGGACTTGGACAATGCCGTCAGCGAGGCATTGACCGGCTCGCTGTCCTTCAACGGCCAGCGCTGCACGGCGCTGAAAATCCTGTTTGTCCATGAAGACGTGGCACCCGCATTCATCGAGAAATTCAACGCCAAGCTCGCCAGCCTCAAACCCGGCATGCCCTGGGAAGACGGTGTGGCGCTGACGCCATTGCCCGAAGCGGGCAAGGTCGATTACCTGCATGCGCTGGTCGCCGATGCGGTTGCCAAAGGTGCCGAAGTGAAGAATGCCCACGGTGGCGAATCGCGAAGCTCGTTTTTCTATCCGGCGGTGCTGTACCCGGTGAACACGGCGATGCGGGTCTACCACGAAGAACAGTTCGGCCCCGTCGTGCCCATCGTGCCGTACCGCGACCTCAATACCGTGGTCGATTACGTGCTGGAGTCCGATTTCGGCCAGCAGCTCAGCATCTTCGGCACTAACCCGGCACAAGTCGGCAAGCTGGTGGACATCTTCGCCAACCAGGTCGGGCGCATCAACATCAACGCCCAGTGCCAGCGTGGTCCGGACACGTTCCCGTTCAATGGCCGGAAGAACTCGGCCGAGGGCACCTTGTCCGTCCACGATGCGCTGCGCACCTTTTCCATTCGCACGCTGGTGGCAACCAAGTTCCAGGAAAACAACAAGGCGTTGATCAGCGACATCATCCGTGAGCGGGACTCTAACTTCCTGACCACGGACTACATCTTCTGATCACGCCCAAACGGTGGGCTACGACAGGGCTGGACGACGCCACTTGATACCCCAGCCCTGTTGCATGCCAGCGGCCGCCAGCAGGATCGCCGCCACCCCCAGCCATTGCAGCGGTTCGAGGCGATGGCCGAAGGCGAACCAGTCGACGAAGATCGCCGCGATCGGATAAATGAACGACAGCGCTCCGGTCAGTGCGGTCGGCAACCGCTGAATGGCGCTGTACAGCAGCACGTACATCACGCCGGTGTGCACCATGCCCAAGGTCAACAGGCTGGCCCAGGCCTGGGCGTGTTGCGGCAACGCCGAGAAGTTCGCCCAGGGTGCCAACAGCAACACGCCGGTGCTGACCTGGATCAGCGCGATCAGATGGGGTGGCGTGCCGGTCAGGCGCTTGATGATCAAGGCCGCGATGGCGTACAGCAACGCGGCCCCCAGTGCCAATGCGATGCCCAGCAGATAGTCTCCGCCGCCCTGCCCCTGCTCACCATGGGCACTGACGATGGCCAGCATTCCGAGAAACGACACCGCCAGCCAGAACAGTTTTTGCGCGGTAATTTTCTCCCCCAGGAACAACGCCGCCAGCCCTACCAGCATGAACGGCTGGACGTTGTACACCGCCGTGCCGATGGCTATCGACGCACGGGAGTAAGAGGCAAACAACAACACCCAGTTACCGACGATCGCCACGCCACTGAGCACCGCCAGCAGGAACGTGGTACGGGTGAGGATGCCGGGGCGCAAAAAGCCAAAGCCGGCGCAGATCAACAACAAGGTCACGGCGCCGAACACGCAGCGCCAGAACACGACATCCAGTACAGGCAGGCCGGAAACCAGTACGAACCAACCGATGGTTCCGGAAATCAGCATGGCGGCGGTCATTTCCAGCGAACCGCGGCGTAAGGTCTTGTCCATCTTCAGGCTCCTTCAGCAAGTGGGCACAGTATGCCGAGCAGACCGGGGCCTTCTCCATGGATTGAAAAAGGCTAAACTGCGTTTCGACCTTTTTTATCAAGGCAACTTCCCGCATTTGCCTAACGGAGCTGAAAATGACTGACGACATTGACCAGATCCTCATCAGTGCCCTGATGGAAGATTCCCGACGCTCGCTCAAGGCCTTGGCCAACCTCAGCGGCCTGTCCTCCCCCAGTGTCGCCGAGCGCCTTCGTCGGCTCGAGGAACGTGGCGTGCTCAGGGGCTACACCGTCGAGGTGGACCCCAAGTGCTTTGGGTATCAACTCCAGGCCATCGTGCGTATCCGCCCGCTGCCGGGACAGTTGCAGGAAGTGGAGCGGCAGATCCAGGCCATCGCTGAATTTACCGAATGCGACAAGGTCACCGGCGATGACTGCTTCATCGCGCGCCTGCACGTGCGCTCGATGGAACAGCTCGATACCTTGCTGGACAAGCTCAATGTCCATGCCGAGACCAATACCGCCATCGTCAAGAAAACACCGGTCAAGCGGCGATTACCGCCGATGGCGTAGGTATCCGCCTGGTTTTGAGCCCCTGTGGGAGCGAGCTTGCTCGCGAAGAGGCCGGCAGGCCCAACATACATGTGACTGAGCCACCGCTATCGCGAGCAAGCTCGCTCCCACAGGGGAATGCAGATTTGACCCGGCCTCGGCGCTTGTCCGAGGCCGGGAGCATGCTACTCGAGCTCTTCCAGTTCAGGGCTGCGTTGCACTTTGTGCACTTGTTCCTCAGGCGCGTTGCTCGCCTTGATCAACTTGAGCGTCTGGAGCTTGGCGCAGGCATTGACGCCATCTGCATAGACGCCGCTGTGGTTGCACTTCCAGTCGTAGAAGTTGGCCAGGGCGCCAGACAGTTGCAGGCTGTAGTCCGTGCTTTGCGTGCCCGGGCTGAACGGTTGACCGGCCGGAATGTTCTGGAACCATTTCATCCACTCATCGCCTCCCACAGGTGGCGGGTTGGCCTGGAACGTCGGGTTCATGATCGCCAATTGCTGGTACTCGGCGGTCATGTGGCAACTCAGGCAGGACGCCTGGGGGTTGTCCACCGGCCCATTGAGTCGTCCGTTCCAACCCAGGTGAGTCGGTGGCAGCTCTTGGGTGTTGGCGTTGATTGCGGTCTGTTTCAGGGCCGGGTTGATCTTGGTGACCACCGGTTTGGGGTTGGTATAGTCATTGCCGATTTCCTGGGGATCATTGCCCCACATGATCCCCACCGGCACCAGGTTGTTCCAGTTCGCCTTGCCGGTCATGGCGCCATTGTATTGGAACGTGCCGAACAACCAGCCGGTATCGCTCACGCGGGTGTCGCGCACGGCAATGTCCATCTGAATCAGCGCTACCTTGGTGACGGACCGGTTGGTCGAGGTAAAGGTTTCGGTGGTGTAGGCGTTCCAGAGCAATGGGTTTGCAAGGAACGGCACCGTCTTGACGTCTATATCGGCGAACAGCGCCTTGCAGACCACCGTGCCGTTGGCAAAGCTCTTGGGTTTCGAGGTTTGGCTTGGGTCTGGATTATCGGGGTCTTTCCAGACCTGGCCGATGGTGTAGGCGCCTATGTCGTTATAGATACCCACCGCGTAGGTCTGCCCGCTGCCGGTCTGCGTACTTGCCAGTTGCCCGGGCTGAATCGGTGCCTCCTTGGTCAGCCCGCTGATGCCTTCACGACCGTTGGGGCCGTAATGCTGCCAAGGCATGTGATACCACTGGCGAATCTTGTTCTTTTGTACTTTCCAGCCGATTTCAGTATTGCCTTCCAAGCAGTATTTTTTCACTTCCTCCATGTACGGGCGCCAGGTTTCAAAGTCATTGGAGAATGACTTGGGCAAATGTTGGAAGAATGCCGGTACCGAGGATGCGCCCGGGGCCACCGTCGGATAATCCTGGCTGAGCTGGAATGGCGCTCCGGCGTATTCACTCTTGGGCGGGGCGTAGCCGAAATCGGGGAAGACTCCGGCATGGACGCTAGCGGTGGACAAGGCCCCCGTCAGGGCCAGCCACGCAATGATCTTTCCTTGAGGCTGCTTCATCGATATCTCCTTATAGAGAGACGCCTGCCGTCCCATCGAATTGCTGAGCGATGCGCAGGGTCTCCTTCTGTTATCAGGCTTCGGCACAATGCCCAAGCTTGTTCACGGTCCACGGTCCACGCTCAATGAAGTGACACACCTCCTTGGCACCCAAAAAGTGGGCACGCTCAAACCTGGCTCTGTTAGCCGAATGCGAACGCTATCGAGGGAATATGGCGAAGACTTCGCGCGGTGATCGATCGACCAGCCGCATGCCGACCTTGGCAATGCAATCCCTTGTCATAGGTGTAGATCATTTATTCAAAGGTGCCATCATGTTTCAGGCTTTTTGCGGGCCTTTGGCCACAATGCTGAATCGCGGATAGACCCCGTACTCCGCTCCCCTAGAAGAAACGCGGTCACCCCGAACCAGGCCGGTTATGTAGGGGACAACCGCCCTTACTGGCCCAAACACATACCCTAGTATGCATACCCCCCCACCGAGGTATGTCCTGGCTGTACCGATGTAGAAGTGCCCTCGCCGCAACCGCTCAATACCATGACCCCACAGCGGACGACTCGCTATCCAGGATCGATCGAGCCCAGGCGCATGCTCGCGCAGCTGCGCTGCAACCCTGTGGGGAACTGCCCATGTCGGCTTTTTTCGAACGACTTCAACGCCGCTTGCCACCCATGGTCGTGCTCACGACACTCGCCCTCACCGGCTGTGCGGTAGGCCCCGATTTCATGGAACCCAAGAACGAACTTGGCGCCGCGCAACTGACGCCCCGCCCCGAGCATGGACGCGACGCCTCCCTGCTCCCCGCCGCCGTTCCCAGCCAATGGTGGCAACTGTTCAACGACCCGCTGCTCGCCCAACTGCAATCCCGTGCGCAGGCCGGCAACCTTGATTTGCAGATGGCCGCCGAACGCATCGATCAAAGCCGGGCGCAACTGGGGATTACCGCTTCCCGATTGCTGCCCAGCGTCGGCGCCAATGCCAGTTACGCCCGGGAGGCGCTCAGTGAACATGGCAAGTTCGCCGCGCTGGGCGCCCCGACGGCCCCCAGCAATTTCTGGCAAATGGGTTTCGATGCCAGTTGGGAAATCGACCTGTGGGGCCGGGCCCGCCGCGCGCGCGAAGGTGCGGCGGCGACGCTGGAGGCGACGGTGTTTGATCGCGAAGCCGCTCGGGTGGCGCTGTCCGCCGAAGTGGCACGGACCTACCTGCAACTGCGTGGCACCCAGGCGCAACTGGACATCGCCCAACAGAACCTGACGATCGCCGAACGCACCCTGGGCCTGGCGGAAAGCCGCGAGCGAAATGGCGTGGCGACACGCTTCGAAACCGCCTCCGCACGCGCGCAGTTGGCGACGATCAAGGCCATGCTTCCCGAACTGGCCCAGCGTCGCAATGCCCAGATGAATGCCCTTGCGCTGTTGATGGGCGAACCACCTCGCACCCTCGATGCACAGCTGCGCCAAGCCATGCCCCTGCCTTCGCTGCCCACTCAAGTGCCGGTCGGGGTGCCGTCTGAACTGGCCCAGCGACGTCCCGACATCCGGCGCGCCGAAGCGCAGCTCCACGCCGCGACCGCGGCCATCGGCGTGGCCAAGGCCGACTTCTACCCACGTATCGGCCTGAAAGGACGAATCGGTGTGGAAGCCTTCGACAGCGGCGACCTGGCCAATTGGGACGCGCGCTTCTTTTCCGTCGGGCCAACGGTTTACCTGCCGATCTTCCAGGGCGGTCGCTTGGTACAGCGCCTGGCCTTGAACGAATCACGGCAAAAGACCGCCGCCCTCGCCTATCGGCAAACCGTATTGCGCGCCTGGCACGAAGTGGACGACGCCTTGGATGCCTGGGCCGCGCAACAGCGCCAACACGACGAACTGCTGGTTTCGTATGAACAGAACCGGCAAGCATTGCACGCGGCCGAACGCGGCTATCAGCAGGGTGCCGCCGATTACCTGAGCGTTCTCACGGCGCAACTGAACCTGCTCGCCAGCCAGACCAGCCTCAATGCCAGCGCCACCAACGCCACCCTGACCGTGGTCAATCTCTTTAAGTCCCTGGGTGGCGGCTGGGGCCCGGAGCCGCATCCATGAACAGCATCGCGTTGCCGCCCGCCCAGGTCGCACCTCGCGCGGCCCCCTTGGTCACGTCGTCGAAACGCCCGCTGGTCGGTCTGGCCGGGATTTTCCTGGCGGCCATGATGGCGGGGCTGAACACCCGCGTTGGCGCGTTGGCGCTGGCGGACGTGAGAGGCGCGCTGGGCTTTGGCTTGGACGATGCGTCCTGGCTCACCACCGCGTATAGCGCCGGGGAGCTGATCGCCATGCCCTTTGCCGCGTGGTTTGCCCTGACGCTCTCGCTCCGGCGCCTTGAGCTGTGGACGCTCGCCACGTGTACATCGCTGGCGCTGCTCCTGCCTTTCGTCCATGACCTCGATCTGCTCCTGGGCCTGCGTTTCGTGCAAGGCATCGCCAGCGGCACGACGATCCCGTTGCTGATGATGGCGGCCCTGAAATTCCTGCCGCCCCCCATACGGTTGTACGGCCTGGCGATGTACGCGATGACCGCGACCTTCGCGCCCAACCTGGCCATTTGGCTGGCGGGGCATTGGACGGACCAACTGCAGGACTGGCGCTGGGTGTATTGGCAGATCGTCCCTCTGGCCCTGATCGCGGCCGGCTTGATCGCCTGGGGGCTGCCACGTGAACCGGTCCAGTTCCCACGCTTTCGCCAGGCCAATTGGGCCGGCATGGCCTGCGGTGTCCCGGCGCTTGGTTTGCTGACCGTCGCCCTGGATCAAGGCATTCGACTGGATTGGTTTCATTCACCGCTGGTCACTTCGACACTGGTCGCGGGCCTGGCCTTGCTGGCGATCTACCTGTTGACCGAATGGTTTCATCCCTCGCCGTTCATCAAGTTGCAGATCCTGGGGCGTCGCAACCTGGGTCTGGGTTGCATTCTGTTCGTCTCGCTGCTGGTGGTGCTGCTATCCGGTTCGTTGCTACCGGCCAGTTACCTCGGGCCACTGCAGGACTATCGCCCGTTGCAGATGGCCGCGATCGGGCTAATCGTTGCGCTGCCGCAGTTATTCCTGGGAGCACTGGTGGCGCTGCTGCTGTACCAGAAGTGGGTCGATGCGCGCTTCATGTTCGCGTTGGGATTATGCCTGATCGCCCTGGCCTGCCTTTGCGGCGCGCAATTGACCAGCGACTGGAACCGCGACCAGTTCGTCGTGGCGCAAACGCTACAGGCCTTTGGACAACCGATGGCCGTGGTGTCGATGCTGTTTTTGATCACCAGCGTGGTGCAGCCAGCCGAGGGCCCGTATGTGTCCGGCACCATCAATACCCTGCGCGCCTTCGGGTCGTTGTTCGGTGCGGCCCTGGTCGGACAGCTCGTGGTCGTGAGCGGCCGCTTCCATGGGGAAATGTTGCTGGACCAGGCGGCCCTGGCCAGCAATGCCCTGGCCTCGGCGCCGCCCCCCTCAGCACTGCTGGGCATCGTCAGCCAGCAGTCGCTGGTGTTGTCGATCGCCGATGCCTATCGCGCGTTGGGCCTGCTGGCACTGCTGCTGATTCCCCTCGTGCTGCGACTGACCTACATCCCGGCGCCTGCCAGTCAGGCCGCCTCATCCTCATCCTCACATGGGTAATTCATCATGGCCTTATCGAAGAAAGCCCAGATCATCAGTGTCGTTCTGCTCGCCGTGGCAGCCGCCGGGGTGCTCTACGTCAATCGCCCTGAATCCAGCGCATCGACACAGTCAACGGACGACGCTTATGTCCACGCGGACTTCACCACAGTCGCGCCGCAGGTGTCCGGTACGGTCGAGACGGTGTTGATCGAAGACAACCAGCGGGTCGAGAAAGGCGACTTGCTGGCGACACTGGACGACCGTGATTTCGTCGCCGCCGTGAACGCGGCCAACGCCCAGGTCGCCAGTGCCCGGGCCAGCATCGCCAGCCTGCAAGCGCACCTGAGCCGGCAGCAAACCGCCATCCGCCAGGCTCAGGCGGCGGTGGCCGCGGACGAGGCGGCGCTGAAACTGGCCAGTGCCAACCAAGCGCGGTATCGCAATTTGGCCAACGATGGCTCGGGTACCGTGCAAGCGCGACAACAGGCCGAAGCGCAATTGAGCATCCAACAGGCGCGCCGGGACAGGAGCGAGGCGGGCTTGCAGGCGGCCCGGCAGCAAGTGGATGTCCTCAAGGCCGATCTGGAAAAAGCCCAGGCCACCCTCGCCCATGCCCAAGCCACGCAGGCCATCGAGGAACTGAAGCTGTCCTATACCCGCATCACGGCGCCGATCGCCGGCACCATAGGACGGAAATCCGTGCGCATCGGCGCATTCGTGAATACCGGGCAACCGTTGCTGGCGATTGTGCCGCTCGACGCCGTCTACATCACCGCCAACTTCCGCGAGACGCAACTGGCGCGCGTCGCGATGGGCCAGGCCGTGGACATCACGGTGGATGCGTTGCCGGGCGAGTCGCTGCTCGGCACCGTGCAAAGCCTGGGACCTGCCAGCGGCGTCAGCTATTCAGCCATTGCGCCGCACAACGCCACCGGCAACTTCACCAAGATCGTCCAGCGCTTGCCCGTGCGCATTCGCATCGATCCCGACCAACCCGCCGCGGCGAAACTGCGGGTGGGGATGTCCGTGACCCCGCATATCCGCATTGATGGATAAATGCCAAGCCTGTGGGAGCGAGGCTTGCTCCCACAGTCGCCTAAGCAAATAACTTAAAGTTATTTATTATCATTTTTTTAGATCATTTAGATTAAGCCTTAAGCCCAATGGCTTCGCGGTATTGCCTTCAAGGAACGTTGGCATTCACCTACCTTCAGTCACGGCAATCTCATTAACGGGCCACCGTCATGCAGCTTCTAACACTACCTCCCTCCCCCGGCCTGGCCACCTCGATCCGTGCCACCGCCCAGGTCTTCGAAGACCCCACCTCCCGCGCCTTGCTGGCTCACCTGCAACAAGTCGCGCCCAGTGAAGCCAGCGTGTTGATCATCGGCCAGACCGGGACCGGCAAGGAACTGGTGGCGCGCCACGTCCACAACCTCAGCGCCCGTCGCCACAAGCCCTTCGTTGCGGTCAACTGCGGGGCGTTTTCCGAGAGCCTGGTGGAGGCCGAGCTGTTCGGGCATGAAAAAGGCGCCTTTACCGGCGCGTTGACAGCCAAGGCCGGCTGGTTCGAGGAAGCGGACGGCGGCACCCTGTTCCTTGATGAAATCGGGGATCTGCCGTTGCCGATCCAGGTCAAGTTGCTGCGGGTATTGCAGGAACGTGAAGTGGTCCGGCTGGGTTCGCGCAAAAGCATCAAGATCGATGTACGTGTGTTGGCGGCCACCAACGTACAGCTGGAAAGAGCCATCAATGCCGGGCATTTTCGCGAAGACCTTTATTACCGTTTGAACGTGGTCAGCCTGGTGCTCAAGCCGCTGCGCGAACGTCCCGGCGACATTCTGCCGCTGATACGCCATTTCATTGCGCAGTACAGCCACAGGCTCGGTCACGGCGAGGTGACGTTGGATGCCCAGGCGCAGCGCAAGTTGCTCGATTATTCCTGGCCGGGGAATATCCGCGAGCTGGAAAACGTCATTCACCACACGCTGCTGATTTGCCGTAACAAAGTGATTGGTGTGCAGGACCTGCACCTGTCGAACTTGCGCATCGAGCGCCAGGACAACCTGCCCGAATCCGTCCCCCAAAGTGCAGAGGCGCTCTTGCAGAAGGCCTTCGAGAAACTGCTCGAGCAAGGGCATGGCGATGTGTATGAAAAGGTCGAGGCCGAGTTATTGCGCACCGCCTACCGATACGCCAATTGCAATCAAGTCCATACCGCAAGCCTGCTGGGCCTGAGCCGCAACGTCACCCGCACGTTGCTGATCAGGATTGGCGAGTTGGTGGTCAATCGACGCCGCCCGGCACTGGACACCCGGGATGGCCGGGTGATCAACCTGTCGACCTGACGCCCACACCTTTGTGGCGAGGGAGCTTGCTCCCGCTGGGGTGCGAAGCGCCCCCATTGAGGCGGGTGACATCCATCTGATACACCGCGGTGACTGGCTTTGGGGCTGCTGCGCAGCCCAGCGGGAGCAAGCTCCCTCGCCACAAAAAGCGTTTCGGTGGCGTGTCAATTTTGTAGAGCTCCGCTCGCCACACCGCAAAAATCCACACCGCTCGAACGCCTGGCCGCACCTCGTGGCGAGGGAGCTTGCTCCCGCTGGGTGCGAAGCGCCCCCATTGAGGCGGATGACATCCATCTGATACACCGCGGTGACTGGCTTGAGGGCCGCTGCGCAGCCCAGCGGGAGCAAGCTCCCTCGCCACAAAAAGCGTTTCGGTGGCGTGTCAATTTTGTAGAGCTCCGCTCGCCACACCGCAAAAATCCACACCGCTCGAACGCCTGGCCGCATCTCGTGGCGAGGGAGCGACCGGTCGCTGCGATGCCTCAGGATTCCTTGCTGCAATCACGCGGGGTAATGCCTTTTTCCCGGGCGTACTGGTGCGAAGAGGCTTCGATGATCGGCCGCAACAAGGCGCGGTCGGCCTGCACCCAGTCACTGATCAGCTTCCACTGGCCACCGTCCCATTGCTGGAAACGCACCGCACCACCGCCCTCATGGTCCGCGCACGACAACTGCAACGGCTGCACCAGCCCCAACGCCCCCAGTTCCTTGAGTCGGGCGTCGTCGAGTTTGAGATGCTCGAAGCCCCAACGCACCTGCTCACCCGTCAGGGGTTGCTGGCCGAATTTCTGCTGGGCAATGCGCAGCGCTTCTACGTTGAGAATGCCGTTGACCACGCCGAGGTTGTAATACACGGTGCCGAAACGCTTGGGATCGGCCAGGTCGCCATGGCCGGCGTCCACCACCTGCTGCTTGATGCCCTGCAACACCGGGAAATCGGTGCCCGAAGGGTGCGTGGTGATGGCGATGAAGCCCTTGGCCGCGGCACCGGCCGGCGCGGCGTCATCTTCGGAGTTGCTCCAGATATTGCCGATGATGTGGTCGGCCGGGAACCCGACTTTCTGCGCGGTTTTCAGCGCCACCGGGTTCATCACCCCCCAACCGCGCAGGATCACCCAATCGGGTTTTTCCCGACGGATATTCAGCCACTGCGATTGTTGTTCGTTGCCCGGGTGCGGCACCTCCAGCAAGGTCAGCGCAAAGCCGTACTTGTCGGCCAGGGTTTGCAGGACCTCGTTGGTTTCCTTGCCATAGGGCGAACCGTGATACAGGGTGACGATCTTCAAGCCCTTGAGCTTGTCCAACCCGCCGGCGCGCTGGCCGATGTAGTTGATGATCGCCGAGACCTCGGAGTACGGATTCAATTGCAATGGGAAGACGTAGGGAAACACGCTGCCATCGGTGGAGTCCGTGCGACCGTGGTTGATGGTGATCAGTGGCAGCTTGTCGGCGGTCGAGCGCTCCAGCGTGGCGTAGGCAATGCCCACCGACAGCGGGTTGGTGGCCGCCGCTGGCGCACCGTTCAAGCCTTTCTTCAGCCGTTCGTAGCACTCGACGCCTTTTTCCACCACGTATTCGGTCTCGCACTCGCTCCAGGTCAGCTTGACGCCGTTCACGCCGCCATTGGCGTTGACGTACTTGAGATAGTCGATGAAACCACCGAAAAAACCGCTGCCGCCAGCCGCATAAGGGCCGACGCGATAGCTTTGCAGCGGGAAGTATTGTTCGTTGTCCGCTTGGACGGTAAAGGCCGTGGCGGTGAGGCTCAAGGCCAGTGCCAGGCTGCTGGCGAATGATCGTTTGAACATCGGGATTTCCTTGTTATGGAGCCATAAATAAGCCAACAAAATGGAACTGCAAACCCGCGTTGTGCGGTTCGCTCAGTAGCGCAACGGCCACAGCCGTGCGCGCTGGCGAAATCTCTGCCAAAGACGCGCGAGGCCCTCTGGCTCTTTGATCAGGAACAGGATGATCAGGGCGCCGAATATCATTTTCTGCAGGTTCTCCACCTGGCCGGCGTCCACCAGCCCAACGGGCAGCAGCGATACCAGGTTCGAGAGCAGCACCGGAAACAGCACGATGAAGGCCGCGCCGAGGAAGTTGCCCAGCAGGCTGCCGAGGCCGCCGATAATGATGATGAACAGGATCTGGAACGACCGATTGAGGTCGAATCCGTGGGGCTCTACCGTCCCCAGGTAAGCGAAAGCCCAGAGCGCGCCGGCCACCCCGAGGAAAAAGCCGCTGATGGCGAACGCCAGCAGCTTGGTTTTCGCCAACGCAATGCCGATGACCGCAGCGGCGGTGTCCATGTCGCGCACTGCCATCCAGTTGCGCCCCAACTCACTGCGTACCAGGTTCTTGCCCAGCCAGAACAGCGCCACCACCACGGTCAGGGTCAACAGATAGCGGCCAACGGGCGCATCGAGGTTCACCCCTAACACATCCAGGCGCGGCGCGCTGATGACGCCCGAGGCGCTGTTATTGGAAAACCAACTGAACCGGGTCAGCGCCCAGGTCACGAAGAACTGCGCCGCCAGGGTCGAGACCAGCAGGTAGAAGCCTTTGATACGCAGGCTCGGCAGGCCGAACAGCACCGCCACCAGTGCCGCCATCAACCCGCCCAGGGCAATGCTGGCCAGCAACGGCAAGCCAGCGACCCGTATTTCCAGGTTGTAGGTGGCAAAGGCTCCCACCGCCATGAACGCCGCTGAACCGAGGGACAGCTGCCCGGCATAACCGGTGAGCAGATTGAGCCCCAACCCGGCCAGGGACAGCACCAGGAACGGAATCAGGATCGCGCTGAGCCAATAGTCATTGCCCAACCAGGGCACCCCGACGAAGGCAAACAGCAGCAATGCGGCCAGCCCGTGACGGTCCTGGCGCAGGGCGAAGACCCGACGGTCCTGGGCATAACGTGTGCTGAACTGGCCTGCTTCCCGATAGAACATAGATGCGCCCCCTAAACCCGTTCGATGGCCCGTTCGCCAAACAACCCCGCCGGCCGCACCAACAGGAACAGCAGCGCCAGCACGTAGGGAAACCAGTTCTCGATGCCGCTGCCGATGAAGGGCCCGAGGTAAACCTCCGCCAGTTTCTCCGAGGCACCGATGATCAAGCCGCCGACAATCGCCCCGCTGATGGAGGTGAAGCCACCGATGATCAGCACCGGCAAGGCCTTGAGCACCACCAGCGAGAGCGAGAACTGCACGCCCAGGCGCGCGCCCCAGAGCAGGCCGGCGACCAGCCCGACAAACCCCGCCACCGACCACACCACCACCCAGACCCGCTGCAAACGAATGCCCACGGCCAGCGCCGCCAAGGGATCATCGGCCACCGCTCGCAGCGACAACCCGAGGCGAGTCTTGTTGAACAGCCAGGACAACAGCAGCACCAGGGACGCTGCCGTCAACGCGGCAAAAATGTCGAACTGCGACAACAACATCCCGCCCAGTTCCAGCGGTTCATCGCTGATGCCCAAGTCCAGGCCGTGCACCTGGGCGCCCCACAGCGCCTGGGCGAAGCCCTCGATGACGTAGGACAAGCCAAGGGTGGCCATGAAGAGTGTGATCGGCGACCGGTTGACCAAGGGCCGCAGCACCACCCGCTCCACCGCCACGGCGATCAGCACCATGGCCGCCAAGCTGATGAGAAACGCCAGCCAGAACGGCACACCCCGCTCCAGCAGGCTGACGAAGGTCAGCGCCGAGAACAGCACCATCGCGCCCTGGGCGAAATTGAACACCCCGGAGGCCTTGTAGATCAGCACGAAACCGATGGCCACCAAGGCATACATCACCCCCGCCAACAACCCGCCAATCAGCACTTCAAAGAAAAATTCCATCGCTGTTCCTAATGCTGTCCAGTCAATACAAACGAGGATCCTGTAGCCAAGGATTGCTCCCGCTGGGCTGCGCGGTAGGAGCTGTCGAGCCGAGCGAGGCTGCGATCTTTTCCCAGACACTTGAGTCTCAAGCGAAAGATCAAAAGATCAAAAGATCAAAAGATCGCAGGCTTCGCCAGCTCCTACAGAGCCCAGCGGGAAGGCATCAAATATCCGGTATCAGTGGCGAGTGCCCAGGTAGGCCGAAATGACCTCGGGGTTCTGCCGTACGTCTTCGGGCGAGCCGTCGCCGATCTTGCGACCGTAGTCGAGCACCACCACGTGGTCGCTGATGTCCATGACCACGCCGATGTCGTGCTCGATCAGCACCACCGTCGTACCCAGCTCACGGTTGATGTCGACGATAAAGCGGCTCATCTGTCGCTTCTCGTCGGCGTTCATCCCGGCCATGGGTTCATCCAGCAGCAACAGCCGAGGCTCCGCCGCCAGTGCGCGGGCCAGCTCCACTCGTTTCTGCAAGCCATAGGGCAGCGTGCCCACCAGGACGTCGCGCCAAGGCTGCAAATGCAGGAACGCGATGACCCGTTCGGCCGCTTCGCGCTGATGATCATCCTCGGCCCGGGCGCGACCGATGCGCAGTGCCTGCTCGATCCAGGTGCTGCGGCGCTTGAGGTTGCGCCCGGTGAGCACGTTGTCGAGCACGCTCATGCCCTTGAACAGCGCGATGTTCTGGAATGTCCGGGCGACGCCGCGGACCGCCACATCGTGGGGACGCATCCGGCGCCGCTCCTGCCGATCAAAACGAATGTGCCCGTCCTGGGCCTGGTACACGCCGCTGATGACATTCAGCAGCGAACTCTTGCCGGCGCCGTTGGGGCCGATCAAGGCGCAGATTTCACCGGTGGCGACGCGAAAGCTGATGTCCGTGATCGCTTTGACACCTTTGAATGACAGTGAAATATGTTCCAGCTCCAGCAAATGCGTAATGGCCGTCTGGGTCATTGGGGCGTCTCCTCTCAGGCCAGTCGGGACTGGAGGCCGGTCCAGTTATCGGTGGTTTTGTGTACAAGATGCGTCGGCGCTTCCCAATGGGCCGCATCGCCCCACTGGCGAACCCGGATACCCAATGCCTGGAAAAACGCCTGGGTGTTCGGCGGCAATGCATCGCCCACCAACAGCGGCGCGCGGGTCCGGGAAAAGCCCAGCACATCGCGCAGAGGCCGACGCACCAGCCAATCCCCCACATGCCGTTGCAACGGCCCCGGCTGCGCTGCCAGCGCCCAGTCCACCAGCCTGCGCGCCCCACTGCCCGGCGCGGGCAAACGTTCCAGCGCGTAGCGGTGCAAACGTTCGTAGGTTTCCCGCGTCCCGGCCACCAGCGTCGGCCCCAGCTCACGCCGATCGCGATCGCGGGTCGCCAGGTTCTCGGGAAAGTTCAGGCGAAAACCGGCGATCAACCAGGGCGCCAGCAGATAGCGAGCTTGCCCACCCGAGGCGAACGCCCGGGCGGCCAATGCCTCCTCCTGCCGCCCCAGCCCTTCGCGGGTCACCAACCGCTGCCCCTCCTGCAACAGCTCGGCGTGGCTGACGCGTTGCTCCTCAATCGCCTGGCCAGCCCCGCGATAAAAGACAAAGGCCGTTTGCAACAATCGCCCTTGCGGCACCCCGTTATCGATCGGTCGCTCGGCAAGTAACGCGGCGTAATCCGACGCCTGCGCAAATGGCGTCGAATCCGACAGGCCACGTTTGTCGAGATAGACCAAGATCCGCACGGCCACCTGCGCCGAACGCAGCCGCAGCATGTCCTCCACGCCTTCGACCAGGACGAAATCCGGTTGCAATGTAGTGAGCCGTTGCACCTGTTCGGCCGCTGCTTCCAGCGGGTCGAACAAGCTCGCCACGCCGCCCAGCCATTGCGCGGCCAATGCGGCAAGCAGCGCCTGGGGCCTGGGTCGGCTGATGATCGTCAGGGTCTCGCCCGCCGCAAAACCGCGAGCTTGCAGGGCACTCGCCAAACGGCGCACCTCGTCGACCACCTGCGCCCAGGTCCTTTCCTGCCAGACACCCAGGTGCTTATGGCGCAGCGCGACATCGGTGCCATGCTCTAGCGCCTGTCGCTGCAACCACTGGGGCAAGCTGGCCGGGACCGCGTCGGGTGTGTCGGTGAACGTGCCCATGCTGCCTCCCGCGCCTAGGCGACCGCCGCCGTTTTGGCCGTCACTTTGCGTTGCTCCAACTCACGCACCAACGGCAGGACCTTACGGCCGAAATACTCGACTTCTTCCTGGAAGTGCAAGAACCCGGCGAGCACCAGATCCACACCCACGGCCTTTAGCGCGACGATGCGTTCGGCGATCTGCTGAGGGGTACCGATCAAGTTGGTCTTGAAGCCATCGTTGTACTGCACCAGGTCTTCGAAACTGGACTTGGCCCAGTTGCCTTCGCCCTCCGGGCTGGACTTGCCGGCCTGTTTCGCCGCGTCGCCAAAGGCATTGACGGCCTCGGGATCGGCCTGGTCGATGATTTGGGCAAGGACCGCCCGCGCCTCTTCTTCCGTGTCACGGGCAATGACAAAGGCATTCACGCCGACCTTGACCTTGTGGTGGTTGGCCGCGGCTTTTGCCTGGAGATCATCGATCTGCGCCTTGACGCCTTCCACGGTATTGCCGTTGGTGAAGTACCAGTCCGATACCCGGGCGGCCATGTCCCGAGCCGCACGTGAGCTGCCGCCCTGGAAAATTTCTGGGTGCTGCTGCAGGGGTTTTGGCTTGAGGGTGTAGTCGTGGAAGCGGTAGAAGTCACCGCGCAGCGTGAAATTATCAGTGGTCCAGATGCCCTTGAGGGCGGTGATGAATTCTTCGGAACGGCGATAGCGCTCGTCGTGCTCCAGCCACGGCTCGCCAATGGCCGTGAACTCGCCCTTGAACCAGCCCGACACGACGTTGACCGCCACTCGGCCACCCGTCAGGTGATCGATGGTTGCGATCTGCTTGGCCAACACCGACGGCGTCCACGGCCCCGGCAACACCGCGGCGATGACTTTCAGGCGCGTGGTGGCGGCCAGCAAGGCATGGCTGAACGCCACGGACTCGTGCTGGTATTCGGCGCCGTAGCCGGCGGTAAAGCGTACCTGGGACAAGGCGTAGTCGAAGCCGGCCGCTTCAGCGATCTGGGCCAGCTTGCGGTTGTAGTCGATGCCCCAGTCGGTGCGTTGTTCGATTTTGCTGACCACCAGTCCGCCGCT
The DNA here is from genome assembly GCF_052871455.1 of Pseudomonas sp. LARHCG127. Taxonomy (NCBI): domain Bacteria; kingdom Pseudomonadati; phylum Pseudomonadota; class Gammaproteobacteria; order Pseudomonadales; family Pseudomonadaceae; genus Pseudomonas; species Pseudomonas sp. LARHCG127. The sequence goes on from NZ_JBIXJT010000024.1 coordinate 57,345, forward strand.
GACGTTGGGCACCCAGTAGGCAAATTTGATCGTGTCCTGGCTCATTGCATGTACTCCACGGCTCGTTTTGAAAGGAAAAAGGGATCAGGCGGCACTGGCGTTGCGTCGGACGCTCGGGACCAGGCTCAGCAGCGCCGATTCGACGGCGCGCTCGATACGGTCCAGCACCTGTGGGCTGGAAATGCGGTATTGGCTGAAATCGGTTTCGCTGGCATAGACGCCCACCGGCAAGCTGAGGGCTTGGAAGAAACCGAACAGCGGCCGCAACTGGTGATCGATGATCAAGGCATGGCGATCCGAGCCCCCTGTCGCGGCGAGCAGCACCGGTACGTTCTTGAGGGCTTCGTGATGGACAAAATCGAACAGGTGCTTGAACAAGCCGGTGTACGAGGCTCGATAGACCGGGCTGGCGGCGATCAGCAGATCGGCCGACTCGATGGCGTGCAGGTCGTCCTGTACCGCGGCCGGCAATGCCTCGCGACGTAACACCCCGGCAAACTGCGGACCGACCTTGGCCAGTTCGATCAAGCGCATCTCGACCGGCAGTTGCTGTGCGAGCCTGTCCACTATCGCCTGGAGCAGGACCAGCGTGCGTGACGGGTGTTGCACGCTGCCTGACACCGCCACCACTTTGAATTGCTTGCTCATCACTTACCCCATGCCTGGAGACGCCACCTCAGCGTCTGCACAGGGTGTAGAGCAGCAACCGTGCCACGTTTATATATCTTTAATAATCAAGGTATTAGAAGTACCGCCTAATCACTTCACTGCCGCTCGACGGGCAAGCTGTTGTTCCACTGTTGCCTGGTGAACACCTGCGTTTCGATGCCTGTCGCGACAACTGTTGCCGGGCATACAGTTGCGCAACAGATTGTCCGCAGCCAGGACAGCCCTATCACCGACGAGCGTCGTACAGACCCGTATTCATGGGCGTCGCGGGTCGGGCATGGACCGTGCAATGACTGTTGGCACCGGCAGGTTTCCCCTGCCCGCCTACTCGCCATCAAGAAGGAACATCAACATGACCGCACAGCAACAACACCTGCCGCCAATCCTTTCCACCGGCACCGACTACGAGCCCTTGGCCGAACGTTTCCGGCCGATCTTTGCGCGCATCCAGGCCGGCGCCCTGGAGCGCGAGCAGACCCGCAGCCTGCCCTTTGAACAGGTGAAATGGCTGAAGGAAGCTGGCTTTGGCGCCATCCGTGTACCGCTCGAACATGGCGGTGCCGGGGCCTCGTTGCCGCAGCTGTTGCAACTGCTGATCGAACTGGCCGAAGCCGATTCCAACCTGCCCCAGGCCCTGCGCGGGCACTTTGCATTTGTCGAGGACCGCCTCAATGCCCATGCCAGCAGCCCGCAGGACATATGGTTCAAACGCTTCGTCGAGGGTGAGTTGGTGGGCAACGCCTGGACGGAAGTCGGCGCGGTAAAAATCGGCGAAGTCGTCACCCGGGTTTCCCGCCAGGGTGATCAATGGGTGGTCAATGGCGCCAAGTACTACAGCACCGGCAGTATTTTCGCCGACTGGATCGACGTGTATGCCCAGCGTGACGACAACGGTGCCGACGTGATTGCCGCCGTGCGCGTGCACCAGCCGGGCGTCAAGCAAAGCGATGACTGGGACGGCTTTGGCCAACGCACCACCGGCAGCGGGACATCGCGGTTCGAGAACGCATTGGTCGAGGCGGAAAACCTCATCGACTTCTCCACCCGTTTCAAATACCAGACCGCGTTTTATCAACTGGTCTTGCTCGCCGTGCTGACCGGCGCCGGCCGTGCCGCGGTCCATGACATCACCGAGCAAGTGCGCAAACGCACCCGGGTCTTCAGCACCGGCAATGCCAGCGAAGTGAGCCAGGACGTACAAGTGCAGCAAGTGGTCGGCCGGGCCTCGGCCCAGGTCTATGCCGCCGAAGCCACTGCCCTGCGAGCCGCAAGCGCCTCTCAACGCGCCTATGAAAGCCACTTCAGCCAGAACGCCGAGACCGAACGCACCGCCAACATTGCCGCCGAGTTGGAGTCCGCCCAGGCCCAGGTGGTGATCTCCGACCTGGTGCTACGCGCCACCAGCGACCTGTTCAATGCCCTCGGCGCTTCGGCCACCAGCACCAGCAAGGCCCTCGACCGCCACTGGCGCAACGCCCGTACCGCCGCTTCGCACAATCCGTTGATCTACAAGGAGCGGATTATTGGGGATTGGGAAATCAATGGGACGGAACCGCCGTATGTCTGGCAGATTGGTGGGGGGGCGAAGCAGGTCTGAGTGCTTGGGGTCGGTGTGTAAAACCGTCATGGGGTAACGGCGGCTTAGACCGCGCTCCTCCAGTGGGAGCGGGCTTGCTCGCGAAGGCGGTGTGTCAGTTTGCAGTGATGTTGGATGTGCTGGCCTCTCGCGAGCAGGCTCGCTCCCACAGTGGTTCTGTGTTGTACATGAGTTTCGTGTCTGCTGAAGATCCAGTGTGGGAGCGAGCCTGCTCGCGATGGCGGTGGTTCAGGTGTATCCACCAAGTCCAATTGCCGACTTTTTCACAAAGCCAATAGGAACTCATCCCAGCCGATCAAAACACTGGCATCATGCCTTTTTCCTTGCACTCATGGAGTGACTGTGACGAATCTAAGTGCCGCCCCTGAGTTTGCACCCGCTTCCACTCTATCGCCCTACCGCTTCTTTCCCCGGCTCGGGATGTTTGTGCTGGCCACCGTGGTCGTCTTCCTTGCGGCGATGCCCGAGGTCCTTTTTGTTCCCGCAGACATGCAGGCCTATCTGACGTTCACGACCACCTCCGGTATCACCGCGCTCCTTCTCTTCGCCCTTTTCGCCTTGCAATATCGCGCCGATTTACGTTCACAGTGGCGCGGTCGCTCCATCCGCAAACCCCTGCAATGGGGAGCGATGGGCACCATCGGGGCCTACCTGCTTTTCGGGGTCGCCGTCCTCGTACTCGGGTTGCCGCGTGAAGTGTTCATGGCCGAGCTTCTGGACGGGCTCAACAATTGGCAGGCCACGATCAAGATCGCCTCGCTGATCGTGCTGCCGCCCATCGCCGAAGAATTATTCTTCCGCCACTACATGCTCCGGCTGTTTCCCTACGAGAACAGCCGTGCCTGGACATGGGTCGCGATCATCGTGACGTCGGCCATCTTCGCCGGCATGCACATCCAATACGGAAACTGGCTGACGGTCGTGCTGATCTTCGCCTGTGGCGGCGTATTCGCCGTAGCCAGAGTGGCCAGCGGTGGCCTGCTGGTGCCGGTGCTCCTGCATTCGCTGGCCGAGATTGTCGCACTGACCACGGACAAGTCGTTCTCATTGATGGGGCTTTACGGTTGAGTCAGGCGAAGGCGCCATGCCGCGCTATGATTTTGCGAACACCAGCACTTCAAACAAGGGCAACGATGAACACTCACGCAACATGCCTCGGACTGCTTGCCCTGACGCTTCCCTTGCTGTGCGAGCCCGTCCAGGCCTCCACATGGCAGATCTGTGAGATGGAGCTGCACGTCGTCGAGGTGCTGAAACGACCCTATCCGCAGCTTCAGGCGCAGGTGGTGAAAGTCAGGCCGAAATCCGCCTCGGTGGAGTGTCCTCAGCCAGGCTCGTTGCTCACCTTCACCCCGGAAACCCCGGACTACCAAGCTACGCTCCCCCGCCGCCAATGGCCCGGGAAAGGGCAGTCGGTACGGGTGGACTACCGCTACCTGGACGGTGTCTGTAAAGGCGACGGCAACTCATATGCGTGTCGTATCAAACATTACCCGGTGGTGGGTCGATAAGCGGGCGGGCGGCGACCGGGGCTTTGTTCAATTCGGTGAAATGACAGATGGCCTCATCGCGAGCAGGCTCGCTCCCACAGGGAAGTGTGGATGGTCACAGCATCCCGATTCACCACAAAACCCCTTGTGGGAGCGAGCCTGCTCGCGATGACGTCGGCACATCCAACCCCAAGGCTCAGGCCAACAGCTCAGTGATCCACCGAACCTGCCGGGCGATGTCCTGCTGCTTCTCTTCAGGCACAGCCTGCCGTGCCTTGGCGAAACTGGCCAGGGTCTTGTGCTTCTGGCGCAGCAGGCGCTGCCACTTGGCCAGGAAGACCGGGGTTCGGGTTTGCAACTGCAGCGGGCCGAAATACAGCTCCTCGGCGGTGTACGCCACCGGCCCGGCGCGCTCGGCCACGATGATCTCGTAGTAGAAGCGGTTTTCCCGCAGCAATTCCTCGCAGAGGATGCGGTAGCCGTTTTCCATCAGCCATTGGCGCAGCGGTTGTTCGCCGCCGTTGGGTTGCAGGATCAGGCGCTCCCGACCGCTCAACCGCGCTTTGCCACTGTCCAGGATGTCGCGGATCGTCTCGCCACCCATGCCGCAGAGGCTGATCGCCGTAATTCCGTCCTCCGGCTCGATTGCCGCCAGGCCGTTGGCCAGGCGCACGCTGATCCGCTGCTCCAGGCCATTTTCGACCACCGTGCGTTCGGCGGCGCGCAATGGCGTTGTTGCCACCTCACCGGCCACCGCCGTCGCGATGACGCCACGGCGCAGCAAGGCCACCGGCAGGTAAGCGTGATCCGAGCCGATATCGGCCAGGTGCGCGCCCGCCGGCATGTGCGCCGCCACGCGCTCCAGGCGCATGGACAATGTGTGTTCGTTCAACTGCAATTCCCTGGGTTAATCGTAGAACGGCTCGACCGCCGTCCGACTGCCGACAAAGAAGCTGTCGGCGACCAAGCGCAGTGGCTGCAGGTCCATGTCGATGGCTTTGTCGTTGATCAGTTGTTGAAAATGCCGGTACACCGCCGCGTACTCGCCCTCCTCGGATACCGCCTGGGGCACGCCGTCGATGCTCAACAGGGCACCGCCGTTGTCCAGGCGCAACACGCCTTCGGCGCAGCGAATCTCGATGCTCCAGAGCTCGTCATGACCATGGTCGAAGTCGAACTCCGCACGGATATCGAGGTGACGCGCGTCGGCCATCTTGATGCTGGCGGCAATTGGCGACTGGCAGTTGTCCGGCACGCGCAACTCGGCCGATTCCACGAACAACGGCAGTGCCAGCAGATGGGTCGCGATCGACAAGGCATTGATGCCCGGATCGAACACGCCCAGGCCGCCGGGTTGCCAGATCCACGCCTGGCCCGGGTGCCACTTGCGCACGTCTTCCTTCCAATCGATCTGCACGCTCTGCAAGGTGCGGTTGGCCAGCCAGTCACGGGCGGCTTCGATGCCTGGTGCATAACGGGAATGCCAGGCGAACAGGCCGCTGACGCCTTGCTCGCGAACCTGCTCCACCAAGGCCATGGCTTCACCCAACGTGGCGCACGGCGGCTTTTCCACCAGGACGTGCTTGCCAGCCGCCAGCGCCTGTTGCACCAGGGCGAATCGACCTTGCGGCGGCGTGCAGAACGCAATCGCATCGATCTGCGGACCGTTTTCCAGCAGCTCGCCCAGGGAGCGGAAGTTCTCCACCCCGGCGCAAGGCTGTCCTTGCGTGGCGACCGCCACCAATTGGAACGCGGGGTTGGCGTGGATGGCTGGAACGTGTTGATCCTGGGCAATCTTGCCGTAGCCCACCAGGCCGAGACGAATCGGTTGCATCGATGACTCCTGATTTTTGTACTTGTGATCGGCCAGCAAACTAGACGCAAATCGCCTGGCGGACAATGGGGGTCGTGCAGTATCTATTCGATTGCCCCGCCCAGTTGGGCAAATACTTCAGGCCCGTCGCTGTGCACAGTCCGCCGTCACGACGTTGGTCACCCGGCCGAAGAAGGGTTCGAGTCGCTCACGCGGCGCGTCGTGCTCCACCACCAGGGCGGCGACTTCCTCGCAGGCGGCCACCTGGTAGTGGGCAACGCTGGACAGCTTTTCATTGGTCACTGCCGCGATCACCTGCCCACTGGCCGCGACCACTGCGCGCTTGAATTCCGCGTCATCCAGGCCGAACGCCGTAACGCCATTGTCGGGATCGATGGCGCAGGCGCCGAGGAAACACAGGTCAAAACTGAACTGGCGCAATTGCTGGACAGCCGTCAACCCGATCACACCACCGGCGACTGGGTTCAAGCGGCCGCCCAGCAGGATGACTTCGGCCCGGGGCAGTTTCATCAACTGGACCGCAATCAACGGCGAGTTGGTGGTGAGGGTCAATGGCAGGTACGGATCGATGGCGCAGGCAATCGCCAGGTTGGTCGACCCGGCGTCGATGAACACGTGCTGGCCCGCGCGCAACAGTGCAGCGGCGGCTTGGCCGAGGCTGCCCTTGCGCGCCGGGTCTTTGCGCACGCGCGCCTCCATCGACCCTTCGGCCGCGGGCACGAGGATCGCGCCACCATAAACGCGCTTGCACACCCCCGCCGCTGCCAACGCGCCAAGGTCACGCCGGATCGAGTGCTCGGAGACCTTGAATTCGCTGGCCAAGTCAGCCGCGATCACCCGGCCATACCGGGCGAGACGCTGGCTGATCAATTGCTGGCGTTCACCAGGGAACGCTTCGTGAGGAGTAGTCATGACATTACAACCTGCGTAAACGAGCACTAATGATCACAAACGAGCAAATAGTGCCGGTTATGCGGCGAGGCGTCAAACCCGAGCGCTCACGCGGTAAACGTCAAGCGCCCCCAGGGACATTGGTGCCCATGCCCAATGGCAGGAAGGGCTGAATCTCGTCGATTTCCTCGGCGCTGAGGCGCAGCTGTGAACCGGCAATCAACCCATCGACCTGGCCGGGCCGACGGGCACCGACGATGGCGCCGGTCACCACCGGTTTGCGCAGCACCCAGGCGATGGCGACTGCCGCCGCACTGACGCCGTGCCGTTCGCCGATACCAGCCAAGACCTCCACCAGCGCCAGGTTCGCGCTCAAGCGAGGCTCCTGGAAGTCCGCGCTTCGCGCCTTGCGCCAATCGTCGTCGGGCAATTGGGCGATGCGTTCGCGGGTCATGCTGCCGGAAAGTAGTCCCGATTGAAGGGTGGAATAGGCCAGGACACCCAATCCCGCCTGCTCGCAAAATGGCAGGACGTCGCCCTCGATGTCTCGCATCAAGGCCGAATAAGGCGGCTGGAGCGAGACGATCTCGGTCACCGCCTGGGCCCGCTTGAGTTGCGCGACATCGAAATTGGAGACGCCGATCGCACGAATCTTTCCCTGTTCGCGGGCGGTGGCCAACGCCGAAAGCGCCTCCTCGATCCCTTCACTGCTGCCGTCGGCAGGAAAGGCCGGCCAGTGGATCTGATAAAGGTCGATGGTTTCGACTTGCAGTCGACGCAAACTTGCCTCGACCTCGGCGAGCAGCGATTGAGGCGCCAGCGAGTGCGAGATCTCCTTGGTGGCCGGGTCCCAGACCAGACTGCCCTTGGTGAACACCAACGGACGCCGCGAAGCCGGTACCCGACGCAACAACTGCCCGACCAGTTGCTCGGCATGGCCCAAGCCATAAACCGCCGCCGTGTCGATCCAGTTCACCCCGCGCTCGACGGCATATTCAAGGGCGCCGAGGCTGTCCTCGTCATCCTGCGCGCCCCAACTGTATGCCCAGCCGGTGCCGGCGATGGCCCAGGTTCCCAGGCCAATGGGGGAAATCATGAAATCCGATGATCCAAGACGATTCTTTTGCATAGCGCGCTCTCCACAGATGATGTGGGCCAGTATCCGCGAGGGATCTCATGACGATAAGATGGGTAATCGTATTTGAACTACTGAACATTATTCATGAGTCAGCACCCCGATCTGTCCGAACTGGATGCCTTCGCCGCCGTTGCTCGCCATCGCAGCTTTCGCAAGGCCGCCGACGAGCGTGGCGTTTCGGCTTCTGCATTGAGTCACGCGATGCGTGCACTGGAAGCACGCCTGGGTGTCAGGCTGCTCAACCGCACCACGCGCAGCGTGACCCCGACCGAGGCCGGCCACCAGCTGTTGGCAACGCTGGCCCCTACCCTGCAGCAGGTTGCCGATGCCCTGGCGCAGTTGACCTCGCTGCAGGACGTGCCCGCCGGCAAGCTTCGCCTCAACGTGGCGCGTCCGGCGGCGCGCGCGGTCTTTGCCAAGGTGCTCGGGCCATTCGTGGCCCGGTACCCGCGCATTCAACTGGACCTGGTCACCGATGATGGCCTGGCCGATATCGTCAGCGGCGGGTTTGACGCTGGTGTGCGCTTTGGCGAAAGCCTGGCCGGCGACATGATCGCCGTTCCTGTCGGGCCCCCTCAATCGTTCGTGACTGTAGCCGCGCCAACCTATCTGGCCGCGAAGGGGATCGTCCAGGCGCCACGGGACTTGCTCGACCATGCCTGCATCGCCCGGCGTTTTCCCAGCGGCAAGCTCTACGCCTGGGAGTATCAGGCCGAGGGGCAACCGATCCGGTTGTCCGTCACCGGCCCACTCATCCTTGAAGACGATGCGCTGATGATCCAGGCGGCAAAAGATGGCGCCGGGATTGCCTACGTGTACGAGGAGCTGGCGCGCGATGACCTGCGCAACGGGCATCTCACGGAACTGCTTGCGCAATGGAAAGCGCCGCCAAGCCGGTTTTTTCTCTACTACCCCAGCCGACGCCATGTGCCGCCGGCCCTGAAAGCGCTCATCGAATTCATCCGGGCGCAAGATTGGCTAACCTGAAACCGCCAGGCAAAAAAAAGCCCCGCGACCGAGGACGGTGCGGGGCAAAGGGAATTGGTTGGTTGCGGCCAACCAAAGGAGCACGGTGAAAAACGTTTACGGGCCGGTCAGATGCATTCCTGGGCGGCGCGTTCAAAACTTGAAGGCAAGAGGTTGGAAGCCAGCAGGTGGCGCTCGTAGATGAACACCTTGCCGCCGCTGCCGGCCTTGTAGGCTTCCAGCACGTTGTCCGCCGACACTTTGCTCGGCACCACGATGCGGTAGCTGCGCTGGGTCTGCGAGACCATCGGGTTCAAGGCATTGCCCTGCAACTTCGGTACGACGCACTCGGCGTATTGGGCCGGCGTCTTGCTGGTCTGCAAGGTCAGCGTCGGGTCATTCGGTGCCGAGGCACAACCGGCCAGCAACAACGGGGAGAACGCCAGGGGAAGCAAAAATAAACGGCGCATGGGTTGGGGTCCTGAAAATAAAAATACGGGGCTGCGTGTTCGATGGCGCTGATTTTCCAATGATTGCCGGCAAAGCAGAACTTGCATTTGGTAATGGTCACTATTACTCCTAGCAATAGTTGCAAGCCGAGAAAGATTGATGAGGTCTATCCATGAGAACGTTTGATCTGATCCGCGACGCGGTATTGCCCGACTTTCGTGAGCGGGTGGCGGACTATCTGGTCCAGTACGAAAGCGTGCTGTTGAGCAATACAGAAGCCGACCCGGAGCTCAAGCGGGCCACGGCCCATCAACTGCGCGGTTATCTGCGCGGGTTGAACACGACGCGAGTATTGGGCATGGCGGATTGGGAGGAACTGGATCGGCGGGTGGTGGATACGTGGCTTTAGCGCCCGGCCAATGACAGGCTGGCCTTCGTGGAATGTGCTCGATTCATTGTGGCGAGGGAGCTTGCTCCCGCTGGGCTGCGCAGTAGCCCCCTGCCGGCTGCGGCCCAACACTGGCTTGCGCCCTGTCCACCAGCCGTTGCACCCATGCGGCATCCTGGTCATTGACCACCCCATAGCGGTTCGGCGGTAAAAAATTCCAGTGATGAGCGGCCTCGTCCAGGCGCTTGAGTTCATCGGCAGACAGCCAGTACGGCGTACTCATCAAAGGCATCAACGCACCGTCGAAACGCCGACCCAGCGGCAGGTTCGTACCGGGGGCGAAAGCGATCGCCAGTTCCTGACGGGGTTGCAGCAGCTTGTCCGGCGCCGGCATTTGCCCTACCCGTCCGTAACTGAAGTTGCCCGAAAACTCCTCCTTGAGCACCAGCCAATGCCCCGCCGCGGTCCGGGCCAGGATCCATTGCGACACACCGCTGTCCTGCATGTACTTCACTTTGCCGTCGGACCATTGCATGAGGGTGTTGCAATCCGGGTCATAGTCGTTGGACCACAGGCAGAGGCCGGAAACCAGGGTATGGTGTTCGAGCTCGACCAGCCCTTGATCGGGCATCGACGCCCAATAACGCTTGGTCGGGTCGCGCGTATCACGCCAGACGTTGTGCACGATCCACGCCGCCATGAACAGCAAGGTGACGAACACAAGCCAGCCAAAGGAGGCCCCGATGATCCGGTCAAGGTCAACGCCTGGGGCGGATAACCCCTGATAGACCAGCAGCCCCAGCAGAAACACGATACCCGGCAACACCGGGCCCAGGCACAACGGCGGCACCAGCACCACGACCCAGCTGAAGCGATGCATCGTCGCACGCTCGCGCGCCCAGGCCAGTTCCTGAGCCAGCATCGGTGCCCGCTTCCGTGGGCCGATGCCAGGATCGGGGGTCTGGAAGCGGGTGAACAGGTTGTAGATGTCATCGCTCATGGATCGGATCATGCCTTTGAAATCATCATGGTCGAGTGCCCCTTCGGGACGCCCTTTGACGCTGGAACAGGCGTATTATCCGGGTAACCAAGCGCCGTGTAGACCCCCGATCATGCCCATCTCCCAGACCCGCCCTTCACCCGCGCCCTTGCTCAAGCCAGGCGAGACAGTGGTCCTGTTCGACGGTGTTTGTAAACTTTGCAATGGCTGGGCGAAGTTCCTGATCCGCCATGACCACGCCCGACGCGTGCGGTTGGCCTCCGTCCAGTCGCCTGAAGGACAAGCCTTGCTGGCCTGGGCGGGCTTGCCCTTGCAGCAGTTCGACACCATGGCCGTGGTTCGCGACCAAGATTACTGGGTGCGCTCGGAGGCGATTCTTGAAGTGGTTGCCCTACTGCCCTGGGTTTGGCGTCCGGTGCAACTGCTGCGTTACGTCCCCCGCGTATTTCGGGATTGGGCCTACGATCGCATTGCCCTGAATCGGTATCGGCTGTTTGGCAAGTACGACGTGTGCCTTTTGCCGGATCCGGATCATGAGCGGCGTTTCTTGAAGGCGCCCGCGCCTGGGGCCCGGCCGGTGGAACGGGTTGATAGTTAGCCAGCAATAAGCAGGCTGTCCCTTTGTGGCGAGGGAGCTTGCTCCCGCTGGGCTGCGCAGCAGACCCATGTCGTCAACTCAATTAGTCTGACACACCAGGGTGCCTGGTTTCAGGGCCGCTTCGCGCCCCAGCGGGAGCAAGCTCCCTCGCCACAAGAGCGGTTCGGTGGTGGGTCAGTTCATCAGGTGCAGGCTGTTGCCTTTGTGGCGAGGGAGCTTGCTCCCGCTGGGCTGCGCAGCAGACCCATGTCGTCAACTCAATTAGCCTGACACACCAGGGTGCCTGGTTTCAGGGCCGCTTCGCGCCCCAGCGGGAGCAAGCTCCCTCGCCACAAGAGCGGTTCGGTGGTGGGTCAGTTCAACAGGCGCAGGCTGTTGCCTTTGTGGCGAGGGAGCTTGCTCCCGCTGGGCTGCGCAGCAGACCCATGTCGTCAACTCAATTAGCCTGACACACCAGGACGTCAGGTTTCAGGGCCGCTTCGCGCCCCAGCGGGAGCAAGCTCCCTCGCCACAAGAGCGGTTCGGT
>NZ_JBIXJT010000025.1:0-38349 GCF_052871455.1 Pseudomonas sp. LARHCG127
TTCGCTTGAGATTCAAGTGTCTGGGGAAAGATCGCAGCCTCGTTGCACTCGACAGCTCCTACGGGCGCCCCAGCGGGAGCAAGCTCCCTCGCCACAGAAGCCACAGGCAAGCCAGTTTCTACAGTTTCAGCTGTCCGATCGCCTTGCTCAACTCTCCCGCCAACGTTGCCAGTTCGTCACTGGTGGTGGCTGAATCCACGGTCTGGCGCACGGTGTTTTCGGTCACGTCGCGAATGCTCACCACCGCCCGGTTCATTTCTTCGGCAACGTGGCTTTGCTGCTCGGCCGCGACAGCAATCTGGGTATTGCTCTCGCGCATCTGTGCCACCGCTGCGGTGATCTGCGCCAACGCATCGCCGGCCTCGCGGGCCTGTTGTACGCAGTCATCGGCCTTGAGCGAACTCTCCTGCATGAAGTCCACCGCGTCCCGGGTTCCGGCTTGCAGGGCCGAGACCATGGTGGTGATTTCATCCGTGGACGTCTGGACCCGCTTGGCCAGATTGCGCACCTCGTCGGCCACCACGGCAAACCCCCTGCCCATTTCCCCAGCCCGCGCTGCTTCGATGGCCGCGTTCAGGGCCAGCAGATTGGTTTGTTCGGCGATGCTGTGGATCACATTGACCACGCCGTTGATCTTCTGGCTGTCTTCGGCCAAGCGTTGGATCATCTCGGCGGTCTGCTGCACGCCCGAAGACAACCCGGTGATCGACTGCTGCACCCGGCCAACCACTTCGTGGCCATTGCCGGCCAGGGTGTCGGCGGTTTTCGACAGGTCGCGGGTGGCGCCGGCGTGCTGGGCGATGTGATAAACCGTGGCGGACATTTCGTTGATCGCCGTGGCCGCCTGATCGGTTTCGCTTTGCTGGCCGAGCATGCCGTGGCGTACCTCGTTCATGCTCGACGCCAGGCGCGCCGCACCACTGTCCAACTGCCGGGCGGTGCTGGCAACGGTATCGACCACCCGTTGATAACCGGCTTGCATGGCATTGAATGCCGCCGCCATCTGGCCCACTTCATCCTTGCAGGCCAGGGGCACGCGGGCGGACAAGTCGCCGGTTTTTTCCACGTGCAGCATCACATCCTTGAGCGTGTTGAGCTGGCTGAGCAAAAAGCGGATCAACAGTTGCGACGCGCCCAACATCGCCAGCATCAACACGAACACCGCCACGGCGTATTGGCTGAAGCGTTCACCGAACACTTGGCTCAGGCTTGCACCATGGGCCAACACCGCGAGTTGCTGGCCGTCACCTCGACGAATCACCTGGGCACCCAGCAGCGGGTTTTCGCCCAACAGCGGCCCGGCATCGAATTCGACCCAGCCCTCGGCCTGCACCAGCGAAGGCAACGGTTGCTCATTGAACACCGGGATCTGCCCGCGCTGGAATGCCAGAAGGTTGTTGGCTTTGGGCACGGGTTGTCCAGCAGGCCAGGCGTCGAGCACCTGTGCCTGGGCCCGGGCGTTCGCCTGGGCCGCGTGGTTGCGGGCTTGCTGTTCGAGGTGCACGGCGTAGAGCACCAGCAGCAGCGTGGTGATAAAGGCGACTGCATTGACCGCCCAGAATTTGTATTTCAACGAGATATTGCTAAGCCAGGCACCCATGGAAGGTTTTCTCTGATAGCGGAAACAGCATTGGCAAGGTGCCATTATTGTGCCGCTACTCAGGAGGCTGGGTTTTGATGTGGGTCAACAGGCAATGCGGATTTCGCGGTTTTGATGCGGGCCGACAGGCAACAAATTACCCTTGTGGGAGCGAGCTTGCTCGCGATAGCGGTGTGTCAGTCAGCCTGTGTGCAAGCTGATCCGCCGCTATCGCGAGCAAGCTCGCTCCCACAGGGATGTGTAGACGTCAGGAAAGAGTGGGCAACCCAAAAAATGCCCGGGCGCAGGCGGTGCTGTGGTCGGCCAGGTCTTCCTGGGTTTCACCCCTGTGCAAGGCCACTTCGCGCAGGACTTCCGTCAGGTAGGCCGGCTCGTTGCGCCCGTTCTTGGGTTTGGGCCGCAGCGTGCGGGGCAGCAGGTAGGGCGCGTCGCTTTCAAGCATCAGCCGACCGCGGGGTATTTCACGCACTAATGGGTGCAGGTGCGTGCCCCGGCGTTCGTCGCAAATCCAGCCCGTGATGCCGATGTGCAGGTCCAGGTCGAGGTAGCTGAACAGCGCCTTTTTTTCACCGGTGAAGCAATGCACCACGGCCGCCGGCAACTGATCGCGAAAATCCCGGAGGATGTCCAGCAAGCGCTGGTCGGCGTCGCGCTCATGGAGGAAGACCGGCAGTTGCAACTGGACTGCCAGGGCGAGGTGCTCCTCCAAGACTTTTTCCTGCTGGGGCCGAGGAGAGAAGTCCCGGTTGAAATCCAGCCCGCATTCGCCCACCGCACGCACGCGGCTGTGCATCAGCAGGTCCTTGAGGTGCCGGGCGCTGTCGGCGGTCCACTCGCTGGCGCTGTGGGGGTGAATGCCAGCGGTGGAAAACAGCCGCTGCCCGGTGTCGTCGAGCTGTTGGCACAGTTCCAGGGCCTGTTCGCTGCCCTCGAGGCTGGTGCCGGTCAGGACCAATTGGCAGACCGCGGATTCATAGGCGCGCTCAAGTACCGCCTGGTGTTTGTCGGCGAAACTGGGGTTGGTCAGGTTGACGCCGATATCGATGAGTTGCATGGTGCTACCTCGGCCCAAAGGCCGGAAAGCATATCAGAGCTGTAGATTTATAAGAAAAGCCAAGAACTACAACGAGTTGAGGCTGTCTGTTAAGGCCGCGAGACACATTGGGTTGGTATAAAGGCCATCGCTGTGCCAGTCTTCCGCACTTTTTCGGCGTCTCAGACGCTCTGTTTCTGTCGACTCAGCCTCGTTTTTCAAGGGGGGCGGTCGGCGGTATTCCTTCCGGAGAGTGGATGACACGTCCCCAGGTGTTGCTACTGTTGTGTTGTTCGCTGCTGTTGCCGATGCCGGCTGAAGCGCGGCTGCCTGGCCCGGTGCAGGCGGTGGCGCCGGGCACCGTGCGCGACTTGGCGCAGATTCGTAGCAGCCGTGTGTTGAAGGTGCTGGTCAACCAAAGCCGCAACAGTTCCGGTGAAGTCCAGGGCCAACCCATTGGCGTCGAATACCACCGGCTGCGCGCTTTCGAGCAATACCTCAATGGCCACGCCCTGGATGGCCAGGAAATCACCCTCAAGATCATCCCCAAGGCCAAGGACCAATTGCTCGGTGCCTTGCAGCGTGGGGAGGGCGACCTCGTCGCGCCGGGTGAGTTGCTTGAGCCCCAGGCCGGCCATGCCGTCAGTGCCAGCAATCCGATCCGTACCGACGTGCCTTTGCTGCTGGTGGGCATCAAGGGAGAGAAGCGCTACACGCGCGTGGAGCAACTGTCCGGCAAGACCCTGGCCCTGCCCAACGGCAGTGCGGCGGGGGACGCCGTGAGCCAGATCAACCAGAAACTGGCGCTGCTCAAGCTGCCGCCGGTGAAGATCGAATGGGTCGATCCCTCCCTGGCTGTGGAGGATGTCCTGGAGATGGTTCAGGGTGGGATTTTCCATTTGACCATCGTCGAGCAGCCCATCGCCGAGCGCTGGGGCAAGATCCTGCCCAAGCTGCGCTTCGACCGTCAGGTGCTGATTGGCGAGCCGGGTGACGAATACTGGTTCGTTCGCCGTGACGCCGCCATGCTGCGGGCGAGCATCGACCGATTCCTGGTGACCTACAAGGTGCCCTCTAATCAAGACGCGGCATTCCTGCGTATCTATCGGCGTTTGTACCAAGTCCACTATCCGTTGGCCAGGGCCAATCGCCAGCGCCTGGAAAAGCTGCGCCCGGTGCTGCAAAAACATGCCGACGCCCAGGGCATGGACTGGCTCAACCTGGCGGCCCTGGCCTTCAAGGAATCCGCCCTGCAACCCAACGCCCGCAGCGGCTCAGGCCCCACCGGCCTGATGCAGATCACCCCGGCGGCGGCCCAGCGGGTCGGGGTCGATAACATCCAGAACCTGGACGCCAATGTGCAAGCCGGCGCCAAATACCTGGCCCTCATCCGCCGCAAGTTCTTCGCCAGCCCCAAGCTCAACGAGCGCGAACGCATGGCCTTCGTCCTGGCGGCCTACAACATGGGCCCCGAGCGCGTCCAAGGTATGCGCGCCGAGGCTCGGCGGCGGGGACTGAACCCCAACCAATGGTTTTTCCAAGTCGAGCGCATCGCCATGGAGCAGGTGGGAATGGGCGCCGTCAGCTATGTTAATAGTGTGAATAAGTACTACCTGGCGTTTGATCGTGAACGGGAGTCCTTGGAACCGAAGGAGCAAAAGGTTGCATTGCGTAAATGATCGAATAAACTGATTGGTATCACGGATTATTTCCGCTTTTAACATGAATTTTATTGATTAATATAGCGGCCAACTCCCCACTACCCCAAGGAATGACCTTATGAGCACGTTCATCAACAAAGTTCTGTTCACCCGCGCCGGCTACGGCTTGACTGTGCTGCGCATCGTCGTCGGCGTCATCTTTGCCGCCCACGGTTCGCAGAAACTCTTCGGTCTGTTCGGTGGCTACGGCCTGGCAGGCACGGCGCAGTGGATGGAAAGCATCGGCCTGACCCCGGGCTATGTGATGGCGACACTGGCGGGCGGCACGGAGTTTTTTGCCGGCCTGGCGTTGATCATCGGTCTGCTGGCCCGTCCTGCGGCGTTGGGCCTGGCGTTTGTGTCGCTGGTGGCGATTTTCTCGGTGCACATTGGTAACGGCTTGTTCATGGCCAACAACGGTTATGAGTTTGCCCTGGCGTTGCTGGGAGGCAGTATTGCCGTGTTGATCGAAGGGGCGGGCAAGCTGTCGGTCGATCGTGCCATTGCGGGTTGATTGCTCGATTTGAGAAGCGTGTAGCGTTTTTCCTGTGGGAGAGAGCCTGCTCGCGAAGGCGGTGCCTCAGTCGGCGAAAATGTTGGATGGGCAGGCCTCATCGCGAGCAAGCTCGCTCCCACAGTGGTTCTGTGTCGGACATGAATTTTGTGTTCACCGGAGATCCAGTGTGGGAGCGAGCTTGCTCGCGATAGCGGTGGCTCAGCCACATAGATGTCGGCATGTGCCCCGCTCTTGCTCTTGCTCTTGCTCTTGCTCTTGCTCTTGCTCTTGCTCTTGCTTTGGATCTTGATCTTGATCTTGATCTGGACGCCCCGTTAAACCACGCTGGCCGAACGCAGGCATTGTGGAGTGGGCATCCCGGCATGGATGCCGGGATAGCCGCGCTGGGCCATGGATGGCCCTTCGCGGCGGCCCACGGAGCAATGCCGGAGTGAGGGCACACCGAGCCTAGGCGAGGTGCCGAGTGGTGGGGCAAAGCGTTTTTGGTTACTTTTGGCGCTCTTCCAAAAGTGACCCGCCGTCAGGGCGGAACCCTAAGCAGCCGTTACCGCAGAAACGGATATACACACCGCCCTAACAGCCAACCAGCCCTTGTGGGAATGGTCGGACAAAATTCTGATTCAAAAAGAATTTTCCGACGAGTTCTGGCGGTTGCCGGGTGGGAAGAACCCTGGCTAACCTTTCCCCGTCGCTGCCAATTCAGCGTCCGGGCGTCGCGGCCCGTTAACTTGGTGCATAATTCCAGCCGACGACGGTGCTTCGGTATTTGTCGTCGTGTCATGGCTGGCTGTGCGTGGGATACCTTCGGGTATGCCGAAACTCCAAGTTCGGTCCGCGAACCTGCGTACAGCTGCCACCTCCAATCGCGTCGCGGCGATCGGTGACAGCTCCAAAAACTTGGAGATGGACAATGATTAAAGATACGCCCAATCCCCCCGAAACAGGTTCGTCAACCCCAGTCGATCCTGATCATCTAAAGCTCGATGAAGCCGCCAAACGCGCCCTCGACTATTACCTCGGCCCAAAGCCCGACACCAAAAAGAAACCCACCTCAAACCAGCTATTCACTGTAGTGGATGGCATCGACACCGAATGCCTCCTCACCAACCTCAGCGAAACCCTGGCCTCCGCCAATGCCACGATCAGCGACCTGGCCTTCGAACTTGAAGGCTCGCGACGGCATGTCGCCTTGGGGGTACAGCAGCTGATTGAACTGTGTGCATTACTGGCCAATCGAGTACTGGACGAACGGGTGCCAGTGCCGGAGGGCTAGAAAGCGGCGTTACAGAGGGTGAACGCCGAACCTGTGGCGAGGGAGCTTGCTCCCGCTGGGCTGCGTAGCAGCCCCAAAAGCAGCGACTCGATCTACCTGATGCATCGAGGTGTCAGGTTGGGGGCCGCTTCGCAGCCCAGCGGGAGCAAGCTCCCTCGCCACAGGGGTAAGCGTAAGCTTAAAAAGCGTGGCTCAATCCAGCCCAAGTTTCTTCAACCGATACCGCATCGACCGAAACGACAACTTCAACCGCTGCGCCGCTGCCGTGCGGTTCCAGCGGGTTTCTTCCAATGCCTGGAGGATGAGCTTGCGCTCGATCTCTTCCAGGTAATCCTCGAGATTGTCGACCTGCATCAAATCGGGATTGCCCGCCTCAGTCGCATTGCCCTCGGCCAGACGCAGGTCATCCGCTTCGATCAGTTGCTGTTCGCACAAGGTATAGGCCCGCTCAAGCATGTTCTCCAACTCCCGCACATTGCCCGGGAAACGGTAGTTCTGCAGGGCTTCCAGGGCTCGCGGATGGAGCTTTGCCGCAGGGCTGCCGGTAGCGCTGGCCAGGCGCTGGAGCATGTGGTTGGCCAAGGGCTCGATGTCTTCGCGGCGTTCGCGCAAGGGCGGGACGCGCAGTTCGATGACGTTCAGTCGGTAATACAGATCCTGGCGAAAGCGTCCGGCGGCGACCTCGGCGTCGAGATCCTTGTGGGTGGCGCAGAGGATTCGCACATCCACCACCTCCTCCTGCTGGCCGCCCACGGCGCGCACGGCCTTTTCCTGGATGGCTCGCAACAGCTTGACCTGCATCGCCAGGGGCAGGTCGGCCACCTCATCGAGGAACAAGGTTCCGCCATGGGCTGCCTGGAATAAGCCGGGCTTATCTTCGATGGCGCCGCTGAAACTGCCTTTTCGGTGCCCGAAGAACTCGCTTTCCATCAACTCTGTGGGAATCGCCCCACAGTTGACCGGTACAAAACGCTGGTTCGCACGGGGGCCTTGTTCGTGAATCAACCGGGCGACCAGCTCCTTGCCGCAGCCCGATTCCCCGCTGATATATACCGGTGCCTGGCTGCGGGCGAGTTTCTCGATCTGCTTGCGCACACCGAGCATGGGGGGCGAATCGCCCAGCAGGCAGCGTTCGAGGGTGCTGGTCGGTGTGGCGACCGGTGGCAGGCGCAGGGCGCTGGTGACCAGTTCCCGCAGCCGACCCAGGTCGACCGGTTTGGTCAGGAAGTCGAAGGCACCGGCCTTGAGGGCATCGATGGCGGTTTCCAGGCTGCCATAGGCGGTGATCATCGCCACGGGCAGTTGTGGATAACGTTGCTGGATGTGCTGTACCAGCTCCAGGCCGGTGCCATCGGGCAGGCGCATGTCGGTCAGGCACAGGTCGAAGGCATCCCCTGCCAGCAGGGCTTGGGCCTCGGCAAGGTTCTTGGCGCTGCGGGTGTCGAGTTTCATCCGGCCCAGGGTGATGTCCAGGAGTTCGCGGATGTCCGGTTCGTCATCGACGATCAGGATTCGTTGCCGTGAGCGATTGTTCAAATCTGTTTCCGTCCGTGAGCAAAAGTGATGCGAAAGCAGCCGCCGCCTTGGCGTGGTTTGAAGTCTAGGCGGGCCTGGTTGCTTTCGCACAGCTCACGGGACAGATAGAGCCCAAGGCCGGTGCCCTGGCTGCTGGTGGTAAAGAAGGGTTCGAACAGATGTGCCTGTTGCTCGGGCGTGACACCGGGGCCGTTGTCGATGATGTCCAGGGTCGACAGCTGGCTGTGAGGGTCGATGAGCAGTTTCAGCCAGGCCTCGGCCTGTTCATGGGCCATGGCGCTGTGGCGCCAGGCGTTGCGCAGCAGGTTGTCGAGCACCTGGGTGAGCTGGTCGGGGTCCATGAGCGTGGTGTAGTCGCCCGGGTCGATGCTCAAGTGCAATCGTTGGTGGTCGGCCATGCTTTCGCGGGTCTGCCGGACGAACTGATCGAGCCAGGTCCGCAGGTCGAGGCGCTGGGGTGTGGTTTGCTGGCGGCGAGACAGCTGCAGGACGTTTTCAATGACGCGATTCATTCGTTGGGAGTGATCTTGAATAATCTGCGTCAGACGCCGATCCGCGTCGTTCAGTTCCTCGGATTCGCGCAGCAATTGCGCCGCGTGGCTGATGGCGCCCAAGGGGTTGCGGATTTCATGGGCGATACCGGCGGTCAGGCGCCCCAGGGAGGCGAGCTTGAGCTGTTGGGCGTGCTGGGCCACCTGGGCCAGGTCTTCGAGAAACACCAGGATCTGCTGCTGGTCGTTGTGGCCCAGGGCGATGAAGCTCGGTTGCAGGGTCAGGCCCGTGCCGCTGATGGTCAGGCTGGGCGGGCGCAGGCTGGGGTTGTTCAGCCAGAGTTGCAGGCGCTCGACCAGGGCGCTGGAACAATCGTCGATCGGCTGGCCGACCAGATCGTGCATGCCCAGCAGGTTCAGCGCGCTTTCGTTGGCCAGTTGGACCCGGCGCTGGCGGTCGAGCACCAGGATGCCGGTGCGCATGCGTTGCAGGATCAGGGCATTGAGGGCTTCCAGTCCGACTACTTCGCTGGCCCGCTGCTCGGCCAGGGTTTCGCTGGCTTCCAAACGTCGGATCAGGCCCTGCACCAGCAGCGCGGCGGCAAAACACAACGCCCCGAGGGTGCCGGCTTGCAAGTAACTGCTGGGACGGTTCGAGTCGCTCAAGCCAAGAAATAAACTCGAACCGACGATGCCAAGGGTGGCGACGGCCGCGATCAACAGGCCGATCCTTCCGCGCAGCAGCGTATTGCCGATGGCCACCGAGACGATGATCAGGTTACCGATGGCGCTGGGGGCACCGCCCGCGGCGAAGAACAGCCACGAGAGCAGCAGCACGTCGGTCAGGGCCAGGCCGAACAGCCGGGCAGGGCGGCGGGTGTTTTCCAGGAACACCACCAGCAGGATATTCAAGACCAGGTACAACCAGCTGCCACTGCGCAGCAGGTCGTCGTTGGCGTACTCCAGCAGACGGTTGTCCATGTTGCTGGAGATCAGCAGCACCAGGGTGATGCCGATACTCAGGCGGTACAGGTGGTAGAGGCGCAGCAGGCGCTGCGCCTGTTTGATGCGTGGGCTTGTAGCCTCAGCGTTCACGAGTGCCCGGGCCTTGCTCGAGATGAGCCTGGCTGCAATACCATTGCTGTTCGAGGGCCAGTGCC
This sequence comes from Pseudomonas sp. LARHCG127, assembly GCF_052871455.1. Taxonomy (NCBI): domain Bacteria; kingdom Pseudomonadati; phylum Pseudomonadota; class Gammaproteobacteria; order Pseudomonadales; family Pseudomonadaceae; genus Pseudomonas; species Pseudomonas sp. LARHCG127. Next base: position 9,311 of record NZ_JBIXJT010000025.1, read on the forward strand.
CGGTCACGGGGCAGGTGTACGCCGCAATGGGCGCAACGGACCATGGGCGGTGCGTCCTGTTCCTGGGTGGGGCGGGACGCGCGGCCGCCGGTCTTCTTCACTCCGCGAAAGATCCAGATAGCGAAGGCAACGACTGCGAACAAGATCAATAAACGAAGCATGATGGGCGGCTTTTTGGCTAGAGATCAGGCAGTTTAGCCAAGGACAGGAACGGCGCACAGCGCAATAAAACCCGGGCACAAAAAAGGGAGACCGTCGGGTCTCCCTTTTTGTAGGTGCCTTGGCTCAGTCGAACAGGCCAAAGGTCATGTAGCTGAACCAGGAGCGGTCGCTGGAATCGCTCTCAGGCTCTTCTTCCTCGATCACGTCGCCATTTTCATCCTTGGGCTTGAGTTCGTTCGGGATGGCTTCCTTGGCATCCTGGAACTGACGCTGTACGTCCTGGTTGGCGCGGGTTTCGCCCGGCGGCAGCGGTGGACGGGACTCGATCAGGCCCAGGGTCGCCTTGCTCAGCCACGAACGGTTGTCGGCTTCGTCAACGCGCGGGGTGAACTGGCCGTCGACCAGCGAAGGGTGGTCCGGGTAGTTCAGCTTGAGGGTTTCCAGGCTGGTGGCGGCCAGGTCGTCCAGGTGCAGGCGCTGGTAGGCTTCGGTCATCACCGCCAGGCCATCACCCACCGAAGGGGTTTCCTGGAAGTTTTCCACCACGTAGCGGCCACGGTTGGCGGCGGCGACGTAGGCCTGACGGGTCAGGTAGTAGTCGGCCACGTGGATTTCGTAGGAAGCCAGCAGGTTGCGCAGGTAGATCATGCGCTGCTTGGCGTCTGGCGAGTAGCGGCTGTTGGGGAAGCGGCTGGTCAGCTGGGCGAACTCGTTGTAGGAGTCGCGCGCGGCACCCGGGTCACGCTTGGTCATGTCCAGCGGCAGGAATCGCGCCAGCAGGCCGACGTCCTGGTCGAAGGAGGTCAGGCCCTTGAGGTAGTAGGCGTAATCGACGTTCGGGTGCTGCGGGTGCAGGCGAATGAAACGCTCGGCGGCGGATTTTGCAGCTTCCGGCTCGGCGTTCTTGTAGTTGGCGTAGATCAGCTCCAACTGGGCCTGATCGGCGTAGCGACCGAACGGATACCGCGACTCCAGCGCCTTCAGCTTGGCGGTGGCGCTGGTATAGCTGTTGTTATCCAGGTCGTTCTGCGCCTGTTGGTACAGTTCGACTTCGCTCAGGTTTTCGTCTACGACTTCCTTCGACGAGCAAGCAGCAGTCAATGCGAGGATGGCGATCAGCAGCAGGTGTTTCACTTGCATGGCGGCTTGCGTCCCTATGACGGCCGCTGTCTTGGGCGGGGCCGTCCTGTTATGATGAGCGCCCCGTTGAAAAGCCTCGGGGCAAAAGACGCCGTATTTAACCACAAGCGCGCAGCCGAAACCAAAGGCTGTGCCGACGCCCAGTCCGAGCATGTCCGATAAAATAGAACTTCGCGCAGAGGTGCCGTCCGATTTGGGCGGCCAACGCCTCGATCAAGTCGCCGCACAACTCTTTGCCGAGCACTCTCGCTCGCGCCTTTCCGCCTGGATCAAGGACGGCCGCCTGACTGTGGATGGGGCGGTGATCCGTCCGCGCGACATCGTCCACGGCGGTGCCATCCTCGAACTGACTGCCGAGCAGGAGGCCCAGGGAGAATGGGTCGCCCAGGACATTGCCCTGGACATCGTCTATGAAGACGATGACATCCTGGTGATCAACAAGCCCGCGGGCCTGGTAGTGCACCCGGCGGCCGGTCATGCCGACGGCACGCTGCTCAACGCCTTGTTGCACCACGTGCCGGACATCATCAATGTGCCCCGTGCCGGCATCGTCCATCGCCTGGACAAGGACACCACCGGCCTGATGGTGGTGGCCAAGACCATCCAGGCGCAGACACAGCTGGTCACACAGCTGCAAAGCCGCAGCGTCAGCCGCATCTATGAGTGCATCGTGATCGGTGTGGTCACCGCCGGTGGCAAGATCAACGCCCCGATCGGTCGCCACGGCCAGCAGCGCCAGCGCATGGCGGTGATGGAAGGCGGCAAGCAGGCGGTCAGTCATTACCGCGTGCTGGAGCGTTTCCGTTCCCACACCCACGTGCGGGTCAAGCTGGAAACCGGCCGTACCCACCAGATTCGTGTGCACATGGCCCACATCAACTTCCCGTTGGTGGGCGACCCGGCCTACGGCGGTCGTTTCCGCATCCCGCCGGCCGCCAGCCAGACCATGGTCGAATCGCTGAAGAGTTTCCCGCGCCAGGCACTGCACGCGCGTTTCCTGGAGCTGGATCACCCGACGACCGGCAAGCGCATGAGCTGGGAATCGCCGTTGCCGGATGATTTCGTCTGGTTGCTGACGTTGCTCAAGCAGGACCGCGAGGCGTTCATCGGATGAGTGACTGGCTGATACCCGACTGGCCCGCGCCGGCCCGGGTCAAGGCCTGCGTCACCACCCGCGAGGGCGGCGCCAGCCTGGCGCCGTTCGACAGCCTCAACCTCGGCGACCATGTCGGCGACGACCCCACGGCCGTCGCCGAAAATCGCCGCCGCCTCACCGATCCATTCGCCATCACCCCGGCCTGGCTGCAGCAGGTCCACGGCATTGTCGTGGTCGAGGCTGACCCGACCCAGGTGGCGACCGCCGATGCCAGTTGGACCGCCACGCCGGGTATCGCGTGCACGGCGATGACCGCCGATTGCTTGCCGGTGCTGTTCTGCAACCGTGCCGGCACCCGCGTCGCGGCGGCCCACGCCGGTTGGCGCGGGTTGGCGAACGGTGTGCTGGAAGCCACCCTCGACAGCCTTGCCGTGCCTGCGGATGAAATCCTGGCCTGGCTCGGCCCGGCCATCGGCCCGCAAGCCTTCGAAGTCGGACCGGAAGTGCGTGAAGCCTTCATCGCGCAGTTGCCCCAAGCGGCACAAGCTTTCGTCGCGAGCCCCAACGCCGGCAAATGCCTGGCCGACATCTACGCATTGGCACGGCTGCGTCTGGCGGCACGCGGTGTCACGGCCGTCTACGGCGGCGGTTTGTGTACCGTGACCGACCCACGTTTCTTTTCCTACCGGCGCAATCCGCGCACCGGTCGCTTCGCCTCGCTGATCTGGATCGAGCGCTAGACTTCTCTGATCTGCATCAAGGGCGCCCGGCTTGAATCTTCCAGAATCGACCACATCTATAACGGTATCTGGCAGGTTTCTTCATTCAGGATGTTTTCTAGGTCCGGCCTGCTCATTAGGAAGGTGACCCATGCGTATTGATCGTTTAACCAGCAAACTGCAATTGGCCCTGTCCGATGCCCAGTCCCTGGCCGTCGGCCTGGACCATCCCGGTATCGAACCGGCGCATTTGATGCAAGCCATGCTCGAACAGCAGGGCGGCTCCATCAAGCCCCTGCTGATGCAGGTCGGCTTTGACGTCAACAGCCTGCGAAAAGAGTTGGCCAAAGAACTCGACCAGTTGCCCAAGATCCAGAATCCGACCGGTGACGTAAACATGTCCCAGGATCTGGCGCGGCTGCTTAACCAGGCCGATCGCCTGGCCCAGCAGAAGGGCGACCAGTTCATTTCCAGCGAGCTGGTGCTGCTCGCCGCCATGGACGAGAACAGCAAGCTCGGCAAGTTGCTGCTTGGCCAAGGGGTGAGCAAGAAGGCCCTGGAAAACGCCATCAACAACCTGCGTGGCGGCGAAGCGGTCAACGACGCCAACCACGAGGAGTCGCGCCAGGCGCTGGACAAATACACCGTCGACCTGACCAAGCGTGCCGAGGAAGGCAAGCTCGACCCGGTGATCGGTCGCGACGATGAAATCCGCCGCACGATCCAGGTGCTGCAACGCCGTACCAAGAACAATCCGGTGCTGATCGGTGAGCCTGGCGTGGGTAAAACCGCCATCGCCGAGGGCTTGGCCCAGCGCATCATCAACGGCGAAGTGCCGGACGGCCTCAAGGGCAAGCGCCTGTTGTCCCTGGACATGGGGGCTCTGATCGCCGGTGCCAAGTACCGCGGCGAGTTCGAAGAACGGCTCAAGTCCCTGCTCAATGAACTGTCCAAGCAGGAAGGGCAGATCATCCTGTTTATCGACGAACTGCACACCATGGTCGGTGCCGGCAAGGGCGAAGGCTCGATGGACGCCGGCAACATGCTCAAGCCAGCGTTGGCCCGTGGCGAGTTGCACTGTGTCGGCGCGACCACGCTCAACGAGTACCGTCAATATATAGAGAAGGACGCGGCCCTCGAGCGGCGCTTCCAGAAAGTGCTGGTGGAGGAACCGAGCGAAGAAGACACCATCGCCATCCTGCGTGGCCTTAAAGAGCGCTACGAAGTGCACCACAAGGTGGCGATCACTGACGGCGCGATCATCGCGGCGGCCAAGCTCAGCCACCGCTACATCACCGACCGTCAATTGCCGGACAAGGCCATCGACCTGATCGACGAGGCCGCGAGCCGCATCCGCATGGAAATCGACTCCAAGCCCGAAGTGCTGGATCGGTTGGAGCGTCGCCTGATTCAACTCAAGGTCGAGTCCCAGGCGCTGAAGAAAGAAAGCGACGAAGCGGCGAAGAAACGCCTGGAGAGGTTGCAGGAAGAAATCGTGCGTCACGAGCGTGAGTATTCCGACCTCGAGGAAATCTGGAACTCGGAGAAAGCCGAGGTCCAGGGTTCTGCGCAGATCCAGCAAAAGATCGAACAGTCTCGCCAGGAACTGGAAGCGGCTCGCCGCAAAGGCGACCTCAACCGCATGGCCGAGCTGCAGTACGGGGTGATCCCGGACCTGGAGCGCAGCCTGCAAATGGTCGACCAGCACGGCAAGAGCGAAAACCAGTTGCTGCGCAGCAAGGTGACCGAGGAAGAGATCGCTGAAGTGGTTTCCAAGTGGACCGGCATTCCCGTCTCGAAGATGCTCGAAGGCGAGCGTGACAAGCTGCTGAAGATGGAAAGCCTGCTGCACCAGCGCGTGATTGGCCAGGAAGAAGCCGTGGTGGCAGTGTCCAACGCCGTGCGCCGGTCCCGCGCCGGATTGTCGGACCCTAACCGTCCGAGCGGCTCGTTCATGTTCCTCGGCCCGACCGGTGTCGGTAAAACCGAGCTGTGCAAGGCACTGGCCGAGTTCCTCTTCGATACCGAGGAGGCGATGGTGCGCATCGACATGTCCGAGTTCATGGAGAAACATTCCGTGGCACGGCTGATCGGTGCACCACCGGGTTATGTTGGCTACGAGGAGGGCGGCTACCTGACCGAGGCCGTGCGTCGCAAGCCGTACTCGGTGATCCTGCTCGATGAGGTCGAGAAGGCGCACCCGGATGTGTTCAACATCCTGCTGCAAGTGTTGGAGGATGGTCGCCTGACCGACAGCCACGGGCGCACGGTGGACTTCCGCAACACGGTGATCGTGATGACCTCCAACCTGGGCTCGACGCAGATCCAGGAGCTGGTGGGTGATCGCGAGGCGCAGCGCGCGGCGGTGATGGACGCAATCTCTACCCATTTCCGGCCGGAGTTCATCAACCGGGTCGACGAAGTGGTGATCTTCGAGCCTTTGGCCCGGGATCAGATTGCCGGCATTACCGAGATCCAGTTGGGCCGCCTGCGCAGTCGCCTGACCGAGCGCGAGCTGAAACTGCAATTGAGCGATGAGGCGTTGGACAAGCTGATCGCGGTGGGTTACGACCCGGTCTATGGCGCTCGGCCGCTGAAGCGGGCGATCCAGCGCTGGATCGAAAACCCGCTGGCGCAGCTGATTCTGTCGGGGCGCTTCATGCCGGGGGAAACCGTGACCGGAACGGTGGAGAACGACGAAATCGTCTTTAACTGATAGCCGGGACTGCTGGCAATTGAAATGGCCTTGCCTTGCGAGGCCATTTTTTTCATCAGGCCGTTGAACTCAAAGGAAAAGGCTTGTAAAGTGCGCCCCGCAGTACGTCACCCCAAGGGTTACTTCTCACTGGGAAGGAATCCAAAATAAGTTGCAAATCATTGTCTTGAAAGCAATTTAAGGGGTTGACAGAGGTTTTGAAAATTGTAGAATAGCGCGCCTCAGACACACGAACGCAGCGATGCAGACGGTGAAAGAGGTTGAAGCGAGATTCAACGATGTAGCTTCAAATTGCAGTAACTTGAAATATCAGTTCCGTGATAGCTCAGTCGGTAGAGCAAATGACTGTTAATCATTGGGTCCCAGGTTCGAGTCCTGGTCACGGAGCCATTTCAATCGGGGTATAGCGCAGTCCGGTAGCGCGCCTGCTTTGGGAGCAGGATGTCAGGAGTTCGAATCCCCTTACCCCGACCATATTTGGGTCGTTAGCTCAGTTGGTAGAGCAGTTGGCTTTTAACCAATTGGTCGTAGGTTCGAATCCCACACGACCCACCATTTTTGAAACCAGCTCGCTGGAATCGAATCTTAAGATCAGAGGCCAAAAGCACTGATCGAGGAAGGCGACTTGCAAAGGTCGCCTTTTTTTTACCGGGGTATAGCGCAGTCCGGTAGCGCGCCTGCTTTGGGAGCAGGATGTCAGGAGTTCGAATCCCCTTACCCCGACCATATTAAAAATCCTCGTATCGAAAGATACGGGGATTTTTTTTGCCTGGAATAAAGTGGATTGACTTAAGTCATCGTACAACTTGCCGATAACCCACCGACAGGGGCCCGGCCCCACCTCGGGCCAACAATAAAAAAGGCACCCTTATGTTTCTTCGTCAGTTGAATATCGCCCCTCGCGCCGCGCTGGGGTTTGCCTTGATCGCCGTGTTGGTGGCATTGCTCGGGGTGTTTGCGCTGGGGCAGATGTCGAGCATTCGTGACAGTGAAGTCGCCGTGGAAACCCAATGGCTGCCTAGCATTCGCGGGGGTGACGAGATTCGCGAGTGGATGTTGCGAATCCGCACGATCTCCCTGCGCATGGCCCTGGACCAGGATCCGAAGAACATCCCGGTGTATCGCGGACAAATGGACACCCGCGACAAGGAGCTGGGTGAAAAAATCGCGGCTTACGAAAAACTCGTCATGACGCCTGAAGGCAAGGCCCTTTACGACCAGTTCAAGCAAACGTTCGCTGCGTACCGTACCGGTATCGCGCAATCCTTCACCCTGGCGGAACAGGGGCGTCGGGATGATCTGATCAAGTTGCTGCTGGTGGACATGAAGACCGTGGTGGACGGTTCCGGCAAGCAGCTCAACGATCTGGCGGAGTTGTTCTCCAAGCAGGTGTCCATCGAGAGCCAGAAGTCCCAGGAGCACTACGCCAATTCCCGCATGATCGTCAGCCTGTTCATTGTGCTTGCCGCCCTGGCCACGGTGGCCCTGGCCATGTTGCTCACGCGCAGTATCGTCAAGCCCCTGGGCGAGGCGCTGAATGCTGCGGAGAGCGTTGCCCGGGGTGACTTGACCCGGCCGATCGAAACCCACGGCAACGACGAAGTCAGCCGTTTGCTCAAGGCGTTGGCGGCCATGCAGCAGAATCTGCGCGAGACGTTGCAGGGCATCAGCGGCTCGGCCGCGCAACTGGCCACGGCAGCCGATGAGCTGAACGCCGTCACGCTCGACAGCACCCACAGCCTGCAGCAACAGAACAACGAAATTGAACAGGCTGCCACCGCCGTCACCGAGATGACCACCGCTGTGGAGGAGGTTGCACGCAATGCGGTTTCCACTTCCGATGCCACGCGTCAGTCCAGTGAGTCGGCATCCCTGGGGCAGCAGCGGGTCAGCGACACGGTCGAGGCCATTGGCGCCCTGGCTAACGATGTGCAAGTGACCGGCGGCCTGGTGCAATCTTTGGCCAACCAGTCGCAGGATATCGGCAAGGTGCTGGACGTAATCCGCGCCATCGCCGAGCAGACCAACCTGCTGGCCCTCAACGCGGCCATTGAAGCGGCCCGGGCGGGAGAGAGTGGACGTGGCTTCGCGGTGGTGGCCGACGAGGTGCGGGCGCTGGCTTATCGCACGCAGCAATCGACCCAGGAAATCGAGCAGATGGTCCAAGGCATGCGCAGCGGTGCCACCCAGGCACTCGATTCCATGCAGGCCAGCTCCAGTCGTGCGGCAAGCACCCTGGCGATGGCGGAGCGGGCAGGGGAAGCGCTGCACACCATTACGGCGTCGGTCAGCGAGATCCATGAGCGCAACCTGGTCATCGCCAGTGCTGCCGAGGAGCAAGCACAAGTGGCCCGCGAGGTCGATCGCAACCTGGTGAACATTCGTGATTTGTCGGTGCGCTCGGCTTCCGGCGCGGATCAGACCAGTGCCTCCAGCCACGAGTTGTCGCAACTGGCGAATTCGCTGCGCACGATGGTGCAGCGGTTTCAGGTTTGATCGGTGGATAGCTTGGACAGTTATCCTGCCCGAGCTTAAGTATTGACTGCGCCGCCCTCATCGCGAGCAAGCTCGCTCCCACAGGGTGATCGCACTCAACTGTGGGAGCGAGCTTGCTCGCGATGGCGGTGGATCATTCGACCTTAGTGCTGCTGACTTAATGCAGCTTCAGCCGAGGCTCGGTCCCGCGGCCGATCTTGCTGCCCAGCATCAGCATGGCCGTGCGGAACATGCCGTACAACGCCATCTGGTGCATGCGGTACAACGACACATAGAACATCCGCGCCAGCCAGCCTTCGAGCATCACGCTGCCAGTCAGGTTGCCCATCAGGTTGCCCACCGCCGAGAAGCGCGACAGCGAGATCAGCGAGCCGTAGTCGGTGTATTTGTAGTCGGGCAGGGCCTTGCCTTCGATCCGCAGTTTCAGGGATTTGGCCAGCAGCGAGGCTTGCTGATGCGCGGCCTGGGCGCGGGGCGGAACGTTACGATCGCTGCCGGGTTGCGGGCAGGCGGCGCAGTCGCCGAAGGCAAAGATGTTTTCGTCGCGAGTGGTCTGTAGCGTCGGCAGCACTTGTAGCTGGTTGATCCGGTTGGTCTCCAGCCCGTCGATATCCTTGAGGAATTCTGGCGCGCGAATCCCGGCCGCCCAGACCTTCAAGCTCGCGTCGATCACTTTGCCATCTGCCGTAATCAGGCTGTCGGCGGTCACCTGGCTGACAGCAGCGTTGGTCATCACGTTGACGCCGAGTTTTTCCAAAGTCTTGTGCACCGGTCCGCCGATGCGTTCTGGCAGTGCCGGTAACACCCGTGGGCCGGCCTCGATCAGGGTGATGTGCATGTTCTCCGGTTTGATCCGGTCCAGGCCATAGGCGTGCAGTTCGTGGGCGGCATTGTGCAGCTCGGCCGCCAGTTCGACCCCGGTCGCGCCGGCGCCGACGATGGCGACGCTGATGCGCTCGACGATATCGGTCTGCCCGGCGTGGGCACGCAGATAGTGGTGGAGCAATTGCTGGTGGAAGCGCTCCGCCTGTTTGCGGGTGTCGAGGAACAGGCAGTGTTGCGCCGCGCCTTCGGTGCCGAAATCATTGGTGGTACTGCCGACGGCAATCACCAGGGTGTCGTAGCCCAATTCCCGGGCTGGCAGCAGCTCGATGCCCGCCTCGTCATAGGTGGCGGCCAGCTGGATTCTCTTGCGCTCGCGATCCAGGCCGCTCATGCGCCCCAGTTGGAACTCGAAGTGGTTCCATTTCGCCTGGGCAACGTAGTTGAGTTCGTCTTCGGAAGAGTTGAGGGAGCCGGCAGCCACTTCGTGCAGCAGGGGTTTCCAGATGTGGGTCAGGTTCGCGTCGACCAGCATCACACTGGCCGTGCCGCGCTTGCCCAGAGTCTTACCCAGACGGGTAGCCAACTCCAGGCCGCCGGCGCCGCCGCCAACGATGATAATACGATGAGTCATGGGGATATCTCGCAAGGCTAAAGGAATTCGGTGCCGTTACCCGCGCGAGCATCAAGCGGCTCATAGCGTCAGGTAACTGATCAGTCGGCTCAACAGGCCCAGGCCAATCGTGATGGCCAGTACCACCACCAGGAGCATCCACGGCCGGAAAGGCCGGCGCTCGACTCGGTGCTGGGACAGTTGCAGGTACTCTTCGACATGCTTCTGGTCGTCTGGGTTCAGGCGGCTGGTCATAAAGGCCTCGTCAGGTAGACGTTGCGGAATGTGAAGACGTTACAGCGTCCGGCTAGCCGGCATTGAAAGCAGCATAGCCGCTCGCCGGAACGGGTTCGACGGCCAGGGGGTCGTCCAGGCGAATGATTCCACTTTTTAACACCCGGGCGGTGATTCCGCCATGGCCGCGTACGGCCTGGAATGTACCTTCGCCGAGGTTTCGCTCCAATCGGGCGCAGGGCTGGCACCAGCCGGTGGTTTCAAAAATGGCCTGGCCGATGCGAAAGCGCCGGCCCTTGAGGCTGAACAGATTGATGCCGCTGACCACTATGTTGCGCCGCAGCGCCTGTGGCAGCACCGGCTGGTCCTCGGGGCGGCCCACCAGCGCGCTGATCACGCCCAGGTGCTCCCATTGGATCAGCGTGACTTGCCGCGCATTGCGCACACCGGGGCGGGCATGATCGCCGGTCAGCCCGGCCTCCAGGCGCGCCTCCACGGCGTCCAGTTCGATCATCGGTGCGTGGCCTTGGGGGCGCACGCCGATCCAGCGCACACGGCCCTGTTGCGGCACGGCGGCGATCAGTTCCTGCAATGGGCTCACAGGCTGATCCCCACATCGAAGACAATGCTGCGGCCCAGGTTGCCCCGCAGGAAATCCGGCGCATCGGGATGAGCGAACAGCACCCGGGCAAACGTCGGCCCCACCAGCGACAGCGAGCGCCAGCCCTGGCGCAGGTATTCGGTGGGCGGTGGAAAGTGACTGTTGAGGTCCAGCACTTCGCGCTTGAGACTGGCGAAGGCGATGATGTCCAGATCGCCCAAGTCCATGCCGCGCTCGGTGTAGTTGTGGGCTTTCTTGCGCAGCGTCGGGGCCAGGCGCAGCAGGAACTCATTGGCCGGGATCCGCCTGGGCTTGGCTTCGCGCCGCACCAGTTGGCTCAGGGAAAAGGCGCTGCGGCGGCGTTGCAGTTCATCGCGCCATTCGTCATTGAGGCGACGGCCCTCGTCGAGCACGAAAAACACCTCGAAATTGGCATCGCGAAACAGCACGTCCGGCGGCTCCCCGGCCGGAGCGAACTCGTCGGCCCGATAAGGCACGTTCAGCCCTTGCAGCAGACGCTGGCAGACCCAACGCTCACGCTCCCATTTGCGGGCATTGGAAAGAAAGGCGTTGGCTTGCTCGGCCGCGATGGTCAGCAGGCGTAAGTAATCGGAGTCATCCATGAGCCCAAGCTTAGCGTTCAAATGTGGCCAAAAAAAATAAAGCTGCTGTGATGGGGCGAAATTTTCGCTCAGGCAGGTAATGCTGTTCGCTTGAAGCCCAGCAAGAGCAGAAGGCAGGTCGAGCTTTTTATGCCCCTGCGCCATCGCCATCGCGAGCAAGCTCGCTCCCACACTTGATCTTCAGCCGCCACAAAACTCATGTACACCGCAGACCCCATTGTGGGAGCGAGCTTGCTCGCGAAGAGGACAGCACATTCAACATCATCGTTGACTGTAATGCCGCCTTCGCGAGCAAGCCCGCTCCCACAGGATGAGCATTAGCTTCAGGCAGGGCCCGGCAGGCCATCCTGTTCAGCCTGACGCGCCAACCAGGCGCAGAAAAGATCCAGTTTCTTGCTGTGTTGCGCGCTGCGCTTGGCAATGTAGGAGTAGCGGCTTGGCTGAAATCCGAACGGTGCCACCAGGCGACCCAGGCGAATGTCATCGGCCACCAGGTGCCATGGCGCGACACCAATCCCCAAGCCGGCAATCGCCGCCTCCAACGTAAAGTAATAGTGCTCGTATTCCAGTCCGGCCGGCGCGCTGGCGGGGTATCCCATCGCATCGCCCCAGTTCGCCCAGGCATCCGGACGGGTTTTGGTGTGCAGGAGGGGATGGCGAAAAATCGAGCTCAAGTCAGTCAATTGGATACGCGCGGATAAGGACGGCGCCAAGACGATGCCCAATCGTTCGGCGAACAACAGGACGGTGTTTTTGCGTTCATCCATGACGTCCTGTTCTGCCGTGATCATCACGTCATAACGGTCCCGCCCCGGATCGGTCCCATGGACCGGTGAACTCAAGCGGATCTTGATCTGCGGGTAAGTCGTATTGAAGTCGAAAAGACGGGGAATCAGCCACTTGACCGTGAACGTGCTGAAGCAGGACACGTCGAGGGTGCCGGTCGCCGTGTCTCGGACCCTGCCCACTGCAGCCTCGATCTGATCCAGCGCGGCCGTCAATTCAGGCAGGAGTTCCTGCCCGGCAGGGGTGAGCTGCGGTTTGTTCTTTGGGCCTTCGAACAGGTCCACGCCAAGGCTCAGCTCCAACTGACGGACCTGGCGACTGACAGCGCCCGGGGTGACGGACAGCTCTTCGGCGGCCGCATTCATCTTGCCCAGGCGGGCAGCCGCCTCGAAGGTACGCAGTGCATTCAATGGGGGTAGGTGACGTTTCATGAAGTGACTTTAACTCAATTACATCGGGCGCATAAATCGGTATCCGGTACGGTGGGGATTTCGCAGAATTCCCCGGCTTCCAGGGGGTTGTCGATTGTTCAACATCGCGACGATTGGAAGCATTTTCCCAATCAAATTGAGAGCACCTCACATGCCATTCGTTCGTACAGCCGTCACCAAGGGCACCAGCCAGTCGCAACGCCAGCACATTGTCGAGGGCATACACCAAGCGCTGGTCGAGAGCATTGGCATGCCCGAGGATGAACTGTTCAACCTGGTCACGGACTACGATCCCGAGCAGTTTTTCTACAGCCGCACGTTTAACGGTGTGGATCGTTCAGACCATTTGATCGTGATTGAGATTACGATGCGCAGGGGCCGCAGTGATGCGATGAAGCGCGAGCTCTACAGAAAAATTGCCGACAACCTCGGGATTCAAGCCCAGGTTCGTCCACAAGACGTTTTCATCTTCATGCATGAGAATGACTATTCGGATTGGTCGGTAGGCTTTGGTAGGTTTGCAATGGCTCTGGTACAAAAACCAGGAAGTGTCGCTCCCCAATAGCGAACGAACGGAGTAACCCATGATCGGTGCCGAACTGCTCTCCTCGCAGACCCAGGCGGCCGGCTGGCTGGTGTATGTGCCGGTGTTGGCCTGGGCCTTGGTGCGGGCACCGTGGGTCGAGCTGTTCACCGACAGCCGTCGCCAGCACCTGTTGTTCGGCACGGTGCTGGCGTTGTTCATGCTGTGGCTGGTACGCCGGGATTTCGATACGGGTGTCTCGTATCATTTCATCGGCATGACCGCCGTGACGTTGCTGCTGGACTGGCCGTTGGCGATCCTGGGGGGCTTGTGCGCGCAGCTTGCGCTGGTGCTGCTGGGACGTCAGGACATGGCGGCGGTCGGGGTCAACGGCGCGCTGCTGATCCTGCTGCCGGTGCTTATCACCGAATGCTGCGCGATCCTGGTGGAGCGCGCCCAGCCACGCAATCTGTTCGTCTACATCTTCTGTTCGGGGTTTCTCGCCGCCGCGCTTTCGGCATTGGCGTGCCTGCTGCTTGGGCTTGGCCTGCTGTGGTACGACGGGATATTCGCCATGCCTTACTGGCTGGAGGATTTCATCGGCTACCTCTGGCTGATCATCTTTCCCGAGGCGTTCATCAACGGCATGGTGATCAGTGCGTTGGTGGTGTTCAGCCCCGAATGGCTGGAGACCTTCAACCGCACGCGCTACCTGTCGGCGCCGTGGAACGATGATGACAAGCCTTGATTCACGTCAAGGCTGCCCCTGCGCACGCCCTGCATGCTCTGGAAAATTTCCAGGAGCACAACCATGAGTGTTTATGAGTGGGCCAGACAAGAGATCAGGCGTAGCCACGACGCCGCCATGGAGATCGGTTTCGACCCGGGCTTGAGCCTGCGAGCCTTGCTCAGTGCCATCGTGCAGCAGAGCAAGACCGTGCGCAGCGCTGAAGACTTGGCCGACGAGCTGAGTTTCCTGGCGGAAAACCTCGACGATGAACAGGATTACGGTTTCATGCGGCCTTAGGGGAGAACTCCGTTACCTGAGATGACGATGAGCCCGTGGCGAGGGAGCTTGCTCCCGCTGGGGCGCGTAGCGGCCCCTAAAAAACGATGAGTGCTTCGCGCTCAAGCGGGAGCAAGCTCCCTCGCCACAATGATTCCTACCGGGCCTTAGTGATGGGAGCGAGGATTGAAGTCTTCGCTGAACAACTCATCCTCGGCGTCCGGGGCCACGGGGATCTTGTGTTCTTCCGACGCCCAGGCGCCCAGGTCGATCAGTTTGCAGCGGTCGGAACAGAACGGCCGGAATTTGCTCTCCGGGCTCCATTCCACGGGTGCGCCACAGGTTGGACAATCGACGGTTGGGGTTTGGCTCATGATTGGCCTCCACGCAAAGTAAGGTAAAAGTGATGCAGGCGCTCGACCTCGCTGTGCAGCCAGGCGAGGTCGCGGTCGTTGACCACCACGTCGTCGGCATGGTTCAGGCGATCCTGGCGGCTGGATTGGGCCTTGAGGATCGCTTGGACCTGCTGCTCGCTGGTCTGGTCGCGCTGTAAGGTACGTTCGATCTGCAGTTGTTCTGGCGCGTCGATCACCAGGATCCGCTGGGTCATGGCGTACTGGCCTGACTCGATCAGCAGCGGCGACACCAGGATCGCGTAGGGCGATTGTGCCTGGGCCAGGTGATGGGCGATTTCCTCGGCGATCAACGGATGCAGCAGTGCTTCGAGCCAGCGGCGTTCCTCGGCCTGCTCGAAAATCAGCTTGCGCAGCGCCGCCCGATCCAGGGCGCCGTCGGCCTGTAATACGCCAGGGCCGAAGTGTTCGGCGATTTTCGCCAGCGCCGGGCGCCCGGGCTCGACCACCCAGCGTGCGGCGTGATCGGCGTCGACGGCGTGCACACCCAGGTCGATAAAATGCTGGGCCGCCGCGCTCTTGCCGCTGCCGATGCCACCGGTCAGGCCGAGGATCCAGGGTTTTTCCAGGGGGTTATTCATAAAAGATCGACATTAGAAACCGACAGACTGCCAGTAGAAGTCGGTTATTTGACCACCCCAGAGCAAGGCAATCCAGCCGGCAATGGCCAGATAAGGCCCAAAGGGGATTTGTGTCGACCCGGGAGCGTCACGCAGGCGCAGCACAATGACCCCGATAACGGCGCCCACCAGCGACGACAAGAGCAGCGTCAGCGGCAGGATCTGCCAACCGCCCCAGGCGCCCAGCATTGCCAGCAGCTTGAAGTCCCCGTAGCCCATGCCTTCCTTGTCGGTGATCAGCTTGAACACCCAGAACACCGACCACAGCGCCAGGTAGCCGGCCACCGCGCCCCACATCGCTTGGTCCAAAGGAACGAACAGGCCGAAACTGTTGACGATCAAGCCCAGCCACAACAACGGCAGCACCAAGGTATCGGGCAGCAATTGATGCTCGGCGTCGATCAGGCTCATGCCCAGCAGGCCCCAGGTCAACACCATCACCATGCCGGCCTGCCAGCCAAAGCCGAAATGCCAGGCGACGAATGCCGACAACGCGCCGCAGGCCACTTCGGTCAGGGGGTAACGCTTGCCAATGGGCGCGGCGCAACTCGAACAGCGGCCGCGCAACATCACGTAGCTGAGCACGGGGATATTTTCCCAGGCGCGGATGCGATGGTCGCAGTGGGGGCACTGGGAGTGCGGCAACATCAGGTTATAGACCGGGCCCGGGGCCTCAGCCGGCAGGCCCAGCAGATCGTGGGCTTGCAGGCGCCATTCGCGGTCGAGCATCTTCGGCAGGCGCCACACCAGCACGTTGAGGAAGCTGCCGATGATCAGGCCGAGCAATGCCGCAACGAGCACGAAAGCCAGGGGATACAGCACGAAAAATTCGCTCAAGGGCATGTCAGATCGCAGAGCCGAGTTGAAAGATGGGCAAGTACATGGCAACCACCAGGCCACCGACGACGATCCCCAGGATCACCATGATGAAGGGTTCCATCAGGCTGGTGAGGTTGTCCACCAGATTGTCCACTTCGGCCTCATAAAAGCTCGCGACCTTGTCGAGCATGTCATCCAGCGCGCCGGACTCCTCGCCGATGGCGGTCATCTGGATGGCCAGGTTCGGAAAGATCCCCGACGCGCGCATGGAAAAATTCAACTGCATGCCGGTGGAGACGTCCTGGCGGATGCGCTGCACGGCGCGCTTGAATACCACGTTGCCGGTGGCGCCCGACACCGAATCGAGGGCTTCGACCAGCGGCACGCCAGCGGCGAAGGTGGTCGAGAGCGTGCGGGCAAAGCGAGCCACCGCGGACTTGTACATCAAGGTGCCGATCAAGGGGAGCTTGAGTAGCCATTTGTCCCGCCAGTCACGAAACGCCTGGGACCGCTTGAGGGCATATTTCACCCCGAAAAACGCGCCGGCCAAACCGCCCAGCAGCATCCACCACCACTCCTGCATGAACTCCGACAGGCCGATGACCATCACCGTGAAGGCCGGCAACTGCGCCCCGAACCCGGAGAAGACCGATTCGAACTGCGGCACCACCTTGACCAGCAGGATGCCAGTGACCACCGCAGCGACGAGTATCACCGCCGTCGGGTAGGTCATGGCTTTCTTGATCTTGGCTTTGAGGGCTTCGCTCTTTTCCTTGTAGGTCGCCACCCGGTCCAGCAGCGTATCCAGGGCGCCGGCCTGTTCGCCGGCGTCCACCAGGTTGCAGTACAGCTCGTCGAAGTACTGCGGGCATTTGCGCAGCGAGGCGGCGAAGCTGTTGCCGGCGGCAACTTCCTGCTTCACCGTATCCACCAGTTTGCGCATGTTGGGGTTGTCGAAGCCTTCGCCGATGATGTCGAACGCTTGCAGCAGCGGTACGCCAGCCTTGAGCATCGTGGCCATCTGGCGGGTGAAAAGGGCAATGTCCAGCGGCTTGATGCGCTTGCCCTTGCTGAATATCGAGGTGGATTTCTTGCGGACCTTCTCCGGGTTGATGCCTTGCTTGCGCAGTTGTGCCTTGACCAGGGCCGGGCTCTGGCCCGTCAGCTCGCCGGTCATTTTCGTGCCTTTGCGGTCCTTGCCTTCCCACGTGTACACATCGGTTTTGACTGCCTTGACCGCCATGTTCAATCCTTGGTGACCCGGTTGATTTCTTCGAGGCTGGTGACGCCCTGCATCACTTTGAGCAGCCCCGATGCGCGCAGGTCATTGAAGCCGTCGTTGCGCATCTGCAGATCGATTTCCAGCGAGTTGCCCTCGGCCATGATCAACCGTTGCAGCTCGGGCGTGTTCTTGACCACTTCGTAAACCCCCACGCGCCCTTTGTAACCGTGGTTGCACTGTTCGCAACCGACCGGCTCATAGATCGTGAATGTGCCGATGCGTTCCCGAGGGAAACCTTCCTTGAGCAAGGCTTCCTCGGGAACCTCGATGGCCTTCTTGCAGTGGTTGCACAGCTTGCGCGCCAGCCGCTGGGCGATGATCAGGTGCACGGCTGTGGCGATGTTGAACCCCGGAATGCCCATGTTCTGCAAGCGGATCAGGGTTTCGGCGGCGCTGTTGGTGTGCAGGGTGGACAGCACCAGGTGGCCGGTCTGGGCGGCCTTGATGGCGATTTCGGCGGTTTCCAGGTCGCGGATCTCGCCGACCATGATCACGTCCGGGTCCTGGCGCAGGAACGAGCGCAGGGCCTGGGCGAAGTCCAGCCCCTGGCGCGGGTTCACGTTGACCTGGTTGATGCCTTCCATGTTGATCTCCACCGGGTCTTCGGCGGTGGAAATGTTGATGTCCACGGTGTTGAGGATGTTCAGCCCGGTGTACAGCGAC
Organism: Pseudomonas sp. LARHCG127; assembly: GCF_052871455.1. Lineage (NCBI taxonomy): Bacteria > Pseudomonadati > Pseudomonadota > Gammaproteobacteria > Pseudomonadales > Pseudomonadaceae > Pseudomonas > Pseudomonas sp. LARHCG127. The sequence goes on from NZ_JBIXJT010000025.1 coordinate 27,076, forward strand.
ACGGTCTTGCCCGAGCCGGTCGGGCCGGTGACCAGGATCAGCCCTTGCGGTTGCTTGAGGGCGGCCATGTACAGGTCTTTCTGGTCCGTCTCGTAGCCCAGGGCATCGATGCCCATTTGCGCGCTGGACGGGTCGAGGATCCGGATCACTACTTTTTCGCCCCAGAGCGTGGGCAGGGTGTTGACCCGGAAGTCGATGGACTTGGTTTTCGACAGGCGCATTTTCAGCCGGCCGTCCTGGGGTTTGCGCCGCTCGGAAATATCGAGGCTGGCCATGACCTTCAGGCGGGCGGCGATGCGGGTCGCCAATTGGATCGGCGGCTTGGCCACTTCCCGCAGCATGCCGTCGGTGCGCACCCGCACCCGGTAGGTTTTTTCGTAGGGTTCGAAGTGCAGGTCGGAAGAGCCGCCCTTGATCGCGTCCAGCAACATCTTGTTGACGAAGCGCACCACGGGCGCGTCATCGGTGTCTTGGGTGCCGATGGAGTCCTGCTTGGTGTCGTCGATCGATTCGATGTCCAGGCCATCGAGGTCAACATCGCCCATGCCTTCCAGGCCGGTGCTACTGGACTCGAAGAATTTTTCGATGGCGTCGCTGAGCTTGTCGTCCTCCACCAGGATGGCTTCGGTGGTCAGGCCGGTGCTGAACTGGATGTCGTTGATGGCCTGGTGATTGGTAGGGTCGGAGATGCCCACGTACAGCTTGTTGCCACGCCGCCACAGCGGCAGGGCGTGGTGCTGGCGCACCAGTTTTTCGCTGACCAGGCCGGTGGGCTGGGCTTCCTTGTCCAGGCTGTTGAGGTCCAGCAGGGCCACGCCGAAATGCTCCGAGGCGATTTCCGCGATCTGGCGGCTCTGGACCAGTTTGTTCTGCACCAGGTAGCTGACCAGGGGGATGCGGCTGCGTTGGGCCTGTTGATACGCCTGTTGCGCACTTTGCTCGGTGAGCAGTTCGGCCAGCACCAATTGCTTGGTCAGGCCGCTGAGGGCGATGTCATTCATGGGGATACCGGACGCGGACAGTTCATGACTTATAGCCTAGTCAAGCATCGACGCCAAACCAGCGGGCCAGGGTGACAAAAAACGTCAGATAGTGCGGTTGTTGAGGTAGGACGCCGCCGTTGTGCGGGATCGACACCCTTTATTGATGGGGCTTGAGGGTTGGCATGTGCCCTGCAATGGCGGTTTCAGGTCATGAGATTTCGACTCATGCATGGGAGATGTCTATGAATAAGCAAAAGGGCTTTACGCTGATCGAGCTGCTGATCGTCGTGGCGATCATCGGCATTCTGGCGACGTTCGCGTTGCCGCAATATTCCAAGTATCAGGCGCGGGCCAAGGCGACGGCTGGGCTGGCGGAGGTCACTGCATTGAAAGTGCCGTTCGAGGACGTCATGAATCAAGGTACCAATCCGTCCTTGGCCAACATCGGTGGAACATCGCCCACCAGCAACTGCACACTCACAGCGTCGGGGACGGCCAACGATGGAGTAGGCACGATCGCTTGCACCCTCCTTAATGCACCTGCCCCGGTGCTCGGCAGAACTATCACGCTCAGTCGATCTGCCGCAGGGGTCTGGACCTGTGCCTCTACTGCCGCTCAAGAATTCTTGCCGGCTGGTTGTGACGGTGCATAACAATGCCGGTTGACTCGGCCCCGCTTAAACAGCGGGGCTTTTTTATTGGGCGTTGGAAATGTTCAGGAATTCAGAAGCTTAGCGGGCGAGCGAAACCCGCAACTTGCATGTCGAAAATCGACATGTCATGCATTTTGCATGATCGCCAAAATCGTCGCTTCGCTTAACCTGCTGATTTATAAGCAATTTATAAATGTTTCAAAACTGGCACAGCCTTCGCACTACTCCTGTTAACCCTGCCGGGATTCATCTCCGGCGGTTTCTGAGAAAAACAGGAGTTACTCGTATGAAAAAGTTCGCTATCACTGCCGCCGCTGCTACCGCTCTGACCCTGACCATGGCTAGCGCATTCGCCGAGACCACTCAAGCAACTCAGGCGCCAATGATGCTGGCTGCAGGCGAAGTGACAGAGGCCAAAGAAGACGTTTCCGATACCTGGATCACCACCAAGGTCAAAGCTGACCTGGTCACTGAAAAAGGCATTCCAGGTACAGATATCAAAGTCGAAACCAACAAAGGCGTTGTGTCGCTGTCGTCCACTGTTGCCGTGACCGACGCTCAGAAAGATATGGCCGTGGCGATCGCCAAGAAAATCAAAGGCGTCAAGGCCGTATCGGCTGACGGCCTGAAAGCCGAGTAAGGCCAAGGCTTCTCGCCTGGACTGGGAGAAGGCACGGCAAACGGGCTGAGTCATACGCTTGCCGTTGCTTTGGAGTTCATGCGAAAGGCCATAGGGATGTGGCCATTACAGGCCTCCGGCATTTGTGTCGGGGGCCTGTTCTATTTTGGAGAGGGGGCAGTGCGTGGCAGCCGGGAACCGAGTTGCCTTCATCGCGAGCAAGCTCGCTCCCACAGTGGATCGCATTGAAATCGGGCCCCTGTGGGAGCGAGCTTGCTCGCGATGGCGGCGGCACGAACAACACAAATGTTCGCGAGTTGCGTCGTGACTCGGTCACCGCCCCCGCTTGCTGGTGATCTCCACCAGCCGATTCCCCTCGAAACGCAGGTACTGATACATGCCGTTGTTGGGGCCGTAGGTCAATTCTTCCACCGGGTATTCTTCCCGGCGATTGACACTGCGCTTGTAGCCCAAGTCATCCCGCGCCGCAGGCTGTCCGCACTTCTGCAGCACTTCGCCCAAGCGGTCGCCGACGCTGATCAGCTGGTTGCCGCAGCGCAGCGTGGTGGCCGCCGATGCCTGGCCGGCGGCGAGCAATAGACCCAGGCCGAGCCCGCACCAGGTTTTCATCTTATTCGGCATCCAGATGCATAGGCGTGACCACCCGGCCATCGCTTTCGGCCTGGCCGAGGCTGGCGTCGATGAAATACACGCGGTCGTCGGCCAACTGGCCTTTGTCCACCAGGAAGTCCTTGATGCTGCTGGCCCGTTCCTGTCCCAGTTGGCGCAACAGCACGTCGCTGCCGCTCCAGAACTTGATCACGCCTTCGCGCAGTTTCTCGATGCGCGCCGTTTTATCCAGTTGCGTCCATTCGGCCGGCGGCTGGGTCTTGAGGCGCGTGCGGTAGATGCCTTCGAGCAGCGGTGCCTTTTCATCCTCGGGCACCTCTATCAGCGAAGCCTGGGCCGGAACCTTGTCACCCCGACGCTGGAGCATCTTGTAGTAGTTGTACTGGTATTCGCGCTCCAGCCGCTGGGCCGCGAGCAATGGCCCGTCGCTGCTTTCGGCGGCGGTACCCTCGATCTCCAGGCGCAGCTCCGGCCGTTTGGCCAAGGCTTCGGAGAGTTTGAGCAGCGTGCCTTCGTTATCCTTGCTAAGGTCGCTGGAGCCCGGCGCAAATGCGACGCTGCCCAGGTCTTCCGAACCGCCGCCGGCCACCAGTCCACCAATGAGCTTGAACGGCGCCTGGGCCGCGCGGACCACCAGGTTGCGCAGGGTCTGCCAGACGATCGGCATGACGCTGAATTGTGGATCGTTGAGGTTGCCGCTGACCGGCAGTTCGATGGAAATCTTGCCCTCGGAGTCCTTGAGCAACGCGATGGCCAGTTTCAGCGGCAGGCTCACGGCGTCCGGGCTGTCGACTTTTTCCCCCAACTGCAATTGCTCGACCACCACCTTGTTGTCCGCCTGGAGCTGGCCCTTGGTGATGCGGTAATGCAGGTCGAGATTGAGTCGACCCTTGCGGATGCGATAGCCAGCGAACTTGCCGGAGTAGGGCGTCAGGGTAGTCAGCTCGACCCGCTTGAAGCTGGTGGCGATGTCGAGGCTGGCCATCGGATCGAAAGGGTTGACCGCGCCCTTGATGGTGACCGGCGCGTAACGGTCGACCTTGCCCTTGATGTCCACGCTGGCCGGTTTGGCCTGGCGGCTGTCGATGGTGCCGATCTGGCCATTGAGTTGCTGGATGGCCGTGGCGAAGTTGGGGGTCAGGCTGAAGTCGGCGAAGTTGGCCGAACCGTCATTGATGGCGACGCCGCCGATGTGGATGCCCAGCGGTTTTTCCTGGGTCGCCGGTTTGGCCGCGGTGCTCTTCGCGCCGCTGTCGGCCGGTTGCGGGATCAGCAGGTCATCGACGTTGGTGGTGCGGTCGTCATTGATCATGAACCGCGCGTAAGGCTGAAACAGGTTGACCTTGTCGATGGACAGGCTGTCGCCGTGCTGGTAGTTGAGGCCTTCGAGAACCAGCTTCTGCCACTTGAGGAAATCACGGGTCTTGAGGGTGTCGAGGGTGTGCAACTGGTCGACCTGGGCGCGGCCGGTGATGGCAAAGGCCAATGGCTCGGTGCTCTTGAGGTCGACCGCCAGGTCGCTGCCGAGCATCCCGGAGCGCAGCTCCAGGCGAATGAACGGATTGATGTATGCCTGGGCGACGCGCAGGTCGATGTCCTGGGTCTTGACCTTGAGCCTGGCGCTGATCGGGTTGAGGTTGACCTCGCCGTCGGCCAGGATCTTGCCCTGTTTGCCCAGCCCGGTGTCGAGCTTGAGGGTAAAGGGCGAGCCGTTGAGGGTGTCGTAGTTCTGCAGGTCGAGGTTCAGCGGGCCGACCTCCAGCGCCACGGCGGGCTGCGCCTGGCGGTCGGCCAAGTGCACGTGATAGTCGCGCAGTTGCACGTCCTTCAACAGCACCTGCCACGGTTTGCTCGGTGGTGCCGGTTCAGGTTTTGGCGAGTCGGCCGCCGCCGGGGCGGATGCTGGTTCAGCCTTGACCTGCGGTTTGGCTGGCTGGCTGGCGAAGAGTTTCTGCCAGTCCAGCTGCCCGTCTGCCTCGCGAGCGGCCCAGGTTTCCAGCTTCTGGCTGCGGATCTTGCCCACGATCACTTGCTGCTTGGCCAGGTCCACCGTGGTTTCACTGACATCCAGGCGTTCGAGTTTCACCAGTGGACGCCCATCGGGGGCTTTAATGGCGAAGGGCGCGACACTGACCGCGACATTGTTGAGCAGCAGTTCGGTGCCTTTGGCCAAGTTGAGCTTGTAGTCGGTGCTGAGGTTCAGGACACCGTTTTCCAACACCAGCGGCACCGCGTCGCGCACGTAGGGCCACCAGGCTTTCATCTGGCCACCAGTGACTTTGAGCGTACCCTGGGAAGCAATTGGCGAGAGGCTGAAATTGCCGGTCCAGTCGATCTGCCCGCCCTCGGGGCCGGCGGCCACCAAGGTCATGTCGGCGTTGTCGTCGGGCAGGGTGCTGAGGTTCTTCAGCTCGAAATCGAGGGTGTCGTACAGGAACTCGATGGGCTCGCTGGGGCGCAGGTCCTGGAAATGCACGTAACCGCCAGCCAACTTGATTCGATCGACCCGCAGCGGAAAAGGTTTGGCCTCGGGATCGGCGGGCGTCGGTTCGCTGGCTGGCAACTTGAACAGGCCCAGTAGGTTCAACTGACCGTCCTTGGTGAACACGACTTCGGTCTTGGGCTTGTCCAGCTCAATGTTCACCAGATGGAGGGCCCCGGACCACAGGCTGTCGAGTTGCAAATTGGCGTACAGCCGTTCGAAGCCGACTTGCTCTTTGCCCGGTTCGCCGATGTTCAAGCCCCAGAGGGTGACTTCAAGGCTGAAGGGATTGAGTTCGATGCGCTGGATCTGGGCCGGTACTGTCGCAAGGGCGGCCAATTGCTGGTTGGCGATGCGCAAGGCGATGCCTGGCAGAATCAGGAAACCCAACAGACTGTAGAGGGCCAGTGCGGTCAACAGGGCGCCGATAGCGCGAATCAATCCTTTGGGCATGTGCGGCTTCATCTAGGTGTGAATTCGGAGTGCCTTGGAGTATGGCATGCGTTTACGGTTCCGAAGCCACTGTGATTTATGAGATTTATCTGGTTTCCCTGTGAGAATTCAGTCCGGGGCCTAGAGCTGGAGGATCAGCGTCTTGAGCGGCGGTTGCTGATCCAGGGAGGGGAAATCGCTGCCTGGGGTCAGCACGCTCCAGTCGCGCACCGGGCGGCCGGCTTTTTCCGCACAACGCAACACCTGCTCGCGCCAGTCGTCCATGGGCACTTTTGCCAGGTTGTTGCAGCAGATCAGCACACCATTGTCAGCTGTGGTGAGCAGCGCCGGTTTCAGCAGGCTTTGGTAGTCGCGCAACAGATCGACGGTGCCGAACGCACTTTTGGCCCAGGCCGGTGGGTCGAGTAGCACCAGGTCGTACTGGCGTTGCTCCAGGCGCACATAGCTGGGCAGTTTTTGCCCGCGACGCTGGCTGATGGGCAGGCCGGCCAGTTGGCGAATCGCCGGGAAGTAATCCGACTGCACGAATTCCATGGGCTGCAAATCGGGGTTGAGCAGGCCGTTTTCACGGCCCACCGCCAGGTTGCCTTCGGCGAAGTCCAGGTTGCACACTTCACGCGCGCCACCCGCGGCGGCGCTCAGGCCGACGCCGCAGGTGTAGGCAAACAGGTTCAACACGCTTTTGCCGCGGCTGTGGGCCTTGACCCAGCCCCGGGCGTTGCGCAGGTCGAGGAACAGGAGTGGATCCTGCCCGGCATGCCGGCCACGGACACGATAATTCAAGCCCCACTCATGCCCGACCAGGTCTTGCAGGGCGGCTTCGTCCGCCTGATAGACGGTGTCCTGGCGGTCGATGCGGGAATTGCCCCGGGCGCGGTCGTTGTAGACCAACAGGGTCTCCAGGCCCAGGCGTTCGTTGACAATGCCATGCAGCTGCAACAGGTCGTCCCGTTCCAGCGACTGGTGGAAGCTCTGCACCAGCAGTTGCGGGCCATAGCGGTCGATGGTCAGGCCGGGCGCGCCTTCCTGGCTGCCATGGAACAGGCGATAGCAGTCGGTGCCTTGCTGGTGCAGTTGGTCGAGCAGCTCCAGGCGCTGGTCGAGGGCGGCGCGCAGCGCCTGATTCAAGGAAGACATGCCGGGCGCGCCTTAAAGAAATGAGGCGCGGGAGTTTAGCAGTTATGGCTGGCGTGGTCCTTGTGGGAGCGAGCTTGCTCGCGATGGCGGTCAAGACTGACAGGGCCCCATCGCGAGCAAGCTCGCTCCCACAGGAATCCTCAGCGATTCAGCCGTTTGTCGATCAACCCTTCCACCACGCTTGGATCGGCCAGGGTCGAGGTGTCGCCAAGGCTGTCGAGTTCGTTGCAGGCGATCTTGCGCAGGATGCGCCGCATGATCTTGCCCGAGCGGGTCTTGGGCAGCGCCGGCGCCCACTGGATCAGCTCCGGCTTGGCGAAGCTGCCGATTTCCTTGCTGACGTGAGCCAACAATTCTTTCTTCAACTCGTCGTTGGCCTCCACACCGTTCATCGGCGTGACAAATGCATAGATGCCCTGGCCCTTGAGATCGTGGGGGTAACCGACCACGGCGGCTTCGGCGATGCTGTCATGCAGCACCAGGGCGCTTTCCACCTCGGCGGTGCCAATGCGATGCCCGGAGACGTTGATCACATCGTCGATACGCCCGGTGATCCAGTAGTCGCCGTCTTCATCGCGGCGCGCGCCGTCGCCGGTGAAGTAATAACCCGGATAGGGCTTGAAGTAGGTGTCGACCATGCGTTGATGGTCGCCGTAGACACTGCGAATCTGCCCCGGCCAACTGGATTTGATCGCCAGCACACCGCTGCCGGCACCGTTGATTTCCTTGCCCACCTCATCCAGCAAGACCGGTTGCACGCCGAACATCGGCCGTGTGGCGCAGCCTGGCTTGAGCCGTGGGGCACTGACCAATGGGCTGAGCATGATGCCGCCGGTTTCGGTCTGCCACCAAGTATCGACAATCGGGCAGCGCTGTTCGCCTACCACGTTGAAATACCATTCCCACGCCTCCGGGTTGATCGGCTCGCCGACGCTGCCGAGCAATCGCAGGCTTTTGCGGGACGTTTCCTGCAACGGTCCGGCTCCTTCACGCATCAACGCGCGCAGGGCGGTCGGCGCGGTGTAGAAGATGTTGACCTGATGCTTGTCGATCACTTGCCAGAAACGCGAACTGGTGGGGTGGCTCGGCACGCCCTCGAAGATCAGCGTGGTGGCGCCGTTCGCCAGCGGGCCATAGACAATGTAGCTGTGGCCGGTGACCCAGCCGACGTCGGCGGTGCACCAGAACACCTCGTTGTCGCGGTAGTCGAGTACGTACTTGAACGTCATCGCCGCTTGCAGCAGATAGCCGCCGGTGGTGTGCAGCACGCCCTTGGGCTTGCCGGTACTGCCTGAGGTGTAGAGGATGAACAGCGGGTCTTCGGCGTCCATCGGTTCGGGCGGGCAATCGTCGCTGATGTCGTGCATGGCCTGGTGATACCAGAGGTCACGGCCTTCCACCCAGTCCACTTCGCCCTGGGTGCGCTCGACCACCAGTACGGTGCTGACGTTCGGGCAGCTTTCCAGGGCCTTGTCGACGTTGCGCTTGAGCGGTATGAAGCGCCCGCCGCGTACACCTTCGTCAGCGGTGATCACGGTGCGGCAATCGGCATCGAGAATCCGGTCGCGCAGGGAGTCCGGCGAGAAGCCGCCGAACACCACCGAATGCACCGCGCCGATGCGGGTGCAGGCGAGCATGGCGTAGGCGGCCTCGGGGATCATCGGCATGTAGATGCAGACCCGGTCGCCTTTCTTCACGCCACGGCTTTTCAGCACGTTGGCCAGGCGGCAGACATGATTGTGGAGTTTCTTGTAGGTAATTTGCGCCGATTCGGCAGGGTCGTCGCCTTCCCAAATGATCGCGATCTGGTCGCCCCGTGTGTCCAGGTGACGGTCGATGCAATTGGCGCTGACGTTCAGCTTGCCGCCGGCGAACCAGGTCGCGTCGCCATTCTTGAGGTCATAGCGCTGGACGGTTTGCCAGGGCGTCATCCAGTCGAGAAAGCGCGTGGCCTGCTCGGCCCAGAAGGCGCTGGGGTGTTCGATGGATTCCTTGTAGAGCCGCTTGTACTCGTCCTGACTCAGTTGCGCAGCCCGGCGGACGGCATCGGCGTGGGGGTACTGGCTGATATCGAACATGACGGTTCCTTATTCTTGTTTTGCGACAAGATATAAAGATGCGCCCAGTGAATATTCAGTTCAAGTTGTTCATGGAGCCCATGTGGGAGCGGGCTTGCTCGCGAAAGCGGTGTGTCAGACACATTAATGGCAACTGACACACCGTCTTCGCGAGCAAGCCCGCTCCCACAGGAGGAATGCAAACCCAGGGATCAGCCGCGATGACGCCCGCGGAAGTAGTTGATCAAGCCTTGGGTCGAGGCGTCTTCGGCCGGGTTTTCTTCGCTGCCTACCAGGCGGTTGTAGACACCCTTGCCCAGTTCCTTGCCCAGCTCCACGCCCCATTGGTCGAAGGCGTTGATGCCCCAGACCACGCTCTGCACGAACACTTTGTGCTCATACAGCGCCACCAGTGCGCCGAGGCGCCGTGGGCTGATGCGTTCGACCACCAGGGTGTTGCTTGGGCGGTTGCCCGGGATCACCTTGTGGGAGGCCAGTTTCTGCACCTCTTCTTCGCTGGCGCCCTTGTCCCGCAGCTCGGCTTCGGCCTCGGCGCGGGTCTTGCCCAGCATCAGTGCCTGGCTCTGGGACAGGCAGTTGGCGTACAGCCACTGGTGATGGTCGGCAACCGGGTTGAAGCTGACGATCGGCACGATGAAGTCGGCCGGGATCAACTGGGTGCCCTGGTGCAGCAACTGGTGGTAGGCGTGCTGTCCGTTGCAGCCAACGCCTCCCCAGATGACCGGGCCCGTGTCGGTCGACACCGGGGTACCGTCCTGGCGCACGCTCTTGCCGTTGGATTCCATGTCCAACTGCTGCAAATGTTTGGTGATGTTACGCAGGTAGTGGTCGTACGGCAGGATCGCATGGCTCTGCGCACCCCAGAAGTTGCCGTACCACACGCCCAGCAGCGCCAGCAGCACCGGCATGTTCTGCTCGAATGGGGCGCTCTGGAAATGCTGGTCCATGGAATAGGCGCCGGACAACAATTCCTTGAAGTTCGACATGCCGATGGCCAGGGCGATCGGCAGGCCGATGGCCGACCACAGCGAGTAGCGCCCGCCGACCCAGTCCCACATCGGGAAGATATTTTCTTCACGGATGCCGAAGGCCACGGCGGCGGCATTGTTGCTCGACACGGCGATAAAGTGGCGATACAGCTCCGCTTCGGAACCACCCTGGGCCAGGTACCAGGCGCGGGCGGCCTGGGCGTTCTTCAGAGTTTCGAGGGTGTTGAAGGATTTCGACGAGACGATGAACAGCGTGGTTTCGGCGCGCAGCTTCATGGTCAGTTCGTGAAATTCGCTGCCGTCGATGTTTGCCAGGTAGTGGCAGCGAACGCCTTTGTGCGTGTAGGACAACAGCGCTTCGGACACCAACTGCGGGCCGAGGAAGGAACCACCGATGCCAATGTTTACCACGTCGGTGATGGGCTTTTCGGTGTAGCCGCGCCACAGGCCGTCGTGAATGCGGCCGACCAGGTCAGTGATCTGGTTCAGCACCTTGTGCACGTCCGGCATCACGTTGACGCCGTTGACCAGCAATTTGTCGCCCACCGGCCGACGCAGGGCGGTGTGCAGGGCGGGGCGGTTTTCCGAGGCGTTGACGATTTCGCCTTCGAACAGCGCGTTGATCGCGCCCTTGAGGTCGACTTCGTTGGCCAGGCCCACCAGCAAGTCGCGGGTCTGGGCGTTGATCAGGTTTTTCGAGTAGTCGAGAAACAGACCGCAGCTCGACAGGGTGAATTGTGTGAAACGCTGCGGATCGGCATTGAACGCTTCGCGCATGCTGAAATCCTGCATGGCTTTGCGGTGGTCATTCAGCGCTTGCCAGGCTGGCAGAGCGGTCACGTCATGAGGGGTTCGGTAATACGCCATCGCTGCGGGTTTCCTTTTTACTTGAACGACCTTTTGTACACGAAAAATTCCGGCGCGGCTCGAGGTGGGCGTCCGGACACTGCATCGACACGATCGCCGGACACAGGGCGACTACAGTAAACCTCGCGTTGCGATCTGTCTTGACTTTGTCTGACTGGTTCCCGGTACTTTTTTATACATCGAGGATGGGAAGGGGGCGACAGACGGAAATGCGGTGGCTATTGAAGATCAACTGTGGGAGCGAGCTTGCTCGCGACGGCGTTTTTCAAGGTAGTTGTCGCGTCACCGTTTTGTTATGCCACTTTTGCGATCACAGTAAGCTCTCTTTCAGGGTTCAGATACACCGTCCCGACTGGCCTCCAGTTACGTGTTTCTCCTGACCA
>NZ_JBIXJT010000026.1:0-35464 GCF_052871455.1 Pseudomonas sp. LARHCG127
CCCGCTCCCACATTGTTTTGTGTTGAGGTGGAAATCAGCGGTTGTTCAAATAATCGCCAATTGCCTTGCGCCGCCTTCGCCCCTTCTCTACAATTGCGCCCCTTGCTGTGATGGCAGGCACTTATGTGTCTAGCGTCCTCAAGTCCATAAGTGTCATTCACTCCTTGTCTGACCGTTTTTGAGCGGCAGGCTACAACCCGTAAGGAGCATTCATGCGTCATTACGAAATCATCTTTTTGGTCCACCCGGATCAAAGCGAGCAAGTCGGCGGCATGGTTGAGCGTTACACCAAGCTGATCGAAGAAGACGGCGGCAAAATCCACCGTCTGGAAGATTGGGGCCGTCGTCAACTGGCCTACGCAATCAACAATGTTCACAAGGCTCACTACGTGATGCTGAACGTTGAGTGCACTGGCAAGGCCCTGGCCGAGCTGGAAGACAACTTCCGCTACAACGATGCAGTGATCCGTAACCTGGTCATCCGTCGCGAAGAAGCCGTTACTGGCCAATCCGAGATGCTCAAGGCTGAAGAAAACCGCAGTGAGCGCCGTGAGCGTCGCGACCGTCCTGAGCACTCTGACAGCGCCGATGGCGATGACAGCGATAGCGACAGCGACAACAGCGATAACGCTGACGAGTAATCCACGGACCTTTTAAGGAGCCAATCACATGGCACGTTTCTTCCGTCGTCGTAAATTCTGCCGCTTCACCGCTGAAGACGTGAAAGAGATCGATTACAAAGATCTCAACACTCTGAAAGCCTACGTATCCGAGACCGGCAAAATCGTTCCAAGCCGTATCACCGGTACCAAAGCTCGTTATCAGCGTCAGCTGGCCACCGCTATCAAGCGCGCCCGCTTCCTGGCCCTGCTGGCCTACACCGACAGCCACGGCCGCTGAGACCAGGCAGTCGACGAGTAGTAAGGGATTGAATGCATGCGCGCCTTAGCTGAGTTCATCATGCGCGGTCGTATGCAGGCCACTCTGGTAGTGGCTGGATGCGCGGCATTGCCGTTGTTGTATTGGTTGGGTGCTGCCGCCGGGAGTCTTGTACTCCTGCGGCGCGGATTGAGGGACGCCTTGGGCGTTCTTGCTCTGGGACTGCTGCCGGCCTTGCTCTGGTGGCTGTATTCCGCGGACCCGCGTGCAGTCATGGTACTGCTGGGGACTTCGGCGCTGGCGTTGGTGTTGCGCGCTAGCGAATCCTGGAACCGCGTGCTGCTGGTCAGCATAGCGATAGGCGTGGTGTTTTCAGTGGTGCTCGGGGTGGCTTTCGCACCCCAGATCGAGATGCTGTCGCAGGCTTTGATAAAAATCCTGCCCGAGGCGCTCGGTGATCTCTACCAGCAGATGTCGGTAGAAGAGCAGGCGCGTTTCGCGTCCCTGATCGCCCCCGTCCTGACCGGACTGATTGCGGCCTTGTTGCAAATCGTCAGTGTGCTGAGCCTGATTATCGGGCGCTACTGGCAGGCGTTGTTGTACAACCCGGGTGGTTTTGGTCGCGAGTTTCGCGCCATCCGTTTCCCGCTTGGGCTGGCGATGTTGCTGTTGGCGGGCATGCTTCTGGGGCCGAACTTCGGTCCGCAGATGGCGATGCTCACGCCGTTGTGCAGTGTACCGCTGGTCTTTGCCGCCCTGGCCCTGATTCACGGGCTGGTGGCGCAAAAGCGACTGGCCAGGTTCTGGCTGGTGGGGTTGTACGTCACGTTGTTGCTGTTCATGCAGCTGATCTATCCGTTGCTGGTGGTCTTGGCCATCGTCGACAGCCTGATTGATTTTCGCGGTCGTATGGCGCCGAAAGACGCCGACAACGCGAACGGTGAAGGTTAAAAGTTAGAGGATTTTCACATGCAACTGATCCTTCTGGAAAAAATCGCCAACCTGGGCAACCTGGGCGATAAAGTAAACGTTAAGGCCGGCTACGGTCGTAACTACCTGCTGCCTTTCGGCAAAGCCACCGCTGCGACCGCTGCCAACCTGGCTGCGTTCGAAGAGCGTCGCGCTGAGCTGGAAAAAGCCGCCGCAGACCGTAAAGCATCGGCTGAAAGCCGTGCTGCCCAACTGGCCGAGCTGGAAGTGACCATCACTGCCACCGCTGGCGACGAAGGCAAGCTGTTCGGTTCGATCGGTACTCACGACATCGCTGACGCACTGACCGCCTCCGGCGTTGAAGTTGCGAAAAGCGAAGTTCGTCTGCCGAACGGCACCATCCGCAACGTAGGTGAATTCGACGTAGCCGTGCACCTGCACGCCGAAGTTGAAGCCACCGTACGCGTTGTCGTGGTAGCAGCCTAAGCAACACCTGTCGGCTGGCACCCTCGGGTGCTTGCCGGTAACATCGGGCACGATCCTGTTTACAGGTCGTGCCCTTTGTCTTTCTGCAATTCCTGATTTTCATAACCAGACGTGGCCATGAACGAAATCACCGCCCCCGAGCAATACGATCTGCAAACCGCTGCCCTGAAGGTGCCTCCGCATTCCATCGAGGCCGAACAGGCCGTGCTGGGCGGCCTGATGTTGGATAACAACGCCTGGGAACGTGTGCTCGATCAAGTCTCCGATGGCGATTTCTACCGGCATGACCACCGCCTGATTTTCCGTGCGATCGCCCGTCTGGCCGATCAGAACATGCCGATCGACGTCGTGACCCTGGCCGAGCAATTGGACAAGGAAGGGCAGACGTCCCAGGTCGGCGGCCTGGGTTACCTGGGTGAACTGGCGAAAAACACGCCGTCGGTCGCCAACATCAAGGCTTATGCCCAGATCGTGCGCGAGCGGGCGACCTTGCGCCAGTTGATCGGCATCAGCACCGAGATCGCCGACAGCGCCTTCAACCCGGAAGGCCGCACCGCCGCCGAGATCCTTGACGAAGCCGAGCGGCAGATCTTCCAGATCGCCGAGGCCCGGCCGAAAACCGGCGGCCCGGTGAGCGTCAACGACCTGCTGACCAAGGCCATCGACCGCATCGACACCTTGTTCAACACCGACAACGCCATCACCGGCCTGTCCACCGGTTACACCGACCTCGACGAGAAGACCAGCGGCCTGCAACCGTCCGACCTGATCATCGTCGCCGGCCGACCGTCCATGGGTAAGACCACCTTTGCGATGAACCTGGTGGAAAACGCCGTGCTGCGCAGCGACAAGGCGGTGCTGGTGTACTCCCTCGAAATGCCAGGCGAATCGCTGATCATGCGTATGCTCTCGTCCCTGGGGCGTATCGACCAGACCAAGGTCCGTTCCGGCCAACTGGAAGACGACGACTGGCCGCGCCTCACCTCGGCGGTCAACCTGCTCAACGACCGCAAGCTGTTCATCGATGATACGGCGGGCATCAGCCCGTCGGAAATGCGTGCCCGGACCCGGCGCCTGGTGCGTGAGCACGGCGACATTGCGCTGATCATGATCGACTACCTGCAGTTGATGCAGATCCCCGGTTCCAGCGGTGACAACCGGACCAACGAGATTTCCGAGATCTCCCGTTCCCTCAAGGCCCTGGCCAAGGAATTCAACTGCCCGGTGGTGGCCCTGTCCCAGTTGAACCGTTCCCTGGAACAGCGTCCCAACAAACGTCCGGTGAACTCCGACTTGCGGGAATCCGGAGCGATCGAGCAGGACGCCGACGTGATCATGTTCGTCTACCGGGACGAGGTGTATCACCCCGAGACCGAACACAAGGGCATCGCCGAAATCATCATCGGCAAGCAGCGGAACGGCCCGATCGGCTTTATCCGCCTGGCGTTCATCGGCAAATACACGCGTTTCGAAAACCTGGCGCCGGGTAGCTACAATTTTGATGATGACGAATAACCTGTTCGGCATTTCATGAGGCTAACCCCTTTCCCAAAAGGGTGTGCTTCTCCTGTGGGAGCGAGCTTGCTCGCGATAGCGGTGTAACTGTCGGCACATGCATTGAATGGGCTGGCCCCTTCGCGAGCAAGCTCGCTCCCACATTGGGTTTGCAGTGCGCCACTAATTTCCGACCATAGCCGTCGGAATTGATCAAATTTTGTGCTATATTCCGCGCCCGCGATTTTTCATCCTTTATACCGGTCATCGACATGCAAGCAGCCAAGCCGTTATTTGACTATCCCAAGTACTGGGCCGAATGTTTCGGCCCGGCGCCGTTCCTGCCCATGAGCAGGGAGGAGATGGATCAGCTCGGCTGGGATTCGTGCGACATCATCATCGTGACCGGTGATGCCTACGTCGATCACCCGTCGTTCGGCATGGCGATCATTGGCCGTCTGCTGGAAGCCCAGGGCTTCCGTGTCGGGATCATTGCCCAGCCAAACTGGCAGTCCAAAGACGACTTCATGAAGCTTGGCGAGCCCAACCTGTTTTTCGGTGTCGCGGCCGGCAACATGGACTCGATGATCAACCGCTACACCGCCGACAAGAAAATCCGCTCCGACGACGCCTACACCCCGGGTGGTTTGGCGGGCAAGCGGCCGGACCGTGCGAGCCTGGTCTACAGCCAGCGCTGCAAGGAAGCCTACAAGCATGTACCGATCGTGCTCGGCGGCATCGAAGCGTCCCTGCGCCGCATCGCTCACTACGATTACTGGCAGGACCGGGTGCGCAACTCGATCCTGATCGACGCCTGCGCCGACATCCTGCTCTACGGTAACGCCGAGCGGGCGATTGTCGAAGTCGCCCAGCGCCTGTCCTATGGCCACAAGATCGAAGACATCACCGATGTGCGCGGCACTGCGTTTATCCGTCGTGACACGCCGCAAGGCTGGTACGAAGTCGACTCCACGCGCATCGACCGCCCGGGCAAGATCGACAAGATCATCAACCCGTACGTGAATACCCAGGACACCGCAGCCTGCGCCATCGAGCAAGAGAAGGGTCCGGTTGAAGACCCGAGCGAAGCCAAGGTCGTGCAGATCCTGGCGAGCCCGAAAATGACCCGCGACAAGACCGTGATTCGCCTGCCATCGGTGGAAAAGGTCCGTGGCGACGCGGTGCTCTACGCCCACGCCAACCGCGTGCTGCACCTGGAAACCAACCCGGGCAACGCCCGTGCGCTGGTGCAGAAGCACGGCGAAGTCGATGTCTGGTTCAACCCGCCGCCCATTCCG
The DNA here is from genome assembly GCF_052871455.1 of Pseudomonas sp. LARHCG127. Lineage (NCBI taxonomy): Bacteria > Pseudomonadati > Pseudomonadota > Gammaproteobacteria > Pseudomonadales > Pseudomonadaceae > Pseudomonas > Pseudomonas sp. LARHCG127. The sequence goes on from NZ_JBIXJT010000026.1 coordinate 5,088, forward strand.
ATGACCACTGAAGAAATGGACTACGTGTTTGGCATGCCTTACGCACGTGTTCCCCATCCGGCGTACGGCAAGGAAAAGATCCCGGCCTACGAGATGATCCGTTTCTCGGTGAACATCATGCGCGGTTGCTTTGGTGGCTGCACCTTCTGCTCGATCACCGAGCACGAAGGCCGGATCATCCAGAACCGTTCCGAAGAGTCGATCATTCGCGAGATCGAAGAGATCCGCGACAAGGTTCCAGGTTTCACTGGGGTGATTTCCGACCTCGGCGGGCCGACCGCGAACATGTACCGCATTGCCTGCAAGAGCCCGGAAATCGAATCCGCGTGTCGCAAGCCGTCCTGTGTGTTCCCTGGCATCTGCCCTAACCTCAATACCGACCATTCTTCGCTGATCCAGCTGTACCGCAGCGCCCGGGCCTTGCCTGGGGTGAAGAAGATCCTGATCGCTTCTGGCCTGCGCTACGACCTGGCGGTCGAGTCGCCGGAATACGTCAAGGAGCTGGTGACCCACCACGTCGGCGGTTACCTGAAGATCGCCCCGGAACACACCGAGGAAGGTCCGCTCAACCAGATGATGAAGCCGGGCATCGGCAGCTATGACAAGTTCAAGCGGATGTTCGAGAAGTACACCAAGGAAGCCGGGAAAGAGCAGTACCTGATTCCGTACTTCATCGCCGCCCACCCGGGCACCACCGACGAAGACATGATGAACCTGGCGCTGTGGCTCAAGGGCAACGGCTTCCGGGCCGACCAGGTGCAGGCGTTCTATCCGTCGCCGATGGCCACCGCCACCGCCATGTATCACTCGGGCAAGAATCCGCTGCGCAAGGTCACCTACAAGAGCGACGGGGTGACCATCGTCAAGAGCGAGGAGCAGCGCCGCCTGCACAAGGCTTTCCTGCGGTATCACGACCCGAAAGGCTGGCCGATGCTGCGCGAAGCGCTGACCCGCATGGGCCGCGCCGACCTGATCGGACCGGGCAAGAACCAGTTGATTCCGTTGCACCAGCCGGCCACCGACAGCTACCAGAGCGCCCGTCGCAAGAACTCGACGCCAGCTGGTAGCCACAAGGTGGGCAAGGAAACCACCAAGATCCTGACCCAGCACACCGGCCTGCCGCCGCGGGCCAGCGACGGTGGCAACCCATGGGACAAGCGCGAGCAGGCCAAGGCCGCGGCATTCGCCCGCAACCAGCAAGCCGCCAAGGAACGCAAGGATGCCGCCAAGGGCAAGGGACCGAAACCAGCGCGCAAGCCCGTCGTGCCGCGCTGATCGCCCTGCCGCCTCGCAAAACGCCAGCCTTGAGTGCTGGCGTTTTGCTTTCTAGCGGCGGTGCTGGCCGTTTGTTATCGTGGCGCCCGCATAGCCTTTGTGGCGAGGGAGCTTGCTCCCGCTGGGCTGCGAAGCGGCCCCAAACAATCCCATACAAGGTTTCCAGCTAGACCGTGCCGCCCGGTTTACGACGGCTTCGCCGCCGAGCGGGAGCAAGCTCCCTCGCCACAGTATTGTGTGTGGATAAAGACTTACTTTTTCCGATTCTCAAGGACGATTCATATGAGCACTCCGTTACCCGGCATCGGCATGGACAACAGCATCTCCCAAATGATGGCCCGCCGCCGCATTGAAAGCCAAATCAACCTGCCACGCCTGTTTGCCTCCATTGATGCCGATCCGAGTATCGTCGGTGCAGGCGTGGTGTATATCGACGCCGAGTTCAATGTAGTGACCCTGCGTGAGTTCAAGCCGATCTGCAGCATCAAGCCCAAGCGGATCATTTTGCGCGAGGCGCAGAAATACATCGCGCCGGCTCAGTTCGCTCAGCAGGTCCAGGACAATCCACGGGAATCGCGATTGGTCGGCGAAGCGATCAATACGTCCTTGTCGTGCGCGGGGGCCGTTATCGGTTGGGTCGTGGTCCTCAGCGGTTCTGTAGCTATCCCATTTTCAGCAGGGGCCAGCACCGCGATCGCTGTGTTGGGTTATACCGCCGCCGCGGCCAGCACTGCGCAATGTTTTGCGAGCGGTTATCGCATGCGCAATGAAATCAGTAACCCGGCACTAAACGATCAGCTCGACAGTGAGGCCTGGTACCAGAACACCATGATTGTGCTGGATGCTGCGGCGTTGGTTGGGGTCGGGGCATCGTCGCTGACGACTCTCAAACTGGTCAGGTTGAATAAAGCTGCCACGGGCAAAAGTGTGAGGGAGGTGCTCCGGGGTCTGAACCGACAGGAGCGAGCAAAACTGACCAAAGAATTGCTGAGTATCCAAGACCCTCGCCTGACCTCCAAACTGCTCAAACTCAAGCAGTTGTCTGGCGAGCTACCCAAGCGCTTTACGCCCACTCAAGTCAGGCATGCCACCGTCACACAGATTCGGGATGCCCTGGGAGCCGCCATCGGCTTCACTGGAAGCGCGATTTCCGGGAATGTCCGGACCATTGCAGTGGGGTTGTACGAGGAGATCGAAGAATGAATGGACAGCCCAGTGTTCGGGTTTTTCTCATCCAATATTTTCCGGTCTTCATGGGCGCGATATTTGCGTCGGTCTTCGCTCTGGTTTTTGCTGTTCCCCTTTTTTTTGAAAGTTATTTTCAAGATCTTTCATTGGCGGATAACGTGAAGTGGTCTTTTTTTGGGGGCGTCGCGCTTACGCTTGTCATCGTGCATTGCAACTTCATGATTGCTCGTGGGCGCCCCGTTTGGATGTGGCCGATGGTTGGAGTCTTGGGGCTGTGTTTTTTTGGCGTCCTGCCCACGATCGCTTATCGGCCTGATAGGTTGATTTACAGTTTGAGCCTGCTGTTCCCGTTGCTTGCGTTGCTGCTGCTCAACAGCAGACGCCACCGGGAGATGCGCGGCAAACTGGTAGAAGTCCGCCGTCAGCGCGAACTCATCATCCAGGCCGCCAAGGCCCCACGCCCGCGCCGTTGAGTCGATTCGCACGGCCAGCGCCGCATTTATGTGCATTGCGTTGCAGATGAATTCGGGCATCGCGCGTTTTTAGTGCTCTACTGCCTTGAGTAGACAAAGAAAGTGTCCGGCCTGCCTGCATGGCATAAGTCTTGCGCCGCTTTCGTTACCGCTCAGGCTCGCAGGAGGCACGTCGTGTCGATCCATGTCGCATTGCATCACGTCACGCATTACCGCTACGACCGCGCGGTCGAACTCGGCCCGCAGATCGTTCGCCTGCGCCCGGCGGCCCACAGCCGCACGCGGATCCTTTCCTATGCGCTGAAGGTTTCGCCCGAGCAGCATTTCATCAACTGGCAGCAGGACCCCCAGGGCAATTACCTGGCGCGGTTGGTGTTTCCCGAGAAAACCCGGGAGATGCGGATCGAAGTCGACCTGCAGGCGGAAATGGCGGTGTTCAATCCGTTCGACTTCTTCCTCGAGCCCTACGCCGAGAAGATTCCGTTCGCCTACGCGGCTGACGAACGCAAGGAGCTGGCGCCTTACCTGGAAACCCTGCCATTGACGCCGAAGTTCCAGGCCTATCTGGAGGGCATCGACCGCACGCCATTGCCGGCGGTGGATTTCCTGGTGGCGCTCAACCAGCGCCTGAGCGAAGACATCAACTACCTGATCCGCATGGAGCCCGGTGTCCAGACCCCGGAGCACACCCTTGAGCACGCGTCCGGCTCGTGCCGCGACTCGGCCTGGCTGTTGGTCCAGTTGCTGCGAAACCTCGGCTTGGCCGCGCGGTTTGTCTCCGGTTACCTGATCCAGTTGACCGCCGACGTGAAGAGCCTCGATGGCCCGTCCGGCACCGACGTGGATTTCACCGACCTGCATGCCTGGTGCGAGGTCTACCTGCCCGGTGCCGGCTGGATCGGCCTGGATGCGACCTCTGGGTTGTTCGCCGGTGAAGGCCATATCCCGTTGGCCTGTAGTCCCGATCCGTCCTCGGCGGCACCGATCAGCGGCTTGGTGGAACCGTGCGAGTGCGAGTTCAGCCACGAAATGTCCGTCGAGCGGGTCTGGGAAGCGCCGCGGGTAACCAAGCCTTACACCGATGCGCAATGGCTGGCGATCCAGGCCCTGGGGCGGCAGATCGATGCCGACCTGCTGGAGGGCGACGTGCGCCTGACCATGGGGGGCGAACCGACCTTTGTCTCCATCGATGACCCGGACGGCGCCGAGTGGAACACCGCGGCACTTGGGCCGGACAAGCGCCGGCTCTCCGCCGAGCTGTTCCAGCGCATGCGCAACCACTACGCGCCCAAGGGGTTGGTGCATTTCGGCCAGGGCAAGTGGTACCCCGGCGAGCAATTGCCGCGTTGGTCGCTGAATTGTTATTGGCGGCGCGACGGGGTGCCGATCTGGCACAACAGCGCGTTGATCGCCGACGAGCAGCAAGATTACGGCGCCGATGGCGAACTGGCAGGACGCTTCCTGGCAAGCGTTGCCGAGCGTTTGAAAATTCCTGCGCGGTTCGTGTTCCCGGCCTACGAAGACAATTTCTATTACCTCTGGCGCGAAGGTGCGTTGCCGTCGAACGTCACGGCCGAAGACCCGCGCCTGGAGGATGTCTTGGAGCGGGCGCGGTTGCGCAAGGTCTTCAGCCAGGGCCTGGACAAGGTCATCGGCCAGGTCCTGCCGTTGGCCCGCACCGCCAAGGGCGATCAATGGCAAAGCGGTCGCTGGTACCTGCGGGACAACCACTGTCGCCTGGTGCCGGGGGATTCGCCCCTGGGCTATCGCTTGCCGCTGGCGTCCCAACCTTGGGTGACAGCGGCCGAGTACCCGTTCATCCACCCCACCGACCCGAACCAGGACTTGCCCGAACTGCCCGGCACCGAGCAGTTGGCGCGTCACGGCGAGTCGGCGGCTGAGCAGGAGCGTGTCCCGGAGATCGACAAATCCGCCGACTGGCTGACCCGCACCGCCTTCTGTGCCGAGGCCCGCGAAGGCCGGCTGTACTTGTTCATGCCGCCGCTGGAGCGGGTCGAGGATTACCTGGAGCTGGTCAGTGCCATCGAGGCGACGGCTGAGGAGCTGCACTGTCCGGTGCTGTTGGAGGGCTACGAGCCGCCAAGCGACCCGCGCCTGAGCAATTTCCGCATCACCCCCGACCCAGGTGTGATCGAGGTCAACGTGCAGCCCTCGGCAAGCTGGGATGAGCTGGTCGAGCGCACTGAATTTTTGTACGAAGAAGCGCGACAGACCCGGTTGACCACCGAGAAATTCATGATCGATGGCCGACACACCGGCACCGGTGGCGGTAACCATTTCGTACTGGGTGGCGCGACACCGGCGGATTCACCGTTCCTGCGGCGTCCCGATCTGCTGCGCAGCCTGATCAGTTACTGGCATAACCACCCGTCGTTGTCCTACTTGTTTTCCGGATTGTTCATCGGCCCGACGTCCCAGGCGCCCCGCGTGGACGAGGCGCGCAACGACGCGTTGTACGAACTGGAAATCGCCTTCGCGCAAATGCCCCAGCCCGGCGAGGAATGCCCGCCGTGGTTGGTGGACCGCTTGCTGCGCAACCTGTTGATCGACGTGACCGGCAACACCCACCGTGCCGAATTCTGCGTCGACAAGCTCTATTCACCGGACGGCGCCACCGGGCGTCTCGGCCTGTTGGAGTTGCGTGCCTTCGAGATGCCGCCCCACGCCCGCATGAGCCTGGCCCAGCAGTTACTGCTGCGGGCGCTGGTGGCGCGGTTCTGGCGCGAGCCGTATGCGCCGGCGAAACTGGCGCGTTGGGGCACCGAGCTGCATGACCGTTTCCTGTTGCCGCACTTTATCGAGCAGGATTTTGCCGACGTCATCCACGAACTGAACGCCGTCGGCTACCCGCTGCGGGCCGAGTGGTTCGCCGCGCACCTGGAGTTCCGTTTTCCCAAGGTGGGCGATTACGCGGTCAACGGTATCGAGCTGCAGTTGCGCCAAGCCCTGGAACCTTGGCATGTGCTGGGAGAAGAGGGCGCGGTGGGCGGTACCGTGCGTTATGTGGATTCGTCCCTGGAGCGTTTGCAGGTCAAGCTCAGCGGTCTGGCGCCGCAACGCTATCTGCTGACCTGCAACGGTGTTGCGGTGCCGTTGCAACCGACCGGTCGGGTCGGCGAGTTCGTCGCCGGGGTGCGGTTCCGCGCCTGGCAACCGGCCAACTGCCTGCAACCGACCATCCCGGTGCATGCGCCGTTGGTTTTCGACGTGCTCGACACCTGGATGCAACGTTCCGTGGGCGGCTGCCAGTATCACGTGGCCCATCCGGGCGGGCGCAACTATGACAGCTTGCCGGTGAATGCCAACGAGGCTGAGAGCCGGCGGATGGCGCGCTTCTTCCGGCTCGGCCATACGCCGGGGAAACTGCCGATACCGAGCCTGGCGGTGGATGACGAGTTTCCGCTCACGCTCGATCTGCGACGATTTCAGGGGGCCTCAAAAAAATAAATAAACCCGTGGCGAGGGAGCTTGCTCCCGCTCGGTTGCGCAGCGACCGTAAAATCTTGGGGCTGCTGCGCAACCCAGCGGGAGCAAGCTCCCTCGCCACATTGATTGCAGTCTCAAAGCCCAGGTCGGATCCAACACAAACACACCTATCCGGGCGTCATGCGCTTGCGCTAGTCTCACCTTTCATTGCTGTCTGCCGAGCTTTCCATGCCTGACCTGCTTGACCGTTACCCGCTGACGACGGGCACCTATCACGAATTGCTGGACGACAGCGGTGCGGTGCGTGCGCACTGGCGGCGGCTGTTCGACCAGCTGCAGCGCAGCACGCCGGCCCAGCTGTTGCAGCGTCAGGCCCTGCTGGCCCGGCAGATCCAGGAAAACGGCGTGACCTACAACGTCTACGCCGATCCGAAAGGCGCCGACCGGCCATGGGAACTGGACCTGCTGCCCCACGTGATCGACCCGCAGGAATGGAAGCATCTGCAAGCTGGGATTGCCCAGCGTGCGCGACTGCTCAATGCGGTGCTGGCCGACCTGTATGGGCCGCAGCGGCTGATCAGTGAAGGGTTGTTGCCGGCGGAGTTGGTCTTCGGGCACAACAATTTCCTCTGGCCTTGCCAGGGCATCGCGCCGCCGGACGGCAGCTTCCTGCACTTGTACGCGGTGGATCTGGCACGCACGCCCGATGGTCGCTGGTGGGTCACGGCGGACCGGACCCAGGCGCCTTCGGGGGCCGGGTACGCGCTGGAAAATCGCACGATCGTTTCCCGCGCCTTCCCCGACTTGTACCGCGACCTCAAGGTGCGGCACCTGTCCGGTTTTTTCCGCACCTTGCAGGAAACTCTGGCGCGACAGGCGCCCAGCGACGGCGAGTCGCCGCTGGTGGTGCTGTTGACACCGGGGCGGTTCAACGAAAGCTATTTCGAGCATCTTTACCTGGCGCGCCAACTGGGCTATCCGCTGGTGGAGGGCGGCGACCTGACCGTCCGCGACGCCACGGTCTATCTCAAGACCCTCAGCGGCCTGCGCCGGGTCCACGCCATCATGCGCCGGCTCGACGACGATTTCTGCGACCCCTTGGAGCTGCGCACTGATTCGGCCCTCGGCGTGCCGGGCTTGCTCGAAGCGGTGCGCCAGGGCCGGGTGCTGGTAGCCAACGCCCTGGGCAGTGGCGTGCTGGAGTCGCCGGGCCTGCTGGGGTTCCTGCCGAAGATCAACCAGTATCTGTTCGGCGAAGAACTGCTGCTGCCGTCCATCGCCACCTGGTGGTGCGGCGAGCCGCCGGTGCTGGCCCAGGCCCTGGAAAAATTGCCGCACTTGTTGATCAAGCCGGCGTTTCCTTCCCAGAGTTTCAGCCCGGTGTTCGGTCGCGACCTGAGCGAGGCGCAGCGCGCCCAACTGGCGGCGCGCATGCAGGCACGGCCCTATGCCTATGTCGCCCAGGAACTGGCGCAGCTGTCCCAGGCGCCGGTGTGGCAGGCCGAAGATGGCCAGATCCAGCCGAGGGCAATCGGCATGCGCATGTATGCCGTGTCCGGGAAAGACGATTATCGGGTCCTGCCGGGTGGCCTGACCCGGGTGGCCGCCGAGGCCGACGCCGAAGTGGTGTCGATGCAGCGCGGCGGCGCCAGCAAGGACACCTGGGTGCTGAGTGAACAGGCCCCCGGCGGTGAACAATGGAAGGCCCAGCGAACCGTAGGGGTTCATGACCTGGTTCGACGTGATCCGTACCTGCCTTCGCGGGTGGTGGAAAACCTGTTCTGGTTCGGCCGCTACTGCGAGCGTTGCGATGGCAGCGCGCGGTTGCTGCGGATCATGCTGGCGCGTTATGTCGACGGCGATGATCCGCAGGCCTTGGAATCGGCGGTGGCCTTGGGCGAAAGCCTGATGCTGCTGCCCGAAGAGGGTGAGCTGCCCGAGCGTTTGCTGGCGGCGCTGCTGGGGGACGACTGGTCGTTCAGCCTGCGTTCCAACCTCCAGCGTTTGCAGTGGGCCGCCTCGCAGGTGCGCGGCAAGCTGTCCCGGGAGAACTGGCAGGCGCTGGTGGAGTTGCAGCGCGAAGCCATGGAGCTGGAAACCGAGGAAGCGGATTTCGGCGAGTTGCTGGACTTCCTCAATCGGTTGGTGATGTCCCTGGCGGCGCTGTCCGGCTTCGCCCTGGACGACATGACCCGCGACGAAGGCTGGCGCTTCCTGATGATCGGTCGGCGCCTGGAGCGCCTGCAGTTTCTCAGCAGCAGCCTGGCGGCGTTCCTGCGCAGCGATGCGGTCTTCGACCAGGCCGGGCTGGAGTGGTTGCTGGAACTGGGTAACAGCAGCATCACCTACCGCTCGCGCTATTTGGCGGTGGCCCAGTTGATTCCGGTGCTGGACTTGCTGCTGCTGGACGAACAGAACCCCCATGCGGTGCTTTTCCAGTTGAAACTGGTGACCCGCACCCTCAAGCGCTTGAACGATGATTTCGCCGCGCCCCGGGAAACCGCCTTGCCGGAGTTGGTCGCACGCCTGTCGCGCTTTGACCTGCGTTGCCTGGAGAACCCCTTGTTCGGTGAAGCCAGCCTGCGCGCCGCACTCGATGGGCTGGCCGACCTGTTGCAGGAAGTGGCCGATGTCAGCGGCCAGGTGTCCGATCGCCTGGCCTTGCGTCATTTCGCCCATGTCGATGATGTCAGCCAACGCACGGTGTCCGTCTGATGAACGCCCGTTACCAGATTCTCCACGACACCCATTACCACTACGACAGCCCGGTGTCCCTGGCCCAGCAGCTTGCCCATCTATGGCCACGGGCCTGTGATTGGCAGCGTTGTACTGACCAACAGCTGCACATCAGTCCGGAACCGACCGCCCGGCGCGATGAACAGGATGTGTTCGGCAATCCGCTGACCCGCCTGGCCTTCGAGCGGCCCCATGACGAGCTGTTGGTCAATGCGCGCCTGAGCGTCGAGGTGCTGGCCCGCCCCGAGCTGGATTTCAACCTGTCCCCGGCCTGGGAGTCGACTTGTAATGCGCTGACCTACACGGGCCGGCCATTGGCGGCGCCATTGCTGGAGGCGTGCCGTTACCGTTTCGAGTCACCCTACGTGCACCTCAAGCGCAGCTTCGTTGAATTTTCCGAGAGCTGCTTTGTGCCCGGGCGACCGCTGATGGTGGGCGTTCGAGCGTTGATGGAGAAGATCTTCGAGGAATTCACCTTCGATGCCGAGGCAACCCAGGTGGCGACGCCGCTGGTGGAGGTGCTGGAGCGGCGACGGGGCGTTTGCCAGGACTTCGCCCACTTGATGCTGGCCTGCGTGCGCTCTCGCGGCTTGGCGGCACGTTACGTCAGCGGCTACCTGCTGACCCAGCCACCGCCCGGCCAGCCCCGGCTGATTGGCGCCGATGCGTCCCATGCCTGGGTCTCGGTGTATTGCCCGGTATTGGGTTGGGTGGATTTCGACCCGACCAACAACATACAGCCGGCGCTGGAACACATCACCTTGGCCTGGGGCCGGGATTTTTCCGATGTATCGCCGTTGCGCGGGGTGATCTTGGGGGGCGGTACGCATGATCCCGAAGTGCGGGTGACGGTGATGCCGCTGGAGTCATGAATCAATTGCCCAGTGAAATACCTGTGGCGAGGGAGCTTGCTCCCGCTCGGTTGCGCAGCAACCGCTCAAATACCTGGGGGGCCGCTACGCGGCCCAGCGGGAGCAAGCTCCCTCGCCACAGGAAACACTCATTAACAGCGAGTCCCGTTATGTTCCCGGTGTCCATCAAAGGCGTGCTGCAATCCCCCGAAGGCCTGGTTGTGCTGATGCTCAACGAGCGGGATGAGTGGGAGCTGCCCGGCGGGCGGATCGAGCTGGGCGAAACGGCGCCGCAATGCCTGGCACGGGAGATCGCCGAGGAGCTGGCGGTGGAAGTGAGCGTGGGGGAGCCGCTGGATTCGTACCTGTTCGAGGTCATTGCCGGCAAGCACGTCTTCATCTCCACGTACCGCTGCCAGTTGCTGGGCGGTTTCGTGCCGGCCATCAGTCATGAGCACAAGGAGATCGGGCTGTTCGCGCCGGACCAATTGCCGGTGAACCTGCCTGCGGGTTATCGCCTGTCGATTATCAAGGCGCTGAGGTTGTGAGGGCCGGCAGCGAGGCTGCCGGTCCTGGACACAAAACCGGGGGGCCGGATCGGATCATCGGGCCCTGGGGGAGTCAGGCGTCGGGGGCCTGATCTTTCGGTGCATCGACATCATCGTCTGCCGCCACTTCACCCTCGGCGTCGGGGTTCAGTGCTGCTTCATCGGCGGTTGCTTTCTTGCGCTGGAGCTTTTCCTCTTTCTTCTGCTCCTTGGCCAAGTCTCTCTGACGTTTGGCGAAGGAATAATTGGGTTTGGCCATGGGCGATCCTCTGGGGTCGAAGGTGAGGTTGAGCGGCGCATATTCTGCCCTGTATCGGGGCCGAGCCGTTAGCTGGGTTTTTGTTCGGCCCACTTTGGCTGCACGGACGGTTGCCATTCGTCCAAGGCATCGAGCAGGTTCTGCGGGGATTCGCTCACTTGCAGCATGTCACGATGGGGCGCGCGGACGAAGCCTTCACCGACGATATGATCGAGAAAAGCGGTGAGCTTGCTGTAGAAACCGTTCACTTCCAGCAGCCCCAGCGGTTTGCCGTGGTAGCCAAGCTGGCCCCACGTCCAGACTTCGAACAACTCCTCCAGCGTGCCGAGGCCGCCGGGCAGGGCGATGAAGGCATCGCTGAGTTCAGCCATGCGCGCCTTGCGGGCGTGCATGCCGTCCACCACTTCCAGGCGGGTCAGGCCGCTGTGGCCGATCTCCTTGTCCTTCAGGCTTTGCGGGATGATGCCGATGACTTCGCCGCCGGCCGCCAGGGCCGCATCCGCGACAATCCCCATCAGGCCGACGGCCCCGCCGCCGTAGACCAGGGTCAGTTTTCGTTCCGCCAAGGCGCGGCCGAGGGCCTGCGCCGCTTCACGATACGCGGGATGGGTGCCAGTGCTGGCGCCGCAAAATACACAAACAGACGCGATGGACATGCTTTACTCCGTGGTCAGTCACCGCGCCAGAGTAAAGCCTGGCCTGTGTTGCGCAAAGGACTTAAACCTCGCGCCGGGGCTTTTCGTAGGTACCGCTGGCACCGCAGGCGTAGGCGGCGAGCAAGCTGCACAGCAGGCTATTGACGTTCATGATGATCGCTCCAGAAGATGATGGGCCTGATCATAGGGCCGTCTCATACTTCTGGCTGGTTGATTCTGTCCATCAGGCTGATAGGCTTAAGTTGTATACAATCTTTGACTCAGGTCATAGGAACTTGCCGGAAAATCAGGCAGTCTTTTCCTTTGACGGAATTTTGTTAACCATGCCTTGGAGATTCACGATGTTTGCCAAACTTGTAGCAGTATCCCTGTTGACACTGGCCAGCAGCCAACTGATGGCAGCGGAGTGCAAGACCACCATCGACTCGACCGACCAGATGTCCTTCAGCACCAAGGCCATCGAGATCGACAAGAGCTGCAAGACGTTCACCGTTGAGCTGACGCACTCGGGCAGCCTGCCGAAAAACGTCATGGGCCATAACTGGGTGCTGAGCAAAGAGGCTGACATGCAGCCGATCGCCACTGATGGTCTGAGCGCCGGTATCGACAAGAACTATCTCAAGGACGGTGATGCTCGTGTCATCGCCCACACCAAACTCATTGGTGCCAAGGAAACCGACTCGGTGACCTTCGACGTGTCGAAACTCAGTGCTTCGGAGAAGTACGGCTTCTTCTGCTCCTTCCCAGGCCACATCTCGATGATGAAAGGCACCGTTACCCTGAAGTAACCACCGCCTATCCTGTGGGAGCCGAGCTTGCTCGCGATGGCGTCAGCGCATTCAACATCCATGCAAGCTGACCCACCGCAATCGCGAGCAGGCTCGCTCCCACATTTTGAGCTTGATCCGACACAACTTTTGTATTCGATGAAGCCCCCCTGTGGGAGCCGAGCTTGCTCGCGATGGCGTCAGCGCATTCAACATCCATGCAAGCTGACCCACCGCTATCGCGAGCAAGCTCGCTCCCACAAGGGGAACTCTTCCCCCTGGCGGTGATTACGGGGCGTACGGCATCACGCGCTTGTGCTCGGTCTTGCGATAGGTGTCGCAAATGATTTTGGCTGCCTCTTCGCGAACCGGTTGGCCGTGCAGGAACGCATCGATCTCGGCGTAGGTCACGCCGTGGGAGGCTTCATCCGGCTTGCCGGGTGACAGGTCTTCAAGGTCGGCGGTGGGGACTTTTTCCACCAGCGATTCCGGCGCGCCAAAATCCCGGGCGATGGCCCGGACCTGGTTTTTCACCAGGCCGCTCAACGGTGCCAGGTCGCAGGCACCGTCACCGAACTTAGTGAAGAAACCCATGACCGCTTCAGCCGCATGGTCAGTACCGATCACCAGGCCCTGCTCAGCGCCGGCGATGGTGTACTGCGCCACCATGCGCATCCGCGCCTTGGTATTGCCCAGCACGAAATCCCGCGACACCGCCGCCTTGCCCTCGAACGCCGCGACTTGCTCGGCCAAGGCCTTGACCGCCGGGCCGATGTTGACGGTATGGCGCTCGTCCGGGTCGATGAAGTCCACGCAGGCCTGGGCTTCATGTTCGTCGAACTGGGTTTCGTACGGCAGGCGCACGGCGATGAACTTGTAGGCCGCGTTGCCGGTTTTCTCCCGCAGTTCGCGCATGGCGCGTTGGGCCAGCAGCCCGGCGGTCAGCGAGTCGACGCCCCCGCTGATGCCCAGCACGAGGGACTTGAGCCCGGAATTGACCAGGCAATCCTGGATAAAGCTCACTCGCCGGGCGATTTCGGCCTTGAGGGCGGCGTCATTGGCGAACGGTGGCTGGACCTTGAGCTGTTCAGCAATCTCACGCTGTACGGCTTGCATGAATTCACTCCTTGCTTGATGCGTCTGAAAGGGCGGCAGGTACTTGGAAAACGTGTCGCATGTAGGCGACGAAATTCGGGTCCTTGCAGTGGGTCTTGCCGGGCTCATCGGAAATCTTGGCCACGGGTTGCCCGGCACAGCTGATCATTTTAAGCACGATGCTCATGGGCTCGACACCCGGGATGTCGCAAGTCAGGTGGGTGCCGATACCGAAGCTGACATTAATGCGACCACGCAACGCCCGAAAAATCTCCAGGCATTTGGGCAATGTCAGGCTATCGGAGAACACCAGGGTCTTGCTCATCGGGTCGATGCCGAGCTTGTGGTAGTGGGCAATGGCTTTTTCAGCCCAGATCACCGGGTCGCCCGAGTCATGGCGCAAGCCGTCGAACAGCTTGGCGAAGAACAGATCGAAATCCTTGAGGAAGGCGTCCATGGTGATGCAATCGGTGAGTGCGATACCCAGCAGGCCTCGGTATTCACGCACCCAGCAATCGAGGGCGGCGATCTGGCTGTCGATCAACCGCGGGCCCAGTTGCTGATGGGCCATGATCCACTCGTGGGCCATGGTGCCGAGGGGTTTCATGTCCAGTTCCCGGGACAGGTGGACGTTACTGGTGCCGACGAAACGCCCGGGAAAATCGTGCTTGAGGACGTTGACCACTTCTTCCTGAACGCGGAAGGAAAACCGACGACGGGTGCCGAAGTCCGCGACTTGCAGCTCGGACAGCTCATCGGCGCTGGCGTTGGCGCTCAGCCAGTCGAACTTGCGGTACAGCTGCTCGCGGGTCTGTTCCAGGACGACTTCACGGTAGCGATAGCGATTGCGCACTTCGCTGACGATGGCCAACAGCGGCACTTCGAACAGGATCACATGCAGCCACGGTCCGCGCAGGCGGATGAACAGCTCGCCGTTGTCGATGCCGGTGTGCACGTAGCGCAGGTTGAAGCGAAACAGCCCCAGGAACCGCAGGAAATCCGGCTTGAGGAAGCTGATGCGCTCCAGGAAACCGAGCTGGTCGGCGCTCAGGTTCAACTCCGCCAAGCGCTCGATCTGGAAGCGGATCTCCGCCAGGTACGGACGCAGGTCTTCGCTGTTGCGGCAACGGAACTCCCACTCGACTTCGACGTTGGGGTAGTTGTGCAGCACCGCCTGCATCATCGTCAGTTTGTAGAAGTCGGTGTCGAGCAGGTTCTGCACGATACGATCGGCAAATACGCTCTCGCTCATAGGGTTCTCCAGACAGGCCGCAGCCGTGGGCAGCGAAGTTCGGCAGTTTGTAGTGAAGGGGCTAGTGGCGCATAACCCTGGTGGGTTTTGCCAGCGATTTTTTAACAGTCCACAGGCCTTTGCGGGAGCGCGCTTACTGTGGCGAGGGAGCTTGCTCCCGCTGGAGTGCGAAGCGCTCCCCTTTTTTTGCGGGTGCTTCGCACCCGAGCGGGAGCAAGCTCCCTCGCCACGGGTTTTGTGTGGGGTGCCGTTATTGCGGTACCTCCGGGCTGGCGATCTGCTCCAGCATCCACTCCACGAAAAGCCGCACCTTGGGTACTTCCGCCGAATGCTCCGGATAGGCCAGGTAATAGGCGCTGGTGCTGGGCATCGCGTGGGGCCAGGGGATGACCAGCTTGCCGTCGGCCAGTTCTTCTTCCACCAGGAACCGTGGCAGCAGGGCGACGCCACAGCCGACCTGGGCGGCGCGAATGCACATGTAGAAGGTTTCGAAACGCGGGCCGTGGTAGCTGTGTTCGGTGTGGTAGCCCTGGCTGTCGAACCAGTCGTGCCAGGCCTGGGGTCGCGAGGCGTTTTGCAGCAGCACCAACTCGGCCAATTGGGTCGGGTCGGTGAAGGGCTGGCCGGGTAGGCTGCCGGGCGCGCAGACTGGCACCAGTTCCTCGTCGAACAGTCTCAGGGACTCGGTGCCGGGACGTGAACCCTGGCCGAAGTAGAACGCCAGGTCGCTGCGCCCCTGCTGCAAGTCGTCGGCTTCCTGCTCGCTGCACAGGTCCAGATGAATTTTCGGATGACGCAGGCGCCAGCCTTTCAGGCGCGGGACCAGCCAGCGAGCCCCAAAGGTCGGGGGTGTGGAAACACGCAGGACTTCGGTGTCGCCACCGTAGGACCGCAGGTAATGGGTAGACATCTCCACCTGGGTGAGGATTTTTCGTACTTCCCCCAGATACAAATCCCCGGCCGGTGTCAGTTGCAAGCGACGGCGCACGCGCCGGAACAGCAGGTGCTGCAACAATTCCTCGAGCTGGGCGACCTGTTTGCTGACGGCACTCTGGGTCAGGTGAAGCTCTTCGGCGGCACGGGTAAAGCTCAGGTGGCGGGTCACGGCTTCGAAGCACTGGAGGGCGGTGATCGACGGTAAATAGCGCTTATTGAGCATGACGAGGGCCTTTTTCTTGTTGCTCTATAAATCGAGTCAGGGGCAGCATGAATAAACGGAATGATATCTCGCTTAATGGTCGTTTGTTGGCAAGACTCGAGCCAGCTAAAACTAGAGGCCTGAGCAGAGGGTAATTGCCCGCCTGCCAATCTTTTATCGCTCGTTTAGAGGAGTTACCCATGGTTGCTGCATTGCTTGATCGTCTGGGCGTCAATCCGGCCTTGTACCAGGGCGGCGCACAGCCGGTGCATTCGCCTATCGATGGCAGTCGTATCGGTGCCGTGAACTGGGAAGGCGCCGCTGAAGTCGAGCAGCAGGTCAGCCGTGCCGAGCATGCCTTCGACCTGTGGCGCAAGGTGCCGGCCCCGCGTCGCGGCGAGCTGGTGCGTCAATTCGGCGATCTGTTGCGTGAATACAAGGCCGATCTCGGCGAACTGGTGTCCTGGGAAGCCGGCAAGATCACCCAGGAAGGCCTGGGTGAAGTGCAAGAGATGATCGATATCTGCGACTTCGCCGTCGGCCTGTCCCGCCAGTTGTACGGTTTGACCATCGCCTCCGAACGCCCGGGCCACCACATGCGTGAATCCTGGCATCCGCTGGGCGTGGTCGGGGTGATCAGTGCCTTCAACTTCCCCGTCGCGGTCTGGGCCTGGAACACCACGCTGGCCCTGGTCTGCGGCAACTCGGTGATCTGGAAACCCTCGGAAAAGACTCCGCTCACCGCCCTGGCGTGCCAGGCGCTGTTCGAGCGCGTGCTGGAGAACTTCAGCGACGCGCCACCGTACCTGAGCCAGGTGATCATCGGTGGCCGCGATGCCGGTGAAGCCTTGGTGGATGACCCGCGCGTGGCCTTGATCAGCGCCACCGGCAGCACTCGCATGGGCCGTGAAGTGGCGCCGAAAGTCGCCGCGCGTTTCGCCCGCAGCATCCTGGAGCTGGGCGGCAACAACGCCATGATCCTGGCGCCGAGCGCCGACCTGGACATGGCCGTGCGCGCCATCCTGTTCAGCGCCGTCGGCACCGCCGGCCAGCGTTGCACCACCCTGCGTCGCCTGATTGCCCATGAGTCGGTGAAGGAAGAGATCGTCACCCGCCTCAAGGCCGCCTATTCGAAAGTGCGCATTGGCCATCCGCTGGAAGGCAACCTGGTCGGACCGCTGATCGACAAGCACAGCTTCGAGGGCATGCAGGACGCGCTGGAGCAGGCCTTGAGCGAAGGCGGTCGCGTGTTTGGTGGCAAGCGCCAGCTTGAAGACCAATTCCCGAATGCCTATTACGTCTCGCCGGCCATCGTCGAGATGCCCGAGCAGAGTGATGTAGTGCGCCATGAAACCTTCGCGCCGATCCTGTACGTGGTCGGCTACAAGGACTTTGCCGAGGCCCTGCATTTGAACAATGCCGTGCCCCAGGGCCTGTCGTCCTGCATCTTCACCACCGACGTGCGTGAAGCCGAGCAGTTCATGTCGGCTGTGGGCAGCGACTGTGGCATCGCCAACGTCAACATCGGCCCGAGCGGCGCGGAAATCGGCGGCGCGTTCGGCGGCGAAAAAGAAACCGGCGGCGGTCGCGAATCCGGTTCCGACGCCTGGCGCGGCTACATGCGCCGCCAGACCAACACCGTGAATTACTCGCTGGAGTTGCCGTTGGCGCAGGGGATTACCTTCGACTGAGGTTGAGTCGACAAAAGTTCCTGTGGGAACCCCCTGTGGGAGCGAGCTTGCTCGCGATAGCGGTCTGTCAGTCACATAGCCATTGAATGTGTCGCCGCCATCGCGAGCAAGCTCGCTCCCACACTGAATAGTGTGATGGTTAGGTTTCATTTCCGGAGTCTGGCAATGCCGTTACGCGAAGAATGTCTGTGGGAAAAACTGACGCCGCAAAGGCCTGAAAATACGGCGCTCACCGGTGAAATCACGGTGGATGTCTGTGTGATCGGCGCAGGCTTCACCGGGCTGTCGGCGGCGGTGCACTTGCTCGAACAAGGCAAGCGCGTGGCTGTGCTGGAAGCCCATCGGGCCGGGCAGGGCGGGTCGGGGCGCAACGTCGGCCTGGTGAACGCCGGGCTGTGGATCCCGCCGGATGACATCGAGGCCGGGTTCGGCGAGGCGGTGGGCAGCCAGCTCAACCGCATGCTGGGGGCTGCGCCAGCCTTGGTGTTCAGTCTCATCGATAAATACAGCATCGATTGCCAGTTGCGTCGCGAAGGCACCCTGCACATGGCCCATAACGCCCGGGGCGAGGCCGACCTGCGCAGTCGCGAAGCACAATGGAAACGCCGCGGCGCCCCGGTGGAATTGCTCATCGGCCAGGCCTGCGCGGAGGCGACCGGCACCTCGAAAATCGCCGCGGCATTACTCGACCGCCGCGCCGGCACGCTCAACCCGATGGCCTACACCAGCGGGTTGGCCAAGGCCGCCACGGACCTGGGCGGCCAGCTGTTCGACCATTCCCCGGTGACCCATCTGGAACGCCAAGGCCAGCGCTGGTCGGTGCAAACCGCCCAGGGTTCGGTACTGGCCGAGCAGGTGGTGATTGCCTCCAACGCCTACACCGAGGGCGACTGGACCGAACTGCGGCGCAACTTTTTCCCTGGCTATTACTATCAGGTCGCCTCGGTCCCGCTGACCGACGAGGCCGCCCACCGCATCCTGCCGGGCGGCCAGGGTTCGTGGGATACCCGCCAGGTGCTGAGCAGCATCCGCCGGGACAAGGACGGCCGCTTGCTGCTGGGCAGCCTGGGCAACGGCAACCGCAAGCCGACCTGGTTCCTCAAGGCCTGGGCCGACCGGGTGCAGCAACACTATTTTCCTTACCTCAAGCCGGTGGAGTGGGAGTGCACCTGGACCGGTTGCATCGCCTTCACCCCCGATCATCTGATGCGCCTGTTCGAGCCTGCCCCCGGGCTGGTGGCCGTGACCGGTTACAACGGCCGGGGCGTGACCACCGGTACGGTGGTCGGCAAGGCGTTCGCCGATTACCTCTGCCACGGTAACGCCCAGGCCCTGCCGATCCCGTTCGCGCCCATGCAGCCGCTGGCCGGGGTGGGGTTGCGCAGTTGCCTGTATGAGGCGGGCTTTTCGCTGTATCACGCGGGCCAGTGCCTGCGGATCGTCATTTGAGTGTTGAAAATTGTTGCTGGAAGCCGCGTTTTCTGGCGTAGCGTCTAGCCTGTTATGGTGCGGCTTGTAGCAGTTGCGCACCGACAGTGTGCAGTTCGGTGACGTGGGTTGTTACACAGTGGTTGCACGCCGTTTCGTGTGATGGTTGCAATGATGGCTCACGGAGGGTTTCACCCATTTAAATAAAAGGTTGCACCTCGTGCGGTTTAGACGGTTGCACGCCCTATGAAAAAGGGCTCGAAACAGTCGAAATAACAATAAAGCAGCGACTTTTTTCAGAATAAAAAACCGATGGCACGGCCCTTGCTCTGAGCTTTTCAGTGAAATGAAGTCGCAGTGCCAACTAAAAAAAACCTTGGAGCACCACCTCATGTCCCAGACGTTTTACAAGAAAGGTTTCCTGGCCCTCGCAGTGGCAGCTGCATTGGGTGTTTCTGCGTTTGCTCAAGCTGATGTGAAATTTGGTGTGGCGGGGCCGATGACTGGCGCCAACGCCGCATTTGGCGAGCAGTACATGAAGGGTGCGCAGGCAGCGGCCGATGTCATCAACAAAGCGGGTGGCGTCAACGGCGAGAAGATCGTACTGGTTGCCGGTGACGATGCTTGCGAGCCCAAGCAGGCCGTGGCCGTGGCCAACCGCCTGGTTGACCAGGACAAGGTGATCGGCGTGGTCGGGCACTTCTGCTCGTCCAACACCATCCCGGCCTCCGAGGTCTACGACGAAGCCGGCATCATCGCCATCACCCCCGGCTCGACCAACCCGGCGGTGACCGAGCGCGGCCTCAGCGCGATGTTCCGCATGTGCGGTCGTGACGACCAGCAGGGCATTGTGGCCGGCGACTACATCGTCGACGTGCTCAAGGGCAAGAAAGTCGTTGTCCTGCATGACAAGGACACCTATGGCCAAGGCCTGGCGGATGCCACCAAGGCACAACTGATCAAGCGCGGCGTGACCCCGGTGCTGTACGAAGGCCTGACCCGTGGCGAGAAAGACTTCAGCGCCGTGGTCACCAAGATCCGTGGGGCTGGCGCCGACGTGGTCTACTTCGGTGGCCTGCACCCAGAAGCCGGCCCGCTGGTTCGCCAGTTGCGTGAGCAAGGCCTCAAGGATGTGAAGTTCATGTCCGATGACGGCATCGTTACCGACGAACTGGTCACCACCGCCGGCGGCGCGCAATACGTCGATGGCGTGTACATGACCTTCGGCGCCGACCCGCGCCTGCTGCCAGACAGCAAGGTCGTGGTCGAGGAGTTCCGCAAGAATGGCACCGAGCCTGAAGGCTACACCCTGTACGCCTACGCTTCGGTCCAGGCCCTGGCCGCCGGCTTCAACGGCGCCAAGTCCAACAAAGGCGAGGATGCGGCCAAGTGGCTCAAGGCCAACCCTGTCCAGACCGTGATGGGCAAGAAGGAGTGGGACACCAAGGGCGACCTGAAAGTCTCCGACTACGTGGTCTACCAGTGGGACAAGGACGGCAAATACCACCAGTTGGAAAAACAGAAGTAATTTGAAGGGATGACTAGCCTGTGGCGAGGGAGCTTGCTCCCGCTGGGGCGCGTAGCGGCCCCAAAAAGGGGACTGCTGCGCAGTCCAGCGGGAGCAAGCTCCCTCGCCACGGAGACTGTGTTCACCCTGTCCTGATTGGCATTAGCCAAAGGCCCGTCTGTTTTTTTCTACGAGCCGCACATCCTTTGGCGCTGGGCTTCGAACCCGTCGTCGCGTCCCCGGGATGTGCTGTCTCACTGCGTGAGATTGCGTTATGGATGGTATTTTCCTGCAGCAACTGATCAATGGCCTGACCCTCGGGTCGGTCTATGGTCTGATCGCCATCGGCTACACAATGGTCTATGGCATCATCGGCATGATCAACTTCGCCCATGGCGAGGTTTACATGATTTCCGCTTACCTCGCGGCAATCAGTCTGGCTCTGCTGGCTTACTTCGGTATTGAATCCTTTCCGCTAATGATCCTTGGCACCCTCGTGTTCACGGTCGTGGTCACCGGCGTATACGGCTGGGTCATCGAACGCGTCGCCTACAAACCCCTGCGCAACTCCACCCGGCTGGCACCGCTGATCAGTGCCATCGGCATCTCGCTGATCTTGCAGAACTATGCACAAATCAGCCAGGGCGCCCGTCAACAAGGGATCCCGACGCTGCTCGAAGGCGCCATGCGCGTCGACATCGGCAGCGGTTTCGTCCAGCTCACCTACACCAAGATTTTCATCCTGGTCGCTGCATTCGCCGGGATGGCCGCGCTGACCTACATCATCAAATACACCAAGCTCGGGCGCATGTGCCGCGCCACCCAGCAAGACCGCAAGATGGCCTCGATCCTGGGGATCAACACCGACCGGGTGATTTCCTACGTGTTCATCATCGGTGCAGCCATGGCGGCCCTGGCCGGCGTGCTGATCACCATGAACTACGGCACGTTCGACTTCTATGCCGGCTTCATCATCGGCATCAAGGCGTTCACCGCAGCGGTACTCGGCGGCATTGGCTCCCTGCCTGGGGCGATGCTCGGCGGGATCATCCTCGGCATTTCCGAGTCGCTGTTCTCCGGTCTGATCAACTCTGACTACAAAGACGTGTTCAGTTTCTCGCTGCTGGTGCTGATCCTGATCTTCCGTCCCCAAGGCCTGCTGGGTCGCCCACTCGTGGCGAAGGTATAAGTATGTCTGCTGCCAATAAACCGCTTGATATCAAACAGAGCGTCATCGACGCGATCCTGGCCGGCCTGATCTCGCTGATTGTGTTCGGGCCGATTGTCGGCGTGGTGCTCGACGGCTACAGCTTCAACCTGCAACCGGCCCGGGTCGGCTGGTTGGTGGCGATCGTGATGATCGGCCGTTTTGCCTTGAGCCTGTTCCTGCAAACTCCCAAGGGACTGAAGATTCTCCAGGGCTTCGAAAGCACCGGCTCCGGCGTGCATGTGCTGCCGCCGGACTACAAGTCGCGCCTGCGTTGGATCATCCCGGCGCTGATCGTGATTGCCATCGTGTTTCCGTTCTTCGCCAACAAATACGTGCTCACCGTGGTCATTCTCGGCCTGATCTACGTGTTGCTGGGCCTGGGCCTGAACATCGTGGTCGGCCTGGCGGGGCTGCTCGACCTGGGTTACGTGGCGTTCTATGCCATCGGTGCCTATGGCCTGGCGCTGGGCTACCAATACCTGGGGCTGGGTTTCTGGACCGTATTGCCGCTGGCGGCCATCGCGGCGGCGATGGCGGGGTGCATATTGGGATTCCCGGTGTTACGAATGCACGGTGACTACCTGGCCATCGTGACCCTGGGGTTCGGTGAGATCATCCGGTTGGTGCTGAACAACTGGCTGTCGTTCACTGGCGGGCCGAATGGCATGCCCGTGCCGTCGCCAACCTTTTTCGGCCTGGAGTTCGGCCGACGAGCGAAAGATGGCGGGGTGCCGTTCCATGAATTCTTCGGCCTCGACTACAACCCCAACATCAAATTCCTGTTCATCTACATCGTGCTGTTCATCACGGTATTGCTGGTGCTCTACATCAAGCATCGCCTGACCCGCATGCCGGTCGGACGTGCCTGGGAAGCCCTGCGCGAGGATGAGATCGCCTGCCGCTCCATGGGCCTGAACCATGTGCTGGTCAAGCTCTCGGCCTTCACCATCGGCGCGTCCACGGCTGGCCTGGCCGGGGTGTTCTTCGCCAGTTACCAGGGTTTCGTCAACCCGTCGTCGTTCACCTTCTTCGAGTCGGCGTTGATCCTGGCGATCGTGGTGCTGGGCGGCATGGGGTCGACGGTCGGCGTGGTGATTGCCGCCTTCGTGCTCACCGTGGCGCCGGAGCTTTTGCGCAGTTTCTCTGAATACCGGGTGCTGCTGTTCGGCGTACTGATGGTGTTGATGATGATCTGGCGCCCGCGCGGCTTGATCCGTATCAGCCGTACCGGTGTGACGCCGCGCAAGGGGGTAGCGCCATGAGCGAAGTCGTACTCAAAGTTGAAAACCTGATGATGCAGTTCGGTGGCATCAAGGCCCTCAGCGATGTCAGCCTGCAGGTCAAGCGCAACTCGATCTTCGCGCTGATCGGACCCAACGGTGCGGGCAAGACCACGGTGTTCAACTGCCTGACCGGTTTCTACAAGGCCTCGGGCGGCAAGATCGAACTCAATGTCCGTGGTGAACAGACCAACGTGATCAAGCTGTTGGGCGAAGCGTTTCGCCCGACCGACTTCGTCTCGCCGAAATCCTTCGCCAGCCGGCTGTACTACAAGATGTTCGGCGGCACCCACCTGGTGAACCGCGCTGGCCTGGCGCGGACCTTCCAGAACATTCGCCTGTTCAAGGAAATGTCGGTGCTGGAAAACCTGCTGGTGGCCCAGCACATGTGGGTCAACCGCAGCCTGGTGGCGGGCATCCTCAACACCAAGGGCTACCGCAAGGCTGAAAGCGACGCCCTGGACCATGCGTTCTATTGGCTGGAGGTGGTCGACCTGGTGGATTGCGCCAACCGCCTGGCCGGGGAGCTTTCCTACGGCCAGCAACGGCGCCTGGAAATCGCCCGGGCGATGTGCACGCGCCCGCAGATCATCTGCCTCGATGAACCGGCCGCCGGCCTCAACCCTCAGGAAACCGAAGCGCTGAGCGCGATGATCCGGCTGCTGCGCGACGAGCATGATCTGACCGTGGTGCTGATCGAACACGACATGGGCATGGTAATGAGCATTTCCGACCACATCGTGGTGCTGGACCACGGCAACGTGATCGCCGAGGGTGGTCCCGAGGCGATTCGCAACGATCCGAAGGTGATCGCGGCCTACCTGGGTGCCGATGAAGAGGAACTGGTATGAGTGGACCTATCCTCGAACTCAAGGAGTTGGACGTGTTCTACGGGCCGATCCAGGCCCTGAAGAAAGTCTCGATGCACATTGGCGAAGGCGAGACCGTGAGCCTGATCGGCTCCAACGGTGCCGGCAAGTCCACGCTGTTGATGTCGATCTTTGGCCAACCCCGCGCGGCGGGCGGGCAGATCATCTACCAGGGTGTGGACATCACCCACAAGTCCTCCCACTACATCGCCTCCAACGGCATCGCCCAGTCGCCAGAAGGGCGGCGGGTTTTCCCCGACATGACGGTCGAGGAAAACCTGCTGATGGGCACCATTCCCATCGGTGACAAATACGCCAGCGAAGACATGCAACGCATGTTCGAGCTGTTCCCGCGGCTCAAGGAGCGCCGCAACCAGCGGGCCATGACCATGTCCGGCGGCGAGCAGCAAATGCTCGCCATCGCCCGGGCATTGATGAGCCGGCCGAAGTTGTTGCTGCTCGATGAGCCGAGCCTGGGGTTGGCGCCGATCGTGGTGAAACAGATCTTCGCCACCCTGCGCGAGCTGGCCTCCACCGGGATGACCATTTTCCTGGTGGAACAGAACGCCAACCACGCCCTCAGGCTGTCGGACCGGGCCTATGTGATGGTCAATGGTGAAATCCGCCTGACCGGCACGGGCAAGGAGCTGCTCGCCAACGAAGAGGTGCGCAACGCATACCTGGGCGGGCATTGAGACAGTTGAAGCAATAAAAAAACCGGCGAGTGAATCGCCGGTTTTTTTTTATCCCTCCAGAACACCACAAGCCCCTGTGGGAGCGAGCTTGCTCGCGATAGCGATCTATCAGTCGACATTGATTTTGACTGAACCGACGCCATCGCGAGCAAGCTCGCTCCCACAGGGGGATGTATGCCGTTTTCAGAATTGTGGACAACAATCCTGAGCCCCTGCGAAACCGCGACATAAAGTCGCCGCAAACAGTTGTTTTGTCACGGTTTTGACTTGTCCCCGTTTGCTGTGGAACTGGCTGTGGGTAACGTGGGAGTAGCTGGCTGAAAGCCTTTGATTACGTGGCTTGCAGAGCTGTGATCATTTTTTGATCAGGCGCTTTCGGTCAAGCGGGAGCGGCTGTTGTCAACAGTTTTCTGAGCATTGGAATGGGCTCGGAAGTCTATGGGCAATCCTGTGGATAAGTCTGTGATTAAACTCTGGAAAGACCGCGCTGAGGGCCGTGGTTACTGGCTTGGAGCCATCGCCTCTGGTGCGCTGACTTATAGCAGATAACTTGCGTTGCACAACCTGAGTTGCAGGGTCAAGCGAAAAAATTTTCCAAATACCCCGCAAAGCCTTATGCACAGCGGCCTGTGGGGTTTGCACTTGCCCCCGATTACTGTGGACGTGCCTGTGGATAAGGTGCGGGCAACCGGCTGCGGGCCTTGCTGGGCAAGGCCTGGCGAGGATTGGTTGTTTTATGAGCAGCTGTGGGCCAAAAGCGCGTGTGCAAACCTTGCCCCCGACGTATCAGGCCGGGCATGCTGTGGGCCGATTCCATTCAACGGCTTTTGAAGTTCCAACAAGGAGAACACGATGTCTGACACCCTGTTTATCACCGGCGCGACATCCGGTTTTGGTGAAGCCTGTGCCCGACGTTTTGCCGAGGCCGGTTGGAAACTGGTGCTGACCGGTCGTCGTGAAGAACGCCTCAATGCCCTTTGTGCCGAGCTGTCGAAGCAGACCGAAGTCCACGGCCTGGTCCTGGACGTGCGCGATCGCAAGGCCATGGAAGAGGCCATCGCCAACCTGCCGCCGTCCTTCGCCACGCTGCGCGGGCTGATCAACAACGCCGGCCTGGCCTTGGGCGTCGACCCGGCGCCCAAGTGCGACCTCGATGACTGGGACACCATGGTCGACACTAATGTCAAAGGGCTGATCTACAGCACCCGCCTGCTGTTGCCGCGCCTGATCGCTCATGGCCGTGGCGCCGGGATCGTCAACCTGGGTTCCATTGCCGGCAATTACCCGTATCCGGGCAGCCATGTGTATGGCGCGAGCAAGGCGTTCGTCAAACAGTTCTCCCTGAACCTGCGTTGCGACCTGCAAGGCACGGGCGTGCGGGTGAGCAACATCGAGCCGGGCCTGTGCGAAAGCGAATTCTCCCTGGTGCGCTTCGGTGGCGACCAGGAGCGCTACAACGCGACCTATGCCGGCGCCGAGCCGATCCAGCCACAAGACATCGCCGACACGATTTTCTGGGTGCTCAACACGCCGGCGCACATCAACATCAACAGCCTGGAGCTGATGCCGGTGAGCCAGACCTGGGCTGGGTTTGCGATTGAGCGTAACAAGGCGTAGCGAATGGTGTGTGGATGAGCTTTTGTGGCGAGGGAGCTTGCTCCCGCTCGGCTGCGAAGCAGTCGTAAGCTTTTTGGGGCCGCTGCGCGGCCCAGCGGGAGCAAGCTCCCC
Source organism: Pseudomonas sp. LARHCG127 (assembly GCF_052871455.1). Lineage (NCBI taxonomy): Bacteria > Pseudomonadati > Pseudomonadota > Gammaproteobacteria > Pseudomonadales > Pseudomonadaceae > Pseudomonas > Pseudomonas sp. LARHCG127. The sequence continues at coordinate 31,181 of NZ_JBIXJT010000026.1, forward strand.
CGCCACAGTGGGGGGTCAAGCCAGATAATCGGCCAGCCCGCGATAGCAGGTCAGCAGGTGATACGGCGTGGTGGACGGCATGTCCCGGCGGCTGACAATGCCGTCGGCGTCGAGGCATTCGTTCCAGCCTTGGGGATGAAGAAAATGCTGCCGCAACGCCTGTAGTTGATGTAGCAAGGCCCCCTGATTGTCCGGGCGCAAGGTCAGCGCCCGCAGGTACTCCGCCTGGGCCCAGATGCGTTGGGTGGCATCCCGTGGGCCTGCTTGTGTGTCCAATGCCAGCATCGCGCACACCGCGCCGGAATCCGGATCGACGCCGCGTTGTTCGGTATGGCCGAAGCTGCGCTCCAGGGCGGTGTGCAACTTGCCGTTGCGCAACAGCGGGGAAGAGGCCAGCAAGTAATACCATTCGAACTGGTGGCCCGGCTCGAACCAGTTATCCACAGCCTTGAGCGGTTTTTCCATCATGACCCACTGCTGCGGATCGATGAAGTGCTTGGCCATCCCGTCGCACAAGTCCAGCAACGCCTGGCGGACGTTGGCATCTTCGCGGACCGAGAGGGTGGCGAGGAACGCTTCGGCCAGGTGCATCAACGGGTTTTGCAAAGGGCCGGAACCCGTCGTCGACCAATCGCGCTTGAGGCTGGCTTCGTAGAGACCGTCGACGCTGGCAAAGCGCCGGGCGATGACTTCCAGGCTCGCGTTGAGCACCGATTCCACCAGCGGTTCGCGGACCTTGCCCCAGTAATGGGCGCAGGCGAACAGGATAAACGCGTGGGTATAGAGGTCCTTGCCGGTATCCAGCGGCGCGCCTTGCGGGTCGATGCTGTAGAACCAGCCGCCGTGCTCGGCATCGTGGAAATGACGCTGGAGCGAGCGGAACAGTGCGTTGGCCCGTTCCTCGGCCTGGGGCACTTCGCCAATCAGACTCGCAAACACATACAGTTGTCGCGCACAGGCCATGGCCCGGTAGCGCTGGGGTGGCAAAGGTGCATGTCCGGCATCCAGGGATTCATAGGGCAGCGCCAGTTCGGCATTCCAGCCCGGGCCTTGCCACATCGGCACGATCACGTCGTGAAAATGCTGCCGCACTGTTGCGAACAGGGCGGTCAATTCAGGCGGGGGAGCGGGGCGGGAAGCATCAGGCATGGGCGGACGTCGTCACGGCTTGGGGGCGATTGCGCGACATGGTAGCAGAGTGGCCGACTCCAGAGAGATGGCGCCTGTAAGTCCGTCATCGCGAGCAAGCTCGCTCCCACAGGGTACGGTGTATACCGATCAAATTGTGGGAGCAGGCTCGCTCCACAAGGGGGCGGTGTACCGATCAAAGTGTGGAAGCTGATTGGCCCCCACAAGGGCCGGTGTACCCGATCAAACTGTGGGAGCGAGCTTGCTCGCGATGACGGCCTGGCAGGCGCTAAAGAATCAACCGGCCAACAACCACACCCCAGCCCCCGCCGAAGCTGCTCCAGCCAACCGAACCAATGGCGTCGCCGCGCGTGGCAGCACCCGCACCAGTGCAAACCCGGCGCCATGCAGCGCCGCCGTGGCTGCGACGAAGCCCACCGCATAGGCCCACGGGCTCGACATGTCCGGCAGTTCCAAGCCATGGGCCACACCGTGGAACAGTGCAAACAAGGCCGTCGCGCCAACCGCCAGGCTCAACGGTGGACGTACCGCCAGTGCCACCGCCAGGCCCAGGGCTAACACCGAGGCGGCGATCCCGCTTTCCAGCGCCGGCAGGTTCAGGCCTTCAAAGCCCAGCAGGCCGCCCAGCAGCATCGTACCGACGAAGGTGCAGGGCAGCGCCCAGCGTGCGGCGCCTTGTTGTTGCGCAGCCCACAAGCCGACCGCCAGCATCGCCAGCAAATGGTCGAGCCCGCCGATGGGGTGGCCGAGGCCGGCGATCAGGCCATGGTCGCCATGGCCGGGGTGGGCGAAGGCCAGGGCCGGGGTCAGCAGCAGGGCAAGGGCACCGAAGAGGCGTTTGAAGGTCATGGATAAGCTTCCTTGTTGTCAGTCGGAAAATCAGGCGGCGCTCAGCAGACCCTGGCGCTCGATGAAGGCGATGATGTCGTCCAGGCCCTGGCCGGTCTTCTGGTTGCTGAACACGAAGGGCTTGCCGTTGCGCATCCGCCGGGTGTCGCTGTCCATCATTTCCAGGGACGCGCCCACCAGCGGCGCCAGGTCGATCTTGTTGATCACCAGCAGGTCGGATTTGCAAATGCCTGGCCCGCCCTTGCGCGGCAGCTTGTCCCCGGCGGAAACGTCGATCACATAGATCGTCAGGTCCGACAGCTCCGGGCTGAAGGTCGCCGACAGGTTGTCGCCGCCCGACTCCACCAGAATCAGGTCCAGGCCCGGAAAGCGCCGGTTCAACTGGTCCACTGCCTCGAGGTTGATCGAGGCATCTTCGCGAATCGCCGTGTGCGGGCAGCCGCCGGTTTCCACCCCGATGATCCGCTCCGGCGCCAGGGCTTCGTTGCGCACCAGGAAGTCGGCGTCTTCGCGGGTGTAGATGTCGTTGGTGACCACTGCCAGGTTGTAGCGTTCACGTAGAGCCAGGCACAGGGCCAGGGTCAGGGCGGTCTTGCCGGAGCCCACCGGGCCGCCGATACCGACGCGCAGAGGTTGTGTGTTCATGTGTGTCTCCTAGGAACGGAACAGACGGCTGTACTGGCGCTCATGGGCCATGCACGCCAGGGACAGGCCAAACGCGGCGCTGCCGTAATGGTCGGGGTCGATGTTCGAGGCGTCGTGCTGGGCCTGTTGCAACAGCGGCAGCAGTTCGCTGGTCAGGCGCTGGGCCGCTTGCTGGCCCAGGGGCAGGGTTTTCATCAGCACCGCCAGTTGGTTTTCCAGCCAACTCCACAGCCAGGCGGCGAGGGCATTCTGGGGGGCGATCTGCCAGGCGCGGGCGGCCAGGGCCCAGCCCAGCGCCAGGTGCGGCTCGCTGCGCTGACCAAGGCTGAGCTGTTCGAGAAAGTCCCGGGCGGCACGGTCGAGTTCCGGCAGGCCGGCGAGCAATTGCTGCAACGAGTAGCCCATCTGCCGGCTTTCCTGGTACAGCTCGCGGGTTTCCCGGCTGGCGCGGTGCTCTTCACAGCGCTGCCGCAGCGTGTCCCAATCGTCCGCGGCGGCTGCGGTGCAGTGCGCCAGCAGCAGGGGCGCTTCGAAGCGTGCCAGGTTCAGCAGCAATTGATCGCCGATCCAGCGCCGTGCGTCGTCGGGGTTTTTCACCTGGCCGTTGTCCACCGCCATTTCCAGACCCTGGGAGTAGCTGTACCCGCCAATCGGCAACTGCGGGCTGGCCAGACGCAGCAGCGCCCAGGCCGGGTTCATGTGCGCACGCCAAATTGATGCAGGCGCGGCGCGTAGTTGAAGTCTTCGTCGCCGTGCCGGGAGTGATGATGGCCGCCGCCATAGGCGCCGTGTTCCGGCTGGAACGGGGCTTCGATGGCTTCGGCGCGGGCGCCCAGTTGTTCGAGCATCGCCTTGAGCACGTAATCGTCCAGCAGGCGCAACCAGCCATCGCCCACTTGCAGGGCCACGTGGCGGTTGCCTAGGTGGTAGGCGGCGCGAGTCAGTTCGAAGGCATTGGCGCAGGTGACATGCAGCAATTGTTCGGCGCGGGCGCAGACGCGCACGATGCGCCCATCTTCGGCCTGCAGGCACTCGCCGTCGTACAGCGGCGGCTGGCCTCGCTCCAGGAACAACCCCACGTCTTCACCCTCGGCACTGAAACAGCGCAGACGGCTTTTGCTGCGGGCGTCGAAGGTCAGGTGCAGCTCGGCGTCCCAGCGCGGTTGAGTGTCGATTCTGCGGTGAATCACCAGCATCGGAGTGCTTCCAGCAATGAACGGTGCTGTGTTTAGAGCAAGGGGCTTGCCAATCGAAGGGGGTGTAGGAAATATCTGGGGATAGCGTTTCAGGATGGGGCGGATTGCGTGCCATGTTGGTGCGCGATGGGCTGTCGCGCACCATTTTGCGGCTTGCACGAAAAAGATCCTGTGGGAGCGAGCTTGCTCGCGAAGGCGTCGGTTCGGTTGGCATCTTTGTCGACTGACCCACCGCCATCGCGAGCAAGCTCGCTCCCACAATGGGATGGGTGTTGAACTTGATATTCGGCTCTACACAAAACCCTGTGGGAGCGAGCTTGCTCGCGATGGCGTCGGCCCAGCTTGCATCAAAGCAAGGCGCTACCCCTTGGCACCAGGCGCCGCCATCTCCTTGGCTTCCAAATGATCCAACGCCCGCTCGACCAGCAACTGCACCCCATCGGCC
>NZ_JBIXJT010000027.1:0-34075 GCF_052871455.1 Pseudomonas sp. LARHCG127
TCAACGACACCACCACCGTGACGTTGACCGCTAATCCGACCGTGAATGAAAACGGCACGATCACTTACACCGCGACCCTGACCGGCGCCGATGGCAAGCCAGTTACTGCGCAAAACGGTCCGGTGACAGTCACGCTCGAAAGCGGCAAAACCATCACCATCGTCGCCGGCGCGAGCTCAGGCGAATTGGACGTGACGGTCGGCAACGACGTGTACCAAGGTCCGACCACCGTCACCGAAAGCATCAGTACCGCTACTGGCGGCAACCTCGAAGCCATCGCGCCTAACACCGCTCCGGTTAGCACCGTGGTCAGCGACGTCAACGACACCACCACCGTGACGTTGACCGCTAATCCGACCGTGAATGAAAACGGCACGATCACTTACACCGCGACCCTGACCGGCGCCGATGGCAAGCCAGTTACTGCGCAAAACGGTCCGGTGACCGTGACGTTGGAAAGTGGCAAAACCATCACCATCGCCGCCGGCGCAAGCTCGGGTGCGTTGGATGTAGCCGTCGGCAACGATGTTTACCAAGGCCCAACCACCATCACCGAATCGATTACCTCGGCATCGGGCGGTAACCTGGAAGCCATCGCTCCAAACACCACGCCAGTCAGCACTGTGGTTAGCGATGTCAACGACACCACTACCGTGACGCTGACCGCCACGCCGACCGTGAACGAAAACGGCACCATCACCTACACCGCCACCCTGACCGGTGCCGACGGCAAACCCGTCACTGCGCAGAACGGTCCGGTCACCGTGACGTTGGAAAGCGGCAAGACCATCACCATCGCTGCCGGCGCGAGCTCAGGCGAATTGGACGTAGCAGTCGGCAACGACGTGTACCAAGGCCCAACCACCGTCACCGAGTCGATCAAAGATGCATCCGGTGGCAACTTGGAAGCCATCGCCCCAAACACCGCGCCAGTTAGCACTGTGGTCAGCGACGTCAACGACACCACCACCGTGACGTTGACCGCTAATCCGACCGTGAACGAAAACGGCACCATCACCTACACCGCCACCCTGACCGGTGCCGATGGCAAGCCAGTTACCGCGCAAAACGGTCCTGTGACGGTCACGCTCGAAAGCGGCAAGACCATCACCATCGCAGCCGGCGCAAGCTCGGGTGCGTTGGATGTAGCCGTCGGCAACGACGTCTACCAAGGCCCAACCACCGTCACTGAGTCGATCAAAGATGCATCCGGTGGCAACCTCGAAGCCATTGCTCCGAACACCGCGCCAGTCAGCACCGTGGTCAGCGACGTCAACGACACCACCACCGTGACATTGACCGCTAATCCGACCGTGAACGAAAACGGCACCATCACCTACACCGCGACCCTGACCGGTGCCGACGGCAAACCCGTCACTGCGCAGAACGGTCCGGTGACCGTGACGCTGGAAAGCGGCAAGACCGTCACCATCGCCGCCGGCGCAAGCTCGGGCGCGCTGGATGTCGCGGTTGGCAACGATGTGTACCAAGGCCCAACCACCGTCACCGAGTCGATCAAGGATGCATCCGGTGGCAACCTCGAAGCCATCGCGGTCGATAAGACCGGCGCGTCGACGGCCGTGGGCGACACTGTCGACAACACCAGCGTCAGCATCACCGGCAGCACATCGGTCACCGAAGGCCAAGCAGCGACCTACACCGTCAGCCTGACGAACCCGGCGCAAACCGAGGTAACGCTCAAGATCGTCTACAGCGGCACCGCCGCCGACGGCACGGACTTCACCGGCGTCTACACCGTGAAGATCCCGGCCAACGCCACCAGCGCGACCTTCAACGTGGCGACGCTGGACGACAAGATCACCGAAGGCACCGAAAACTTCGTGGTCCGGATCGACTCGGCCACCGGTGGCAACTTCGAGCACCTGGCGGTCAGCGGCACCAATGGCAGCGTCAGCACCTCGATCATCGACAACGATGCACCGCCGGTACTCGACCTGGACGCCAACAACTCCAGCGGCAAGACCGGTGCCGATTACCAAGTGACCTTTACCGAAGGCACCACCGGCCCGGGCGTGTCGATTGGCGACACCGACCTGAAGATCACCGACCCGGACAGCACCCTGCTGACCGGCGCCACCATCGTGCTGACCAACCGTCAGCCTGGCGATCATCTGAACCTGGGCAATAGCGTCAACGGCATCAGCATCAACGCCAACAGCACCGACGGCAAAGTCGTCCTGACGCTGACAGGCAATGCAACGCTGGCCGACTACATGCAGCAGATCAAGAACATCAGCTTCATCAACAACAGCGAAGATCCGAGCACCGTACCGCGCGTCATCACCGTGACGGTGACCGACGGCACGAGTTATTCCAACACGGCGACCACCACCGTGAACGTGGTCGGGGTCAACGACGCACCCGTAGCCACCGGTGGCGCGGTGACCGGTACCGAAGACACTTCACTGGTCCTCGGCTGGTCGACGTTCGGCATCAGCGACGTGGACAGCGCCGCCGCCAGCCAAGGTGTGAAAATCACCGGGCTGCCGGGTGACGGCAAGTTGCAGTACCTGGACGGCGCAACCTGGAAGGACGTGGCCAACAACCAGACCTTCACCAAGGCGGACATCGACGCTGGCAAGCTGCGCTTCACCCCCGATGCCAACGAATCCGGTGCCAACGGCAACCCGGCGGGCGTGGGCAATCAAAAGGCCGACTACGCGCAAATCAGCTTCCAGCCAACCGACGGCCAGACGCTGGGCAATACCGGCACCGTGAAGATCGACATCACGCCGGTCGCCGACGCACCGAGCCTCAACGTGGCCGGCAACAACGTGACCTCCACCGGTTTGATCAAGGAAGTCTGGACCGGCCTGTCGGGCCTGGGCACCGATGGCAGCGGCGCGCCGTCCGGCACGCTCAAGTCGGTGATCGATGCCGCCGGCACGCCGAACAGCAGCACCAATGTGAGCAACGTTCAGAACGACGGCAACGTCAATCCGGGCACCGCGTCGAAAACTTCAGGGCTGATTTTCCTCGAGGCCGGCAAGACCTACACCTTCAGCGGCACGGGCGATGACAGCCTGCTGGTGACCATCGGCGGCAAGACCGCCGCGGCAACCACGTGGGGTGCGGGCGGTCAGTTGAACGGTTCGTTCACGCCAACCGCAAGCGGCTACTACACCCTGGACATCTACCACCACAACCAGACCGGACCGGGCAGCTACGACGTGAACCTGTCGGTCAACGGCAGCACGCCAGTGGACCTGAGCAATGCCGGCGTGCCGCTCTACACCGGTGTGACCGACCTGGCGAACGCGGGCGTGACCGTCTCCGACCTGCACGGCACCAACGGCGAAGGCTACTACGACGGCTTCAAGCTCAACGAAGGCGCCGAAGGCACCAGCGTGCACCTGTCGAAGATCACCACCGCCCTGACCGACACCGACGGCTCCGAAAGCCTGAGCGTGAAGATCGGTGGCATTCCGGAAGGCAGCGTACTGACCGACGGCGCCGGCCATACCGCGACCGTGGGCAGCAACGGCGAAGCCTCGGTCACCGGCTGGAACCTGGGCAGCCTCACCCTGACCCCACCGACCTACTACCACGGCCAGTTCAACCTGACCGTGACCTCGACGTCCACCGAAGCCCTTGGCGGCTCGGCGGTCAGCACGGCGCAGATTCCTGTCACGGTGTATCCGGCCACTTACAACGCAATCACCGCCACGTCCGGTAGTGACAATGTCACGGGGACCGATGGCAACGACATCGTGGTCGCCGACATCGGTGGGCTGACCGTCGTGCCAGGGGTCAACTACAACATCGCCTTCATGGTCGACAGCTCCGGCAGCATGAGCGACTCGTCCGTCGCCGCCGCGAAGAACTCGTTGACCCAAGTGTTCAACACCCTCAAGCAGAGCCTGGGCAGCAACTCAGGGACTGTGAACATTTTCCTGGCGGACTTCGATAACCAGGTCAACAAGAACGTTGCGGTCAACCTCAACGATCCGAACGCACTGACACTGCTCAAGAACGTGCTCGACTCGATGGTGTCCGGCGGCAATACCAACTATGAAGACGTGTTCAAGACCACCGCAAACTTCTTCAACAGCACCCAGGCCCTGAGCAATACCGGCGCGAAGAACCTGACGTATTTCATCACCGACGGTGAGCCAACGCGCTACCAGTCCGGCGAACAGCCGAACCCAGTGTTGTACGGCACCGTCAAGCTCGACGACGTCCTGAGCGCGGCCAACTACACCGTTGGCAAGTACTACACCCAGACGATCGACAGCACACACAAATTCATCATCGAAGAAAATGGGAACATGTTCCTGTCGATCAAGAACGGCAAGAACTGGAATGAAAACTACGTCGGCACGGTGCATGCCGAGGGCAATGGCACGTTCGAGTTCTCCAACCAGGCCGGCGGCTGGTGGGGCGACTCCTCGGCAGCAGACGGCTCAACGGCCAGCTTCACGCTGCTCAAAGGTCTGAGTAACGTTGAAGCGATCGGCCTGAACAACGGCGTCACCCTGTCCGATCTCGCCCCCTACGATTCGGATGGCAAGCCGCAAACCAACATCGACCCGAGCAACCTGGCCAACTCCATCATCGGCCACACCGAAGCGACCCTGCCGGGCGCCGATACGGTCAACGGAGGCGAAGGCAACGACATCCTGTTCGGCGACCTGGTGAGCTTCAATGGTGTTGCGGGTGAGGGCTACCAGGCCATCCAGGCCTTCGTCGCCAAACAGAGCGGCGTGGACGCCAGCAAGGTCACCACCAGCAACGTGCACCAGTACATCACCGAGCACTACACCGCGTTCGATGTGTCCGGTGCCCACGATGGCAACGACACCCTGCTGGGCGGCGCCGGCAACGACATCATCTTCGGCCAGGGCGGCAACGACACCCTCGACGGTGGCAAGGGCAATGACATCTTGCTGGGTGGCACCGGTAACGACACTCTGATCGGCGGCCAGGGCAATGACACCCTGATCGGCGGCCTGGGGGGCGATACCTTTGTCTGGAAGTCCGGCGACACCGGCACCGACGTGATCAAGAACTTCAACGCCGGCGAAGGCGACCGGATCGACCTGCGAGACCTGCTGCAAGGTGAAACCGGCAGCACCATCGACCACTTCCTGAAAATCAGCACGGTCGATGGCGTGTCGTCGCTGCAGGTCAGCACTTCCGGCCAGTTCAATGGGGCCAACGGTGCCGCGGCGACGCCGGACGTGACGATCAAGCTCGAGGGCAACAACTGGTCGAACGTGAACCTGAACTCGTTGATCGCCGGTAGCGACCCGACCATCAAGGTCGATCACAACAACAGCTGAAGCTGACACAAACCCGTGGCGAGGGAGCTTGCTCCCTCGCTGTAGGAGCTGCCGCAGGCTGCGATCTTTTGACCTTGGCCTCGAACTTCGCTTGAGACCCCACTGGCCGTGAAAAGATCGCAGCCTCGCTTCGCTCGGCAGTTCCTACAGCGCAACCCAGCGGGAGCAATCTCTGGCCACGATAAGTGTTCATACTCCCCCACAGTTGGCCTATGCTGCCCAGCATGACGCTGCTTCATACATGAGGGATGCCCGATGTTTTATGTGCAACGCGATGCACAAGGCCTGCTGGTGCGCGTAGAAGCCACCGCCTACGCCGAGGCCACCGAGACCTTGCCGGCCGACAACCACGAGATCCAGGACTGGTTCGCCAACCAGGCGGTGGAAAACAGCCTCAAGCAACTCAAGCAGAGCGACCTGGAGATGATCCGGGTACTCGATGACTTGATCCAGGTGCTGACCAGCAAAGGCGTCATCCGCGTCACCGACCTGCCACCGGCGGCCCAGGCCAAGCTGATGGACCGCAACCAGGCCCGTGAAGCCTTGGGTGGGTTGAGTCGGTTGATCGATGATGATGAGAAAGGGTTGATCTAGCCTGCCACCTCGAGCAGCACACAAAACCCTGTGGCGAGGGAATTTATCCCCGCTGGGCTGCGCAGCAGCCCCAGATGCTTAAAGGTGAATTGCCTGACACACCGAGGCCGCTGGTGTTTAGGGCTGCTGCGCAGCCCAGCGGGGATAAATCCCCTCGCCACAGGTTCTGGGTTGTCTGGGCGGACGCCATCGCGAGCAAGCTCGCTCCCACAGTTGATCGGTGTTGATTTCGATATTTCGGTTCGACACAGATCCAGTGTGGGAGCGAGCTTGCTCGCGATGACAATCGTCAATTCACCGCAGGCCTGTCAGCCTGACGCTTGAACCTCCAGCCGATCCATCGCCCTCTCCACCAGCAAATGCACCCCATCGGCCATTCGGCTGATCGCCAGGATTACGCTGCGGCGTGAGCCATCGACGTCGTCAGCCAGGTCGGCGGCGATGGCGCTGATGGACAGCAGGTCTTCGGAGGCATTGGCCAGGAGGGTTTCGGTGTCGATGTCCGGGGAGACCATGAAGAGCTGGGCAGTTTGGTTTTTTCCCGAGGCTTCATCGGTGGGTTTGGGGTTGAGGTAGTAGTCGAGGGCGCGTTCGGCGGCTTCGTCGAGTTTTTTGGATTTCGAGGATTTGTCGGAGTTGTTGCCAGGGTTTTCTGGCGGATTCGGAGTTACTTTGAACATGTCGTGAAGCTCCATCTGTAGAAGTGGAACCGACACCCTTCGCTTGCACGCAAATGAGGTGGCAGTTGTACGCAGGTGTGCAAGACCGGGCAGACGGAACCCCGGCAGAATCCTTCTCACGAAGAAATCTCCCACGCACAACCGCCATAAAGCGCTTGCGCGTCGTCTTTTAACCGGCTTGCACGCCAGTGTCACCGTTTTTTTCAGTGACAACCCCAGACTAGCCACGAGGCAGACGCCGGACAAGTTCACCAAGTTCGCCACAACTCGAAGGAAATCTCCTAGGACGTTACTTTTAGAGGGGGGTGTATATCCGTTTCTGCGGTAACGGCCACTTAGGGTTTCGCCCTGACGGCGGGTCACTTTTGAAAAGCGCAAAAGTAACCAAAACGCTTCTGCCCCACCACTTGGCACCTCGCTTAGGCTCGGTGTGCCCTCACTCCGGCATTGCTCCGTGGGCCGCCGCGAAGGGCCATCCATGGCCCAGCGCGGCTAACGGGGCGCCCGAGATCAACGTCCACCACGAGGCGGCCTTATAGCCGACCTGGTTCTTGGTCGGACCGCGTTTCTCCTGTGGGAGCGAGCCTGCTCGCGATGAGGCCGGCAAGCCCGACATCCATATGACTGAACCACCACCACCGCCATCGCGAGCAAGCTCGCTCCCACAGTTGATCGGTATAGATTTCGATATTTTGGTTCGACGCAGATCCAGTGTGGGAGCGAGCTTGCTCGCGAAGAGGCCGGCAAACCCAGCATTCACTTGACTGCCCCAACGCCACCGCGAGCGAGCTTGCTTCACAGTATTTACCGTGGATCAATCTGTGCCGTGATGGCTGGGAAAGCTTTTGTGGCGAGGGAGCTTGCTCCCGCTTGAGTGCGTAGCGCTCATCGCTTTTTTGGGGCCGCTGCGCGACCCAGCGGGAGCAAGCTCCCTCGCCACAGGACCGTGCGGCTCCCGATACCGTGTGGGTATCCAACATCACCGCAAACCGACCCTCCGCCTTCGCGAGCAGGCTCGCTCCCACAGTGTTTACCGTGGATCAATCTGTGCCGTGATGGCTGGAAAAGCTTTTGTGGCGAGGGAGCTTGCTCCCGCTTGAGTGCGTAGCGCTCATCGCTTTTTTGGGGCCGCTGCGCGCCCCAGCGGGAGCAAGCTCCCTCGCCACAGGACCGTGCGGTTCCCGATACCGTGTGGGTATCCAACATCACCGCAAACCGACCCTGCCAGTTAAAAACTGTTACCTATGTGAGTGAACTGATTTGTAACCTATGTGGGTGAGTCATACCGCGCCGGAACCCTAAGCAGCCGTTACCGCAGAAACGGATATGTACTCAGTCAGAAGGAAAAGACAGCCTCACCCCCAACGCTTAGGCTCACCCACCAATTGCCCCTGCACCCCAAACAACCCCATCTCGCGAATCACCGCCAGCTCCCCTTCTGTCTCAACCCGCTCAGCAATCAATGGCAAGTCGATACTGTGAGCAGCACGTTGTATCGCTTCGATAAACAGGCGCTTGTCACTTTCCTGGTCAATCGCGCGAATGTAGCTACCGTCGATCTTCAAGTAAGCCAGCCCCAACCGCGACAGATTGCCGATCATGCTGAACCGCCCACCAAAACGCTGCAGGCTCAAGGAGAAACCAAGCTCGCGCAACTGCCGGGTCAACTGCTCCAGCACCGCTTGCTCCGGCAGTTGCTCTTCACCAATCTCCAGGGTCAGGCGCGACCCGAGGTTGGAATGCGCCCGCAGGATTTCAAAGACCTTGTTCAACGCCTGCGGATCGGCAAGCGTGGCGGAGGACAGGTTCAACGCCAAGGACTGCTCATGTCCTGCCATCTGCTTGAGCACCTGTTCAAGCATCAAGCGGTCCAGGCGCGCAGTCCAGCCGAAGCGCTCCAACCACGGCAGGAAACGCCCGGCGGGGATCGTCTGGCCCTGCTCGTCCAACAGCCGCGACAACACCTTGTAATGCAGCACCACCTGAGTGTCCTGGGCCGCCACTACCGGCTGGAAGTACAGCTCGAAGCGCTGATGACTCAAGGCCTGGTCGAGCAGCGTGTGCCAGGCATGGTGATCATCACCGACACTGGCCGAGGCACTGTGGTCCAGGCAGGCCCAGCCCGGTTCTCCCTGGCTTTCGGCCTGGGCCAGGGCCTGGTCGCCGAGCTGGAGCACCGCTTGCGGCGAGTCGCCATGGACGAACGGCGCCAGCCCGATGGAGGCCACCGAGGCCACGTCAGTCGCGCCGGTGGCATGCAGGCTCGCCAACGCGGCTTCGAGGTTCTGCGCCAATTGCAGCGCTTCCTCACGCACCAGCCCCGGGGCCAGCACCGCGAACTCGCCGCCGCGAATACGCGTGACCAGGTTGTGGGTTTCCGGGTAGCGGGCGCACTCACGCTGCAATTGCTCGCCCACGGCCTTGAGCAACTGATCGGTGCGCTGGCCGCCCAGCCGCTGGTTCAAACCGGCCAAATCCTTGACCCGCAACAGCAGCAGGTAACCGGAACTGGCCTGCTCCGGGTTGCTCACCCGGGCATTGAGCTGCATTTCGAAATAACGCCGGTTGGCCAGGCCCGTGAGGTTGTCCTGGTAGGACTCGACCCGCAGTTTCTCGCTGCGCTCGGCCTGTTCCTGGAACAGCGCCTTGAGCTTCTCGACCATCTGGTTCATCGCCTGCACTACCCGACGCAGTTCAGGCGTGCGCGGCAGCTCCGGCAGGCTCAGGAATTCACGGCGGGCAATGGCGTGGGACTGATGCACCATGTAGTCCAGTGGCTTGAGCTGGCGACGCAGCAGCAAGGCCCCCAGCACCGCGCTCACGGCGCCGCACAGCAGCAGCCAGCCCAGGCTGCCCAACGCGCTCTGCCACAGCTTGGCGAGGGCGAACATCGGGTGGCTGACCACTTCGACCCGCGCCGCCTGCTCCCAGCCGCGGCTGACGATGGCATCGCCACCGGCCGGTTCCAGGCCGATCAGCTTGACGAACCATTGCGGCACACTGCCGGCGTCCGGTGTACCGGTGCGCTCGACCAGGGTCTTGTCGGTGGCCACGTCGACCACGCGAATGCTGGCGTAGTAGCCGCTGTCGAAGATCGAGCTGACCATCAATTCCACCATCGCCGGGTCGTCGATGTTCGGCGTCAACGACAGCGCCAGCGCCGTGGCCGCGTCCTGGGCGTGGGAGCGCAACTGGTTGACGTATTGGGCCCGCGAGCTTTCCAGGCTGACCATGAAGCTGCCGCTGAAGGCAACCACCAGGAACAGACAGATAGCGATCAACAGCTGTTTGAACAAGGACATCTGAGCGCGCGCTCCTAGTTAGTCGTCTCGACCGGAAAACCTTCGGCCTGCATTTTTTTCAACACGTCCTGCCACCGGGACAGGCGCTTGGTGTCACCCACTTTCTTGTTGCCCTTGGCGCCCGGCAGCCACAGCCCTTCGGCATTGAAAGAGTAGACCGGGAGCAAGTCGGTTCGCTGGCTGGCCGGCTGGATACCGTCGATCAGGCTGTCGAGGACCAACGGCATCGCCTCGGGCGTGGCGTAATAGGTGAGCACCATGTGCGCACGGTTCTGCCGCAACGCCTTGACGTAGGTGATGCGCAGCTTGTCACTGGACACCCCGAGACGACGCAGGCTGAAATACTTGGCGATGGCGTAGTCTTCACAGTCGCCGGCGCCCTTCCACAAGGCCTGGATCGGCGTCTCCCAATAGTCGACTTCACGCCACAGGTCGATGTCTTCCACGTAGCGCACCTGTTTGTTGAAAAACAGGTTCACCACTTTGAGCTGTTCCAATTCGGGGATCTGCTTCTGAGTCGCCAGCAGTTGCTGCCACGCGTCGATCCGCTGCTGCCCTTCGCCCAGTGGCCCATATAACGCTTGCGCCCGCCGGCTGATCTGCGCAAAGTCCCAGTCGGCTTGCAGGCCGCCCAGCATCACGCCGGCCAGCAATAGTGCCGAACACAGCCAACGCAAGGACCTGAGGACTGGGAAAGGTGCAGCCAAGGGAAATACGTCCGAAAAGGGCCGTTGGAAATTCGTTGGATGGTGAAGCCTGGCCGGGCAAAAAACAATGGCAGGTTGCAATCACCGCAAGCAGACTAAACTTTAGTTCAGGAACCGGGGCCGCGAGATTTTGACGGCTTGGCAATCTGTAACTAACGTTGGCATGGATCCAATTTTCGTTACTACCCGTTCAGGTGTTGTCGTGACAAAGAAGCCCAAACCGCTCAGCACTATCCAGGTCAACGGTCCCGTCCCTGCCGATCAGGCGCGGTCGATCATCGAAAGCTCCGTGCGCGAGGCCATCCTCGACGGGCGCCTGCCCAGCGGCACCGCCCTGCGCCAGCAAGAGCTGGCCGACCTGTTCGGCGTGAGCCGCATGCCGGTACGTGAGGCGTTGCGTCAGCTCGAAGCACAGTCGTTGCTCAATGTCGTCCAGCACAAAGGCGCCGTGGTGGCCCCGCTGATTACCAACAATGCGGTCGAGACCTACGCCTTGCGTGCGGTCCTGGAAGCTTTCGCCTTGCGCTTGTCCATCCCCCTGCTCGATGACGGTGACCTGGCGCTGGCAGCCCAGTACATCGAACAGTTGGAGGCACAAACCGAATACGCTGAAATCGCCAAGCTCAACCGGCTGTTCCATATGTCGCTTTACCACAAGGCACCCAACAGCAAACTGCTGGACCTGATCGAACACGAGCTCAATGAAGAAGAGCGCTTTTTGCGTTTTCATCTTTCGTCCATGGGGTTGGGCGAGCTGACCCAGGAGGACCATCGCGACATCCTCGCTGCCGCGGCGGCCAGAGATATCGAGAAAGCGGTCGCCTTGGTGGAGCAGCATCTGGAAAAAGCCTCCATCACCATGCGTCGGTACCTGGAACAGCCGTCGAAGCCTTGATCCCACGCCGGCGCTTCGTCCGGCGTAAAAATTTCTTACATATCCTTCCAACTCACTTGTCGCCAGCGCGGCGCGGCCTGACCGTGGCCGCGATTCGTCGCCCCATCAGTCCAATGGCACTGCCATCGATTTGGGCTCACTCTTGCGCTTGTCGATTCAGACCTGAAGAAGTCAACGCCTGGCCAAGGCCAGACGAATCGAAGCCAATACGCAAGGAGCGTCGTCCAACCGGCGGGATGATCGGAAGTCCGACCGATGTCCTGCCCCTAATAAAAAACTTCTTACTCCCCGATTCCTGAAGTGCTCCGAGTGAGGCATTCACTCGAACTATTCGATTCTGATCTCGCTAAATCGGAAGGAGCTTCTTCGCCTCAATAAAACTTACATAAAAAGTTTTAAAAGACCTCTTCGCGCTCAATAAAACCACAACTTCAAATAATTAAAAAAACACTTGCCGCTTACTTGTTACATGTATTAATTTTTTATTAACCGCGTTACCAGCGGCCCTTTCGACGCGCTAACACCCCAGCAAACACAGGCATCGAAAGCTGAAGCAACAATTAAAAGAGAATATTTAACCCCCTTGGGTAATTCATGGATTCCGGTCCAGGCACCCGCTCGCCTTCACTAACTAACGAGCCGCCTTCCGGACATAACATCATTGATGAGGACGTTCCAATGCAGCCATCCAAAGAACAACTATCCCTGAAAAAGCATGAACTTGGACAACACCCGGTTTTTTCCGAGATTACATCAATCGATCTGTTACGCCGCTTCATGGAAAGCCATGTCTTTGCGGTCTGGGACTTCATGTCGCTGACCAAGCGGCTGCAACGCGAGCTCACCTGTGTCCACCTGCCTTGGCTGCCGCCAGCCGACCCTCACGCGGCCCGCTTGATCAATGAAATCGTGCTGGGGGAAGAGTCGGATGACCGCCCCGGCGCAGGCTACTGCAGCCATTTCGAACTGTACCTGGACGCCATGCGGGAAATCGGCGCCGATACCCGTGCAATCGAGCAGTTCATCACCCTGCAGCAGGAAGGCGTCAGCCCCGAGACCGCGCTGGACAGCGTCGAGGTCGAACCGGCGGCGGCGCGGTTCGTCCGCCAGACCTTGCACACCGCCCTGCACGCCCCGGCCCACAGCGTGGCCGCCGCGTTCGTGCATGGCCGCGAGAGCGTCATCCCACAGATGTTCCAACGCATGTTGGACGCCTGGGGCATTGGCCTGGATCAGGCTCCGACCTTTCGCTACTACCTGCAACGGCACATCGAAGTCGATTCCGAAGACCACGGGCCGGCGGCGGAAAAACTCTTGGCGCGACTGATCGATGGCGACCCGCAGCGCGAAACCGAGGTGCTGGCCGCCGCGCTCGCCGCCGTTCACAGTCGCGCGGCCTTGTGGGACGGCCTGCGCCAGAGCATGGCCCAGCCGGTTGCACAGGTGATGCCATGAACGCCGTCGAATACCAATCCTTCGCCGACGCCTGGGAAAGCCGCGCCACGATCCGTACCCGGCCACGGCGCCGGGTCGAAGACGACGACAAACTGATCTTCCCCATGAGCCGCCAGCCGCTGGTGCACAGCCAGACCTTCCTCAGCCACTGTGCGCAACTACGCGACTTCGTGCTGGTGCAGAGCCTCTACAAATTCATCAATGACGTGGTGATTTTCGAGACCGAACTGGTGGACCACACCGCCCGGCGCATCGCCAAGAACCGCTTCGGCATCGAGTTCCCGTTCGCCTGCCGCTACGACGCGATGACCGTGGTGGTGGACGAGGATTACCACGCGCTGGTGGCGATGGACTTCATGCAGCAGACCATCGACATGACCGGCATCGAACCGATCCCGTTGCCTGGGCAGATCGAACTCAGCCGAGCCATACCGGCAACCCTGGCCGAGGCGCCAGAGCATCTGCTCAGTGCCGTGGAGCTGATCTGCATCGCCATTGCCGAGAACACCGTGACCAACGAAGTGGCCGCCTTCGCCCGGGACGACTCGGTCAAGGCCTCGATCAAGGGGCTGATGGCCGATCACTTGCTCGACGAGGGCCGGCACTCCGGTTTCTGGACACGACTGGTGCAGATCTATTGGCGAACCGCCCCCGAAGAGGACCGCGCGCAAATTGCCCGCCTGATGCCCGGTTTCATCGCCCAGTACCTGGCGAGCGACCTGCAGCAAGCATTCGACTTCGAGCTGATCGCGCACCTGCCCGTCGACGAATCGGTGCGCCAGTCGCTGCGGGAAGACGCCAGTGCGCTGGCGTATCCCATCAATCGTTTTCACCCCTTGGTGGGCAACATCACGCGTTTTTTCCGCGGCAGCTCGATGCTCGCGTCCCCCTGCGTACGCGATGCCCTCGCTGATTATCTGACCCCATGAGGACCTTTCCATGAGACGCCTCGACATTGCAGTGCCTGGCACCAGCCAGGCCATGGCCGAACTGGCCCGGGAATTGGAGCAGCACGGTCACGCGGTGGTGGACCTGCAATCGCCGGTCGACCTGTTGATCGACGACGGTACGACACCGCGCGTCATTGAAGCCCGCTCATGCCTTCAGGTCCGCGTGGCGCTGCGCACGCTGCCCGGCGAGGCATTGCCGCAACCGGTGCTGTTCTTTCGCGACGGTGCGCAGCGGCTGTTGTGCCGGGAAGCGATCGCACCGCAACGCGATGGCAACGGTCAATCCTTGCGCCTGCGTACGCTGGCGACGCTGGTCGAAACCGGCGCACGACTGGTCAGCCAGTTGTCCCGGGATGAGACCTGCTTCGATCACTGGCCGACGGTACACGCTGACGCCGTTGACCAACCCCTGCTCGGGCTCGATGCGCTGGAGCCGCTGGCCTTCGAGCACAGTCTCAATCGACCGCCGGTGCCCTGGCTGCTGGCCGCCGCCGACGTGCCGGTGATGCACAGCATCGAACAGCGCTTGCTCGATGACGCGACGCAACCGGCCCTGTGGGTCGATGGGCAATTGATCGACTACAAATCCTTGCGCCGCCTGGCGCTGAGGTTGCAGCAGCCGATGTTGGAAATACTGCACCGAGCAGAACATGAGAAAGGAGCTGTTGGAGCAAGAAAAGCAGAACCTGTGGGAGCAAGGCTTGCCCGCGATGAAGACACCGATGCTCTCAAGCAAACCGCGTCATCGTTCATCGGGGGCAAGTCTTCCTCCCACGGGCCGTGTTCCCACAAAGTAATCGGCGTATGCCTGCCCAAATCCGCGCACCTGTACGCGGCGATCCTGGCGGTGCTCGGCTGTGGGGCGGTGTACCTGCCGCTGGACCCGCAGCATCCGGCGCAACGGCGGCGCTTTATCCTGGAAAATGCCCAGGCGGACCTGCTGCTGCACGACGGCGACAGCGACTTGGGCGACCTGATGCTGCCAACGCTGAACATCCATCAGCTGCCAGCGCCCAAGCCAGGCATTCCGGCCTCGTTGATCCGCCGCACCGTGGACGGCGACGAACCGGCCATGGCGATCTACACCTCCGGCACCACTGGCCAGCCCAAAGGCGTGTTGCTCAGCCACCGCAACCTCAGCCATTTCTGTGCCTGGTACGGCGACCACGTCGGGTTGCAGCGCGACAGTCGGGCGTTGCAGTTTTCCACCATCAACTTTGACGCGTCGCTGCTGGATATCCTGCCGACCTTCATCCACGGCGCCCTGCTGGTGGTGCCCAGCGAAGACCAGCGCCGCGATCCGCAACAATTGGTCGCGTTGATACAGCAACAGCGGGTCAGCCACGCCTTCCTGCCGCCTGCGCTGCTGAGCGTCATGCCCCTGGAGGCGCCGTTGGGCCTGGCGCATCTGATCACCGGTGGCGATGTCTGCGAGCCGTTCGTGATCGAACAGCTCGCGCCACAATGCCGGTTCCACAACATCTACGGCCCGACCGAAACCACAGTGCTGGCGACCACCCGGCGCTTCGGCGTCGGCGACAACAACCGCAACCTCGGCGTGCCCATCGCCAACGGTCGGGTGCTGATCCTGGACGAGCAACTGCAACCGGTTCCCCAGGGTGTTACGGGCGAGCTGTACATCGCCGGCCCGGGCGTCGGCCTCGGCTATCTGAATGATCCGACGCTGACCGCGGCGCGTTACCTCAACCTGACGCTGCCCACCGGGCAAACGCTGCGGGTCTATCGCACCGGCGACATCGGCCAATGGACCGACAACGGCATCGAACTGTGTGGCCGTCGCGATAACCAAGTGAAGATCCGTGGCTTTCGGGTCGAACCCGAGGAAATCGAACACTGCCTGCGGGAAAGCCAGTTGTTTCGCCAGGTGGCGGTGGGGGTCGATGAACGGCGGCGGATCCTGGCGTTCCTGGTTCATCCCGAACAAGAGCGCCCCGGCGCCGCTCTTCAGGCCTTGCGTGAGCATGTACAGAACAGCTTGCCCAGCTACATGCACCCGGCCGCCTATGTCGAATTGCCCAGCCTGCCCTACACCAGTAACGGCAAGGTCGATCGCCGGGCGTTGCTCGCCATGGCGGTGCGGGTGCACGTCGACGGCCAGCGGCGCCAGCCGCAGAACGCCTTGGAGACACAACTGCAGCAACTGTGGGCCGAGCTGCTGGAGCTGCCGATCGACGACATCGCCACCGATGAAAGCTTCTTCAACCTCGGCGGGCATTCGATCCTGCTGTCACGATTGCTGCTGAGCATTCGCCAGGCGTTCGGCCGTAGCCTGTCGATCAACCGCTTCATCGAAGCGCCGACGCTGATGACCTTGGCGAAGTTGCTGGACGACCCCGAGCAAAACAGTGCGTCGAGCCTCAGCCCCCAGGCCTTCATCGATGCCGAAGCCGAGCTCAACCTCGATCCACTGCCCATCAGCCAATGCGGCGATGTGCACAAAGTGGTAGTGACTGGCGCCAACAGTTTCCTCGGCGTACACATCGTCGAAGCGCTGCTGGCCTGGGGTGCCACCGAAGTCGCCTGCCTGGTGCGCGCCAGTGCTGAACAGAGCGCGGCCGAGCGTTTCTCCCAGGCCCTGCGGGACAATCACCTGACCCATCTGGACCTGGACCGCGTCAGCGTCTACGCCGCCGACATCACGCAACCGCAATTGGGTTTGCCGGACGACGTCTATGCCCGCATCGACGCCACCTTCGGCGCGCTGGTGCACAACGCGGCCCACGTCAACCATGTGCTCGACTACGAGTCGTTGGCACGGGACAACGTGGAACCGATTTTCGAGTGCCTGCGCCTGTGCGAAGGGCGCAGCAAGAAGATCTTCAATTTCGTCTCCACGCTGTCCGCCTCCAGTGCCCTGGATGCCGACGGTCAGGTGCTGGAACAGCCGGCCGCCGAGACGCCGCCGATCTACATCAAGAACGGCTACAACCTGTCCAAATGGGTTGGCGAACGGATCCTGCAACGGGCCCGGGATCGCGGTGTGTGGGTCAATCTGTTCCGCCCCGGCAACATCAGCTTCAACAGCCTGACCGGGGTCTGCCAACCCCACAAGAATCGCTTGATGCTGATGCTCAAGGGCTCGATCCAGCTCGGCCAGGTGCCGGACCTGTCGCTCAATTTCGACCTGATGCCGGTGGACTTCCTGGCCCGCTTCATCGCCTTCCACGCCAGCCGCTACCAGCCCAGCCAAGCGGTGTTCAACCTGCACAACCCGCAACCGTTGAGCTGGGACGCTTATGTGGCGTCGTTCCGTGACAGCGGCCGGGAATTTTCCCTGGTGAGCATCGCCGAGTGGCAACGGCAATTGGCTCGGGTCGATGCCGACAATGCGTTGTTTGGCGTGCTGGGTTTCTACCTCAACGGCTTCGAGGAAGACATCGGTGACATCTCACTGATCAGCCACGACAACGCCCGCGCCGGCGTGCGGCAGATGGGCGCCAGCTACCCGGAAAAATCCCCGGCCCTGCTGCGCCGCGGCGCCGAGTACCTCAAGGCCATCGACTTCATCTGAAACACCCTCAACCCAAAGCAAGGAGCAAGACCATGAGTGCATTTCAACCCGACACCCTGATCAAAAACCCACAAGCCTGCCAGGTCGAAACCTCGGTGGAGGTCGCGGCCGATGCGGCGCGCGTCTGGGAAGTAGTGGGTGATTTTGGCGGCTTCAACCGTTTCATCCCGGCGCTGGAGCGCATCGAAATGACCGGCGAAGGCGTGAGGTCCCTGCGCAAGAAGTTCTTCGTCGATGGGCAGAACCTGGTGGTGGAACAGCTCAACAGCCGTGACGACCAGGCCATGCACATGACCTGGACGCTGATCTACAACACCCTGGGCATCGACAACCTGTGGGCGGCCATGCACGTCGAACCCTTGGCGGATAACCGCTGCCGCGCCACCTGGACCATCATCGCCGACCACACCGACGCCCATACACCGTCAGGCTTCCGGGATTTCCTCCAGGGCTTCGCCGATGAGGCGATGGGGAATGTGCAGGGGATGTTCAAGTAGCGCCCATCCCTTGTGAGAGCGGGCTTGCTCGCGAAAGCGGTGGGTCTGTGCCGATGATGTCGACTGGATGGCCGCCATCGCGAGCAAGCTCGGCTCCCACAGTTTGGTTCTGGGATGGACGCAAGATCCAGGCTCACCGCAAATCCCCTGTGGGAGCGAGCTTGCTCGCGATGGCGTCAGCCCAGGCAACCCGCACCCGTGGCGAGGGAGCTTGCTCCCGCTCGGCTGCGCAGCAGTCGTAAAACCGGCCAATGCGATAAGCCTGTAGACCGGCTGGGGCCTGCTGCGCAGGCCAGCGGGAGCAAGCTCCCTCGCCACAGGGGATTGGGTCGGCTTGCGACCGGGTCAGATCTTGAAGCTGTCCACCAGTTGCTTCAGGCGATTGGCCTGTTGGGACAAGGCATCGCAGTCCTTCAGGGTTTCATTGAGGTTGGCCACGCTTTGCTGGTTCAGCAGGTTGATGTGGCTGACGTCCATGTTGAGGGTTTCAACCACGGCGGTCTGCTCTTCGGTCGCGGCTGCAACCGACTGGTTCATGCCGTCGATCTCGCCGATGCGCTGCGTCACGCTGACCAGTCGCAGGCCGGCCTGGTTGGCCACTTCCACGCTTTCTTCGCTGGAGGTCTGGCTGGCGTTCATCGTGGTCACCGCTTCACGGGAACCGACCTGAAGCGAGGTGATCATCTTGTGAATTTCTTCCGCCGACTCCTGGGTGCGGTGCGCCAGGTTGCGCACTTCATCGGCCACCACCGCAAACCCGCGTCCAGCTTCACCGGCACGGGCCGCTTCGATGGCCGCGTTCAGCGCCAGCAGGTTGGTTTGCTGGGAGATGCCCTTGATCACGTCCAGGATGTGCCCGATGTTGTCGGTGCTGGCGTTCAGGGTTTCGATCTGGGTGCACGAGAGGCTGATCTTCTGCGACAGCTCGGTCATGGCCTGGATGGTTTTTTCCACCACCTGGCGACCGTCATCGGCCTGTTCGCTGGCACCGCTGGCCTGTTGCGAGGCATCGGCGGCATTGCGGGCGATTTCCTGGGTGGCGGCGCCCAACTGGTTGATGGCCGCTGCCACACTGTTGGTGCGGGCGCTCTGCTCATCCGAGCCGACGAGCGAAGCGTTGGAGGAGGTCATCACTCGCTGCGACAGGTCATGCACCTGGCGGGTGGCGGAAGACACTTCCGCGATCGACGCGTGAATCCGCTCCACGAACTGGTTGAACGAACCACCCAGCACCGCGAACTCATCCTTGCCCTGCACCACCAGGCGCCGGGTCAAGTCGCCTTCGCCCTGGGCGATGTCCTGCATGGCACGGCCCATGGTGGTCAACGGGCGCATCAGCACCTGGATCAACAGGCTCAGCAGCAAGGCAATCGCCGCCACCGCGACAAACATCGCGATCAGCGCCGACGTACGGAACTGGCTCAACGGCGCGTAGGCCTTGGCCTCATCAATCGACAGGCCGATGTACCACTCGGCGTTCGGCAGGCCGGTCACCGGGGTGAACGAAAGGATACGGTTCTGGCCGTTCAGCTCGACCTCCTGGATACCCTTGCCAATGCGCACCGGCGTACCTGGGTAGATGTCCTTGAGGTTTTTCATCACGTGGTCCTTGTCGGGGCTGACGATCACCTGACCGTCGCCACTGACCAGGAACGCATGGCCAATGCCACCGAAGTCCACGGAGTTGATGATTTTCACCAGGGTTTCCAGGCTCAGGTCGCCGCCCACCACGCCAAGCAATTCGCCGTTGTGCTTCACCGGCAGGGCCACGGTCACCACCAGGCCACCCACCGCCGCCAGGTAGGGCGGGGTCAACATGGTTTTATCGGCGCTCACTGCCTGCTTGTACCAAGGGCGCTGACGCGGGTCGTAGCCGTCAGGCATTTTGGCGTCCGGGCGTTGAGTGAAGACACCGTTGGCCTGGCCCACATAAGTGAATTGGAAGTTCGACGTCAGCGCCGGCTGATCCACCAGCCCCGGCAGATCTGCAGCAGTGCCCTGATGCGCGATGTTTTGCGCCAGGTTTTCCAATACCAGGATCCGCCCACTCATCCAGTTCTGGATGCTGCTGGCCGTCAGGTCGCCGGATTGCTCGATGGACGACTCCAGGCTGCTACCGATGGTGTTGCGCTGCAAATAATCGTTGTAGAGCGTGAACAGGGCAAAAGCCAAAACCACCACACCAGAGGCGGCAAGAAGGATTTTGTGGCTGAACTTTAGATTCATCGATGGGGCTTCTCATGCAAGGAGTGGGGGTGCATTCCAGGTTGCAACGTTCCATGTAACAGCGCGGGCAGTCTTGTCACTTGCTCCACTTTGGTGCACGCATATCCACTCTGTCGGCAAGCTTGTACAAATAATTAGGCATTTGTACAAATAGGCGACGGGAGGCTCGCCGGGTCGAACGGTGGTTGCAAATTCGCCGGCGGCTGATGACAATGCGACACGTTATCATTCGTAACATCCAGGCCGTCGCGTCCATGTCATCTCCCGAGTTTGCAGTACAGGCGCTCTACAGCCAGCATCACGGCTGGCTCAACACATGGCTGCGCACCCGCTTGGGCAATGCCGCCGATGCGGCCGACCTGGCCCAGGACACCTTCGTGCGCCTGTTGCAGCGTAGCGAACGCCCAGAGCTTCGGGCCCCACGCGCCTTTTTACGCACCATCGCCCAAGGCCTGGTGATCGACCATTGGCGGCGGGAAGAAATCGAACGCGCCTACCTTCAAACCATAGCGCACCTGCCGGAAGCCGAAACCCCCGGCGCCGAAGCCCAGGCCTTGATCCTGGAATTGCTCGAAGCCATTGCCAGGATGCTCGAAGGCCTCAAGCCGAAAGTCCGCAAGGCCTTTCTGTTGGCCCAATGCGAAGGCCTGACGTACAAGCAGATTGCCGAACAGATGGGCATTTCGTTGCGCTCGGTGGAGCGCTACGTCGCCGATGCGCTGTACCACTGCTACGTGTTGCGCTATGAAAGCTGAGCCGGCGGATCACTTGCAGAGCCGCCGCAACGGCCCGTCGCAACAGGTCGTCAGGCAGGCGATCAACTGGCTGCTGCGCCTGCGCAACCACGCCACCCACCCGACACTGCGCCAACAATGCGACACCTGGCGTGCCGCCCATCCTGAACACGAGCTGGCCTGGCAACGGGTGCAATCGCTGCACAGCGAAATAACCTCGAACCTGCGGGCGGTACCCGGTGCCCACATCGCCCTGGACACCCTGGAAAACAGTGCCCAGCGCCTCAGTCGTCGCCAGGCCCTGAAGCTGCTGTCGGGCGTCGCCCTGATGGGCGGTGCGGCGTGGCTGGGCAAGGACCTGGGCTGGCAGTCGTGGAATGCCGATTTCGCCACTGCCACCGGTGAGCGCCGAGGGTTCCAATTGCCAGATGGCACGCGGCTGGAACTCAATACCCACAGCGCCGCCGACCTGGATTTCACCGCCCAGCAGCGCCTGATCACCCTGGCCCGCGGCGAAATCATGGTCACCTGTGGCCGCGACCCCGGGCGCCCACTGCTGGTGAAAAGCCGCCATGGGCTGTTCGAAGGGCTGGAGGGGCGTTTCGTCGTGCGCCAAGACAGCGATTGCACACGCCTGAGCGTCACCAGCGGGCGGGTGGTTATCCGTTCGCACCCAAACAGCGATGGCTCGCCCATCCAGGTGGAAGCCGGGCAAAGCTACTTGATCACCGCAGCGACAGCGACCCTGGCGCCACCGCTGGACATGGACGCAGGGGCCTGGGCCGACGGGTTGATCGTCACGCGCAACATGCGCCTGGCAGATTTTCTCAACGAAGTAGGCCGCTACCGCCCAGGCTATCTGAACTGCGCAGCGTCGATTGCCGACCTGCGGTTGTCGGGGGTTTTCCGCTTGGAGGACACCGACAAGTTGCTCGCCGTCCTGCCACGCACGCTCCCGGTGCAGATCCGCTATCGAACCCGTTGGTGGACCACGGTGGAACGCCTGGCCTGATTTTTTTTGGCGGGTTTCAGGCCGGCGTCCGGCTAGGACAGTAAGCAACCCTTATCGGCCTTCAGCGACTCCAACGGAACCTACAATGACTGAGCGCGTACTTCTCAAGAACCCCTTCGGCTTCTCTTCGCAACCGGGCCTGTTGCGCCAGGCCATTCATGCCGCGCTGTTCTCCACGGCGCTGGGGGTCAGCGTGGTGCCGATGCTCGCGGTGGCCGCACAAGACGGCGTGACCGCCAGCCGCCAGAGCTACAACATTGCCCCCGGCCCGCTGAGCGATGTACTGAACCAGTTCGCCCGCCAAGCCGGGATCACCCTGGCCAGCACCCCGGCGCAAACCGGCGGCGTCCAGTCACCGGGGCTCAAGGGCGAATACTCGCCCGACCAGGCCCTGAACCAGTTGCTCAGTGGCTCGGGACTGGTTGCCGTCAGCCAGGATGGCAGCAGCTACGTGCTGCAAACCGAGACCGCTGGCAGCACCCTGGAACTGCCGAGCACCGACATCAAGGGCTTCGCCCTGGGTAACGCGCTGGGCAGCATGGAAGGCTACAACGCCACCCACAGCCAGGTCGCCACCAAGACCAGTACCGCCCTGCGGGAAACCTCCCAGAGCGTCTCCGTGGTGACCCGCGAGCAAATGGACGACCAGGGCGCGCAAACCGTGTCCCAGGCCATGCGCTACACCCCCGGCGTGCTGACCAACCCCTACGGCGCCACCCATCGCTACGACTACGTGGCGATGCGCGGCTTCAACGACGGCTCGGTGGATAACATCTACCTCGACGGCCTCAAGTCCATGGGCGACAGCGGCACCTACAGCTCCATCCAGGTCGATCCGTATTTCCTCGAGCGAGTCGATATCCTCAAGGGGCCGTCGTCGGTGCTCTATGGCCGCAGTTCGCCCGGCGGCCTGGTGGCGCTGACCAGCAAAAAGCCCCTGTACGAGGCCTATCACCAGATCCAGGCCACGGTCGGCACCCAGGGCCAACGGGGCATGGGCTTTGATTTCAGCGGCCCGGTGGATGACGACAAACGCATCACCTATCGCCTGGTCGGCCTGGCGGACACGTCCGATACCCAGTTCGACCACAACAAGGAAAAGCGCTTCGCCCTCGCGCCCACGGTGAACATCGACTTCAGCGAAGACACCTCGCTGACGCTCCAGGCCTACCTGCAGCATGACCCCGACGGCGGCTACCACGGCGGCATGCCGGCCGACGGCACCTTGCATCAGCGCAACGGCCGGCGAATCTCCGAAAACTTCTTCGAAGGCGAGCCGGGCGTCGACGGTTACGAACGCGACCAGCAGTCGTTCGGCTACCAGTTCGAGCACCGTTTCAACGACGTCTTCACCGCCCGGCAGAACTTCCGTTACCTGGACTCCGACGTCACCAACGATCAGGTCTATGCCTACGACTGGACCACCCCCACCAGCAACGAGCTGAACCGCTATTACACGGGCGCCGAAGAAAAACTCCACGCCTTCATCGTCGACAACATGCTGCAGGCCGAATTCTTTACCGGCGCGACCAAGCACACCGTGCTGATGGGCGCCGACTACCAGCGGCGCAAAACCGTGGTCGACTGGACCAGCGGCAGCCTCGCGCCGATCAATGCCTTCGACCCGGTCTACGGTAACTCGGCCATCACCTACTACAGCCCCACCAGCTACCTGCGGCGCCTGGAGCAGACCGGCGTGTACCTGCAAGACCTGATCGAAATGGACAAATGGCGCTTCTCCCTGGGCCTGCGCCAGGACTGGGTCCAAACCTCGGATGAGAACCGCATCGCCGAGTTCGGTCGCCCGGCAGGCACCGAGATCAACGACAAACGCACCAAGCTCACTGGCCGGGTCGGTGCGCTGTACCTGTTCGACAACGGCCTGGCGCCGTACATCAGTTATTCCGAGTCGTTCAACCCGAACTCCTATGCCGACAGCGCCGGCAATCCACTGGCGCCCACCGATGGCAAGCAATGGGAACTGGGCCTGAAGTACCAACCACCCGGCACCGATGATCTCTACACCGCTTCGCTGTTCCGCATCGACCAGGAAAACCTCGCGACCAAACTGCCCCAGGAAAACTTCTACCGCGCCGTCGGTGCCGTACGCTCCCAAGGCCTGGAACTGGAAGCGCACCTGCAGTTGACCGAACAATTCAAGGTGCTGGGCAGCTACACCTTCACCGACATCGAATACTCGAAATCGATGGTCAGTACCCTCAGCACGCCCACCAACATCATCGAAAACAAAGGCAACTCACCGACCCAGGCTCCGCGCCACATGGCCTCGCTCTGGGCTGACTACAAGTTCGACAGCGGCGCTCTCGATGGCCTGCGCCTGGGCGGCGGCGTGCGCTATGTCGGCTACAGCTGGGCCGATGCGGAGAACACCATGAAGGTGCCGTCCTACACACTGTTCGATGCCTCGGTGGGGTATGACCTGGGCAAGGTCGGCTTGAAAGGCGTGGATATGCGCCTGAACGCGAACAACCTGACCAACGAAACCTACGTCGCTTCGTGCGCCAGCCTGAGTTATTGCTATATGGGCGAAGAGCGCAATGTGGCGGCGACGGTGAGTTACCAGTTCTGACCTGCTTTCAAACTTGATTCATTCCCCGTGGCGAGGGAGCTTGCTCCCGCTGGGCTGCGCAGCAGCCCCAAAATCTTGCGGTCGCTACGCAACCGAGCGGGAGCAAGCTCCCTCGCCACGGGTTTATCGTCGCTCATAAGGGAGCGATCAGGCCTGAACCGCCTCCGTCTCTTCCCTCGCAACACCTTCCTCGCCAGCAAACCGATTCGCCCGCCCGAACGTACCAAAGTCATTGAACCGCACGCCCATCTCGCGCATCACCTTATGGGCCACCGGCACCGTCAGTTGGCGAATGTAGAACGGCTCCCTCACCACGAAATGATGAATGCCATGGCTGCTGCCGAAGTTGAAGCAGAACGCCTGCAACGGCCACAACCACCACGGGTTGAGTACCTGGGTTTGCTGGATGACATTGCCCGGCTCGATGTCGCCGTAGTAGTGCATGTTCGAGCTGACGAAATGCAGGCAAAAGGTGCGCAACACGTTCGGCCCGATGATCACCACCGCCGCGATGTCGATCACCTGCATCGTTGCCAGCGTGCTTGCCGACCAGTCAATTGAAGCGCCCATCAGGCTGGCGACGCCGTTGACCCCGTGGAAACCGAGGAACACATACCAAGCGCCCCAGTGCAGTAGCGCCAGCGGAAAATAAACTTTCAGCGTGCGCTTGAGAATGCTGCGCTTGTGCGCCCAGGTCCGGGCCCGCAGCAGGCGGATGAAGGCCGACATCACGTTGTCGCCGACCATCAGCAACCGCGCCAGCCCCCAGGGTTCGCCGTTGGTAATGGCCCGCTCTTCCATGTCAGCCTCGCTGCCGGACACCTTGTGATGGTTGAGGTGCAGGTGGCGGCGGATCCACGGGTTGATGGTGCTCGGCCGCGCCAGCCACACCAGGCCCATCATCAAGTTGTGGGGCAGGCGCTGCTTGCGAAAATACATGCTGTGGATCAGGTCGTGTTCCAGCTCGTGGGTCAGGGACGCGAAAAACGCGTTGAGCAACAGGCACGCCCAGCCAGCCAGGTCACCATTGAGGTAGAGCAGCGCCGAACCGATCATCCCCGCCAGGGCGAACGCCAGGATGCCCGCACCCAGCGCATCCTGATGACGCAGGATCGGATAGCGCTGACGCAATTCCTCACCCCGGGCCAGGACCACCTGGCGAATATGGGCCGCTCGTTGTTGTGCATTCAATCGCTCGGGGCTTGCGCAAGTGCCGTGCATGGCTTACATCCTCTGTTAGAGATGTGCTCATCCTGCCGGGTGTTGTCCCACGGGGTGGTAGCCGTATACGCCAACCTGTTGACCGCAAGCGCCAATCGTCATGACGGAACCGACTTCCCTCGCCAGCTGGACCCGCGCCCTGCGCAAACAGCTCGATGCGCTGGGCCTGGACAGCCATGCCTTGTGCGTCGAGGCCGGCCTCGACCCGCAATGGATGGACGACCCGAACGCCCGCTACCCGCTCTCGGCCACTACGCGCCTGTGGGCCTTGGCGGTGCAGGCCAGCGGCGACCCGGCCATCGGCCTGCGGGTGTCGCGCTTCGTCAGCCCCACCACATTCCACGCATTGGGTTATGCCCTGGTGGCCAGTGGCAGCCTGCGGGAAGTGTTCGAGCGGATCGTGCGTTATCACCCCGTGGTCAGCGATGCCCTGGCCCTGCAATTGAGCCGTGGCGAAGACCGCTACCGCTTCAGCCTCGATGTGCCCCCGGGGCGGCCGGCGCCGGCGTTTGAAGCCATCGATGCGTTCGCGGCGATTTACGTGCGCACCTGCCGCAACCGCCTCGGCCGCGATTACGCACCGCTGGCGGTGTACCTGCGGCGTCCGGAACCGACCGACCCGAGCCCCTGGCACAAGGTGTTCCGCTCGCCAGTGCATTTTGGCGCCGCCCAGGATTGCCTGGAGTTCAACCTCAGCGACTTCGACAGCCACCTGGACGACGCCAACCCGGAACTGGCCGAACACAACGAAACCGTGCTCGAACGCACCCTCGCCCAGCTCCAGCCACTGACCTGGGAGCGCAAGGTTCGCGCGGCCATCGAGGCGCAACTGCCCGAAGGCGAGCCCAGCGCCGAACGCATCGCCCAGGCCATGCACTTGAGCCTGCGCAGCCTGCAACGGCACCTGGCCGACGAAGGCTGCCGCTTCGACGCACTGCTCAACGAATGCCGGGAAAACCTTGCATTGCTGCACCTGCGCGATCCGCAATGCTCGCTGAGCGAAGTCAGTTACCTGCTGGGCTTTGCCGACGCCAGCAGCTTCAGCCGCGCCTTCAAACGCTGGACCGGCATGACGCCGGGGCAGTTCCGGGATGGGTTGCGCTAGGGATTTGCAGTGCCTGGGCTGGCCCTATCGCGAGCAAGCTCGCTCCCACATTGGAAGCGATGTGACCGCAATAGCTGCGACAACACCTAACCCCTGTGGGAGCGAGCTTGCTCGCGATGACTTTCGCCCAGACAACCCAAGCCCGTGGCGAGGGAGCTTGCTCCCGCTCGACTGCGCAGCAGTCGCAAAGCCGGCCTATGCGATCCGCCTGTAGATTGCTGGGGCCTGCTGCGCAGGCCAGCGGGAGCAAGCTCCCTCGCCACGGATGCCGCGTCGGCTTTTAGATTGTGGTCAGGGCTCGCAACCGTTCAATGTCGACGATTTCGATCTCGCCGTAGCCCAGGTGAAGAATGCCCTGGGCCTGCAGGTCCTTGAGGATCTGGTTGGTGGTCTGGCGTGACAGCGAGAGCATCAGCGCCAGTTGTTCCTGAGGCAGTTGCAGGACCCGCCGGGCCGGTTCGGTTTCGCCGTAGCCTTCGGCGATCATCAGCAGGCGATGGGCCAAGCGGGCCGGGGCCGGCATCAGGCTCAGGTGTTCGAGGTTGATGAACGCCAGGCGCAGTTTGTGGCTCATCAACAAGGCGAGATGCCGCCAGTGGATCGGTTGCTCCTGCAGGAAAGCCAACAACGGCGCCTGGGGCACGTGCAGCAGCACGCCTTGACCCACCACGACCGCATCATGGGTCCGTGGCTGGCCATCGAACAGGCAGATTTCACCGAACCAGTGAGGCGCTTCCACCACGCTCAGCAACGCCTCCTTGCCCTGTTCGTTCACCGCACCGACGCGCACCGCGCCTTCCAGCACGGCATACAGCCCGCAGGGTGGATCGCCGCGCTGGAACAGCCGATGGCCCGGCGGCAGATGGCGCACCCGCGCCATGCCCAGCAGACTATTCTGTAACTCAGCAGGCAGATGGCTGTACCAGTGGCCGGCCATCAGGTGTGAGTGCCAGGGATGGGAATTCATGGAAACTCCGGGACAAGTGTCGGCTAACTGACAGAACGCCTGGTGATACCCGGGCATCATGCAGGCATCACCTCAGGAGGAACAACAATGAAAAGCCTCGTCGATCATCTCAGTCAATACGCCGCGTATCATCGCGATCCGCGCAACATCGCCAGCCACTTCATCGGCATCCCGCTGATCTTCGTCGCCGTCGCCGTGCTGCTGTCACGGCCCGGCTGGCCAGTGGGCACAGTGCTGGTGTCGCCGGCGCTGCTGGTGGCGGTGGCCAGTGCCTGGTTCTACCTGCGCCTGGAACTGCGCCTAGGCGTGCTGATGACCGTGCTGCTGGGTCTCGCCGTCTGGCTGGGCCAGGTCCTTGCCGCGCAAAGCACCTCGGTGTGGCTGGGCAGTGGCCTGGGCATGTTCGTGGTGGGCTGGGTGATCCAGTTCGTCGGCCACTATTACGAAGGCCGCAAGCCGGCGTTCGTCGACGACCTCACCGGGCTGATTGTCGGGCCGCTGTTTGTGGTGGTGGAAGCCGGCTTCCTGCTGGGGCTTCGCGGCGAACTGAAGCACGCCATCGAAGAGCGCGCCGGGCCGGTGGCATTGCGCAACCAGCGTTCGGCCGCCTGAAAGCTACACCACGCAGGTAGCGGTTAGGCTACCTCTGTGGGAGCGAGCTTGCTCGCGATTGCGCTCGGCCAGTCACCGATGTGTCGACTGCTCCACCGCCATCGCGAGCAAGCTCGCTCCCACAATGGCTCTCCATATGCACACCAATATTGTGTTCACTAAAGTTCTACTGTGGGAGCGAGCCTGCTCGCGATGCTTTTGCTTGTTCTTTTGCTCTTAGAGGTTGGCGATTTTCTGCCAGACCTTCGGCTTGAAGAACAGCGTCTCGCCCTTCGCCAGCCCCACCAGGCTGTCATGGTCCTTCACCACTTCCGCCTCGATCAGCTCGCTCTGGCCTTCCACCTTCAGGGTCACCCGAGTGGTAGCGCCGAGCGGACGGATGTCGCGTACTTCGGCGGCGTGGTGGTCTTCCAGTTCCGAGCGCGACAGCGAGACTTCGTGCGGGCGGAACAGCACATGCCGGTCCTCTCCCAGGTGCAGGCGGTTCGAGTCGCCGAGGAAGTGATACACAAAGTCGCTGGCCGGGTTTTCGTAGACATCCCCCGGCGAGCCGATCTGCTCGATCACGCCCTTGTTCATCACCACTATGCGGTCGGCGACTTCCATGGCTTCTTCCTGGTCGTGGGTCACGAACACCGAAGTCAGGTTGATGTCCTCGTGCAACCGCGCCAGCCAGCGGCGCAGTTCCTTGCGGACCTTGGCGTCGAGGGCGCCAAACGGTTCGTCCAGCAGCAGCACCTTGGGTTCCACCGCCAAGGCGCGGGCCAAGGCGATACGCTGGCGCTGGCCGCCGGACAACTGCTCCGGGTAGCGGTCGGCGAGCCAGTCCAATTGCACCATGTTCAGCAGTTCATGGACCTTGGTCGCGATCTGGCTTTCGTTCGGACGCTGGCCCTTGGGCTTCATGCGCAGGCCGAAAGCAACGTTGTCGAACACCGTCATGTGGCGGAACAAGGCGTAGTGCTGGAACACGAAACCGACGTTGCGATCACGCACGTCGTGGCCGGAGACATCCTCGCCGTGGAACACAATGTTGCCTTGGTCCGGGGTCTCGAGGCCGGCGATGATCCGCAGCAAGGTGGTCTTGCCGCAACCGGATGGCCCGAGCAGCGCTACCAGCTCACCGCTCTGGATGTCCAGGCTGATGTCGTCCAGGGCCCGGAAGGCGTTGAAATTCTTGCTGACGTTACGGACTTCGATCGACATGACTTATTCCTCCGCGGCGCTGGCGCGCAGGCGGTTGATTCGGTTTTCGCTCCACTGCTTGAGCAGCAGGATGAAGAGCGCCAGGATCAGCAACAGGCTCGCCACAGCGAACGCGGCCACGTGGTTGTATTCGTTGTAGAGGATCTCGACGTGCAGCGGCAGGGTGTTGGTCACCCCGCGAATGTGCCCGGACACCACCGACACCGCGCCGAACTCACCCATGGCCCGGGCGGTACACAGCACCACGCCATAAATCAGGCCCCACTTGATGTTCGGCACGGTGACATGCCAGAACATCTGCCAGCCATTGGCGCCCAGCAGGCGCGCGGCCTCTTCTTCCTGGGTGCCTTGTTCCTGCATCAGCGGGATCAGCTCACGGGCCACGAACGGCACGGTGACGAAGATCGTCGCCAGCACAATGCCCGGCAGCGCAAACACGATCTGGATGTCGTGATCCGACAGCCACGGCCCGAACAGGCCCTGGGCGCCGAACATCAGCACATAGACAAGACCGGCGATCACTGGCGACACCGAGAACGGCAGGTCGATCAGCGTCACCAGCATGCTTTTGCCACGGAATGAGTATTTGCTTACGCACCACGCGGCACTGACGCCGAACACCAGGTTCAGCGGCACCGAGATCAGCACGGCAATCACGGTGAGCTTCAATGCCGACAGCGCGTCGGGTTCGAAGATCGCGGTAAAAAACGCCCCCAGCCCGAGTTTCAGGCCCTGGGAAACGACGATGAACAGTGGCAACAGCAAGAACAGCGCAAAAATCAGCCAGCCGAGGCCGATCAAGACCCGCCGCGACGTCGCACTGCCACGACGGGCAGCGTTGGTGGAGGCTGCGGAAATAGACGATTGGGACATGGTTCGCGCCTCCTTATGGGGTTTCGATGCGCCGCTGCAGCAGGTTGATCAGCAGCAACAGGACGAAGGAAACCACCAGCATCAGCACGCCGATGGAAGTGGCGCCGGTGTAGTCGTATTGGTCGAGCTTGACCATGATCAGCAACGGCAGGATCTCGGTTTTCATCGGCATGTTGCCCGCGATGAAAATCACCGAACCGTACTCGCCCACGCCACGGGCAAACGCCAGGGCGAAGCCGGTCAACCAGGCCGGCAACAACGCGGGCACGAGGATGTGGCGGAACACCTGCCACGGTTTCGCACCGAGGCACGCGGCGGCTTCTTCGACTTCACGAGGAATATCGGCCAACACCGGCTGCACCGTGCGCACCACGAACGGCAGCGTCACGAAGGTCAGCGCCAGGGTGATGCCCAGCGGGGTGTAGGCGATCTTGAAACCCAGGTCCGTGGCGAACTGGCCCACCAGACCGGTCGGCGCGTACAACGCCGTCAGCGCGATACCGGCCACGGCGGTGGGCAGGGCGAACGGCAGGTCGATCATTGCGTCGATGATCTTGCGGCCGGGGAAGGTGTAGCGCACCAGCACCCAGGCCAGCAGCGTACCGATCACGCCGTTGATGATCGCGGCGTACAGGGCGGTGCCGAAGCTGAGCTTCAAGGCTGCCAGCACCCGCGGCGCCGAGATGATCGCCCAGAATTGTTCCCAGGTGAGTTGAGCGGCATGCACGAACATCGCCGCCAGGGGGATGAGCACAATCAGGCTGAGGTACACCAGGGTGTAGCCCAGCGTCAGCCCGAAGCCGGGTATGACGGGGGATATGCGACGCGACATAAAGGTCCTTGGTTGAGAACTCGCAGGGTGCGGAACCTGTGGGAGCGAGCTTGCTCGCGAAAGCGGTGTATCAGGCAACGGGGTTATTGACTGTGCCACCGCCTTCGCGAGCAAGCTCGCTCCCACATGAATTGCGCACTATTTCAGCTTACTGCGCCTGATAGATCTGGTCGAACACGCCGCCATCGTTGAAGAATTTCGGCTGGGCAGTTTTCCAGCCGCCGAAGTCCTTGTCGATGGTCACCAGCTCCACCTTTGGAAATTGCCGGGCGTACTTGGCGGCCACATCCTTGTCACGTGGGCG
Source organism: Pseudomonas sp. LARHCG127 (assembly GCF_052871455.1). Lineage (NCBI taxonomy): Bacteria > Pseudomonadati > Pseudomonadota > Gammaproteobacteria > Pseudomonadales > Pseudomonadaceae > Pseudomonas > Pseudomonas sp. LARHCG127. The sequence continues at coordinate 31,598 of NZ_JBIXJT010000027.1, forward strand.
ATAGTAGTTTTTTGCGGCGATTTCCTGGCCGGCCGGGCTATAGAGGTGCTTGAGGTACGCTTCGGCGATCTCGGCATTGCCCTTCTTCTCGGCGTTCTTGTCCACCACCGCCACCGGCGGTTCGGCGAGGATCGACAGCGACGGCACGACGATGTCGAATTTTTCGGCGCCACCGTCTTCTTTCAGCGCCAGGAAGGCTTCGTTTTCCCAGGCCAGCAACACGTCGCCCTGACCGTTGTTGACGAAAGTAATGGTCGAGCCACGAGCGCCGGTGTCGAGGATCGGCACGTGCTTGAACAGCGCCTGCACGTATTCCTTGGCCTTGGCTTCGTCACCCCCATTGGCCTTCAGGCCATAGGCCCAGGCGGCGAGGAAATTCCAGCGAGCGCCGCCGGAGGTCTTCGGGTTCGGGGTGATGACCGACACGTCGTTCTTGATCAGGTCATCCCAATCCTTGATGCCCTTGGGGTTGCCCTTGCGCACCAGGAACACGATGGTCGAGGTGTAGGGCGTGCTGGCGTCCGGCAGGCGGGTTTGCCAGTCCGCCGGCAGGGACTTGCCCAGCTTGGCGATTTCATCGATGTCACCGGCCAGGGCCAGGGTCACCACGTCGGCGCGCAGACCATCGATCACCGCCCGGCCTTGCTTGCCCGAACCACCGTGGGACTGCTGGATCTTCACGCTGTCGTCCGGGTGCGCCTTCTTCCAGAAATTGACGAATTCGGCGTTGTAATCCTGGTACAGCTCGCGCGTCGGGTCGTAGGACACGTTGAGCAACTCGTAATCCTTGGCGACGGCGGAACCTGCAAAAACAGCACTGGCCAGCGCGGCCAGGGCATAACGACGAATGGACGACATGGTGAAAGCTCCTGGAATTCTGGTTTTCTTATGACTTCTGGAAATTCGTTTGGCTTTTAGAAAGAGATCGCAGCCTTCGGCAGCTCCTACACCGAGCCCCCGTAGGAGCTGCCGAAGGCTGCGATCTTTTGGCTTTCAAGACGGCTTATGACTGGGTTGTTGCAGGCGGAATTTTTCCTTGCGTTCGATCTGGACCACCTGGGCGTTGTGCACGGTGATTTCCACTGCCCCAAAACGCAGGTCGCGCAACGCGCTCTGGATCTCGCGCAAGATGGTTGCTTCGTCCTGGCCGTCAACGCTACGTAGAGATGCGCTCATGCTGCTGCTCCTTTGAATGAATGCCTGGCAGTGGGCGGCACTGCTTGCGGCGTGGGAGCAATACTAGATAAGTGCAGATATTCTTAAAAAGACTATTTAAGAATTTTTATATAACCAAAATTACAGAAAGTAGCCAACGTCCTACGGCAGGAGTGATTGGGGGCTTTTTCCCCGCCCATTCCTCGGAGATTTCCTTCAAGACGTAGGGCTGTGCATGAACTAGGCACCCTGGTTTTGCAGCGCTAACCTTGGTTCGTCATCGCAAAAAACGGTGACACGGACGTGCAAGTCCGGGTAAAACACCAACCCTTAATGCTTCTAGCCATTCGTGGCGCGTTCGCGCCCGTGTTTTATGGCGGCTGTGTTCGGGAGATCTTCGGATCTGCCGAGTTTTGGGTATGGTTGCTCGGTCTTGCACACTCGCACACAGCTGCCACCCTTCATTGCGTGCAAGCGATCCAGGGCGGTTCTCTATAGGAAACCTACCCATGTTCAAACCTACGCCGAATCCACCGCAAAACGGCCACAAATCCCGCGTCCAAGCACAGGAAGAAAAAAAGCTCGATGACGCCGCCACCCGCGCCCTCGACTACTACCTCAAGCCCAAGCCCGCCTCACCGCCCGAACCCGACAAAAACCAACTCTTCATCGTGTCCCCCCACATCGACACCGAAACCCTGCTCGCCAACGCCTCCGAAGACCTGCTCTCCATCAGCACCATCGCCGCCGACCTGGCTGACGACGTGGATGACTCACGCCGCTGCGTCGCCTTGGCAATCAGCCGGATGGCCGATGGGGTGCAGTCGCTGGTTGAGCGGGCGTTGGATCATTTGGAAACCAAGGAGGCGGTGGCGCCTGGGGCCAAGGGGTAGCGCTTTGCTCTGATGCAAGCTGAGCCGACGCCATCGCGAGCAAGCTCGCTCCCACAGGTAATGCCGTTCACTTAAGAAAAATGATGACCCTGTGGCGAGGGAGCTTGCTCCCGCTCGGCTGCGAAGCAGTCGTAAACCGGCGGGTGCGGTGTGTCTGATACGCCGCAATTGGCAGGTTTTGGGGCCGCTTCGCGGCCCAGCGGGAGCAAGCTCCCTCGCCACGGGTTTATCGATTGCCTTGAGTGAACAGCATTGCGCTCCCACAGGGTCCTGCGTCGAACCAAATCTCAAATTCAACGCCCATCCACTGGACTGACCCCAAAATGTTGGACGGTCTACTGCCACACGCCCACGGATTGGGTCCTGTATTCCACAGGGCTCAGTCCACTGAGCTTTGATTTGATCCGGTCATGATTGTAATAACTGATGT
>NZ_JBIXJT010000028.1:0-30835 GCF_052871455.1 Pseudomonas sp. LARHCG127
GCTGATAATCTGTTGACTAGCAGTCTGACTCCACAAGCACCCACACGAATTGCTTGATTCAGTTGTTAAAGAGCGGTTGGCTGAGTCTTTCGTCTCAACCGAGGCGCGCATTCTACAGCGCCCCGTGCATCTGTCAAGCGGTTATTTTAAGAAGTTTTCAAAGTTTCGCTTCGGAAACATCAACAACTTCAACCACTTGCGCTTTCGATCTCTCGTTAGCGGGAGGCGAATTCTACAGCGTTACTCGCTGCTGTCAACACCTCTTTTTCACCGCTTTCGACCGAGAAGATCGAACCGCCGATAGAGCCAAACATCACTGCTCTATCTGCTCCTTCCGGGCTTCGATGAACTGAAGCCCAACACCTTCGAAACCTACTTAACTCATTGAATCTCAAGGAGTTTTCCGTTTAGACTGCGCCGGAAGTGGGGCGAATTATAGACTTCCAGAATCTGCCGTCAACCTCTAATTACGCTTTTGTTGCAGAAGATACTTTCCTACCCAGCAAACGCGGGATCCGGCGCATAACCGACGGCACTCTTAGCACTAATAGTGCGGCACCTATAAAGGCGTAGATCGCCCATTCTTTCAGGTCCGCCCGCACGATCCACAGCATATGCAGCAACCCCAGCCCCAGAATCAGGTACACCAGACGATGCAGTTTCTTCCAGCGCCCCCCCAATCGTCGCTGACTGTAGCGATTGGATGTAACCGCCAATGCCAATAGCCCGAGAAACCCAAGCGCCCCCACAATAATATAAGGCCGCTTACTCAACTCGACGCCCAACTGCGACCAGTCGAACCCCAATATGAACGCCGCATACCCGCTTAAATGCAGCACCACATAAGCAAAGCACCACAATCCCAACTGACGCCTGACTGCAATCCACCCCGCCCACCCCGTCAATTTCTGCAGCGGTGTCATGCTCAAGGTGATTAACAACAGGATCAGCGTCCCCAACCCGAGCCGATCCACCAGCACCTTGCCCGGGTCAGGACCCAACGAATTCATCAAGGCCTCGTAAAGCCAGAACAACGGCCAGACCGCCGCCGCGATGAAGACGCTGATTCGCCAGACTGGAAAACGCATCAGTAGTCCTTCCTCAGGTCCATCCCTGCATATAAGGAAGCGACTTCATCCTGATAGCCGTTGAACATCAGCGTGTCGCGCACATTGGGGCTGAACAGCCCGCTCGGCAGACGGCGTTCACGCGCCTGGGTCCAACGCGGGTGATCGACTGTTGGATTGACGTTGGCATAGAAACCGTATTCGTCAGACGCAATGCTTTGCCACGTGGTCTTCGGCTGCTCGCTCACCAGACTGATGCGCACGATGGACTTCACACTTTTGAACCCATACTTCCAAGGAACCACCAACCGCAGCGGCGCGCCGTTCTGGTTCGGCAACTCCCGCCCGTACATCCCCACCGCGAGGATCGCCAACGGGTTCATCGCCTCGTCCAAACGCAGCCCCTCCACATACGGCCAGTCGATCAAGGCGAAACCGGAACGCTGCCCCGGCATGACCTTGGGGTCCTGCAGGGTTTCGAAGCGGATGTACTTGGCCTTTGAGGTCGGCTCGACTTGCTTGAGCAATGCGGAGATGGGAAAGCCGATCCACGGAATGACCATGGACCAGGCCTCGACACAGCGCAGCCGATAAATCCGCTCTTCCAGTTGATAAGGCTTCATGAAGTCTTCCAACCCATAGCGCCCCGGCTTACCCACCTCCCCGTCCACCACCACGCTCCAGGGCTCGGTCTTCAAGGAGCCTGCATTGGCTGCCGGGTCCCCTTTGTCGGTGCCGAACTCATAGAAATTGTTGTAATGGGTCGCGTCCTTGAACGGCGTGATCGCCTCATTCTTGACCGTGACCGCCTCCCATTGGACCGAAGGCAGTTTCTCGGCAAACCAGGACGGTGCCTTGCCCGGCTCGACATCGGCATAACGCGCCGCATCGGCAGCGCTGGCCCATTGCGGCAAGCCGCTCACGGCGAGACCCGCCATGGTTGCACCGAGCATCTGGCGACGAGATAGATAGAAGGATTCGGGCGTGACGTCCGATTCACGGCTGTCGGACGACTTGGGGATCTTGATCAGCATGACAACTCCGCAGTATTGGAGGGCAGGTGCACCAATAGACTGCGGAGTATGGGGGAAATTACATTAAGGCAACGTTTAGCGTCGGCGAAGACGCAACAAGTACTGCACCGGGCCGGAAGCCGCATAGGCGAGGAATACCAGCAGCAGGATACGCGGCGGATCACTGAACACCACGGCGAATACCAGCACCACCGCTAGAATCGCAACGAACGGCACACGCCCCTTCAGATCCAGCTCCTTGAAGCTGTTGTACTTGATGTTGCTGACCATCAGCATCCCCGCCGCGGCAACCAGCAGCGCCACCAGGAACGACATTTTTGAACCCTGGATGCCATAGTCGCTGAATGCCCAGACCACACCCGCCACGACACCCGCCGCAGCCGGACTGGCCAGGCCGATGAAGTAACGCTTGTCAGCCTTGCCGACCTGGGTATTGAAACGCGCCAGGCGCAACGCCGCACCCGCCACATAGATGAAGGCGACCATCCAGCCGACCTTGCCCATGTCTCCCAGCGCCCAGCCGAACGCCAGCAAGGCGGGAGCCACGCCAAACGCGACCATGTCGGACAGCGAATCATATTCGGCGCCGAACGCGCTTTGGGTATTGGTCATTCGGGCGACGCGCCCGTCCAGGCCATCGAGCACCATGGCGACGAAGATCGCAATGGCGGCGAAGGCGAAGTAACGGCTCGCCCCTGCGCTATCGCCAGCGCTCAAGGCGGCCTGGGCGCTCATGGAGCTGATGATGGAATAGAAACCGGCGAACAGGTTCGCGGTGGTGAACAGATTCGGCAGTAGATAGATGCCACGATGCCGGACCTTTCGGCCTTCAGCGTCATGGCCTTCTTCGATGTGCTCATCGATGGGCAACAGGCTTTCGGCGTCAGGAGCCTGGTTTGGCTCGTCGGGACGTTCGCTCATGGACAATTACCTTGCAACGGTGTGAAAAAATTCGACAGATGTCTGGGACGACGGTTCGGCCGCAAACGATGCAGCTTTATACCAGAAGCCATCGCCCAAACGAAAAAACGCGGCCAAGGCCGCGTTTTTTCGATCAAGCTCGCGACTTAGTTCTTGGCTTTGTCGACGATCTTGTTGGCACCGATCCACGGCATCATCGAACGCAGTTGCTCGCCGATGATTTCGATACCGTGGGCGGCGTTGTTGCGACGCTTGGCGGTCATCGAAGGATAGCCGGTGGCGCCTTCGCTGATGAACATCTTGGCGTATTCGCCGTCCTGGATACGTTTCAGGGCGTTGCGCATGGCCTGGCGGGACTCGGCGTTGATCACTTCCGGACCGGTCACGTACTCGCCGTATTCGGCGTTGTTGGAGATCGAGTAGTTCATGTTGGCGATACCGCCTTCGTACATGAGGTCAACGATCAGCTTCAGCTCGTGCAGGCATTCGAAGTAGGCCATTTCTGGCGCGTAGCCGGCTTCAACCAGGGTTTCGAAACCGGCCTTGACCAGCTCGACGGTACCGCCACACAGAACGGCTTGCTCGCCGAACAGGTCGGTTTCGGTCTCGTCCTTGAAGGTGGTTTCGATGATGCCGGTACGACCGCCACCCACGCCAGCGGCGTAGGACAGGGCCACGTTCTTGGCGTTGCCGGACGCATCCTGGTAGATCGCGATCAGGTCAGGGATACCGCCGCCCTTCACGAACTCGGAACGCACGGTGTGACCCGGGGCCTTCGGCGCGATCATGATCACGTCGAGATCGGCACGTGGCACGACTTGGTTGTAGTGGATCGCGAAGCCGTGGGAGAAGGCCAGGGTGGCGCCTTTCTTGATGTTCGGTTCGATTTCGTTCTTGTACAGCGCCGATTGGAACTCGTCCGGGGTCAGGATCATGACCAGGTCGGCAGCGGCAACGGCAGAAGCCACGTCGGTCACTTTCAGGCCGTGGGCCTCGGCCTTGGCAACGGTGGCCGAGCCTTTACGCAGGCCGACAGTTACGTCAACGCCGGAATCTTTCAGGTTGCACGCCTGGGCGTGGCCTTGGGAACCGTAACCAATGATGGCGACTTTCTTGCCCTGGATGATCGACAGGTCGCAATCTTTATCGTAGAAAACTTTCATGAATTTCCCCTATATCTGGCCATTCAGGCCATTCGCTAATTTGGTTTAGATGCTCAGTACTTTGTCGCCACGGGCAATCCCGGTGACGCCACTGCGTACGGTTTCCAGAATCGAGGCAGTGCCGATCGATTGGATGAAGCTGTCGAGCTTGTCGCTGGTACCGGTCAACTGAACGGTATAGACGCTGGCGCTGACATCGACGATCTGCCCACGATAAATATCGGTAGTACGCTTGATCTCGGCGCGCTGGGCGCCGGTGGCCTTGACCTTGACCAGCATCAGTTCACGCTCGATGTGAGCGCTTTCCGACAGGTCCACCAGCTTGACCACCTCGATCAGCTTGTTCAGGTTCTTGGTGATCTGCTCGATGACTTCATCGTGCCCCACGGTGGTCAGCGTCAGACGCGACAGGGTCGGGTCTTCGGTCGGCGCCACGGTCAGGCTTTCGATGTTGTAGTTGCGCTGCGAGAACAGGCCCACCACACGAGACAGCGCACCCGGTTCGTTTTCCAGAAGCAAGGAAATAATGTGTCGCATGATTAGGTACGCTCCGTCTTGCTCAGCCACATATCGCGCATGGAGCCGTCTTTGATCTGCATCGGGTAGACGTGCTCGCTGGTATCGACCGCAATATCGATCACCACCAGGCGATCCTTCATGGCGAACGCTTCCTCCATCTTCGACTTCAAATCCTTCGATTCGGTGATGCGCACGCCAACGTGACCGTAAGCCTCCGCCAGCTTGACGAAATCAGGCAGCGATTCCATGTAGGAGTGCGAGTGACGGCTGCCATAGCTCATGTCCTGCCACTGGCGAACCATCCCCAACACACCGTTGTTCAGGATCACGATCTTCACCGGCAAACCGTATTGCAGGCAGGTGGACAGTTCCTGGATGTTCATCTGGATGCTGCCCTCGCCCGTGACGCAGGCGACATCGGCTTGCGGAAAGCTCAACTTGATGCCCATGGCCGCCGGAAAACCGAAGCCCATGGTGCCCAGGCCGCCGGAGTTGATCCAGCGGTTGGGTTTGTCGAACTTGTAGTATTGCGCGGCGAACATCTGGTGCTGGCCCACGTCGGAGGTCACAAAGGCATCGCCCTTGGTCACTTCGCACAGGGTTTCGATCACGGTCTGCGGCTTGATCACGCTGCCGTCGCCCTTGTCATAAGGGAACAGGCCGCGATCGCCACGCCATTCATCGACTTGCTTCCACCAGCTGGCCACGGACTCCTTGTTCGGAACCTCGCCGATTTCCTTGAGAATGGCGACCATTTCGGTCAGCACGCTCTCTACAGGACCGACAATCGGCACGTCTGCCTTGATGGTCTTGGAGATGGACGCCGGGTCGATGTCGATGTGGATGATCTTGGCGTTCGGGCAGAATTTCGCCGCGCCGTTGATCACACGGTCGTCGAAACGCGCGCCGACCGCGAGGATGACATCGGCGTGGTGCATCGCCAGGTTGGCGGTGTAGCTGCCGTGCATGCCGAGCATACCAATGAACTGACGGTCCGAACCCGGGAACGCACCCAGGCCCATCAGCGTATTGGTGACCGGCAGGTTGAGCATTTTCGCCAGCTCGGTCAGCGGCGCGGAGCCACCGCCGAGGATCACGCCACCACCGGAGTACAACACCGGGCGCTTGGCCGCCAGCAGCATTTCGGCGGCCTTGCGGATTTGCCCGGAATGACCACGGACCGCCGGGCTGTAGGAACGCAGCTTGGCTTTTTTCGGGAAGATGTATTCGAACTTCTCGGCCGGGTTGGTCATGTCTTTGGGAACGTCGACCACGACCGGACCAGGACGACCGGATTCGGCCAGGTAGAAGGCCTTCTTCATGACTTCCGGGATTTCCGACGCGTGCTTGATCATGAAGCTGTGCTTCACGATCGGCCGGGAGATACCGATCATGTCGGTTTCCTGGAATGCATCGGTGCCCACCATGGTGCTGGGCACCTGGCCGGAGATGATCACCATCGGGATGGAGTCCATGTACGCGGTGGCGATACCGGTGATGGCGTTCGTGGCGCCAGGACCGGAAGTCACCAGGACCACGCCGGCCTTGCCGGTAGCACGGGCATAACCATCAGCCATATGGGTGGCCGCCTGCTCGTGACGAACCAGGATGTGGGTCACTTCCGGTTCTTTGAACAGGGCATCGTAGACATGAAGAAGAGCACCACCGGGGTACCCGTAGATATATTTGACGCCTTCGTCACGCAAAAAGCGGACGAGCATCTCACCGCCAGATAAAAGCTCCACGTTGTTCACCTCTAAAACGCCAGAATACCGACCCACAAAAGGGGACGGGTCTTAATAGGTTTACTTCTCGGCAGAGCATGAGCGACGGTGGTCGCCGACTACGTCAGCACTGACTGAGCAAGTATTGGGATCGTCCCAAGTGTTGCGGGCCTTTCCCACCCAGCGCGAGGTAACGCGTTGCGGGTGTAACAGGTCGGCGCGGATATGCGCCTCATGATCTGCCGAGTGGGTCTGCTTCTGGCAGTCCCTCTACAGCGGACTTTGGATTCTTCTGTTTCGCCTCCTTCAAGTCAAGTCGTCTATGTGCTTTATTCGAAGTAAGCGCATGAGAACGCAAGAAAAAACCCTTAAACGGCAACTGTGTTAGCTTCAATTGCGCAATCCAAGACAAGGAAACAGCATGCGAATGATGTTATTGACGGCCAGCCTGCTGGTGGGCCTGAGCCCGATAAGCATGGCCGGCCAGATCTATAAATGGGTGGACGCCCAAGGCGTGACCCACTTTGGCGCCCAGCCGCCCCAAGGCGTGGAAGCGACGACCGTGGGCAAGTCCGCAACGCCAGCGCCCAAACCACCGCCCCCCGCTTCAGGCGGGGTCGTTGGCGATCAAAAGGCCATCGACCAACAGGTCAAAAAAGAAGTTGCCGAGCAGGAAGCCCAGCTCAAGGCCTTCTGCGACCAGGCCCGGACCAACCTGGCGCAATTGCAGAACAACCCCAGGGTGCGGGAAGACGTGGAGGGGGAAATGCGCCGCCTCACGGATGAAGAGCGACGCCAGCGGATCGATGAGACCCGCCAGCAGATCGAGGAACACTGCCAATAATGGCGATCAACCGACGTCGCTGATCAACTGATCGAACTGCGCCAGCAGCCGCTGCAACTGGGCACCCTGCCCTGGCCGCTGGGCATAGACCATCTCGGCCATGGCAAGGATGCCCGAGGCGTTGGGCAGCGGCAGGTCGTTTTCCAGGATGGCTTTCATCCTGGGCAGGAAAATCCATTGCAGCCACTGCTCGAATTCCAGGGTATCGACCGCGAACGGCTCGACACTGGCCAGCGCTTGCGCCGAAGGTGAGACATCGCTCCACCAGCCCTGGACCCGCAGCTCCCGCTCGATCAGCAGCAACTGATCGGCGATTTGGGGAAAACGCGTATCCATCAGAGCGAAACCTTGGCCTTCTGACGGGCCAACGCCGCGCCAGCCGAATCGCCTTGTTTCTCACGAGCCTGGGCGATCAATTCCCACAGGCTCGCCTGAAGTGCCGGGCGACCGCTGGCGAAGGTCAGGCCACGGCGGGCCAATTGCTCGGCTTGCGGCGCATCGCCCTGGGCCATACGCACCTGGGCCAGGCGATAAAGCACTTGGGGCTCACGTGGCGCCACACGCTGGGCACGCTCCAGGCTGGAGGAGGCGCCGTTGAGGTCGCCGCCAGCCTGTTGCTGTTGTGCCGTGGTCAGCAGGGCCAGCACCGGGCCGTCCAGCTGCTCATCGGCGGACAAGCCACCGGCACTGGCCGACGGGATGCTGCTCGGCGTCGAGGGCATGCTGTAGCTGCCCTGATTGATCGGCGAGGTTTCGATAGGGCCTGGCGTGATCGGGCCCGGCGTGATCGGCGTGCTGCTGATCGGCGCCGAGGTCGTCGCGCCGCCACCGGGCACCATCACCACCACACCGGTGTCGCCTTGCGGAATCGCCTGGGCCTGGCCCTGCACGGGTCGTTTCACCGTCGTCTGACGGAAACCACCATTGGCCGAGATCCGCTCGCTGTTGGACACCGCGGTGCCGGAGTCAACGACCGGAATCGAACCGCGTTGTACGGTAGAGCAACCACTGAGCAAAGCCACGGCCGTTACCGCTGGAATCAACCACTTGTTCACTTGAAACCCTCTTTGCTTAATTCATCCAGTCCTTGACCCAATCCATCACCGATTCGGCGGGATTCGTGCCGCCACAGGCTGCACCGGGTGGCGGTTCGCTGCCGCGAATATACGGCATCTGTACTGCGCCCGGGCAATTGGCGTCGGAACCTTGGCCAGTACGCGAATCAACCCAGGCCTGGACGATATTGTCCGGTTGCGGCATGTCTAGCGGCAACGGGTCGGCCTTGCGCATGAAACTGGTCCAGACCTGCAGCGCGCCGGTGGCGCCGGTGAACGGGGTCTTGCCGTTGTCATCACGCCCGAGCCAGACCACCGCCAGCAGGTCCTGGCTGAAACCGGCGAACCAGCTGTCACGCGAGTCGTTACTGGTGCCGGTCTTACCCGCCAGGGTCAGGGTCCGGGGCAGCACGTTATAGACCGAACTGCCGGTGCCTTCACGCATGACCCGCTGCATCGCGCTCTGGATCAGGTAAATGGATGCCGGATCGAAACGTTGCTGGATCTGGAACGGATAACGCTTGAGCGGCTCGCCATCGGCGGTCAGCACGCTGCGAATCCCGCGCATCGGTGTATTGAAACCGCCGTTGGCCAACGTCTGGTACATCGCCGCCACTTCTATTGGCGTCAGCCCACCAGCCCCCAGCAGCATCGACGGGAAGGCCGGGAATTCGCGGCTTACCCCCAGGCGCGCCAGGGTCTTGAGTACGTTCGGCACGCCGACTTCCAGCCCAAGGCGAGCCGTCGACAGGTTGTAGGAATGGGCCAGCCCTTGGTAAAGGAACACCGTGCCGTGGGGGCGACGATCATAGTTTTGCGGCGTCCAGACCTGGCCGTCCGCGCCCTTGATCGAGAATGACTCGTCGGACAGCCAGCTCGTCAGCGTGTACTGGCTGGGCTTTTCCAAGGCGGTGAGGTAAACCGCTGGCTTGATCAACGAGCCGATCGGGCGCACCGCGTCCAATGCCCGGTTGAATCCCGCAAAGCTGGCCTGGCGACTGCCGATCATCGCTTGGACCTCACCGGTTTCCGGGTTGGTCACGACCATGGCCGCTTCGACTTCGTCGGAGCCCTTGCGCCCCGCCAATCGCTTGAAGGTGTCCTCGACCGAGGCTTCGGCCTTCATCTGCAGGATCGGGTCGAAACTGGTGAAGATGCGCAGGCCTTCTTCGGTCAAGTCTTCGTCGCGGTAGTCTTCCCGCAGTTGCCGCTTGACCAGGTCCATGAACCCTGGGAACGAACTGTCCGCCAGGCTGCCACGCTTGGTCACGCCCAACGGCATCTTTTTCGCCGCTTCGACTTGCTCGGCTGTCGCCACACCTTGTTGTTGCAGCAAGTCGAGCACCAGGTTGCGCCGCTCGAGGGCACGCTCCGGATTCCGACGCGGGTTGTAGGAAGACGGCCCCTTGACCATGCCCACCAGCAGCGCCACTTGATGCAACTTGAGTTCGGACAGCGGCTGGCTGAAGAAGAACTGGCTGGCAAGGCCGAAACCGTGCACCGCCCGTTGACCGTCCTGGCCGACGAAGACCTCGTTGAGGTAGGCCTCCAGGATCTCCTGCTTGTCGTAGTGCAACTCCAGCAACAACGCCATCATGGCTTCGGTGAGCTTGCGGGTCAGGCTGCGCTCGTTGGTCAGGTAGAAGTTCTTGACCAACTGTTGGGTCAGGGTACTGCCGCCCTGGCGCATATGGCCCGAGGAAGTGTTGACCCAGATAGCCCGGGCAATCGATTTGGGCGAGACGCCGAAGTGATGGTAGAAGTCGCGGTCTTCGACGGCGATCAGCGTATCGAGCAGGAACGGTGGGACCTGGTCGATCTTGATCAGGATCCGGTCTTCGAGATTCTTGGGGTACAGGCCACCAATGAGCAGCGGCTCAAGGCGCACCACCGACAGGCTCGCGTTGTTGGCGCCGGTCAGCGCAGCCACGTAGTCGCCGGAAAAACGCACCCGAACCGGTTGCGCCTGTTCCATGCCTTCATAGAACTGGAAACCACGGGTGTTGAGGTCGATGGTATTGCCATTGACCGAGGCCGCACCCGGACCATTGGCCACGCTTTCACGGCGATAACCCAAGGCATCGAGTTCGGTCAGGAAGTCGGCCTTGCTCAACTTTTGTCCGACGAACAGCTCCAACGGCCGGGCATAGACCTTGGCCGGAATGGTCCAGCGCTTGCCGGAGAACTTCTCCTGGACCACGGCATCGAGATAGACCGCAAAACCGGCGAGCACGACGAGGCCCACCAGGCTGAGTTTAAGGGCCCAGCCCAGCCAGGGCCGCAGGCGGCTGGCGGGTGGTTTCTTGGGGGTACGGGGGGATCGGGTACGAGTCATGGCGGCGGATTATACGCACTTTGCTGCGGTTCAACATGAGCCCCCCACGCGGTTTGCGTTAGCGCGGCTAGCGGCCATAATGACGGCCTTGAATTTTCCAGCCTATGAAGGACCGCCCGTGAGCCAATCCCTGATCGCCGCCTTGCAAAACCCGGCCCTCTACCCGCATCCCGTCGAAGCGTTCCAGGTCATCGAAACCCACATTTCCTGGGTATTGCTCACCGGGCCTTACGCCTACAAATTCAAAAAGCCGGTCAACTTCGGCTTCCTCGATTTCACCAACCTCCAAGCGCGCCAGCATTTCTGCAGCGAAGAGTTGCGCCTGAACCAGCGCCTGACCCGGGACCTGTACCTGGAAGTCCTGCCGATTTCCGGCAGCGCCGAAGCGCCACAGCTCGGCGGCGACGGCCCGGCCATCGAATACGCCCTGAAAATGCGTCAATTCCCCCAGAGCCAATTGCTCAGCACACTGCAAGCCAACGGCGAACTGACCACCGCGCACATCGACGAGATGGCCGCCCAGATCGCCCAGTTCCACCTCTCCACGCCCAAGGTGCCCGCCGAAAACGTCGCCGGCACGCCGCAAAGCGTGATGGCGCCGGTGCTGCAGAACTTCGAACAGATCCGTCCGTTCCTCAACGACAAGGCCGACCTGCTGCAACTTGAAGCACTGCAAGCCTGGGCCGAAAGCAGTTTCGAACGCCTCAAGCCGCTGCTCACCCAGCGCAAGGCCGACGGTTTCATCCGCGAATGCCACGGTGATATCCACCTGGGCAACGCCACCGTGATCGACGGCAAGGTGGTGATTTTCGACTGCATCGAATTCAACGAACCGTTCCGCTTCACCGACGTCTACGCCGACACCGGCTTCCTGGCGATGGACCTGGAAGATCGCGGCCTCAAATCGTTGGCGCGGCGTTTCGTCAGCCAATACCTGGAACTGACCGGCGACTACCAGGGCTTGGAGCTGCTGAACTTCTATAAAGCCTACCGCGCCCTCGTCCGGGCCAAAGTCGCACTGTTCAGCATGCCGGCCGAAGCCGATCCGGTGCAGCGCGCAACCACCCTGCGCCAATACCGCAACTACGCCAACCTGGCCGAAAGCTACAGCACCATTCCTTCGCCCTTCCTGGCCATCACCCACGGTGTTTCGGCCGTTGGCAAAAGCCATGTCGCGATGCGCCTGGTCGAAGCACTGGGGGCCATTCGCCTGCGTTCGGACGTGGAGCGCAAGCGCCTGTTCGGCCAACAACAGGTCCCCAACGATCCGCAGGCCGGCATTTATGGCAGCGACGCCAGCAGCGCCACCTACGCCCACCTGCATGAAGTCGCCGCGACGATCCTGCGCGCCGGTTTCCCGGTGGTGATCGATGCCACCTATCTCAAGCACGATCAGCGCGATGCCGCGGCAAAAGTCGCCGAGGCCACCGGCGCTCCGTTCCTGATTCTCGACTGCGACGCGCCGCAAGCGGTCATCGAAAGCCGACTGGCGCAGCGCCAGGCCGACCAGCAAGACCCCTCCGATGCGAACCTGGCGGTCATTGCCGCACAACAGTCCAGCCGCGAAGCCCTGACCCCGGCGGAAATTCTCTGCAGCAAACGGGTCCAAACCAATGAAAGCGGTACGCTCGACATTGTCGTCGCGCAAATCCGCCAGCGTTTGCCAGGCCTGTAAATCACTATTTTGGCCGTGAGGCGATGCCCGGCTTCACGGCCAATAAATAGTGGCACTATACTGGCGTCATAAAACCAACAGGTGATATGAAATGAGCCATCCCAAGATTCTCAACAGCCCGCTTTATGCTCTGCTGCGCAAAGATGACATTTCAGGCTTCAACAAGGAGCGCCCTCAAGGCACGGTCGACATGCGCGGCGGCGATTTTCGCGGCCTCGATCTGCGGGAACTGAATGCGGACGACGTCGATTTCACCGATGCGTATTTCCGTGCCACCGATTTACGCGGCATCGATTTCCGCAAATCATCATTGGAAGGCGCGAGCCTGGCCCATGCGCAGATATCCGGGGCCTACTTCCCGCCCGAGCTGTCTGCGGACGAAATCCTGATGTCGATGAATTTCGGCACCCGATTGCGCTACCGCACCCGCTGATAATCTCTAACGAGGCCGGTCAACCCGCGGCCCTGCCACGACCGAACACATCTCCAGCGCCCTCGCTTGCGCTGGAGAATGCAGTCTATTCCCACCTCATCGTGCGTAATGCATTAGAAGCTTTTGCGTCGAATCCCACCAAAGAATCACGTTTTTCCTACTGACCGCTACACTGCTCAGAAGCTTGCCCACCGCACCAGTCGGCCGTCGCAAGGAGGCTCGATGAATGATGAACTGCAACACCTGAAGAATCTGGGCAAGACATCGGCCCAGTGGCTGCACGCCGTGGGTATCCACAGCGCTTCTGATCTACGCCGGCTCGGGGCCGTGGATGCCTATCGCGCCGTGCGCACTCGCGGTTTCCGGGCGTCCAAGGTGTTGCTCTACGCCATCGAGGGTGCGTTGATGGATGTGCATTGGAATGACATCCCCGCTGAACGCAAGGAAGCCTTGAATAAACAGCTGGACGCTATTTCGACGCGTCACAAAGCCTGACACCCCTTTTCGTTCCCTGTGCGAACCCTGGCCACGAGGTTATTTCGACGAATCGTAAAACAATGTTTGACATGGTAATGAGAATCGCTATGATTAGCACATCCGGTCGCGAGACTGGTCGATATTTGAACAGCCCTTGGTTCGGACTCTCAGATATCTCCTCATCAGGCTAATCACGGTTATTTGACCCGGCTCTTGCCGGGTCTTTTTTTGCCTGCAATTTCATTGACGGATGTGTTCACGCATCTGCACACAATAATCCTGTGGCGGCATGGCCGGGGTGTACCACACGTAATCGGCCATGGCCGACGTTACGTCACTGCCCTCCTCAGCCAGCATCAGGACGACCGGTGCCTCGCTGGCGCCAAGATCCAGCGTATGCAGCGGCATACCGACATCTTTTCGCCCATGCCAGGCGCCAGCGAACAACAATGCCGGTGTCGGCGCTTGCAGCAAACGTTCGGCCATGCGCCGGTCACGCTGTTGCTGTACGGCCAGCATTGGCGGCATTTGCGACTCTGGCAGCAAACCGCAGTGGGATTCACGAATCTGTTCCAACAACGCGTCCTTCACCGTGACGGCATTGGAGCGAGCGCCCGCCAAGCCGGGCGCTTGCCGATAGAAGCGCTGGATCTCAGTGGCGTCCAGATTGGCGGCCAACAATGGATAACGTTGCGCCAGGGCAAACTCGACGATGGGCCCATAGAGATTCCAATCCCAGCCGGGGGACCAGGCCAGCGCGCCGGGCAAATCCTTGGGCAAGGCGGGCAACTGGCGAACGGAATCAACCCGTGGCTGTTGCGCGGGGGTGAGCATTTCCAGCAACAGGCTGCCTTGGGCCCGCTGTCCGGCCAAGGATTGGAGTAGCCATCGCTGCAGCACGTGGTGATCAGGATTGTCGTGTCGCTCACCCACCACTACCCGTGGCGCCCTTGCCAGGCGTTCGACCAACACTTGGGGCGTCACGGCCTGACCGTTGTGCAAGTCACGAATCCGTCCGCCAAGCGGGGGCGGTGCAATGCTCTGGCAGGCCGTCAGTACACTTAATGCCAGGATCAGGAACAAGCGCACGTCCATATCCTCCAGGGCGCCCTCAGCGGGCAATGATCAACGGATGCCCGCGCTCCGGATGGTCTTGCACCAGCACGTCCAGGCCGAACACCGCCTTGAGCGGTTCCGGGCGCAGCACCTGCCGGGGCGTGTCCAGGGCCACCGGTCGACCGGACGCGAGCAGCAACAGGCGATCACAGTAACGCGCCGCCAGGTTCAGGTCATGCAGGATTACCAACACAGCAGCGCCGCGACTGGCGAACTCCCGCACCGCCTGGAGGATGGTGTGCTGGTGCAACGGATCGAGCATCGAAGTCGGCTCGTCCAGCAACAGGGTTTGCCCCGCTTCACCGGGCCACAACTGGGCCAGCACCCGCGCCAGATGCACCCGCTGGCGCTCCCCACCGGACAACGCCAGGTAACTGCGGCCGTGGAGATGCGCGGCGTCTGCCGCTTGCAGCGCCGCGGCGACAATTTGCTCGTCCCGCAGCCGACCGCTCTGGTGCGGCAGGCGCCCCATGCCGACGACCTCCTCGACACGGAAAGCAAAATCCAGGGTCGACGATTGCGGCAAGACCGCCACGCGGCGGGCGCGCTCGGCACCCTGCCAGTGAGCCAGCGGCCGGTCATCGAGCCATACCTGCCCCTGGCTTGGGCGCAATTCGCCACACAGGCCCGCCAGCAAGGTGCTTTTACCCGCACCGTTAGGCCCGAGCACCCCCAGCACTTCGCCGGGGTTGAGCAGCAGGTCGACGCCCGCCAGCACGGTTTTCCGGCCACGTTGAATGTGCAGGTTCTGCGCTTGCAGCATCAGGCGCGCCCTCGCACCAATAGATAGAGAAAGAACGGCGCGCCGATGAACGCCGTGACGATGCCGATCGGCAATTCCGCCGGGGCCAGCGCCAGGCGTGCCACCAGGTCGGCCAGCAACAACAGGCTCGCGCCCGCCAGCACCGAAGCGGGCAACAAGACCCGGTGATCAGGGCCGGCCACCAGGCGCACCAGATGCGGCACCACCAGCCCGACAAAGCCGATCATGCCCGCCGCCGCCACCGCCGCGCCAACCCCCAGCGCCGTACAAAACACCAGCTCACGCTTGAGGGCTTCGACGTTGACACCCAGGTGGGCGGCCTCGGACTCGCCCAGCAACAGCGCATTGAGTTGCCGGGCCCGGCGTGGCAACCAGAGCGCGACGCCGGCGCTGACCAGCAACAGCGGCCACAACCTCGTGTAGCTGGCGCCGTTGAGACTGCCCAGGTTCCAGAACGTCAAGGTGCGCAGGGTCGCGTCATCCGCCAGGTAAGTGAACAGGCCGACGGCGGAACCGGACAACGCGGTCAAGGCAATGCCGGCCAAGAGCATGGTCGCGACATGGGTCTGGCCATTGCGTCGACCGAGACGATAGACCAGCGCCGTCACGCCGAGCCCGCCGAGGAACGCACACAACGACAACACGTAGGGACCAAAGGCTTCGGGCAACCCGCCCAGCGTCGAGCCAGCGACAATCGCGAATGCGGCCCCGAGCGCCGCGCCGCTGGACACCCCCACCAGCCCCGGGTCCGCCAGTGGATTACGGAACAGACCCTGCATCGCCACGCCGGACAACGCCAACACCCCGCCCACCGCCAAGCCGAGCAGCGTCCGTGGCAAACGGATCTGGCCAAGGATCAGTTCGGCCTGCTCGAGGCCATCGGCGGCCACTGGCAAACCCGACAAGCGCAAGGCGGCGCGCAAAGTGTCCAGCAGCGGCAGGCTCACGGGCCCCAGGGCCAGGGACAACCAGGTCGCCAGCAGACACAGCAGGCCCAGGCCGGTGAATAAAGTGCGTGGCTTGACCAACGCGGTCATGGCGCCGTGGCCGACTCAGCCGGATAGAAGCCGGCCGTCAGTTTCACCAGGCTTTGTGGCAGACGCGGACCCAACCCGCCCACCAACAGCGTCGGGTCGAGCTCCATGACGCGCCCGTCCCTCGCGGCCCGGGTCGAGGACAGAATCGGGTTTTCCCTGAACAACGCCGCTCGCGCCTCTTCACCGCTCAGGGCACGGTCGGCGAAGACCAGCACTTCAGGATTCAGGCCAGCCAGGCTTTCCACGGAAAAAGACTTGTAGCCATTGTGGGTCGCGAGGTTGTGACCGCCGGCCTGCTGCAACAGCCAGTCGGCGGAAGTGCCCTTGCCAGCGACCAGTGGCTTGCCACCGGAACTGCCCACCAACAGCAATACCCCGGGTGCCTTTTGCTTGCGCTGGGCCTCGACTATACGGGCGTGTTGCTGGGTGAGCTGTTCCTGGTAACGATCAAACACCTGGGCAGCCGCGGCCTCGGCCCCCAGCAACTGGCCCAAGTGGCGCAAATTGCCTTGCAACGTCGGCAGGTCAGGGGTGGCCGAGAACAGTTCGACCTGCACGCCGGCGCTGCGGATTTGCGCCAGCACCGGTGGAGGTCCCATTTCTTCGGTGCCCACCAGGATCTGCGGGCGCAGGCTCAATACACCCTCGGCGGACAATTGTCGCTGATAGCCAATGCTGGGCAGGGCCCGCAACGACTCAGGATGCTGGCTGGTGGTGTCCACGCCCACCAGTTTCGATTCGCCGCCCAGGGCACTGACCCACTCCGACAAGGCGCCGCCAGCGCTGACCCAACGCTGCGGCGACTCAGCGGCGCTGATCCCTTGGTTGACCAACAGTGCGACACAGAGCGCAACAACGCGGATGTTCAGGCGCATCGGGCAGCTTCCTCGAAGAAGTTTTTCACAGGACCGGGTAGAGCCAAGTATCCTCAGCCACCTGCGAAGGAGGCGCCATTTGATAATTGTTTTCATTTGACCGTCAAGCATGGATCTTTTGCCACACGAAACCTTGTGGGAGCGAGCTTGCTCGCGATAGCGGCCTGTCAGTCACTCAGATGTTGAATGTGTCACCGTCATCGCGAGCAAGCTCGCTCCCACAATGGATTCACTCCGACAAATATTGAGACACCCATGAAGTTTCTTTGTACCGCCGCCCAATTGCCCGACAACGGCAGTCGCGGCTTCGAGCTCGATGGGCGCAAGCTCCTGGCCGTGCGACGCGCCGGCCAGGTGTACGTCTATCTCAATCGCTGCCCGCACCGTGGCGTGCCGCTGGAATGGCAACCCGACCAATTCCTCGACCCCAGCGCCAGCCTGATCCAGTGCGCCACTCACGGCGCGCTGTTCCTGATCGAAAGCGGTGAATGCGTGGCCGGCCCCTGCGCCGGTCAGTTCCTCGCTGCCCTAGATAGCCGGGAGGACGAGCACGGCGTCTGGGTCGAGCTCTAGCAACACCGGCAACGCACGGTCCACCCACATCTGCTCGGGCGTCAGCGTGACCCCGTAGGCCAGCACCTCCACACCCGCCGCCACCGCGTCACGCAGGGCAGCGGCGTACACCGGGTCGATTTCGTGTGCCGGGCGCACGGCCTCGATACCACTGAGGTTCACGCAATACAGCTGCACCGCCCGCACGCCTTGCCGGGCCAGGCAGGCCAGTTCTCTCAAGTGTTTGGCCCCACGCAAGGTCACCGCATCGGGAAACGCCGCCACGTGGGTGCCATCGAACCCCAGCGTGACACTTTTGACTTCGACCCAGGCCGAGCCCAGCTCATAGTCCAGGCGAAAATCGATACGGCTGTTTTCCACGCCGTACGCCACTTCACGCTTGAGCCCGGTAAACCCGTTCAGTTCGCTAATGATCCCGGCGCGCAGGGCCTCCTCGACCAAGGCATTGGCCCGTGCGGTATTGATGCAGGCGAGCCGTCCCTGAGGGGTTTCGCCGATTTCCCAAGTGCCGGGCAACTTGCGCTTGGGGTCGCTGGAGCGACTGAACCAGACGCGCGCGCCTTCGGCCATACAATTGAGCATCGAGCCAGTGTTGGGGCAGTGAATAGTAAGAAGTTCGCCGTGAACGGTCTCGATATCAGCGAGAAAACGCTTGTAACGTCGTATCAAGCGGCCTTCTTCCAACGCAGGGGAAAAACGCATCAGCCTTGCCAACTCCGCAGTCCGCGCCCGATTCGCTCCACCGCTTCCTGTAACCGCGGCAGGCTCTGTGTATAGGCGAAACGCACATGGTGGCCGGCCTGGTGACGTCCGAAGTCCAGACCCGGCGTGAAGGCCACGTGTTCGGTTTCCAAGAAGTGCTGGCAGAACGCAAAGGCATCGCCGCCGAACGCGCTGATGTCGGCATAGAGGTAAAACGCCCCTTGCGGCTCCACCGCGATGCCGAAGCCCAATTCCCGCAAGGCCGGTAGCAGAAAGTCGCGGCGCAACGCGAACTCGGCCCGACGCTGCTCGAAGATTTCGATCGTGGCGGGCTCGAAACAGGCCAGGGCGGCATACTGGGCCATGCTCGGCGCACTGATGTAGAGGTTCTGCGCAAGCTTTTCCAGCTCGCCGATGGCCGCCGAAGGGGCCACCAGCCAGCCGAGCCGCCAACCGGTCATGCCGAAATACTTGGAAAAACTATTGAGGACAAAGGCATCGTCGTCCACTTCCAATACGCTGGCGGCGTTGGTGCCGTAGGTCAGGCCGTGATAGATCTCGTCGACCACCAGATGACCGTTGTGGCCCTTGATGGCCTTGGACAACCCCGCCAGCTCGTCCCGGGTCAGAATCGTTCCGGTCGGGTTGGCCGGCGAGGCCACCAATGCGCCGACGCTGTCCTGGTCCCAATGGCGGTTCACCAGGTCCGGCGTCAGTTGGTAACGCACATCCGGTCCCACCGGCACCAATTGCGCCGCGCCTTCCACCAGGCGCAGGAAATGGCGGTTACAGGGATAGCCAGGGTCCGCCAACAGCCAATGCTTGCCCGGGTCGACCAACAAAGCGCTGGCCAGCAGCAGCGCGCCAGAGCCGCCCGGCGTGATCATGATGCGTCGAGGGTTGATGTCGACGCCGTAGCGCTGCCCATAGAAACCCGAGATGGCCTCGCGCAGCTCAGGGATGCCCCGGGCCGCGGTGTAACGGGTCTTGCCCGCCGCCAGCGCGGCCTGGCCGGCCTGGATAATCGGCTCGGCAGTAGTGAAGTCCGGCTCGCCGATCTCCAGGTGAATAACGTCATGCCCGGCGGCTTGCAGTTCGTTGGCGCGGGCCAACAGCGCCATCACATGGAAAGGTTCGATGGCGCGGCTGCGCGCACTGTAGGGCTGAGCCATTGGCCTTCCTTCAGGGGAAAAAGAACCGATTCTACCCAACTCGGGAACAACTGCGGGAACGAGCACGAACCCAAAGCGGTCTGAGCCCTCGGATTGCAGGAAATGACTCCCGCGATTGGCCCAGGCTTGACTAGAATCAAGCATTGAGCAGGTTGACATCCCCACCGAAGCGAACCCGGCCACGTTTTACAAGCCCCGGCCGCCGCAGGCTCGACAACCGGGAGTAGCGCGGCCCGATTTGATCTGGTAAGTTCGCCCGCTTGCAGCCGCAGGGCCGGCAGGTGTCGGTGATGGAGCAATCCTGCGTAGTGGATTACAAGAGTAGAGGCGGTCCATTCATGCCCACCCAAGCAAAGCAAAATCAAAATCAAACGCTCAGCGGGTTTGAGCCGTACGTCCCGCAAGCTGGCGAAGAGTACATGGGCGCCCCCATGCGCGCGCACTTCACCAAGATCCTGAACAAGTGGAAACAGGACTTGATGCAGGAAGTCGACCGCACCGTGGATCACATGAAAGACGAAGCGGCCAACTTCCCCGACCCGGCCGACCGTGCCAGCCAGGAAGAAGAGTTCAGCCTCGAGCTGCGCGCCCGTGACCGTGAGCGCAAGCTCATCAAGAAAATCGACAAGACCCTGCAACTGATCGAAGACGAAGAGTACGGTTGGTGCGAGTCCTGCGGCGTCGAGATCGGCGTCAAGCGTCTGGAGGCGCGTCCGACCGCCGACATGTGTGTCGACTGCAAGACCCTGGCGGAAATCAAGGAAAAACAGGTCGGCAAGTAATTGCCGGGGCTGTCACCGAAACGGAGCGTTCATACGCTCCGTTTTTTGTTTCCGATGCTTTCCCCAAGCTTTGGTGCATCCCCCTGTGGGAGCGAGCTTGCTCGCGATAGCGGCCTGTCAGACGCATCAATGCTGGCTGATTCCCCGCTATCGCGAGCAAGCTCGCTCCCACAAGGAATAGGCTTTGTTGTCGAGATTGCTTTCCTCCTGCCCGGACCCAGTAACATTCGCCCTATGACTGCCTACATCGGACGCTTCGCCCCCACCCCCAGCGGCCACTTGCATTTTGGTTCGCTGGTCGCCGCACTGGCTTCGTACCTGGACGCCCGGGCTGTGGGTGGGCGTTGGTTGCTGCGCATGGAGGACCTCGACCCGCCCCGGGAGGAGCCGGGTGCGCAAGCGGCAATTCTCCAGGCGCTGGAAAGCTACGGGTTCGAATGGGACGGCGAGATGGTTCGCCAGAGCGAACGCCATGACGCCTACGATCAGGTCATCAACCGGCTGTTCAGCCAAGGGTTGGCCTATGCGTGCACCTGTTCACGCAAGCAACTGGAGGCCTACCAGGGTATTTATCCGGGATTGTGCCGCAATGCCGGGCACGGCACCGAGGACGCCGCCATCCGCCTGCGCGTCCCCGAGCTTGAATACCACTTCACCGACCGGGTCCAGGGCGAGTTCCGCCAGCACCTCGGCCGTGAGGTCGGTGACTTCGTGATCCGCCGCCGCGACGGGCTCTACGCTTATCAACTGGCCGTGGTCCTGGACGACGCCTGGCAAGGGGTGACCGATATCGTGCGCGGCGCCGACCTGCTGGACTCCACGCCGCGCCAGCTCTACCTGCAAGAACTGCTCGGGTTGCCGCAACCGCGTTACCTCCACGTGCCGCTGATCACCCAGCCCGACGGGCACAAGCTTGGCAAATCCTACCGTTCCCCGCCGCTGGCGGCCGACCAGGCCACGCCGCTGTTGCTAAGGGCCTTGCGAGCACTGGGCCAGCAACCGGGCCTCGAACTGGTCGATGCCAGCCCACGGGAACTGCTGGCCTGGGGCATTCGCCACTGGGATGCGGGCAAGATCCCGCGCACACTGAGCCTGCCCGAAGCGCAAATACGTTGACGGCCCTTGCAGCTTGGCGCCCATCCGTTACCATCGCCGCACGTTTTCGGGCACGCGCATAAATTAGAGAGGCCGGGATGTACATCTATCGCTTGGTCCTGCTCCTGGTAGTGGGGATTTACCTGTTCTCCCCGGCCATCATGGATTGGTGGATCGATGCCACGGGTGCCTGGTATCGGCCGTATCTGCTCTGGCTGATACTGATTGTCGTGACCTTCATCCTGCAGAGCCAAAAAGATGCCGATGAGCTTTAGCCTGACCCAGATGATCCTGATCAGCGCCGCCTACCTGGCGGTGCTGTTCGGCGTAGCCTGGATCAGCGAACGAGGCATGATCCCCCGGGCGATCATCCGCCACCCGCTGACCTACACCCTGTCGCTGGGTGTCTATGCCAGCGCGTGGGCGTTCTATGGCACGGTCGGGCTGGCCTATCAGTACGGCTATGGTTTCCTCTCCAGTTACCTGGGGGTGTCAGGGGCGTTCCTGCTGGCGCCAGTGTTGCTCTACCCGATCCTGAAAATCACCCGCACCTACCAACTGTCGTCACTGGCCGACCTGTTCGCCTTTCGCTTTCGCAGCACCTGGGCCGGCGCGCTGACCACGATCTTCATGCTGGTCGGGGTGTTGCCGCTGCTGGCCCTGCAAATCCAGGCCGTGGCCGATTCCATCAGCATCCTGACCCGCGAGCCGGTACAGCACCGAGTGGCGTTGAGCTTCTGTGCGCTGATCATTCTGTTCACGATCTTCTTCGGCTCCCGGCACATCGCCACGCGGGAAAAACACGAAGGCCTGGTGTTTGCGATCGCCTTCGAGTCGGTGATCAAGCTGATCGCCATCGGCGGTGTCGGTCTCTATGCCTTGTACGGCGTGTTCGATGGCCCGCAGCAGCTTGAGCTCTGGCTGCTGCAGAACCAGACCGCCCTCGCCGCCCTGCACACGCCTTTGCAGGAAGGCCCGTGGCGCACGCTGTTGCTGGTGTTCTTCGCCTCGGCGATCGTGATGCCGCACATGTACCACATGACCTTTACCGAAAACCTCAACCCGCGCTCGCTGGTGAGCGCCAGTTGGGGCCTGCCGTTGTTCCTGCTGTTGATGAGCCTGGCGGTGCCGCTGATCCTCTGGGCTGGCCTGAAGCTGGGCGCCAGCACCAACCCGGAATACTTCACCCTCGGCATCGGCATCGCCGCCAACAGCAAGGCCCTGGCATTATTGGCCTACGTCGGTGGCCTGTCGGCGGCCAGCGGCTTGATTATCGTCACCACGCTGGCCTTGTCGGGCATGGCCCTCAACCACTTGGTGCTACCGCTCTACCAGCCGCCAGCCGAAGGCAACATCTATCGCTGGTTGAAGTGGACCCGCCGGGCGCTGATCGTCGCGATCATCATGGCCGGCTACGGTTTTTACCTGATGCTCGGTGACGGGCAGGACCTGGCCAACCTGGGCATCGTCGCCTTCGTCGCCACCTTGCAGTTCCTGCCCGGCGTGCTGTCGGTGCTGTATTGGCCGACCGCCAACCGCCGCGGCTTCATCGCCGGCCTGCTGGCAGGGATCCTGGTGTGGCTGGTGGCGATGCTGTTACCGCTGATGGGCAACCTGCAGGGCTTCTATATTCCGCTGCTGAACATGATCTACGTGCTCGACGACACCAGTTGGCACATGGCGGCCATCGCTTCCCTGGCGGCGAACGTGCTGATGTTCACGCTGATCTCGCTGTTCACCAACGCCAGCAGCGAAGAAGCCAGCGCCGCCGAGGCCTGTGCGGTGGACAACGTGCGTCGCCCGCAGCGCCGCGAGTTGCACGCCGCCTCACCCCAGGAATTCGCCACGCAACTGGCCAAGCCCTTGGGTGCCAAGGCCGCGCAAAAGGAAGTTGAACAGGCCCTGCGCGACCTCTACTTGCCTTTCGATGAACGCCGCCCATACGCCTTGCGTCGCCTGCGGGACCGGATCGAGGCCAACCTGTCCGGCCTGATGGGCCCCAGCGTGGCCCAGGACATGGTCGAGACGTTCCTGCCCTACAAGGCTGGCGGCGAGAACTACGTCACCGAAGACATCCACTTCATCGAAAGCCGTCTCGAGGATTACCACTCGCGCCTCACCGGCCTGGCCGCCGAACTGGACGCCTTGCGCCGTTACCATCGCCAGACCCTGCAGGAATTGCCGATGGGCGTGTGCTCCCTGGCCAAGGACCAGGAAATCCTGATGTGGAACAAGGCCATGGAAGAGCTCACCGGAATCGCCGCCCAGCGCGTGGTCGGTTCCCGCCTGAGCACCCTGGGCGAGCCGTGGAAAGGCTTGCTGCAAGGGTTCATCGACCTGCCGGACGAGCACTTGCACAAACAGCACCTGGCCCTCGACGGCCAGACCCGCTGGCTGAACCTGCACAAAGCGGCAATCGACGAGCCACTGGCTCCCGGCAACAGCGGCCTGGTGCTGCTGGTGGAAGACCTGACCGATACCCAGATGCTCGAAGACAAGCTGGTCCACTCCGAACGGCTGGCAAGCATCGGCCGCCTGGCCGCCGGGGTGGCCCATGAAATCGGCAACCCGATCACCGGCATCGCCTGTCTGGCGCAGAACCTGCGCGAAGAGCGCGAGGACGACGGCGAGCTGACGGAAATCAGCGGGCAGATCCTCGAACAGACCAAGCGCGTGTCGCGCATCGTCCAGTCGCTGATGAGTTTCGCCCATGCTGGCGGCCACCAACACAATGACGAACCTGTCTGCCTGGCCGAAGTGGCCCAGGACGCCATTGGTCTGCTGGCCCTCAACCGGCGCAATTTCGAAGTGCAATTCTTCAACCTGTGCGACCCGGAGCACTGGGTCGATGGCGACCCCCAGCGGCTCGCCCAGGTGTTGATCAACCTGCTCTCCAACGCGCGGGACGCCTCACCGGCCGGCAGCGCGGTGCGGGTCAAGAGCGAAGCTTTCGAACACACGATCGACCTGATCGTCGAAGACGAAGGCAGCGGTATCCCACAGAACATCATGGACCGATTGTTCGAACCTTTCTTCACCACCAAGGATCCTGGCGAAGGCACCGGTCTGGGCCTCGCACTGGTCTATTCCATCGTTGAAGAGCATTATGGACAAATCACCATCGACAGCCCGGCCGATGTTCAGAGCCAACGCGGCACCCGTATCCGGGTGACCTTGCCGCGTCATGTCGAAGCGACGTCCGCTGTGAACTGAGACCGTCGAGAGAATCGAATCAATGCCGCACATTTTGATCGTCGAAGACGAAACAATTATCCGCTCCGCCTTGCGCCGCCTGCTGGAACGCAACCAGTACCAGGTCAGCGAAGCCGGTTCAGTGCAGGAAGCACAAGAACGTTTCAGCATCCCCACGTTCGACCTGATCGTCAGCGACCTGCGCCTGCCTGGCGCCCCGGGCACCGAGCTGATCAAGCTCGGCCAGGGCACGCCGGTGCTGATCATGACCAGCTACGCCAGCCTGCGCTCGGCGGTCGACTCCATGAAAATGGGCGCGGTGGACTACATCGCCAAACCGTTCGACCACGACGAGATGCTCCAGGCCGTGGCCCGCATCCTGCGGGATCGACAGGCGGCCACCAGCAATCCTGCGGAACCCGTCGGCAAGGCCAGCGCGTCGGCGAAAGCCGGCGCCAGCAACAATAATGGCGAAATCGGCATCATTGGCTCCTGCCCGCCCATGCAGGACCTGTACGGCAAGATCCGCAAAGTCGCGCCGACCGACTCCAACGTCCTGATCCAGGGCGAGTCGGGCACCGGCAAGGAATTGGTGGCCCGTGCCCTGCACAACCTGTCGCGCCGGGCCAAGGCACCGATGATTTCGGTGAACTGCGCGGCGATTCCGGAAAGCCTGATCGAGTCCGAACTGTTCGGTCACGAGAAGGGCGCGTTCACCGGCGCCAGCGCCGGGCGTGCCGGGCTGGTGGAAGCGGCGGACGGCGGTACGTTGTTCCTCGATGAAATCGGCGAGCTGC
Organism: Pseudomonas sp. LARHCG127; assembly: GCF_052871455.1. Classification (NCBI taxonomy): domain Bacteria; kingdom Pseudomonadati; phylum Pseudomonadota; class Gammaproteobacteria; order Pseudomonadales; family Pseudomonadaceae; genus Pseudomonas; species Pseudomonas sp. LARHCG127. The sequence continues at coordinate 25,352 of NZ_JBIXJT010000028.1, forward strand.
CATTGGAAGCCCAGGCGCGGTTGCTGCGGGTGCTCCAGGAAGGCGAAATCCGCCGGGTCGGCTCGGTGCAGTCGCAAAAGGTCGATGTCCGCCTGATCGCGGCCACCCACCGTGACCTCAAGAGCCTGGCGAAAATTGGCCAGTTCCGCGAAGACTTGTACTACCGCTTGCACGTGATCGCCTTGAAGCTCCCTGCCCTGCGCGAGCGTGGCGCCGACGTCAATGAAATCGCCCAGGCGTTTCTGGCCCGCCAGAGCGCGCGGGTCAACCGCACCGACCTCAAGTTCGCCCCGGACGCCGAACAGGCCATTCGTCATTACGCCTGGCCGGGTAACGTTCGAGAACTGGAAAACGCGGTCGAGCGGGCGGTGATCCTGTGCGAGAGCCCGGAAATTTCCGCCGACCTGCTGGGCATCGATATCGAGCTCAGTGACCTGGACGACGAAGAATTCATCGGCCTGGCCCCGCAACAGGGCGGCGGCGCCAACAACACCAGCCACGAACCTACCGAAGACCTGTCCCTGGAGGATTACTTCCAGCACTTCGTCCTCGAGCACCAGGACCACATGACCGAAACCGAACTGGCACGCAAGCTGGGCGTCAGCCGCAAGTGCCTGTGGGAACGTCGTCAGCGCCTGGGGATTCCACGACGCAAGACCGGAGCGACCAGCGAAAGCTGAGGTGTGGGGGTAACACCGCTGAATGTGAAAAAACTGTTACCCCAGTCTTTTTCACGTAACAGAAGCCGGGGTTTACGGTAACGAAACCCCGGCTTTTTTTCGCCTCGAAAAAATGGCTATAACCCTATAACCCCCGGTTTCGCTGGGTCTCGCAAAAGTTGGCACGCACCCTGCTATAGCTTTGGTACAAGAACAATAACAAGCAATGCAAAAGACAATAAAAATAAGACGAATCGACTCACGCACAATAAAAACAAGACGGCGAGAGGCGCAGCTAACTGATTCTTTTGGAGAGGCGTTGTATTTGGGGCTTGCCCCGCAACCAGGCCGAGAATAATAAAAACTGTCTCAAGACAGCTGCCTGAACTGGTTGGATCGATTGATCACTGCAACACAGCGACCAAAGCAATCCGTTTGCTCTTGGCTCCCGATTGGGAGGGTCACGAAGGGAAAACCTCGTGGCGCGGGCACTCAACAAAAACAAGAAGCCCGAAACCAATAATAAAAACAGAGCACGCAACTAATTCTGGGGGAGCTTCGGCTCCCCTTGTGGTTTCTGGCGTTCCGCCTTCCCCGCCGCCTACACGCCTATCGCTGAAAGCTTGCAGCCCAAAACTCCTCTGTCCTACACCATCCCTCGACTAAATGCTAGAATCCCCGCCCATCATGCGGTCATTCTTCGTTTTTGGCCGAACATTCCTTCAAACAGTGCATCCCATGCTGAAGAAGCTGTTCCAGTCATTCCGTTCTCCCTTGCGTCGTACGCAACATATTCGCAGCACGCCTGAAGTGCTCAACAGCGGCCAGCATTCACTGCAAAAGGCCCAGTTCAGCCGTTATGCGGTGAACATCGTCGAACGTTTGCAGAACGCCGGCTACCAGGCTTACCTGGTCGGTGGCTGCGTGCGCGACATGCTGCTCAACATCACACCCAAGGATTTCGACGTTGCCACCAGCGCCACGCCGGAACAGATACGGGCCGAGTTTCGCAACGCCCGGATCATTGGCCGGCGCTTCAAGCTGGTCCATATCCATTTCGGCCGCGAAATCATCGAAGTGGCGACCTTCCGGGCCAATCACCCGCAGAGCGATGAAGAGGAAGACAGCAACCAGTCTTCCCGCAACGAGAGCGGGCGCATCCTGCGCGACAACGTCTACGGCACGCTGGAAGAAGACGCGCAACGCCGCGACTTCACCATCAACGCCCTGTATTACGATCCGGTCAGCGAACGCATCCTCGATTACGCCAACGGTGTACACGACATCCGCAATCGCCTGATCCGCCTGATCGGCGATCCCAAGCAACGCTACCAGGAAGACCCGGTGCGGATGCTGCGGGCCGTGCGTTTCGCCGCCAAGCTGAATTTCGGCATCGAAAAACACAGCGCCACGCCGATTCGCGAACTGGCGCCGATGTTGCGAGAAATCCCCTCGGCCCGCCTGTTCGAGGAAGTGCTCAAGCTGTTCCTGTCGGGCAACGCGGCAGATACCTTCGAGATGCTGGTGGACTTGCAGTTGTTCGATCCGCTGTTCCCCGCCAGTGCCGAGGCCCTGGAGCACAATCCGACCTATACCCACACCTTGATCAGCGAAGCACTGATCAACACCGACCTGCGCATCAAGCAGAACAAGCCGGTGACGCCGGCGTTCCTGTTCGCCGCCCTGCTCTGGCCTGCCCTGCCGGCCCGGGTGCTGCGCCTGCAAGACCGTGGCATGCCGCCGATCCCGGCGATGCAGGAAGCCGCCCACGAGCTGATCGCCGAACAGTGCCAGCGCATCGCCATTCCAAAACGCTTCACGATGCCGATCCGCGAGATCTGGGACATGCAGGAGCGCCTGCCACGGCGCAGCGGCAAACGTGCCGACTTGCTGCTGGACAACCCGCGGTTCCGCGCCGGCTACGACTTCCTCCTGCTGCGTGAAAGCGCAGGCGAGCAGACCGATGGCCTGGGCGAATGGTGGACCGACTACCAGGACGCCAACGACAGCGAGCGTCGCGACATGATTCGCGAGCTCAGCGGCAAGGATGACGGCGCCAGCGGCCCACGCAAGCGTCGTCGCAGCAGCGGTGCCAAGCGTAAACGGGCCAGTGAACCGAGCGCTTCGGGCGAATAATCGATGGAACGCATCTACATCGGCATGGGCAGCAACCTCGCCGAACCCGCCGAACAATTGCGCAGCGCCGTCCAAGCGCTGGCGCAGTTGCCTGACACGCAACTGGTAGGTGTCTCGGCGTTTTATCAAAGCGATTCTTTGCTCCCCGGCCAGCCCCGCTACACCAACGCGGTGGCAGCGCTGGATAGCCGCCTGGCACCACTGGACCTGCTCGATGCGCTGCAAGCCATCGAAACCGGACAGGGTCGCGAACGCCTCGAACGTTGGGGGCCGCGCACCTTGGATCTGGACATCCTGCTGTTCGGTGATCACCTGATCGACGAGCCACGCCTCAAGGTTCCCCACTACCACATGCAGGCCCGGGCCTTTGTGCTCTACCCGCTGGCCGAACTGGCCCCCGCCGACCTGCGTCTGGCCGATGGGCGCCTGCTCAAGGATCTCCTTGCGGCGTGCCCATTCGTCGGCCTGGAACGCTTGCCACCAATCTGACGAACACCACCTCCTGTGGGAGCAAGCTTGCTCGCGATGGCGTCATCACATCCAGCATCCAGGATGACTGACACACTGCTATCGCGAGCAAGCTCGCTCCCACAGGATCCGGGACCCAGCAGTCAGATTCGGAACACGCCCCTACGCTGAAACGCATCAGTCACCCCGGTAACACCCGGCGGTAACACATCCAATTGACTTCCCGAGTGCTCCTCACGACTATAGGCGTCCCGTCGCCGCCAACGCGGCGCTAATGGGCGTAATCCAGGCCTTACAAGCACCACGCATAGAAGGTGCGCCTGAATTCGAGCGCCTAATGAGGACTTTTTCATGCCAGCTATTACCCTGACCACGCTGCAAGGTCTCAAGCAAAAAGGTGAAAAAATCACCATGCTGACCTGCTATGACGCAACCTTCGCCCACGCCTGCAACGAGGCCGGTGTCGAAGTGCTGCTGGTGGGCGATTCCCTCGGCATGGTGCTGCAAGGTCACGACAGCACGCTGCCGGTGACCACCGCCGAGATGGCCTACCATGTGGCCGCCGTCAAACGTGGTAACACCGATGCGTTGATCCTCGCCGACCTGCCGTTCATGGCCTACGCCACCCTCGAGCAAACCATGACCAACAGCGCCATGCTGATGCAGGCCGGTGCCCACATGGTCAAGGTCGAAGGCGCGTTGTGGCTGGCCGATTCGATTCGGCTACTGGCCGAGCGAGGCATTCCAGTGTGTGCCCACCTGGGCCTGACCCCCCAAGCGGTGAATATCCTCGGCGGCTACAAGGTCCAGGGCCGCAATGAGAACCAGGCGCGGCAGATGCGCGCCGATGCGATTGCCCTGGAGCAGGCGGGCGCGGCGATGTTGCTGCTCGAATGCGTGCCCAGCGAGCTGGCTGAAGAAATCACCCAGGCGGTGAAGATTCCAGTGATCGGAATCGGCGCCGGCAGCGCTACCGACGGTCAGGTACTGGTGCTGCACGACATGCTCGGATTATCGATCACCGGGCGCGTGCCCAAGTTCGTCAAGAACTTCATGGCTGGGCAAACCTCTATCCACGGCGCCTTGAGTGCCTACGTCGCGGAAGTCAAGGCCGCGACCTTCCCGGGCACCGAACACGGATTTTCTGCATGAACACCGTCAAAACCGTACGCGAACTGCGGGCCGCCGTGGCCCGTGCCCGCGGCGAAGGCAAGCGCATTGCCTTCGTGCCGACCATGGGCAACCTGCACAGCGGTCACGTGGCGTTGGTCACCAAGGCTGCGCAACGGGCCGACTTCGTGGTGGCGAGCATTTTCGTCAACCCGCTGCAATTCGGCGCCGGCGAGGACTTGGACAAATACCCCCGTACCCTGGCGGCCGACCAGGAGAAGCTGCTCCAGGCCGGCTGCCACTTGCTGTTCGCCCCCAGCGTCGAAGAGATGTACCCCGACGGCATGACCGGACAAACCCGGGTCAGCGTTCCGCAATTGTCCGAAGGCTTGTGCGGCGCCAGCCGTCCCGGGCATTTCGAGGGTGTGGCGACGGTGGTCAGCAAACTGTTCAATATGGTCCAGCCTGACCTGGCGGTGTTTGGCCAGAAAGATTTCCAGCAACTGGCGGTGATCCGCGCCCTGGTCCATGACCTGAACATGCCGATCCAGATCATCGGCGAGCCGACCGTTCGCGCCGAAGACGGCCTGGCTCTGTCGTCACGCAACGGTTTCCTCAGCCCGGACCAACGCGCCGTCGCGCCCGTGGTCTATCGCGCCCTGAACCAGATCGCCGAGGCGATCAAGCAGGGTCAGCGGGATTTCCCGGCGCTGATCGGTGCGCAGCTCAAGCAGCTCGAAGCCGCCGGCCTGCGTCCAGACTATCTGGAAATCCGTCACGCCAAGACCTTGCGTCCAGCGTCGAGCGGGGACCGCGACCTGGTGATTCTGGTCGCCGCCTTCCTGGGCACCACGCGCTTGATCGACAATCTGCACCTGGATCTCGACACGCCCGCCTGAACATCACAAATCCCTGTGGGAGCGAGCTTGCTCGCGATAGCGGTGTACTCGTTGAAACAAACGTCAACTGACATGCTGCTATCGCCCCCCGGTGTCAGGCTAGTTGTCGCCTCTCCAAATTCCTAAAAGCATTTCGGGGGCGGCAAGAGTATGGTCATGCCTTTCTATTCACCTGAACGTAAAGCCGCGTTGCTGAAAATGATGCTTCCGCC
>NZ_JBIXJT010000029.1:0-28991 GCF_052871455.1 Pseudomonas sp. LARHCG127
CGCGAGCAGGCTCGCTCCCACACTGGAACTGCAGCGGGGCATACATCTTGTACCCACCACATTCCCCCTGTGGGAGCGAGCTTGCTCGCGATGGCGGTGGGTCAGGTAATGGAGATGCCGACTGTACTGCCGTCTTCGCGAGCAAGCTCGCTCCCACACTGGCCCCTGCAGCGGGCATACATCTTGTGCCCACCAAACTCCCCCTGTGGGAGCGAGCTTGCTCGCGATGGCGGTGGGTCAGCTAGCAGTAATATTGACTGTGCAGCCGCCTTCGCGAGCAAGCTCGCTCCCACACTCGCTCTTCAGCGGGCATAAATTTTCCACTCACCACAACCGCCCACACTGACTGGGAGGGGGAAGACCAAAAAAATCAGAATCCCTACTCGCCGAAATTGAACACCACCGGCTTCGGCGGAGGGCAACCTCCTGGTGGTGGGAAGTTCTGTACGCCCGCCTCGTCGTAGCCGGTGTAGCAGCCCACGATCTTGTCATCCTTGAAGGTCATGCGGCGCTCGACCACACCCGTCGGGTAGTAATAAACCGTCTCGCCTTCGCGCTTGGCGTACGAATAGTCCTTGTATTCGCGCCCATAGACCGTTATCAGCCGAAACCCCTGCCGGGCCTCGGAGGACTTCAACTGACCGCCGGGGTAATACTCCTTGCGAGTCACACGATCATCAGGCCCCAGCAACACCTCCCGCACATTGCGCCCATCCTGGGTATGGCGGGCACTCTGTTCGTTACCAAACAGGTAGTCACTCTCGGAATCGAAGTGGCCGTTATTGAACGCCCCGCGCTGCTTGCCGCACAGCTTGATGCGGGTGTACTGCCCATCCGGTACATGGCAATAGTTGCGGTCCGCGATCAACACCCCATTCGCGTCGAATGATTGCACGTTGCCAATGGGCTCATCCTTTTCGTACGTTGCCACCGTATCGGGCTGGCCATTGGGGTGATAGAGACGAAAGGCGCCCTCTCGCGAACCGTAACGCCAGGAGATATCCGACAGCAGCACGGCACCGTCGTCCGTGTAGGTCAGCGCCCGCCCTTCGATCTGGCCATTGGCGTAGTGAGCCGAATAGGTGAGCTTGCCATTCGCCGCATAGGTCTCTTTCAACCCATCCAGCACACCCGCTCGGTAGTGCTCGACCCGCCGCAACACCCCCGCAGCATCCACTTCTCGCAACTCGCCGTGCATCTTGTCGGCGACAAAATCCACGGTCTGGACGCCACCGCCCTCCACCTTCAATGTCCAACGCCCCTCCCGGACGCCTTGCACGTAACGCCCCTCGCCCCACGGCATTTTCCAATCCCCGTGCTGCATGCCCCCCACGAAATCGCCGCGCTGGATCACCTCGCCATGACGCACACGCTCGGAAGGCCCGTCAAAATCACCGTGTTTGTAAGTATCGAAGCCCGACATCAGCACCTCATCGTCGTACCCCTCGATCGTCCAGCGCCCCTCGTAGAAGTCATCGACAATCATGCCTTTGGAAACCGTCCCCCTATCACTGATAACCCACGGCCCCTGGCGCACCCCATCCACGTAGGCGCCGGTAGACTCGTCGCCCGACGGGCCAAACTCCTTCCACTGACCGGATTTCTTGCCCTGGACATACGAACCCAGCGCCCAGAGCTGCCTATCCCCCATGATCGCCCCCATCCCATCCTCAGAGCCTCGGTACAGCTGCGGACGGGTTTCCCAAGCCATCCGGCTGACGCTATACGCAGCCCCCACATCCTCATCCCCAGGCGACACGCGCTCATACGTCAGCGTGAGCCAGCGCCCTTCGCGCTGCTGGAAGGTCTTTTTGTAGGTATCGCGATGGGGATCCTCCGCCGGCTGCCCCGCCGAGGCCGGGACCCCGTCGACACCGAAGTAGCCCACCAGCGTACCGTCAGCGGGATTGAGCGTGTCGAATTCAACGATACCGGTCACAGGCACCACGGCGCCGTAAGCGTAAGGCGGCAACGCGCCCAGGGCCTTTTGGACAATGGCGGCATTGAGGACTTTGCGATTGGCAGCGATACGATCCAGCGCCGGCTGAAGCGTCTCGAGCCGGCGATACGTCCCGGTAGACGGCACGAATCGATAACCATGAAGGGCGTACTGCCCCTTCGCCCGGGACAGCACGACCAACGTCTGGAGATCACTGTCGAGGCTGGCGTAGAACACCGACTCGACACTGGCATCGCCATACCGGTCGAGCACCTGCGGCGCGCCATCCGGCGAATCGCACAGGCATGAGTAGCCCACGACACCTTCCGCTTCGCGGATAAACGCCAGCGTCGCCCCACTCTCCTGGGAGCTTTTTATCAGCGGATGGGCCAGGGGCTTGGCGTTATAAAACGGCTCCGCCAGGGCCCCGACGGAAACAGAACAACTCAATACAAACAGCAGCAAAAACGAACGCATACGAATCCCTTCGCGCCAAAGCACCACAACATCCATGGACATTAAAAAAGCGAGCCGACTGGCTCGCCCATCAGTCGATATTTAACGCCAAGGCAAGATCGGAATGGCGGTCACCGCATTTTGCGGACTGCCCTCGATCACCCGGTCGCTGTAGACCAGGTACACCAGCGTATTGCGCTTCTTATCGAGGAACCGCACCACCTGCATGGTCTTGAACACCAACGAAGTGCGTTCGCGGAACACCTCTTCGCCGTCCTTGAGCTCACCCTTGAAGCTGATAGGCCCGACCTGGCGACAGGCGATGGACGCCTCGGCGCGATCCTCGGCCAGGCCCAAGCCGCCTTTTACACCCCCAGTCTTGGCTCGCGACAAGTAGCAGGTCACGCCATCCACCTTAGGATCGTCGAACGCCTCGACCACAATCCGGTCATTCGGCCCGACGAACTTGAACACGGTGGACACCTGACCGATTTCTTCGGCCGAAGCCAGCAGCGGCACGGCCAGCAGCAAGCCGATCAATCCTTTTGCCAAACCCATGATTTTTCCTTAGACGAGGATCAGGTTGTCACGGTGAACCAGTTCGGGCTCCGCCATGTAACCCAACAGACCGACAATCGCATCAGACGACTGACCGATGATTTTCTGCGCTTCCAGCGCGCTGTAGTTAGCCAGGCCGCGAGCGATCTCACGACCGTCCGGCGCCACGCAAACGACCATTTCGCCCCGGCGGAAACTGCCCTGGACCAGCTTCACGCCCACCGGCAGCAGGCTCTTGTTGCCCTGGGACAGGGCCGATACGGCACCGGCGTCCAGCACCAGCGTGCCACGGGTTTGCAGATGCCCAGCCAGCCACTGCTTGCGCGCCGCCAGCATGCCGCGCTCCGGGGAGAGCAAGGTGCCAATGCGTTCGCCCGACTTCAGACGATCCAGCACCCGCTCCAAGCGCCCGCCGACAATGATGGTGTGAGCGCCGGAGCGCGCCGCCAGACGCGCCGCACGCAGCTTGGTCTGCATGCCGCCACGACCCAGCGCACCGCCAGTGCCGCCCGCCACCGCATCCAGCGCCGGGTCGTCGGCACGGGCTTCGTAGATCAGCTTGGCATCGGGGTTGTTGCGCGGATCGGCATCGAACATGCCGTCGCGATCCGTGAGGATCACCAGCAGGTCCGCCTCCACCAGGTTCGCCACCAGCGCGGCCAGGGTGTCGTTATCGCCGAAACGGATCTCGTCGGTGACCACCGTGTCGTTTTCGTTGATCACCGGGATGACTTTCAGCTCCACCAGCGCCCGCAAGGTACTGCGGGCATTGAGGTAGCGCTTGCGGTCGGACAGGTCGTCATGGGTCAGCAGGATCTGCGCCGTATGGCGGCCATGCTCGGCAAAGCTCGACTCCCAGGCCTGCACCAGGCCCATCTGGCCGATGGCGGCGGCAGCCTGCAGCTCATGCATCGCGCTGGGTCGCGACGTCCAGCCCAGGCGGCTCATACCGGCAGCCACAGCCCCGGAAGAGACCAATACCAGCTCGACGCCAGCCTCATGCAAGGCCACCATCTGCTCGACCCACACCGCCATCGCCTGGCGATCCAGGCCTTTGCCATCCGCTGTCAGCAGTGCACTGCCGATCTTCACGACCCAGCGCTGCGCACCCGTCACCTTGCTCCGCATCATCTTCAACCTTTGCCAGCGAACGGCGCGACCCAGCGCCGCCCATGGGATTATTCGTATTTGCGTTTTACAGATACCAAAACGCCGCTCGAATGAGCGGCGCCTTGGAAACCGGCTTGCCAGCGATGATAACACTGCGCCGAAACACTTGAACCTGTGGGAGCGAGCTTGCTCGCGATTGCAGGGGGTCAGCAATATTGATACCGGCTGTCACACCGCTATCGCGAGCAAGCTCGCTCCCACAGGTCCTGGTTTCAACTGAGTAGCATCAGTCGCGAACGTAGATGATTTCCGGACCGTCCTCGTCATCCACATCCTCTTCGTCCCAATCGTCGTCACCGATGTCATGGACCGACTTGACGCCGCTGCGGCGCAAGGCACGCTGGTCGTCCAGCGCTTGCAACTGGGCACGGGCCTCGTCTTCGATACGTTGATCGAGCTCGGCCAGCTCTTCCTTGTAGGCCGGGTCGTTGGCCAGGCGGTCGGCACGATCTTCCAGGTACCGCATGATGTCGTGGCACAGGCGCTCGGTGTTTTCCTTGGCGATGGCAGAGATCACGTAGACCGGACCTTCCCACTCCAGGCGATCGACGATTTCCTTGACCCGCTCCTCATGCTCTTCTTCAAGGATCTGGTCACACTTGTTCAGCACCAGCCAACGGTCGCGCTCGGCTAGGGCCGGACTGAACTTGGTCAGCTCGTTGACGATGACTTCGGCAGCATCGGCAGCACTGGTTTCATCCAGCGGCGCCATGTCGACGAGGTGCAGCAACAAACGGGTACGGGACAAGTGCTTGAGGAAACGAATCCCCAGGCCGGCGCCCTCGGAAGCCCCTTCGATCAACCCCGGAATGTCGGCGATCACGAAGCTCTTCCAGCGGTCGACACTGACCACGCCCAGGTTCGGCACCAGGGTGGTGAACGGGTAGTCGGCCACTTTCGGCTTGGCGGCGGATACCGAGCGAATGAAGGTACTTTTACCGGCGTTCGGCAGGCCCAGCAGGCCCACATCGGCCAGCACTTTCATTTCCAGCTTAAGGTCACGCTGCTCGCCCGGCTTGCCTGGCGTGGTCTGGCGCGGCGCGCGGTTGGTACTGGATTTGAAACGGGTGTTGCCCAGGCCGTGCCAACCGCCATGGGCGACCAGCAGACGCTGGCCGGCCTTGGTCAGGTCGCCGATCACTTCCTGGGTGGCCGAATCGATCACCGTGGTGCCAACCGGCACGCGCAGGATCAGGTCTTCGCCCTTCTTGCCGGTGCAGTCGGTGCTGCCGCCGTTGGAGCCACGCTCGGCATCGAAGTGCCGGGTGTAACGGTAGTCCACCAGGGTGTTGAGGTTTTCGTCGGCGAGCATGTAGATCGAGCCGCCGTCACCCCCGTCACCACCGTTCGGACCACCGTTTTCAATGAACTTTTCCCGACGGAAACTCATGCAACCATTGCCGCCGTCGCCAGCCTTCACTCGAATCGATACTTCATCAACAAACTTCATGACACACGCCTCTCGCCATACGGACGAGCCAAAAAAACAAGACATAAGACTCTTGCAAAAATGAGCGCAGCGACCTGATGACACGCCCCAACCGCAGCGCCGACAGCCCATACAAACAGTTTTGCAAGAGACTCACCCCACAAACGAAAAAGCCCCGTCGCAAGACAGGGCTTTTCCAGCGATCTCGCAATTAAGCTGCGACAACGCTCACGTAACGGCGGTTGAACGCGCCCTTTACTTCGAACTTGATCACGCCTTCGATTTTCGCGAAGAGGGTGTGATCCTTACCCATGCCAACACCGTAACCGGCGTGGAATTGGGTGCCGCGCTGACGCACGATGATGTTGCCCGGAATGATTTTCTGGCCGCCATACATCTTCACGCCAAGGCGTTTGGCTTCTGAGTCGCGACCGTTACGGGTACTACCACCAGCTTTTTTGTGTGCCATGAGTTCAATTCTCCTAGTGAGGAATTAGGCTGAAATTAAGCCTGAATACCGGTGATTTTGATCTCGGTGTACCACTGGCGGTGGCCCATACGCTTCATGTGGTGCTTACGACGACGGAACTTGATGATGCGGACTTTATCGTGACGACCTTGGGAGATCACTTCAGCCACAACGGTAGCGCCAGCAACGACTGGAGCGCCGATATTCACGTCATCGCCATTGGCGACCAACAGAACGCGATCAAAAGTCACGGATTCGCCGGTAGCGATTTCCAGTTTTTCGATCTTCAGGTATTCACCTGGGGCGACCTTGTATTGCTTGCCACCAGTAACAATTACTGCGTACGACATGGTATTTCTCCGATAATCCTGCTCACCCAGCGCTTTATAAGAAGAGGTATTGGCTGGCATGGCTGCATGGGCTGGAAGGCCCGGATGCAATTGCGTAAGGCAGGTGCTGCCCAGGAAGTTCAGGGTGCGCGATTGTACGCAAGCCGGTCGAGCCTTGCAAGTGGCCGTCTATCGCGCCTTGACAGGCCTGGACGTGGGTCCTAGCATGCCGCGCAACCCTTCTGGAGCGCCTGTCGCTGATGCAACCCCAAGCTTTCTACCGCGCAGTGGCGGACGATTTTAGTGCCGTCGACGGCATCATCAAGAAGCAGCTGACTTCCCGAGTGCCGCTGGTATCGAAAATCGGCGACTACATCACTTCGGCCGGCGGCAAACGCCTGCGTCCTTTATTGGTACTGCTGTGCGGCAAGGCCTTGGGTCGCGAAGGCGACGACATGCGCCTGCTGGCCGCCACCATCGAATTCCTGCACACCGCGACCCTGCTGCATGACGACGTGGTCGACATGTCCGGCATGCGCCGTGGCCGTTCGACCGCCAACGCCATGTGGGGCAACGCCCCGAGCGTGCTGGTGGGCGACTTCCTGTATTCGCGCTCGTTCGAGATGATGGTCGAGCTGGGCTCGATGCCGGTGATGAAGATCCTGTCCCAGGCCACGCGCATCATCGCCGAAGGCGAAGTGCTGCAGCTGTCCAAGGTACGCGATGCCAGCACCACGGAAGAAACCTACATGGAAGTCATCCGCGGCAAGACCGCGATGCTCTTCGAAGCCTCGACCCACAGCGCAGCGGCCCTGGCCGGTGCCAGCGCCGAGCAGAGCGAAGCGCTGCGCACCTTCGGCGACCACCTGGGCGTGGCCTTCCAGTTGGTGGACGACCTGCTGGACTACAAGGGCGACGCCGAGACCCTGGGCAAGAACGTTGGCGACGACCTGGCCGAAGGCAAGCCGACCCTGCCGCTGATCTACACCATGCGCGAGGGCACGCCGGAACAGGCGGCGCTGGTACGCCAGGCGATCCAGAAAGGCGGGATCGAAGACCTCGAAAGCATCCGTGTCGCGGTCGAAGCCTCCGGCTCGCTGGAATACACTGCGAAACTGGCCCGGGACTACGTCGCCCGCGCAATCAAATGCCTCGATGCCCTGCCAGCCAGCGAATACCGCGATGCGCTGGTGGAACTGAGCGAATTTGCGGTCGCCCGTACGCACTGATCGCATGAAAACGGCGAGCTTTTGTGGCGAGGGAGCTTGCTCCCGCTCGGCGGCGCAGCCGTCGTAAAACCGGCTGACGCGATCCAACTGAATGATCGCAGCAATCCAATTGGGGCGGCTTCGCAGCCCAGCGGGAGCAAGCTCCCTCGCCACAAAAGCCCCGCATCACCCATCTCGTAACAAAACCCTATACAATGTGCGCCCTTTTGCCCTCCTGATACCCAAGGAACCTTAGTGAGCACGTTGCCTCCCTGCCCGAAATGCAATTCCGAATACACCTACGAAGACGGCACCCAACTGGTCTGCCCGGAGTGTGCCCACGAGTGGTCCGCCAGCGGCGAAGTTGAAGCGGCGTCCGACGACACTGTGAAGAAAGATTCGGTCGGCAACGTCCTGCAGGACGGCGACACCATCACCGTGATCAAGGACCTCAAGGTCAAGGGCACCTCACTGGTGGTCAAGGTCGGCACCAAGGTCAAGAACATCCGCCTGTGCGACGGCGACCACGACATCGACTGCAAGATTGACGGCATCGGCCCGATGAAACTCAAATCCGAGTTCGTCAGAAAAGTCTGATCCTGCTGTATTCCATCCCATGCCCCGCGTGTGGGATGGCGCTTGACCCTCCCCCGCTTCAGCCCTATTTCCCGGGCGTTAGCCATGTGCCAGCCGTCTTGAGCTACCACAACCCATCGTCAGAAAAACAATCGGAACACCAATAGAGACTTGCTATTTAGCGAATAAGAATTATTCTCATCGAACCCATCAAGGAGATGAGAACCATGACTTATTTGATCGATGCCTGGCTGGACCGCCCACATCCCTACCTCAGGATCCTGCATCGGGAAACCGGGGAAGTCTGTGCGGTGCTTGAAGAAGAAGCCTTGAATGAGCTGCAGGACCAAGGAGACCTCGACCTCAACAGCCTCAATTCCAGTGAGCCACTGGTGCTCAAGGAGCTGGTGCGCAATCTGTTCCTGTTCTGCTATGCCCGGGCGTTGCGCCCGACGGGTGATTTCAGCGGCAGGTTCCACGGATGAGCATAAATAACCTGTGGGAGAACCTGTGGGAGCGAGCTTGCTCGCGATGGCGGTGCGTCAGCAACGAGGATGTCGACTGACTATCCGCTTTCGCGAGCAAGCTCGCTCCCACAGTTTTTTGTCCGGCTGTAAAAACCGGACAGGGTCTTACAGGACGTCCAACAACTCGACGTCGAACACCAGCACGCTGTGCGGTGGAATGCTGCCAACGCCTTGAGCGCCGTAGGCCAGTTCGCTCGGCACGTACAGGCGCCATTTGCTGCCGGCGTTCATCAGTTGCAGGGCTTCGGTCCAGCCTGGGATCACGCCGCCTACCGGGAATTCGGCTGGCTGGCCACGATCGTAGGAGCTGTCGAACACGGTGCCGTCGATCAGGGTGCCGTGGTAGTGGGTACGCACCTGGTCTTCACGGGTCGGCTTGGCGCCTTCACCCTGGGTCAGCACTTCGAATTGCAGGCCGGAAGCCAGGGTGGTGATGCCTTCACGCTTGGCGTTTTCCGCCAGGAACGCGCGGCCTTCGCCAGCAGCGGCTTCAGCCTTGGCGGCTGCTTCGGCTTGCATGATTTCACGAATGACCTTGAAGCTGGCAGACATCTCGTCCTGGCCCACACGGCTTGGCTTGCCGGCGAACGCGTCAGTCAGGCCGGCCAGGATCGCGTCCAGGTTGACACCCGGTGGCGGGTTGTCGCGCAGTTGGTCGCCCAACTGACGGCCGATGCCGTAGCTGACGCGGGTTTCGTCGGTGGACAGGTTAACTTCGGACATGATGCTGCTCCGCTGTGCGGACGGCTCGAGAAGTTGCCGTGTGTGCCACAGCGCATCCCGGAGCGCCCGGAACCAAAAGGGCGAGCAGACTAGCACAGATGCCACGGCGGGTGACGAGCCCTCGCGCCAAAGTGCGGCGCCGGAAACGACAACGCCCGCCTGTGGCTCTACAGGCGGGCGTAGCATCAGCGCGGTCGACAGACCTCAGTGCTTGGTCAGTTTGTCCAGGTAGCCCATGGCAAACGCCGAGACCACGAAGGTCATGTGGATAATCACGTACCACATCAGGTGGTCGGGATCGACGTTCTTGGCGTCCATGAAGATGCGCAGCAGGTGGATGGACGAGATGGCCACGATCGAGGCGGCGACCTTCATCTTCAGCGACGAAGAGTCCATGGTGCCCAGCCAGTTGAGCTTTTCCTTGTCGTCGGCGATATCCAGCTGCGAAACGAAGTTCTCGTAGCCGGAAATCATCACCATCACCAGCAGGCCGCCCACCAGCGCCATGTCGATCAACGACAGCAGCACCAGGATCAGATCGGACTCGGCCATGGAAAACACGTTGGGGATGACGTGGAAGACTTCCTGGAAGAATTTCAACGCCAAGGCCAGCAGGCCGAGGGACAGCCCGAAGTAGATCGGCGCCAGCAGCCAACGGGAGGCGTACATTGCGTTTTCGATAAAGCGTTCCATTGAATCTCACACCTGGGCTGAAAAATCGCGGCGAGTATATCAGCCATGACCAGCCCCACAAATGCCGGGCCCCTCCCTGGTCCCCGCCTTGTGTCAAAACTTTACTGCCACTGCCCGTGCGGTGCCAGCTTTCAATGCAGCGGACGAAACTCGAAGCCGCCGACGTTGCGACAACGGCCTCCATTGATTTCACGCAGTTGGGCCTGCATGTGCAAGGACCAGATCTGCGGGTCATCGGCCAGCTCATAGCCGTGCAAGGTCAGGCTTTGCACGATGGTATCGAGGATGGATTCGGCGGCAGTCGGGCCGGGGAATGGCCCTTGGGCCTTGATGGCGGAGGGTTGTTCGCCCGCCATTCCGGCGGCGAAGAGCAAGGTCCACATACCGGTATCTCCCGCCAGCGGGCGGATGGCGCATTCGATACGGGTGACAAGGCCCAGGCATTGACGAGTGAGGCAAAGGTTGCGCGACATGGCGGCGCCCCTCGGTAGATCCGGTATTCAGTCTCGGGAGGAGACTGTTTCGATCCAATGATGACTCTCGTTATCCTTGAGCTGAGGATAGAAGAAAAGTTCCGGCCCCACGGTTTTTCGAGACCAGAATGCGCCGAGCGGTCACAGTGTGAATATTGACGCCAAAGTGGTGGCGCTTTTTAGCGATAATCCACAAAACAGTGTGGGAGCGAGCTTGCTCGCGATAGCGGTGTGACAGTCGAGAAAACCATGACTGAAACTCCGCTATCGCGAGCAAGCTCGCTCCCACAGTGGACTTCTACAGACGTCTTGCGGCCCTCAGGAAAATATCAAGCCGGCTTGGCCTCCGCCAAGGCCTGCTGTGCCAGTTCCTTTTCCGCTTCCTTGATGTCGTCTTCGCTGATCATCTCCGCGATCACCCGCAGCCGCTCCACCACCCGGGCGTTGACGCTGCCCTCCGGGAACTCACCGTTTTCATCCGGCTCGCCGGCAGGCTCGCCCACCAGCAGGCTCAGGGCTTCGTCGGCCTGGCGCACCGCATAGACGTGGAATTGCCCGGCGCGCACGGCGGCCAGCACTTTCTCGTCGAGCATCAGGGTCGCGACGTTAGCCTGGGGAATGATCGCCCCTTGCTCACCGGTCAACCCCCGGGCTTCGCAGAGGCGGAAGAAGCCTTCGATCTTCTCGTTGACCCCGCCCACCGCCTGCACTTCACCAAACTGGTTGATCGAGCCGGTGATGGCGAAGCACTGCTTCAACGGCGTCTTCGACAGGGCCGAGATCAGCGTGCACGCCTCGCCCAGGGACGCACTGTCGCCGTCCACATAACCGTAGGATTGCTCCAGGGCGATGCTGGCCGAGATCGCCAGCGGGAATTCCTGGGCATAACGACTGCCCAGGTAACCGGTGAGGATCATCACGCCTTTGGAGTGGATCGGCTGGCCAAGGTTGACCTCCCGCTCGATGTCGACGATGCCACTGCCGCCCGGGTACACCGTGGCGGAAATCCGTGCCGGCACGCCAAACGCCGAGTCGCCGACCTCGAGCACCGTCAGTCCGTTGCATTTGCCCACCGCCGCACCTGCGGTGTCGATCAGGATGATCCCGGCCAGCATGTCGTCGAGGATCCGCGCCGAGACACGCCCGGTGCGGGTGGCCTTGGCCTTGAGCGCACGTTCGATGTGGCCGGCGTCGGTCATTTCGTCACTGGCCAGTTGGCGAATGAAATCCGCCTCGCTGACCAGTTGAAATAAATCACCGATGCGCGCCGACAAACGCCCCTGGTGTTCGGCCAGGCGGGCGCTGTAGGTCGCCAGGCGCGCCACCGCGTCGGCGGTCAGGGGCGCCATGCCTTCTTCCGAAGTGCGGGTCTTGAGCAACTGGGCGAACTGCTCCAGGCTCTCGTCGCCCATCGGGATGTCTTCGTCGAAATCCACCAGCACGCGAAACATTTCCTGGAAGTCCGAATCCAGGTCCTGCAAGGCGTAATAGAGCTGGCGGGCGCCGATGATCACGACCTTGACCTGCAACGGGATGTGTTGCGGCGTCAGGGTCACCGTGGCCAGGCGTCCCATTTCACCCAGGGGCGATTCCATCTTCAGCTTGCGCGACTGCAGGGCGCGCTTGAGCGCATCCCATACGAACGGTTCGCTGAGCATTTTTTCCGCTTCCAGGATCAGGAAGCCACCATTGGCCCGGTGCAAGGCACCCGGACGCAGTTGCCGGTAGGTGGTGTAGAGCGCGCCCTGGTCCGTGCTGTATTCGATCCGGCCGAACAGGTTGTCGTAGGTCGGGTGCGGCTCGAACACCACCGGCGCGCCACCGCTGGACGGATGCCCGACCACCAGGCTCGGGGCGTATTGTTCCTCCAGCAGTTTGCGGGCGATGGCGTCGCTCTTGCTGTCGTCCACCAGTTGCTCGACCACGGTCTTGAGCAGATACACCTGCATGGCTTGCAGGTAACCACAGACCGCGGCGTTCTCCGCGTATTTTTCCGACAGCGGCGCCAGCAACGGTTGCAGGGCCAGGGTGATGGTTTCTTCGTTGAGGTGGCGCAGCTGGTTGCTGGACTCGCGCTTCCATTGCGGCAGGCTGGCGAGCTCTTCGTTCAAGCGCTCCTCAAGGCCGGAGATGTCCTCGTGGAAACGCTCGCGCTCGGCTTCCGGCAACTGGGCGAACTCCGCCTCGTCCAGGGCCTTGCCTTCGCTCATCGGCGTGAAGGCGATGTTGCTGCTGTCACGGTACAGCGCGACGTCCTTCTCCAGCGCCAGGCGCTCGATCACATCCAGGGCGCGGTCGTAGCGCTGGTTGAAGGCGCGGTCGATGGCGCTTTTCTTCTGCTGGTAGGACGGGTGTTCGAACACCGCCGGAAAGGTCGCCAGCAGGTTGTCGATCAAGCCGTTGATGTCACCGATGAACGCACCCGCCGTGCCCGACGGCAGTTCCAGGGCGCGGGGTTCGCGGGGCTCATCGAAATTGTTGACGTAGACCCAGTCCGCCGGGGTCTGCAGGCGCTTGCCTTCGGCCTTGAGGTAGCGTTTGACGAACGAGAACCGGCCGGTGCCGGGCTCGCCCATGACAAATACGTTGTAACCGGGGCGTGGCATGGCCACGCCAAACTGCAAGGCTTCGACCGCACGTTCCTGGCCAAGCACACCGCGGAAGGGCTCCAGATCATTGGTGGTAGAGAAGCTGAACTGTTCAGCGGAAAACGGACGGGTCAGCGCTTCGGGCGCTAGACGCAAGCTGGCAGCAACAGGATCAGGCATCGGGCTTCCTTACATCAGGCGGGGCAGATAGCGGCATTCTGGCGCTGCCTGTACCTGACTGGCAAGGAGCGCCTCTGACCAAAGCATAGCCAACGGCAAAACCCCGGGCCGGGCCCCGTAAAACGGCGATCACATGTAATGTTTTTGCAAAATGTCACGGAACCCTCGGATCGTGCCTAAACTCCAAACTGCGCGGCTGGAACAATAACCGGCCCACTGGCTGCTGTAGGGGCCAGACCCTGTCCATCGGTATGCACATAAAAGAGAACATAGCTATGAAACGGATTCTTCTCGGTACTCTCTTCACCGCTGTATCCATCAACGCCATGGCTCAGGCGCCGGGCGGTCCGGATTGCGGCTGGGGCAACATGCTGTTCGAAGGTCAGCGTGGCACTCCGGCACACTTCCTGGCATCCACCACCAACGGCACGTCCGGTAACGCAACCTTCGGCATGACCTCCGGCACCAACGGCTGCTCGACCAACGCGGCACTGACCTACGGCGGCAAGTCCTGGCTGGCCATGAATGGGATGATGAACGAGCTGTCCGAAGACATGGCCAAGGGTCAGGGCGAAGCGCTGACCACCTACGCCGTGGTACTGGGCGTGGCGCCGGAAGACCGCGCGCACTTCTCCGCTGTGACCCACGAGCACTTCCAGCAGATCTTCAGCAAAGCTGACGTAACTGCCGAAGACGTGCATACCAACACCCTGGCCGTGCTGAAAAACGACCCACGCCTGGCCAAGTACGCCACTCAAGCTTAAGCTCGGCAGCACTCGCTCCTCTCGGGGAGCGGGTTTTCTTTTTGGGGCCCTTCGGTCTTTATTTTTCGACTTTCCAAGTAGCCGACTATGCTCAAACGCCTTGCCTGGCTGGCGCTCTGTGTGTGCGCCCCGCTGTCCGCCGCACCTCATGTCGACCCTCAACGTTTGCAGCAACTGGCCAACGACCCCTTCTGGATTTCCCTGGGCCACTACGAAACCGCCAAGCTCGGCGGTTGGCGCAGCTATATCAGCGAGAAAAAATTCTTCCTCGCCCCCGATGGCAACGAACATCCCGACCGTGAACTGACCGCCACGCTGCAAGCCTTGTATGGCCCAGCCAACGCCGGCCAGCAACATGCCCAGTGCGTCTACCCGGCGCGAACCCGCTGGCTGAAGGCGCAGCTCAACCTGGCAGACCTGCCGGCAGTCGATTGCCGCGACTTCACCCAATGGTTCAAGGACGTGGCGCCCCACAGCGCGGTGATGATTTTCCCGGCCGCGTACCTGAACAGCCCGTCCTCGATGTTCGGCCACACCCTGTTGCGCATCGACCAGGCCGACGTGCAAAGCGACAAGACTGCCCTGCTCAGCTACGCAATCAACTTCGGCGCCTACATCGAAGGTTCCGACAATAGCCTCCTCTATGCCTGGAAAGGCCTGATGGGCGGTTACCCCGGCCTGTTCGCCCTGGTGCCATATCAGGAAAAACTCTCCGAGTACCGTAGCCTGGAGAACCGCGACCTGTGGGAATACCGCCTCAACCTGAGCCAGGCGGAAACCGAGCGCATGGTCGAGCATGTCTGGGAACTCAAGCAGATCCAGTTCGACTATTTCTTCTTCGACGAAAACTGCTCCTATCGCCTGCTCGAGTTGTTGCAAGTGGCCCGCCCCAGCCTGCGCCTGACCGAACAATTCCCGCTGACGGCGATTCCCACCGACACCGTCAAGGCGGTGAAGGAAGCCGGCCTGGTGGAAAGCATCCAGTATCGACCGTCCCGGGAACGGGAACTGCTCAGCCGCGCCGAACCGCTCAACGATGATGAGCAGCAATGGGTACTGAAGGTCAGCGCCGACCAGCAGCAGTTGCAAACGCCGGCCTTCAAGGCGCTGCCGCGTGAGCGCCAGGCGCTGATCATCGATGCGGCCTATCGCCTGGAGCGCTATCGCGCCAACGGCCAGGAACGTGATCCGCAACGGGCCCAACGCAGCTTCGAGCTGTTGCGGGCGATCAACCAGAACCCCGCGCCGGAACTCGAGATCCCGCAACCGGGCCTGCCCGAGGACGGTCATCAATCGCGCACCTGGCAGGCCGGCCTCGGCACGCGGGGCGACCGGGCATTCGGCGAATATGGCTTGCGCATGGCCTATCACGACCTCAACGACAATGCCGAAAGCTTTCCGTTGGGGGCACAGATCGAAATCCTCCAATTGAAGCTGCGCCAGTACGAGGGCAACGACTGGCAGGTGCAGCAACTGGACCTGGCGACCATTCGCTCCCTGACCCCACGCAACGAGTTGCTACAGCCGCTGTCCTGGCAGGTCACCGGCGGCCTGGAGCGGGTGCCGGGCAAACACGACGATGAAACCCTGGTCAGCCACGTCAACGGCGGCGCAGGCGGCACCTGGGCGCTGGGCGACGATGTGCTGGGCTTTGCCCTGGGCACGGTGCGGGTGGAACACAACAACGATTTCGCCCAGTTCATCGCCCCGGCCGCCGGTTTCAACAGCGGTGTGCTGTGGAAAAACCCACTGGGCAACCTGAGCCTGGAAGCCAAGGGCGATTATTTCGTCAACGGCGAAGTGCGCCGTAGCCTGAGCCTCAATCAGCAATGGGAACTGTCCCGCAACCTCGGCCTGCGCCTGAGTGCCCAACGGGAGTTCAGCCAATTGGCCTCGCCGGAGAACGAGGTGATGCTTGAGGTGAAGTGGTATCACTACTGACCTTGGCCTGCGCAACCAACGGATTGATCACCGCGCTTTCACGTCTCTGCGACGAATCCACTTCTAGACTTCTTGTAGGCGGGATTCGGCAGGAAAACGAAAATGAAGCGCGCGGCGATGGTACTGGGTGTGCTGATGTTGCTCGGTGGTTGTGAAACCACCCACGAAGACCTGATCGCCCGAGGTTATCCACCGGCCTTCGCCGATGGCTACGACGATGGCTGCAGCAGTGGCCGGCAAGCGGCCGGGGTGATCACCGGGCAGTTCAGGAAAGATGTGCCGCGTTACCTCAAGGACCCGCGCTACGCCGAAGGCTGGAGCGACGGCTTCCGCCAATGCCAGGCGATGCGTGAGAGTGAAGAGCGTAACGCCTACCGCGAACGCCATTGGGACGAACGTGAACGGGCCTGGCAGCAACAGAAGGACCAGGACGCCGCCCGGGCTTATCGCTCGCAGTAAGTCGCATACAGACATCTGTCGAAACCAAAACCTGCGACCATGGCCCAAACTCCAACAAGAGGAGGTTTCATGAGCCGCGCTTTCGTCAACGAAGACAACGCCGCTGCCCAGGCCGACCAGCCGGTCGAACGCCAGGTCAGTTCGCAGCCCAACTACGTCACATCCGCAGGGCTTGCCCAATTGCAGGCGCAGGTCGCCGAATTGCAGCAACTGCATAGCCAACAGACTGCCCAGGGCGAGCAAGCGGATAAACAGCGTATCGCCGATATCGAACGGGACCTGCGGTATTTCAATCAACGTCTGCAAAGTGCACAGATCGTTACACCGAGCAATTGCGATCAGGTGCGAATAGGGCACTGGGTGACCTTTGCCGATGAGCACGATCAGGAACAGCGCGTGCAGTTGGTTGGAGAAGACCAGGCCGATGCGGCCAATGGACTGATCAATTGGGGCTCACCGCTGGGGCGGGCGCTGCTGGGGGCCAGGGTTGGGGATGAGGTGGTGTGGAAGCGGCCGGTGGGGGAACTATCGATTGAGGTTTTAGCCATAGAGCCTGGGTGAAGGGCTGGCCTCATCGCGAGCAGACTCGCTCCCACAGGGTTACTGCTTAACCGGCCAGATCAAGCCAATTTCTTGTGCCGTACACGATGGGGCTGGGCAGCGGCTTCGCCGAGGCGTTTCTTGCGATCGGCCTCGTACTCGGTGTAGTTACCTTCGAAGAACACCGCTTGCGAGTCGTCTTCGTACGCCAGGATGTGGGTCGCCACGCGGTCGAGGAACCACCGATCGTGAGAGATCACAATGGCGGCGCCCGGGAAGTCCAGCAAGGCTTCTTCCAGGGAACGCAGGGTTTCCACGTCGAGGTCGTTGGACGGTTCGTCGAGCAGCAGGACGTTGCCGCCCTCCTTCAGGGTCAACGCCAGGTGCAAGCGACCGCGCTCACCGCCGGACAGGTCCTTGACGAACTTCTGCTGGTCGCCGCCCTTGAAGTTGAAGCGGCCCACGTAAGTGCGCGACGGGATTTCATAGTTGCCGATGCGGATCTGGTCGGAACCGTCGGAGATCTGCTGGAACACGGTCTTGCTGCCGTCCAGGTCTTCGCGGCTCTGGTCAACGCAGGCCAGTTGCACGGTTTCGCCGATCTCGATGCTGCCCGAATCCGGGGTTTCCTTGCCCATCAACATGCGGAACAGCGTGGATTTGCCCGCGCCGTTACCACCGATCACACCGACGATGGCGCCTTTGGGCATGGAGAACGACAGGTTGTCAATCAGCACGCGGTCGCCATAACCCTTGGTGACGTTCTTGAACTCGATGACCTTGTCACCCAGGCGCGGACCGGCCGGGATGTAGATCTCGTTGGTTTCGCTGCGCTTCTGGAATTCCTGGGACTGCATTTCCTCGAAGCGTTGCAGACGTGCCTTGGATTTGGACTGGCGGGCCTTGGCGCCTTTGCGCACCCATTCCAGTTCTTCCTTCATGGCTTTTTCATGGGCCGACTGCTGCTTGGATTCCTGGGCCAGACGATCGGACTTGGCTTCCAGCCAACCCGAGTAGTTGCCCTCGTACGGAATGCCCGCGCCGCGGTCGAGTTCGAGAATCCAGCCGGCGACGTTGTCCAGGAAGTACCGGTCGTGCGTGATCGCCACCACGGTGCCTGGGAAGTCGTGCAGGAAGTGTTCGAGCCAGGCGACGGAATCGGCGTCCAGGTGGTTGGTCGGTTCGTCGAGCAGCAGCATGTCCGGGGCCGACAGCAGCAGGCGGCACAGGGCCACGCGGCGCTTCTCACCGCCGGAGAGGTGTTCGACCTTCGCGTCCCACGCCGGCAGGCGCAGCGCATCGGCGGCAACTTCCAGCTGGCGATCGAGGTTGTGGCCGTCGCTGGCCTGCAGGATCGCTTCGAGCTTGGCCTGTTCGGCGGCCAGCTTGTCGAAATCGGCATCCGGGTCGGCGTAGGCGGCGTAGACCTCGTCGAGACGCGCTTGGGCGTCCTTGATCACGCTGACCGCTTCCTCGACCACTTCACGCACGGTCTTGGTTGGGTCCAGCTGTGGCTCTTGCGGCAAGTAGCCGATGTTCAGGTCCGGCATCGGACGGGCTTCGCCGTCGAATTCGTTATCGACGCCGGCCATGATTTTTAACAGCGTGGACTTACCCGAACCGTTGAGGCCCAACACGCCGATCTTGGCGCCGGGGAAGAAGGACAGAGAAATGTTTTTCAGGATTTCCCGCTTCGGCGGAACAACTTTGCTCAGCCGATGCATGGTGAAGACGTATTGAGCCATGGTGAACCTAGCGTCAGTGACAGGTGAAAAGAACGAGCCAGGCCATGCGCGGCGCGGGCTCTTGACGATCATCAATGCCTGCGGGCGGATAGAGCCTGGGAATCTGGAGCTGGAACGCTCTTGTTTGACCGGCAAAGCTACCTCAACCGTCGGTCAAGGTCCAGCCGCCCAGGGCTGGCACTTTGCCACAAGTCAAGGCATGCTAGCCGCCCTTCGGGCGTCCGGCTTATAGTGCACGTCGCGCCAGTCCAGCAAAACGCAGGATTACAGCTTGTCCAACGTCACTCCACCCCTGTCCCCTCGCGCACCCGCTGTCGTGCCCGGCTCGCCCCTGCGCGGGACATTGAAGGGGGCGCTGGCCACGCTGGTGCTGCTGTTGCTCGGCTTGCTGTTCTGGCAACTGCTCGATCAACTGCGCGAAACCCAGCAGCAACAGCGCCAGTACACCATCGACTACACCGCCGATCTCGCCGCGCAGGTCAGCCTGAACATGGCCTTGAACGCGCAAATCGCCCTCAACCTTCTACCGATCGTCGAACAACCGCAAAGTATCGACGAGCAGCAGGCCCTGGTTCACAAACTCCAGCAGTCGCTCCCCGAGCTGCGCAGCTTGGCATTGTTGAGCCCTTCCGGCCGGGTGCTCAGTGACAGTGATGCCAACAGCCACGATGCCGATTACCTGAGCGAACTGGTGCGACGCAGCCGGGCCCAGGCCCATTATTTCAGCAATGCCGAAGACGGCTCCGTGGTGCATCTATTGTTGCACCAGGCCAGCGGTAGCGGCCGTGGCTATTGGGCCCTGCGCTTGACCCCGAACTTTTTCGCCACCCTGACCAAGCAAGCCGATGTGGGGTTGCGCCCGCTATGGCTGGTGGAGAACCGCCTCAACCAGCAAATCATCAGCCGCGACGAGAGCCTGCCTTCGAGCAGCCCGACCCATCTGTCGCCGGATGACCTGAAAAGCACCGTACTGACCGTGCCCCTGAGCAGCAGCGACTGGCAACTGCGAGGGCTGTTCGACCGCCGCCAGGTGATCGAACAACTGTTGCCGGCCTTCATCGGCAAATGCCTGCTGGGCCTGGCGTTTTCGTTGTTGCCGGTGATCGCGCTGTTGAACATGCGTCGGCGCCAACGGCAGTTGCACGAGGGGCGGCGACGTTACCAGGATATTTTCGAAGGCACCGGCGTGGCCCTGTGCGTACTTGACCTGTCGGGGCTCAAGGCCTTTTTTGAGCGAGCCGGCCTGCACACGGGCGATCAATTGCGCGCCTGGCTGCAAACCACTCACCAACTCGAACAGCTGCGCCAGGAAGTTCACGTCACCGAAGTCAACCAGATGGCGTTGAAATTGCTCAACGTCGATTCCTGCGACCAGGCTTGGCAGTTGCTGGTCGGCAAAGGTGCGCAGGACAACAACCCCGTCGGCTCGAAGCTGCTCGAAGCGCTGCTCGACCAACACAAGCAACTGGAACTGGAGATCAAGCTCCAGGACGCCCATGGTCGCGACCAGCACCTGTGGCTGGTGCTGCGCCTGCCGGAAAAACAGCACGACTACAACGCGGTCATCCTGAGCATCAGCGACATCACCAGCCGCAAGCTGATCGAGCTCTCGCTGCTCGAACGCGAGGGGTTCTGGTCCGACGTGGTGCGCACCGTGCCGGACCATCTCTATGTGCAGGACGTCATCAGCCAGCGGATGATCTTCAGCAACCATCACCTGGGCCAGACCCTGGGATATGACCGCACCGAACTGCACCAGATGGGCGAGTACTTCTGGGAAATCCTGCTGCACAGCGACGATGCCGATCACTACCACAACCTGCGCCAGGAACAACGGCGGGGCGGCTACACGCAGTTGCTGCAATGCCAATTGCGCTTTCGTCATCGCAATGGCAAGTGGCGCTGTTTCGACATCCGTGAACAGGCCCTGGCCCGCGACCGACATAACCAGGTGACGCGAATCATCGGCGTGGCCAAGGACGTCACCGAGCAGATCGAGGCCAGCGAATCGCTACGCGACAGCGAACAACGCTACCGGATGCTCGCCGAAAGCATCAGCGACGTGATTTTCTCCACCGACAACAAGCTTTCGCTCAACTATGTCAGCCCGTCGGTGCAAGCGGTGCTGGGCTACACCGCCGATTGGATTTTCCAGAACGGTTGGCAATCGATCATCGCCAACCCGCAACAACTGACCGGCATCTACAGCCTGATGGACCGGGTCAGCAAGGCCCTCGACAAGCCCGCACAACTGGCCGAGCTGCGCAACCAGATGCAGACCCAGTTGTTCCTGTTCGACTGCCTGCGTGCCGACGGGCGCAAGATCCCCATCGAGCTGCGGTTGGTGCTGGTGTGGGATGAACATGGCGCGTTCGAAGGCGTTCTGGGTGTGGGCCGCGACATCAGCCAGCAACGTCGCGCCGAAAAAGACCTGCGCATGGCCGCCACGGTCTTCGAGCACTCGACCTCGGCGATCCTGATCACCGACCCGGCCGGCTACATCGTCCAGGCCAACGAAGCCTTCAGTCGCGTCAGCGGTTATGCTGTATCGCAAGTGCTGGACCAATTGCCCAACATGCTGACCGTGGACGACCAGCAGGAAGCCCACCTGCGCTACGTGCTCAAGCAACTGCAACAGCACAGCACCTGGGAAGGCGAAGTCTGGCTCAAGCGCCGCAATGGCGAGCACTACCCTGCCTGGGTCGGCATCACCGCGGTGCTGGATGACGAAGGCGACCTGGCCAGCTATGTGTGTTTCTTCAGCGACATCAGCGAACGCAAGGCCAGCGAGCAGCGCATTCATCGCCTGGCCTATTACGACGCCCTGACCCACCTGCCCAACCGCACGCTGTTCCAGGATCGCCTGCACACCGCGCTGCAATCGGCCGAACGGCAGAAGACCTGGGTCGTGCTGATGTTCCTCGACCTGGACCGGTTCAAGCCGATCAACGACTCCCTCGGCCATGCCGCCGGCGACCGGATGCTCAAGGAAATGGCCACGCGCCTGCTCGGCTGCGTCGCCGACGACGACACCGTGGCGCGCATGGGCGGCGACGAGTTCACCCTGCTGCTGCAACCGCGCGCCAGCCGTGAAATGGCGCTGAACCGGGCCATCAACGTGGCCGAGCAGATCCTCGCCAGTCTGGTCCGCCCCTTCGTGCTCGAAGGCCGCGAGTTCTTCGTCACCGCCAGTATTGGCATCGCCCTGAGCCCCCAGGACGGCAACGAGCTGAGCCAGTTGATGAAGAACGCCGACACGGCCATGTATCACGCCAAGGAACGCGGCAAGAACAACTTCCAGTTCTACCAGGCCGACATGAACGCCAGCGCCCTGGAGCGCCTGGAACTGGAAAGTGACCTGCGCCATGCCCTGGAGCAGAACGAGTTCGTGCTGTATTACCAGCCGCAGTTCAGCGGCGATGGCAAACGCCTGACCGGCGCCGAGGCCTTGTTGCGCTGGCGCCATCCGCGACGCGGGTTGGTGCCGCCGGGGGATTTCATCCCGGTACTCGAAGAACTCGGGCTGGTGGTGGATGTCGGCGACTGGGTCATCACCGAAGCCTGCCGGCAGCTCAGGACCTGGCACCAGGCCAAGGTCCGGGTGCCGAAAGTCTCGGTCAACATTTCCGCCCGGCAGTTCTCCGACGGCCAGTTGGGCACGCGCATTGCCAATATCCTGCGCAGCACTGGCCTGCCGCCGGCCTGCCTGGAGCTGGAACTGACGGAAAGTATCCTGATGCGTGAAGTCAGCGAGGCGATGCAGATCCTCGCCGGGTTGAAGAACCTGGGCCTGAGCATTGCCGTCGATGATTTCGGCACCGGTTATTCGTCGCTCAACTACCTCAAGCAATTCCCCATCGACGTGCTGAAGATCGACCGCACCTTCGTCGACGGCCTGCCCTCCGGCGAGCAGGATGCGCAGATCGCCCGGGCGATCATCGCCATGGCCCACAGCCTCAACCTGGCGGTGATCGCCGAAGGCGTCGAGACCCACGAGCAACTGGACTTCCTGCGTGAACACGGCTGCGACGAAGTCCAGGGTTACCTGTTCGGCCGGCCGATGCCGGCCAATCGGTTCGAAGCGCAGTTCAGCAATGATGCGTTGTTCATGCTCGACTGAGGCCCTTCAGCGCCTGTAGCGGCCTCATCGCGAGCCTGGACGACACACAATTGTCCATGAAACCCATTCGTCCAAGACATGACGCCCTTTCATATGCCTTCCAAAACCGGTTGAGGTAGAATGCCCCCCTTTTCTGCCCCGATCCTTGAGGACCGCCATGTTCAGCCGTGATTTGACTATTGCCAAGTACGACGCCGATCTCTTTGCCGCCATGGAGCAAGAAGCTCAGCGCCAGGAAGAGCACATCGAGCTGATCGCTTCGGAAAACTACACCAGCCCCGCGGTGATGGAAGCTCAAGGCTCGGTACTGACC
The DNA here is from genome assembly GCF_052871455.1 of Pseudomonas sp. LARHCG127. Lineage (NCBI taxonomy): Bacteria > Pseudomonadati > Pseudomonadota > Gammaproteobacteria > Pseudomonadales > Pseudomonadaceae > Pseudomonas > Pseudomonas sp. LARHCG127. The sequence continues at coordinate 23,201 of NZ_JBIXJT010000029.1, forward strand.
AACAAGTACGCCGAAGGCTACCCAGGCAAGCGCTACTACGGTGGTTGCGAATACGTCGACGTGGTCGAGCAACTGGCCATCGACCGCGCCAAGCAACTGTTCGGTGCCGATTACGCCAACGTCCAGCCACACGCAGGCTCCCAAGCCAACGCCGCCGTGTACCTGGCGCTGCTGTCGGCCGGCGACACCATCCTGGGCATGAGCCTGGCCCACGGCGGTCACCTGACCCACGGCGCCAGCGTTTCCTCCTCCGGCAAGCTGTACAATGCCGTCCAGTACGGCATCGATGGCAACGGCCTGATCGACTACGACGAAGTCGAGCGCCTGGCCCTCGAGCACAAGCCGAAAATGATCGTGGCCGGTTTCTCCGCCTACTCCCAGGTCCTCGACTTCCCGCGTTTCCGCGAGATCGCCGACAAGGTCGGTGCCTACCTGTTCGTCGACATGGCCCACGTTGCCGGCCTGGTCGCCGCAGGCGTCTACCCGAACCCGGTGCCGTTCGCCGACGTGGTCACCACCACTACCCACAAGACCCTGCGCGGTCCACGTGGTGGCCTGATCCTGGCGCGCGCCAACGCCGACATCGAGAAGAAGCTGAACTCCGCTGTCTTCCCGGGTGCCCAGGGTGGCCCGCTGGAGCACGTGATCGCAGCCAAGGCGATCTGCTTCAAGGAAGCCCTGCAACCTGAGTTCAAGGCTTACCAGCAACAAGTGGTGAAGAATGCCAAGGCCATGGCCGGCGTGTTCATCGAGCGCGGCTTCGACGTGGTGTCCGGCGGTACTGAAAACCACCTGTTCCTGCTCTCGCTGATCAAGCAGGAAATCTCCGGCAAAGACGCCGACGCGGCGCTGGGCAAGGCGTTCATCACCGTCAACAAGAACTCGGTGCCCAACGACCCACGCTCGCCGTTCGTCACTTCGGGCCTGCGCTTCGGCACCCCGGCCGTGACCACTCGCGGCTTCAAGGAAGCCGAGTGCAAGGAACTGGCCGGCTGGATCTGCGACATCCTGGCGGACCTGAACAACGAAGCGGTCATCGACGCCGTGCGTGAGAAGGTCAAGGCGATCTGCAAGAAGCTGCCGGTATACGGCGCTTAATTAGCTCGCTAACGCGTAGCCAAAAAGGCCCGCATCGAAAGATGCGGGCTTTTTTATTGGCGTTCATTTTTAGCATCCTCTGAGGCGAATACCGGTAGAACACCTGTGAGGCTGGGATAACCATCTACCCCCTGTGGCTAGGGAGCTTGCTCCCGCTCGGTTGCGCAGCGACCGCAAAATGTTGGGGGCTGCTGCGCCCGAAGCGTTGGACCGGCCCAGCGGGAGCAAGCTCCCTCGCCACATGTTTGTGTCATGTCCTCGTTATTCGCTTAGGCCTTGGGGGCAAAATTTTTTCCAACCTGGGAGAGGCTCAAGCACAGGGCTTTCATCGCAACTGGTAAGACCGGTCAAGCCAAATCGCCCTAACCGGGCTTGCATACCCACGAAAACAGCGCCTAGACTGCGCCTGCACTGGACAAACCGGTAAGACCACAATAATGAAGTCCCGACGCCAGCCCCTCTGGCGAACAAGGACACCGAACCAGGAATCCCTCCCATGCTCAAATGGTGCTCGCGGTCGATCTTCCTTCAAGTTGTCCTCGGACTGGTGCTCGGCATCGTCTGCGGGCTTACCCTTCCCGAATACTCTGCACAGCTCAAACCCCTCGGCGACGGCTTTATCAAGCTGATCAAGATGCTCATCGGCCTGATCGTGTTCTGCGTGGTGGTCAGCGGCATCTCCGGCGCCGGTGATCTCAAGAAGGTCGGGCGCATTGGCCTCAAATCGGTCATCTACTTCGAAGTGCTCACCACCATCGCCCTGATCATCGGCCTGGTCCTTGCCTTCAGCACCGGCATTGGCAGTGGTGCGAACATCCACCTGGAGCAGCTCTCCAGCACGGACGTGAACGATATCGCCCAGCGCGGCCAGCACCTGGTCACCACTACGCAGTTCCTGATGAACCTGATCCCGACCTCAGTGATCGGAGCGTTCGCGGAAAACAATATCCTGCAGGTGCTGCTGTTCGCCGTGCTGTTCGGCAGTGCCTTGAACCTCGTGGGTGACGCCGCTTCCGGTATTTCACGGCTGATCAACGAACTCAGCCACGTGATCTTCCGCATCATGGGCATGATCGTGCGCCTGGCCCCTATCGGCGTGTTTGGCGCCATTGCCTTCACCACCAGCAAATATGGCCTGGACTCGCTGCAGCACCTGGGTAGCCTCGTCGGCCTGTTCTACCTGACCTGCATCGCGTTCGTCGCCGTGATTCTCGGTCTGGTGATGCGCGCATCGGGCCTGCCGATGCTGCCGTTTCTCAAATACCTGCGCGAAGAGCTGCTGATCGTCCTCGGTACCGCTTCGTCCGATGCCGTGCTGCCACAGATCATGCGCAAGCTCGAGCACCTGGGGATCGGCAGCTCCACCGTGGGCTTGGTGATTCCAACCGGTTACTCGTTCAACCTGGATGGCTTTTCGATTTACCTGACCCTGGCGATTGTCTTCATTGCCAACGCCACCGGTACACCCCTGGCCCTGAGCGATCTGTTGACCATCCTGCTGGTGTCGCTGATCACTTCCAAGGGCGCCCATGGCATTCCCGGCTCGGCATTGGTAATCCTGGCGGCGACGCTGACCGCGATCCCGGCGATCCCGGTGGTGGGCCTGGTGCTGGTGTTAGCCGTCGACTGGTTCATGGGCATTGGCCGGGCCCTGACCAACCTGATTGGCAACTGCGTGGCCACCGTGGCGATTGCCCGCTGGGAGAAAGACATCGATGTTCCTCGCGCGCGCAAGGTGCTGTCCGGCCAACAAGGCTATACCTTTCAACCCAGAAAACCGGTGGGCAGTGCCCATCACCAGCAATTCTGAAAGACGGCGATGCCGGCCCGCGAGCCGGCATTGCCTGTTGATTTCCAAGGAGTCACATGTGATCAGCTCATCGACCGTCGTCAATTCCGTGGTGGAGAAACTCCGCGCCGCCCTCGCCCGGGGCCAGTGGCGCTCGGGGGACATGCTGCCCGGCCAGCGCGAACTGGCCGAGCAACTGGGCATCAGCCGGCCCAGCCTGCGTGAAGCGGTGATCGTCCTGGAGACCCTGGGTCTGGTGCGTTCGATGCCCGGCAAAGGCGTCGTGGTATTGGAGGCCAATCTCAACGATACCGTCAGTGAAGGCAGCGCCATGGCCGGCGCGAGCCTGGAAGACCTGCTGCAACTGCGCTACACCCTGGAGCCCTTCATCGTCGGTCTCGTGGCCCAGTCCATCAGCAGCAAGGAAGTCGGCCAGTTGCGCCTGACCCTCATGGACATGCGCGAAGCCCTGGAAGCCAATGACAGCGACGCCTGTGCCAACGCCTACATCGCTTTCCATGAAGAACTGTTTGCCCTGACATCCAACCCGATCTTCCAGAACGTGGTCCAGCAGACCAGCAACGCCCTCAAGCAAAGCGCCGATGTGTTGCGTAACTCGCCCGAACACCTGGCCGAACGCCTGGAAGAAAACGAAGCCGTGGTCCGTGCCATCCGTGGCAAGAACAGCGCCCAGGCCAGCGCCGAAATGCGTCGGCACATTCTCCGGGAAGGCCAGCGCATGGGCATCGAATTGAATATTCCGGACGACAGCCTCGGCACTTGAGCCTGGGCCTGCGGAGACCGTCATGAACACTCTCGTTTCCCATCAACATAACCGCAATGTACTCGCCACCCTGCCCCTGCCCGGCCGGATCGGCAAACCGTCGGTGGACGATATCTACCCGCGGATCTTCGACGCCATCCTCGAACAACGCATTGCCCCGGCCAGCCGCTTCACCGAGGAAAGCCTGGGAGACGTGTTCGGTGTCAGCCGCAGCATCATTCGCCGCGTCCTGGCGCGCCTGTCCCACCAGCAAGTGGTGATACTGCGGCCCAACCACCGCCCCCAGGTCGCCGCGCCAGATCTGGAGCAGACCCGGCAGATCCTCCACGCTCGCCGCCTGGCCGAGCAGACGCTGGTGCGCCTGGCCTGCCAGGCGCCGCGACCGCAGGATCTACGACGGCTTCGGGATCTGGTGGAACAGGAACAGCACTGCCTGGACCGCGGCGAGCGTGGCCCGGCGATACGCCTGTCCGGCGAGTTTCACCTGCAACTGGCCGCCATGGCCGGTAACGCGCCGTTGCTGCAATTTCTCGGCAGCCTGGTGCCGTTGACCTCGTTGGCCCTGGCGCGACACGAGGTCAAGTCGCGCCGACATTGTGCCTGGCAGGAACACTTGGCGATCGTCGACGCCGTGGAAGGTCGCAACGTCAACGAAGCCGTGCGGCTGATGGACGAGCACCTGGACCATCTGGAGCAAAAATTGCTGATCAAATAGCTGTTGTGGCGAGGGAGCTTGCTCCCGCTGGGGGGCGTAGCCGCCCTCGCTTTTTGGCGGTTGCTGCGCAACCGAGCGGGAGCAAGCTCCCTCGCCACGAAAAGCGCCTCAGGCAGACGTTTTGACGAACGCATGCACAGTCAAAGTAGCGCGGCTTCGAATCCGGCGCGGATCTTCTCTTCAGGCAGTTCGTCGGCGATGAACACGATCACGCTTTCCCGGGCTTCGTCGGGGGCCCATTCGGTGTCCCAATCGAAACCGTACAACTTGAGCACGCCCTGGAACACCAGTCGACGGGGTTCGCCCGCGATATTCAGCACGCCTTTGTAGCGCAGCAGTTGCTTGCCGTGTTCTTCCAGCAATTGGTTCATGAACTCGCTGAGCTTGTCGATATCCAGCGCCTTGTCGGTGCGCAACACCAGGCTGCCGATGCGATCGCCCGGGGTGGCCTTGCCCACCGGTCGCAGGCTGAACCCTGCGCCCAGGTCCGCATTGAGGTTGAAGCCGCGAATGTCGAGCAACTCGGCCAGGTCGATCTGGCCGTGCTCGACCACCCGGATCGGCGCCCGCCGATTGATGCGTGCCAGGCGTTCGCCAAGGGCCTGGACCTGGGCGGCGTCCGCCAGGTCGGTCTTGCTTAGCAGCAGGCGATCGGCAAACCCGACCTGGGCCTGGGCGATGGCCTGGGCCAGGTGGATATCGGCGTGAGCGGCATCCACCAGCGTCAGAATGCCGTCGAGGATATAACGCTCGCGCAGGTCTTCGTCGATGAAAAAAGTCTGCGCCACCGGGGCCGGGTCGGCCAATCCGGTGCATTCGATCACCAGGCGATCAAAAGCGATTTCGCCGCTGTCCAGCCGCTCGAGCAACAGGTACAAGGCCTTGGTCAGGTCGGTGTGAATGGTGCAGCACACGCAACCGTTGGCCAGGGTCATGACTTGCACCGGCTCGTCGCCCAGCAGTTGGGTGTCGATACCGGCGTCGCTGAATTCGTTCTCAATCACGGCGATTTTCAGGCCGTGTTCGGCCTTGAGCAGATGGCGCAACAGCGTGGTCTTGCCGGCGCCGAGGAAGCCGCTGAGGATGGTGACCGGGATGGGAGAGGACAAACTGAATCTCCTTGATGCCTGAAAGGAAAACGGTTTTGTGGGAGCGAGCCTGCTCGCGAAGGCGGTGGATCAGTCGACATTATCATCAACTGACACTCCGCTATCGCGAGCAAGCTCGCTCCCACAAGGGATTTGTGACGTAAGCAAATCTTGAGGCCAACCCAAAACAACTGTGGGAGCGAGCTTGCTCGCGATAGCGGTGTGTCAGCCACATCAATGGGTGTGTCAGCCACATCAATGGCGACTGACCTGACGCCTTCGCGAGCAAGCTCGCACCCACAGGGTTGCATCATCCA
>NZ_JBIXJT010000030.1:0-28255 GCF_052871455.1 Pseudomonas sp. LARHCG127
TCCACTGGACTGACCCCAAAATGTTGGACGGTCTACTGCCACACGCCCACGGATTGGGTCCTGTATTCCACAGGGCTCAGTCCACTGAGCTTTGATTTGATCCGGTCATGATTGTAATAACTGATGTACTCGTCCAGCCCTACATTCAACTCTCCCAGATTTTCGAAGCGTTTGAGGTAGAAAAACTCGGACTTCAGGGTGCCGAAAAAACTCTCCATCGCCGCGTTGTCGAGGCAATTTCCCTTACGTGACATGCTCTGTTTTATGCCGCGTTGCTTCAGTGCATGCTGATAGCGAGGTTGCTGATATTGCCAGCCCTGGTCAGAGTGCAGCAGCAGATGAGACGGCCCTTGCAGGCGTTCGAAGGCCTTTTCCAGCATTCCGGTCACCAAGGCAAAGCACGGGCGCGAGGCCGTTTCATAGGCGATGATCTCGCCGTTGTATAAGTCCATTACCGGCGATAGATAGAGCTTCTTTGATCCGACCTTGAACTCGGTGACGTCCGTTACCCACTTCTGATTGGGCCGTTGCGCAACGAAATTACGCTCCAGAAGATTCGCCGCGATGGTTCCAACTTGACCTCTGTAGGATCGATATTTTTTTGGGCGCACCAAGGATTTAAGGCCCATGCGGTCCATCAGGCGCTGAATCAATTTTTCACTGACCGACTCTTTCTTTTGAAGCGCTAAAGCGATGCGGCGATAGCCAAATCGCCCTTCGTGCTGGTCATAGAGGTCTCGGATCTTCGTTTTTAGCGAGGCATATTTGTCAGGTTTCTGAAGGGCGCTGACCTGGTAATAGAACGTGCTGCGGGCCAGGTTGGCTAACTTGAGCAGACCGTCCAGAGGAAACCTGGATCTCAACGCCATTACGGAGATGGTTTTTTCCCGGGGCGACTCCTCTTCGAAGTCTCCCTTACCTCTTCGAGCTTTTTTAGGTAAGCGTTCTCCATACGTAGGTATTCGAGTTCGGCCTTCAGTTGCTCTCGGCTCTTCGAATCGTCGTCCTCAGGTTGGGAGTGATCAGGGACAGGCGTTTTTTTGGGCATGACAACAGCCTTTTTTCTCTTGGGTACGATCAGGGCAGGAAGACCGCCACTGTAGTACTGCCGCTCCCAAATGCCCACCTGCGAGGACTGACCGAGCCCGAACCGCGCGGCGACTTCCCGATGTGAGAGCCGCTCTTTTTGCATGCATTGGATGACTGAGCGTTTGAATGCCGCGCTGTAATGGCGACCCTGAGATTGCAGGCCAGTACTGCCTAGGGCCCGATAGCTGGCGACCCAACGCCGAAGCAGGCTGCAGTCGATCAAGTAGCGGTGAGCTACCTTTCGAAAGCCTTCATTGCCATTGATATAAGCCTCAATGGCCGTAATTTTGAACTGAAGAGAAAATTTGCCCATGGAAAACACCACCAAAAGTCAGGTTGGTGTCCAACTTTTGGGGTGCAGTCCACATTGTGGGAGCGAGCTTGCTCGCGATGGCGGTGGGTCAACCAACATCAATACCACTGGCGATCAAGCAATAACCGGCGCCCGCTCCCAATCCAACTGCGCCGCCGCGACGGGCCGGCCGAACCAGTAGCCCTGCCCCAGCTCACACGCCAGCCCAAGCAAAAACGCCGCTTGCTCACGCTGCTCGATTCCTTCGGCGTGCACTTGCATCCCCATGCTATGGGCCAAGGCAATGATCACCCGGACGATCGCGGCGTCATCCTCATCCCACGGCAACCCCGCGACGAAACCCTGATCAATCTTGAGCTTCTGCACCGGCAAACGCTTGAGCCGCAGCAGCGACGAATAGCCCGTGCCGAAATCGTCGATGGCCAGCCGCACGCCCAACTCCCGCAGGCGATGCATCTGCTCCAGCGCCACCTCCGGGTCTTCCATCACCGCGCTTTCCGTCACTTCCAGCTCCAGACACGCCGGATCCAGGCCCGTGTCGTGCAATACCTGGGCGACCTGGTCATACAACTCACGACGAGCAAACAACCGACTCGAGACGTTGACGGCGATGAACGACAGCGCCACACCCGCCTGTTGCCACCGGCACATCTGCCGACAGGCCTGGTCCATGACCCAGGCGTCGATCTGGGCAATCAGCCCGGTACGCTCGGCGATGGGAATGAACTCAGCCGGCGACACCAGCCCCCGCGTCGGATGCTCCCAACGCACCAGCGCCTCGACACCGATCAAACGGCTGCTCGCCAGGTCGTGTACCGGTTGGTAATGAACACGCAACTCTTGCTGTTGCAGCGCACGACGCAGTTCGAAGGCAATTTCGACCCGTTGCTGGGCGTGGGCGGTGAGCTCTTCGGTGTACAGGGCGTAGCCGTCGCGCCCGGCGCTCTTGGCCTTGAACAGCGCCGAGTCGGCGTTGCGCAGCAATTGCCCGGCGCTGAGGGCATCACCGGGGAACAGGCTGATACCGATGCTGGCGTTGATAAACAAGGACTGGTCGCCGAGCTGCACCGGCTCTTTCAGTGCATCGAGGATACGCCGGGCCAAGGCCGCCGCCTGACCTGGCTGCGAGCAGTTTTCCGCGAGCACCGCGAACTCGTCACCGCCTAGTCGCGCCAGGGTTATACCCGGTGCAAACAGCCCGAGAAAACGCTCGGCCACGCCTTTGAGCAACTCGTCACCGACGTTGTGCCCAAGGCTGTCGTTGATGTTCTTGAAATGATCCAGATCCAGCAGCAGAAGCGCACATCCGCGCTTGTGAAGCTGCGCCGAAGCCACGGCTTGCTCCGCGCGATCAGAAAACAGCAGCCGGTTTGGCAGGCCTGTCAGCGGGTCGTGATGGGCCAGGTGCGCCAGCTCATGCTCCGAATCCTTGATGGCGCTGATGTCCGAAAATACCGCGACATAATGACTGACCTGGTCGTTATCGTCGTGAATGACACGAATCGTCTGCCATTGCGGATAGATCTCACCACTTTTACGTCGGTTCCAGATCTCACCGCTCCACTCGCCCTGGCTGGTCAGGGCGGCAAACATGTCGCGATAGAACTCCGGCCCATGGCGACCGGACTTGAACAGATTGGGGCGCTGGCCCAGTACTTCGTCCCGGGCATAACCGGTGATCGCCATGAACGCCCGGTTCACATGCACGATCAAGCCATTGCGGTCCGTCACCAACACCCCTTCGCGGGTGCAATCGAAGACGGCCGCGGCCTGGCGCAGGCGCTCGCGATCGACGCCGTGCTCACCCTTGGCGAAAAACCGCGAGATCCGTGCCCGGGCCAGGAAGATCAGCCCGGCGCTGAGCAGCACCCAGGCATAACCATTGATCAGCAGCCAACGCTGCCTGTCAGCGAATTGATCGAAGAAACTGCTCAATAAATAACCAATCAGCTGCAGCCAGGTGACTGACAGCACGAGGTAAAGCAGCGCTACGCGCACGGCACTGCGTTGATAGGCAGGCATTCGGCCATCCATGTCCCTACAAAGTGATGGGATTATAGAGGAAGAAACATTCAGCCACTCTTATCTGAAAGGCCGACTGGTTTTATCTGTGGGGCTGGTGATAATGCAACGGCGGTTTCTATCTTTATCGAGGGCCCTACAGCCTATGTGGTACGAAGGTTTTCTTGGCTTGTCGGCCTGGTCACTGGTGGCAGTCACCCTGCTGATGACCCACGTCACAATCATTGCCGTCACGGTCTACCTGCACCGTTATTCGGCGCATCGCTCCCTGGAGCTCAACGCCGGTCTCAAACATTTCTTCCGCTTCTGGCTGTGGTTGACCACGGCGCAGAACACCCGCGAGTGGACCGCCATCCACCGCAAGCACCACGCCAAATGCGAAACCGAGGATGACCCCCACAGCCCGGTCATCAAGGGTTTGTCCACGGTGTTGCGCAAAGGCGCCGAGCTGTACCGCGCCGAGGCGGAAAACCCCGAGACCCTGCGCATCTACGGCAAGAACTGCCCCGACGACTGGATCGAGCGCAACCTCTACAGCCGCTTTCCGCTGCTGGGTGTGGCGATCATGGGCGTCATCGACCTGCTGCTGTTCGGCACCATCGGTATCACCATCTGGGCCATCCAGATGATGTGGATCCCCGTCTGGGCCGCCGGCGTGGTCAATGGCCTGGGCCATGCCGTGGGCTATCGCAACTTCGAATGCCGCGACGCGGCGACCAACCTGGTGCCCTGGGGCATCCTGATTGGCGGCGAAGAACTGCACAACAACCACCACACCTACCCCAACTCGGCCAAGCTGTCGGTGCGCAAATGGGAGTTCGACCTGGGCTGGGCCTGGATCAAGGTCTTCAGTTTCCTGCGCCTGGCCAAGGTCCAGCGCGTTGCGCCGATCGCCCACCGGGTCGAAGGCAAGGGCCACCTGGACATGGACACGGCCATGGCGATCCTCAACAACCGCTTCCAGATCATGGCGCAGTACCGCCGGCTGGTCATTGCGCCGCTGGTCAAGCAGGAACTGGAGAAGGTCGATCACTCGGTGCGTCACCAGTTCCACCGGGCCAAACGCCTGCTGTCGCGGGAGACCAGCCTGTTGGACGAACGTCACCATGTGCGCATCCAGAACATGCTCGAACACAGCCAGGCGCTGAAGGTGATCTACGAGAAACGCCTGGCCTTGCAGCAGATCTGGGTCAAGACCAGCAGCAACGGCCACGACATGCTCGCCGCCATCAAGGAATGGGTCAGCGAAGCCGAGGCCAGTGGCATCCAGTCCCTGCGCGACTTTGCCGATCAGCTCAAGACCTACTCGCTACGGCCTGCCACGGCCTGACCACCAAGGCGGTGAATATGGCTTCTTGTGGCGAGGGAGCTTGCTCCCGCTGGGCTGCGCAGCAGCCCTGAAACCTGCTGACTCGGTGCATCAGATCAATTGAATTGACCGTCTTGGGGCTGCTCCGCAGCCCAGCGGGAGCAAGCTCCCTCGCCACAGGTTCAACACTTGGTATCTGACTCGCTAAATCCCCCGCCCTTCGTCGCCTGAAAAGGAACTTCGTCCCAAATCCCCTATCTCAAAGAGCACTTCGCCATCCAGGCGGGCTTTGGAGAAAAGTGCGTGCGAACCCACAGCAGTGCACGCTCTTTGAGATTTGTGCCGATGGTCGACAAGAACCTGCAGGATTACTCCCTACCTCATTGGCCCGAGGCGGCCCAGACGCTCATGGCGCTGATGCATGCCCAGGGTGAAGTGGCGCGACTGAGCGAGCGCGAGCAACTGTTCAGCTCGCTGCTGGTTAGCGTCAATGCCGTGCTTTGGGCGTTCAACTGGGAAACCCGGCAAGTGCTGTATGTCAGCCCCGCCTATGAGCGCATCTTCGGCCGTCCCGCCGGCCTGGTCCTGGCGGACTACAACGAATGGCGCGACGCAATTTACCCCGACGACCTGGAGTACGCCGAACGCAGCCTGGCCGAGGTGCTGGTCAAGGGCGCCGTCGAAGACCGTGAATACCGCATCATCGCCGGCGACGGCCAGGTCCGCTGGCTGAGCGACAAGTGCTTCATCAACCGTCAGGCCGAGCCCGGGCAACCCGTGATCGTGGTCGGCATCGCCGAGGACATCACTGAAAAGAAGCTGCTGGAAAGTGAACTGCAGCGACTGGCGACCACCGATGTGCTGACCCAGAGCAGCAATCGCCGGCATTTCTTCGAATGCGCCCACCGTGAATTCGAGCAGGCGCGGCTACAAGGGACGCCCATGGCGTTCCTGTTGCTGGACATTGATGACTTCAAGGTAATCAACGACACCTACGGCCATCAGGAAGGCGATACCGTGTTGCAGAAGATCGCCGAAAGCGGCCGATCCGTGCTGCGGCGCGGTGACCTGTTCGGGCGGATTGGTGGCGAAGAGTTCGCGGCAGTGTTCCCCGGCTGCCCCCCCGACATGGCCTTGCAAGTAGCCGAGCGCTTGCAACGGGAAATCCAGCGGCTGATGTTCCGCTGCGGCGAGCAGACCTTCGGCATTACCGTCAGCCAGGGGCTCACCGCCATTACTCCCGAGGACCAGTCCCTCGACAGCCTGTTCGCCCGCGCCGACGCGGCCATGTACGAAGCCAAGCGCAAGGGGAAGAACCGCATCATCGCGGCTTGACGCCAATCGCAGCTCAATTGAATCCAGCCATGCCACAGACCCTGTGGGAGCGAGCTTGCTCGCGATGAGGGTCTGACATTCAATGACGGGGCGGCAGTAGGCTGCCATCGCGAGCAAGCTCGCTCCCACAGTGGTTTCGGGATGGATGCCAAATTCCGACCATCGCCAAGCCCCTGTGGCGAGGGAGCTTGCTCCCGCTCGGCTGCGCAGCAGTCGTAAAATCAAACAACGCGCTCTGCCTGTCAGCATGCTGGGGCCTGCTGCGCAGGCCAGCGGGAGCAAGCTCCCTCGCCACGGTTTCTGGGTTGTCTGGACTGGCGCCATTGCGAGCAGGCTCGCTCCCACAGGGTTAGGTGGTGGTGCTATTTGCGACGCAACCGCATCAATTCCGGCAAGCCGACCTTCAGCAACCGCGCCGTGCGGCCACGGGCCAGTTCTTCAAGGCCTTCATGGGCAGGCAGATGCGCCATCTGCGCCGCCATGTTCATCACCAAGGCTTCACGGGAATAGACCCCGCCACCCAGGCTGTAGACCGCCGCGATCAGCTCTCTGAGCTCCAACGGCAAACGCCAGCGGGCACGCAATGCCGAGCCGAAACTGGCGCCGAATTTTTCCAGCGAGTCGCCGACTTCCTCCGGCTCATCCAGCTCGCCACCGGCCTGTTTCCATTCCTCCAGGCAGCGCAATAACGCCAGGTCGCCCAGGCGATGCAATAACCCGGCGCAGTAACAGCGCTCCTGCTCCAGGTCCAGCAAGCGGGCCATCGTCCGGGCGTACTCGGCGGTGTGCAGCGACAGCTCCCAGTAACGCTCGGCATAGTCCGCCAGGCACGGAACGCTGAGCCGGGCGCAACGCTTGAGGGTCAGGCCGAGGATCAGGTTCATGCTTTGCCCGGTGCCGAGCTGGTGCAGCGCCTGGGCCACGGTCTGCACCGGACCGCCGCCCTGATGCTGGGCAGCGCTGTTGGCCGCGGCGATCAGCACCGCGGTGATCTGCGGGTCGGTGCGCAGTTCTTCTTCGAGCAGTTTCAGATCCAGGCCGCCGGGGTTGAGGCTGCGCTTGATCGCCACTTGCACATCGGTCATCAGGGGCGCGCCTTCGGACAGGTCACGCCGACGCTCCAGAAAGATGGGCAAAGTCAGTCCCGGCCCTGGAATCGGCGCGGCGTTGGAAGTGTCTTCACCACTCAGAAGCAACCCCAGCAAACGCTGGGCCAGGTTCTCCCGGTTCAAGGGCTTGGTCAGATAGGCCGTCGGCGCCAGTGGCAAGACCTCGCGCACGCTGGCGCTGTCGTTACGCTGGCTCACAAGGATGAACGGCAACGCCGGCGTACGATGCTGTTGGCGCAAGCCACGCAGAATGCTCAGGCCATCGACACCTGGCAGCTCCCAGTCGGCGATCACCAGGTCGTAAGGATGATGGGCCAACAGCTCAAGGGCCTGCCGCCCTTCGCCGCACGTGTCTATCCGGGCATCACAGCGCACACCTGACAACACCTGTTCAAGCAGCTCCCTGGACGCCGGATCGGCCTCGGCGATCAGCACACGCGGTACAGCGGGTAAATCCACAGCAGTCATGCCGCATCGCTCCCTTGCAATACATGCACCTTAGACAATAACCGCCGTTCCAGACAGCTCGAAACGCCAGGGAGCGGATGCCGGATATGAAAAAACCCGCCGAAGCGGGTTTTTTGTGGGTCAGCGCACAGGCTCAGAGTTCGGAGAAGCACTCTTCGATAATCGCCAGGCCCTTGTCCAGTTGCTCGTCCGGCGAGGTCAGCGGCACCAGCACCCGCAGCACGTTGCCATAAGTGCCGCAGGACAGCAGGATCAGGCCCTTGTCCCGCGCCTTGGCCACCACCTGGGCCACCGCCGCGGCGTTCGGCTTGTGGGTGTCGCCGTTTTCGAACAGTTCCACGGCGATCATCGCGCCCAGGGCACGCACTTCACCGATGACCGGGTACTTCTTCTGGATCGCCTTGAGGCCAGTCACCAGGCGCTCGCCCACGGCCTTGCAACGATCCAGCAGGTGTTCTTCTTCGAACACGTCCATTACCGCCAGCGCCGCCGCACAGGCGATCGGGCTACCGGCATAGGTGCCGCCCAGGCCACCCGGTGCGATGGCGTCCATGTACTCGGCCTTGCCGCAAACACCGGCCAACGGGAAGCCGCCGGCGATGGATTTGGCGAAGGTGGTCAGGTCGGCGGCAACGCCCATCTGTTCCATGGCGAAGAACGTGCCGGTACGGCCGGCACCGGTCTGCACTTCGTCAGCGATCAGCAGGATGCCGTGCTGGTCGCACAAGGCGCGCAGGCGCTGCATGAATGCTTTTGGCGCCACATAGAAACCACCCTCGCCCTGGACCGGCTCGATGATGATGGCGGCGATGTCACGGGGCTCGGCGTCGTTCTTGAAGATGCGCTCGATGCTGGCGATGGAATCATCGATGCTCACACCGTGCAGTTCGTTCGGGTACAGGGCGCGGAAGATGCCACCGGGCATCAGGCCCATGCCGGCCGAGTACGGCACGACTTTACCGGTCAGGCCCAGGGTCATCATGGTGCGACCGTGGTAAGCGCCGGTGAACGCGATCACGCCGGCGCGGCCGGTGGCGGCACGGGCGATTTTCACGGCGTTTTCCACCGCTTCCGAACCGGTGGTCACCAACAGGGTTTTCTTGGCGAAATCACCCGGGACCTTGGCGTTGATTTTTTCGCACAGTTCCACGTACGGCTCATAGGCCAGGACCTGGAAGCAGGTGTGGGTCAGCTTGTTCAGCTGTGCGGTCACGGCGGCGATGATTTTCGGGTGCACGTGGCCGGTGTTCAGCACGGCGATACCGCCGGCGAAGTCGATGAACTCACGACCTTCAACGTCGGTCACCGTGGCGTTCTTCGCCGATTCGGCAAAGATCGGGTGAATCTGGCCGACGCCACGGGGAACAGCGGCGATACGGCGGGCCATCAAGTCAGCGTTAGTCTTGCTCATTACAGTCCTCATTCGCAGCTCAGGGCGGCGTGGATCAAGGAATAACATGGCGGGGAGGCAACTGCGACAGCATGCGATGATCGACTGCCGCAGCGTTCCGGCCACAAGAAACAGAACGGGTGAAACGCGCAAAGGGACAGCGCTCTCGTGCCCCTTGCGCTTGAAGCAGATCAGATACCCAGGCAGAGGTATTTGATTTCCAGGTAATCCTCGATGCCGTATTTGGAACCCTCACGGCCCAGGCCCGAAGCCTTGATGCCGCCAAACGGCGCGACTTCGTTGGAAATCAACCCGGTATTGACGCCGACCATGCCATATTCCAGGGCCTCGGCCACACGGAACACACGGCCCAGGTCGCGGGCATAGAAGTACGAGGCCAGGCCGAACTCGGTGTCGTTGGACATCGCGATCACTTCGGCTTCGTCTTTGAAGCGGAACAGCGGCGCCAGCGGGCCGAAGGTTTCTTCCTTCGCCACGGCGGCATTTTTCGGTACGTTGGTCAGGATGGTCGGCTCGAAGAAGTTGCCTTCCATCGCCTTGCCGCCCGACAGCACGGTCGCGCCTTTGCTGACGGCATCGGCGATGTGTTCCTGCACCTTGGCGACTGCCTTGCCGTCGATCAACGGACCGGTGGTGGTGCCATCGTCCAGGCCGTTGCCGATCTTGAGCTTGGCCACCGCCACCTTGAGTTTTTCAGCGAACGCGTCGTACACCGAATCCTGGATGTACAGGCGGTTGGCGCAGACGCAGGTCTGGCCGTTGTTGCGGTACTTGGAAATGATCGCGCCTTCGACGGCCTTATCCAGGTCCGCGTCGTCGAACACGATGAACGGCGCGTTGCCGCCCAGTTCCAGGGAGACTTTCTTGATGTCCTTGGCACATTCGGCCATCAGTTGGCGACCGATCTCGGTCGAACCGGTGAAGGACAGCTTGCGCACGATCGGGTTGCTGGTCAGCTCGCCGCCGATGTCGCCGGCGCTGCCGGTGACCACGCTCAGCACGCCTTGCGGGATGCCGGCACGGTGCGCCAGTTCCACCAGGGCCAGGGCCGAGAACGGCGTTTGCGAAGCCGGCTTGATGACCATGGTGCAACCGGCAGCCAGGGCCGGGCCAGCCTTGCGGGTGATCATCGCGGCCGGGAAGTTCCACGGGGTAATGGCTGCGGTCACGCCGATTGGCTGCTTGATCACGATCAGGCGCTTGTCGGGCTGGTGGCCGGGAATCACGTCACCGTAGATGCGCTTGGCTTCTTCGGCGAACCATTCGATGAACGAGGCGGCATAGACGATTTCGCCCTTGGCTTCGGCCAGCGGCTTGCCTTGTTCGAGGGTCATCAGGCGACCAAGGTCGTCCTGGTTTTCAATCAGCAATTCATACCAGCGGCGCAGCTTGTTGGCGCGCTCCTTGGCAGTCAGCGCACGCCAGGCCGGCAGCGCCTTGTCGGCGGCTTCGATCGCGCGACGGGTTTCGGCGGCGCCCATCTTCGGCACTGTGCCCAGTACTTCGCCCGTCGCCGGGTTGGTGACCTTGATCGTCTGACCATTGTCCGCATCGACCCAAGCGCCATCGATAAAGGCTTGCTGGCGGAACAACTGGGTGTCTTTAAGCTGCATGTCGGCTTTCCTTAACAGCACCGCGCGCACGCGGAGCGAATTAGAGTTGTAGAAAGGCGCCTCGGGGGCTGCCGTCAGGGAAATCATTCACCGGGCTGAAGCACAGAAATAACGCACATAAGCACAGACGTGCGGTTCAGCACCCAGACAAGAGCGTTTGAAATCTCAAACGAATCCTAGGGCCGATAGGGGTGAAGGACAATAGGCTGTTCGAAAAAAAGAACGAAAAAGCCGAATTTGCCCGCTTTTTCTGATCAGCGTAGCCAACACCCGGCGAACTGCCCAAAAACGCAGGCGATTCAGCAGCATGGACGCCTGCCACGCATATGAGTATCATGGCGCCCGCGCTGCACCAGTAGCTCAGCTGGATAGAGTACTGCCCTCCGAAGGCAGGGGTCGTGGGTTCGAATCCCGCCTGGTGCACCATATCGAAAAAGCTAGACCTGTCCCGGACAGTCTACGAGTCTCTCCAAAAAACCCGCCCTGTGCGGGTTTTCTTGTTTTTGCTGCCTTGTGGCGAGGGAGCTTGCTCCCGCTCGGCCTGTAGGAGCTGCCGAGCGAAGCGAGGCTGCGATCTTTCCCCTGGCGCTTGAATCTCAAGCGAAAGATCAAAAGATCGTCCGAACGCGGCCCGAGCCTTCGGCAGCTCCTGCAGCGCAGCCCAGCGGGAGCAAGCTCCCTCGCCACGGACGTTGCCAACTTCAAGGCTTGCGCAACGCCTCCAACCGCGCCGGCAAGTCTTCCTTGGGAAAACGTTTGTGCAGCGCCAGCAGTTTTTCATCTGCAGCCTTGGTATCCCCCGCCTGCCGCAAACGCAGGATTTCCAGCAAGCCTTGCTCCAGCGACGGCAATGCAGCCGGCGCGGATTTGCTCATTTTCGCCGCTGGCTTTTCCGCCAAGGACTGCATCGGGCTGGCCGGGGCTCGGGCCAGTTCGCCCTGGGGCGCCATGCGGGTGATCGGTGCGGGGGCGGGCATGGCCGGCGGCGGTGCCGCGGCAACGGCGGGCGCTTGCCAATCGGCGGAAAACTCCATCGAGGCAGGTGAGGCCAGCTCGTCGTGGGGCACGGGTGAACGCAGCACCAGGCCGATCATCAGTGCCACACCGGCGACCGTGGCGAATGCCATCTGCCAGCGCGGCTGTTGGCACATCTGCAGCCAGCGTTGCCACAGGGTGGGCGCAGGCGCGGGGGCTTCGCGACGGGCGGTGGCGAGGATGAAGGCGTCCAGGGAGGCCGGCGGCTCGCCGCTGGCGTGTTGGCGGAAATGCTCGACAAGCCTTTCGTCGTCGAGGTCCGGGGTGTGTTTGGGGTCGATCATGCGGGTACCTCCTCGGCCAGCAGTCGCTGCAGTTTCTGCTGGGCGTAACGCAAGCGGCTCTTGACCGTTTCCAGCGGGGCACCGGTCAGGGCGGCAATCTGTGGCAGCTCCAGGTCGCCGTGCAGGCGCAGCAGGAAGACTTCGCGCTGGTCTTCGGGCAAGGCCTGCAACGCGGCGTCGAGACGCGCCTGGTCGCGACTCAGGCTCAGCTGTTGCTCGGGGCCGCAGGTGTCGTCGGGCTGGACGTGCAGTTGCTCGTCGTAGCTGTCGTGCAACGGGTTGTGAACGCCATGCTTGCGCCAGTGGTCGATCAAGCGGTTGCGGGCGATCTGGAACAACCAGGTCCGAAAACTCGCCCGGCCTTGTGGTTGGGTGGTGCTGCGGATCAGGCTGAGCCAAGTGTCCTGGAACACTTCCTCGGCCAGTTCGGCCTTGTTGCTCAAGGACACGAGAAAGCGATAAAGCCCTTGTCGATGGCGGGCGTACAGGACTTCGAAAGAAGCCCCGTCGCCGCTGCGGTAGCGGGCCAGCAGCGATTCGTCGCTGGGAGGATCAAGCGCAGCGGGCATGTGGGGGGCGAACTCCTTTGCGGTCATTGCAACACAGTCCTGGCAGACAACATGGGAACCCTGTGGGAGCGAGCTTGCTCGCGATGGCGTCGGATCAGTCAATGATAATGGTGATCGGTCCGCCGCTATCGCGAGCAAGCTCGCTCCCACATTTTGGCTCTCGTTGCGCTCGGGATCAGCGCTTGGCCGCAGGCTCAAGGCTCTGGGCCAGCTCCACCAACTGTACAAACTCGCCACGCAGCCCGAACGGATCGTCACCACGGGCCGAGCGCGCCAATTGCGCGGTGTCCTTCAAGGTCATCGTCCCAGTGTAGCGCCCATCCCCCTTGAGCTGTTGGGCAAAGGCGGCCACGGCGGCGGAGAAGCGCAGGTCATCGCTGGGCTTGCGGTCGTTCTGTACGCTGGCGATGGGATGCTCGATCAATCGGCTGCTGCCGCCCTCGGCCGGCTTGTAGCGTACGCGCAACATGGCCAATTCACCCGAGGTGCCCTCCGACTTAGGGGTACTGCCATAGCGCAACGGCTCCAACCAGCCCGGCGCGCCCTTCGGAACGATTTCATACAAGGCCGTCACTGTATGCCCGGCGCCGATCTCGCCCGCGTCGACCTTGTCATTGTTGAAGTCCTCACGCTTCAATGCGCGATTCTCATAGCCCAACAGGCGATATTCGCTGACCTGGGCGGGGTTGAATTCCACCTGCAACTTCACGTCCCGCGCCACCACCGCCAGGGTGGAACTGAGTTGGTCCACCAGGACCTTGCGCGCTTCGAGCAGGTTGTCGATGTAGGCGTAGTTGCCGTCACCGGCGTCGGCCAATTGTTCCATCAGGTGTTCGTTGTAGTTATCCACACCGAAGCCCAGCGTCGTCAGGGAGACCCCGCTTTTGCGCTGGTCCACCGCCATCTGCTTGAGGCTGTCGAAATCACTGACCCCGACGTTGAAGTCGCCATCGGTGGCCAGCAGGATGCGGTTGATGCCTTTGTCGATGAAGCTCTCCCGCGCCATCTGATAGGCCAGCTCGATACCCGAAGCGCCCGCCGTGGAACCACCGGCGTCGAGTTGATCAATGGCGTTGCGGATTGTCGCCTTGTCGCGACCCGAGGTGGGCTTGAGCACCACCCGGGATTCACCGGCATAAACCACCAGGGACACCCGGTCCTGGTCACGCAATTGGTCCACCAACAGTTTCAGCGTGCTCTTGACCAGCGGCAGGCCTTCGCGACGGTCCATGGAGCCGGAAACGTCCACCAGGAAGACCAGGTTGGCCGGCGCCAGGTCCGCCACGGCGCGGTCGCTGGCCTTGATGCCGATGCGCAGCAAGCGGGTGTGGGGGTTCCACGGTGACGGGGCCACTTCGGTGGTCACGCCAAAGGGTGAACCGTCGGTGGGCAGGGCGTAGCTATACGGAAAATAATTGACCATTTCCTCCAGCCGCACCGCACCTTCGGGTGGCAGGCTGCCTTGGTTGAGCAGACGTCGCACATTGGCATAGCTGCCGGTATCGACATCCACGCTGAAGGTCGAGACCGGCGTTTCGGCCACGCTGTGGATCGGGTTGTCCGGGAGCTTTTCGTACTGTTCACGCGGCTCGGCGCGATAACCCGCAGCGATGGCGTCGCCCGCCACGCTGGGGGCGGGCATCGCTGCCGGTTTCATGAGCATGCGCTTGACCGTCGACTGACGCACTTCGGCGATCTCGCCTTGCGGTACGACGCTGGGCGCCACGGACACCGGTTCGGATGGAATGGCCGTCTCCCGGGAGGAAGACAACCCACAACCGGCCAACGCCACCAGCAAAGTCACGGCGAAGCCTTGGGCAGCAGGACGCATAAAAAGAAGTGGACGGGACATGGGCTGAACCTCGTGAATGAATGATCCGTTCACAGCGTCAGACGCAGGGCACACGCGGTTCGGGTTAACGACCAAGAAATATTTTTCTCCAGCGCTGCAAAGACGGGGCTGACCACCTTGAACGTGGCCAGCCCGGTGCCGATCGGAGCAATCGCCGGCGCGCTACGCAGGCATTGCTAGCGGGACGGAATGCCCCGCAGGTCGTCGTCGATGAATCCGCTCAAATGACCGGTGTAATAGTCTTCGACATCGGAGTTGCCTCTGTTCGTCAGGGCGCCCGCTATGCCTCTCATGGCCTCAAGTTGGCCGACCGCCCCTCCCGGCATCAGCCCCTGGCGGGCCTGGGCAAAGTGCAACACCTCGACATCGGCCTTCTTCACCTTGACCTGATAATTGAAATCGACACTGGCCAGATACGTACCGTCGGCAACGATTCAAGCTGTCTGGTCTTGCAGAGTGCGGTCCGGTTGAAAATCCCGATTAGGCTTCACACGCCAATGACTGCTGCGCTGCCTTCCCCTGCCGCTTCGGAAAATACGCCGCCGCAGCCACGCCCACCGCGCCCATCACCACGCAATACCCCACGCACACCCACGGGCTCCACGGCACCAAGGCGATCAACATCAACGGGGTCATGCTCGCCCACAGGGCATAGGCGATGTTGTAGGTGAGCGAGATGCCGGACACGCGAATTTTCGGCGGAAACAGGCTGACCATCACCGACGGCACCGCGCCGACCACGCCACAACCCAGGCCGGCCACGGCGTAGGCCAGGCCCAGCCAGGCGCTGCCGCTGATCAGGCTGGCATAGAGCACGGCGATGCCCAGGGGCAGCAGCAGGCTGTAGAGCATGACGGTGCGCCAGGCGCCGATGCGGTCGACGATCAGGCCGGCGAGGACGCAGCCGATGTTCAGGAAGACGATGCCCAGGCTGCTCAGGGCGAAGGTGTGGCTGGGGGTCATGCCGAAGCTTTTTTGCATCACGGTCGGGGTGATGACCACGAACACCACCACGGCCGAGGTCAGCACGCAGGTCAGGATGGCGGCGGGCAGCAAGGCCTGGCGGTGGTCGCGCAGGACCGTGCGCAACGGCAGTTCCGCAGCGCCTTCGCGATTGGCTTGCAGGGCCACGAAGATCGGCGTTTCGCTCAACCAACGGCGCAACCAGACGCCGATCACACCGAAGACGCCCCCCAGCAGGAACGGCAGGCGCCAGGCGTAATCGAGAATCTCCGCCGGGGTGTAGATCCGCGCCAGCGCCGTTGCGGTCAAGGCGCCCAGCAGGTAGCCGAAGGTCAGCCCGGCCTGGAGGAAACCCAGGGCATAGCCGCGATGATGCAACGGCGCATGTTCGGCCACGAACACCCAGGCGCTGGGCACCTCGCCGCCCACCGCCGCGCCCTGCAAAATACGCAGCGCCAGCAACAGCAACGGAGCGAAATAACCGATTTGCGCGTAGGTCGGCATTACCCCGATGAGCAGGCACGGCAAGGCCATCATCAGGATGCTCAGGCTGAACACGCGCTTGCGCCCCAGGCGATCGGCAAAGTGCGCCATGAGAATGCCGCCCAGGGGCCGGGCCAGGTAACCGGTGGCGAAAATCCCGAAGCTTTGCAGCAAGCGCAGCCAATCGGGCGTTTCCGGCGGGAAGAACAACTGGCTAAGGGTCAGGGCGAAGAAGACGAAGATGATGAAATCGTAGATTTCCAGCGCGCCGCCCAAGGCGGCCAGGCCCAGGGTCTTGTAGTCGGAGCGGCTGAATCGATCACCGGTTAGAACAGTGGCGGCAGTCATAGGCAGATTTGAACAAGTAGTTGAAAGAGGCGACGGCTCAGTCGTCGCGATCATTGTCCACCGGTTCAACTGGTGGCTGGCCTGGCTCGGCGTCATCGGCCTCGTCGACAGGCAGGAAATCCTTACGGCTCTGGGCGATGGCCCGGCGTATTTCGTCGCCCTTGGTGGGGCAGTTCAAGAGGCGGGCGATGCCGTCGGGTTTCTGCGTCATCGCCATCCTCCGGCATGAGTGAACAGGGGCTCGATAGTGCTCGTTTTTGGCGCGTGATGCCAATGTTGTGTCTGGGCCAGCGTCATGGGGGCTGCTTTGCAGCCCAGCGGGAGCAAGCTCCCTCGCCACGGGGGGTTGCGTTGTCTAGCGGTGGTAGCGGCGCACGACGCTGCTGTTGCGCAGGACGTGGCCTTTGATTTTTTCCATCAGTTGGGCCCGTGTGAGGCCGGCGGGCAAGGCTTCCGGCGGCAGGTCGAGGGCGAAGAGCTGGATCAGGTAATGGTGAGCGCTGTCGCCGATAGGCGGGCATGGGCCGATGTAGCCGTGGGTGTTCTTGCTGTTGATACCGCTCAGGCCTTCCAACGAGGACTTGGTTCCGGCGCCCGTCGGAATCTGCCGCGTGGAGGCCTTGATGCCGTAGTGGATCCAGTGGTCGACACCCTGGCCCCGTTGGCCGTCCGGGTCCAACATGACGATGGCGTAGCTGAGGGTGCCTGGCGGGCCGGCGTTCCAGCTCAGCGCCGGGGAAATGTTCTTGCCACCGCAGGTGTTGGCGTCACTGGCCTGCGCGGCAGTGAAGAGACGGTCGTCCGACACGCCGGGAATACTGAGGGTAAAACGCTCCTCGGCCTGGGCAGCCCCTTGTGCGCACAGCACCAGGGCGACGGCCGCCAGCCAAGGGGTGAGAATCTTCAATCGGGTCATACCGGGGCACCTTGTGCGTGTCAGGCCATGGACGGCTTGCGAACTATAGCCGCAGCTTCGCCAAGGGTGCAGTGACAATTGCGCTGAACCTCGTTCCGGCCCTGGGACTCCAACGGGAAACGCCAGCCGGAGAACGATCATGTCTCTGCATCAAGTCGCCCGTTTCGCCGACGTTCGCGAAGACCGCGGCCTCGAAGTCAAGATCAACGACACCCCTATCCTGCTGCTGCGTGCAGGCGACCAGGTGCGCGCCTTCCAAGGCAAATGTCCCCATGCCGGCGCCCCCCTGGCCAAGGGCGCGGTGTGCCATGGACGGCTGATATGCCCATGGCACAAGGCGGCGTTCCGGGCTGAAGACGGCGCCCTGTGCGAGCCGCCGGCCCTCGACAGCCTGACGCGCTATCACGTCGAGGTGCGGGACGGTGACGTCTGGGTCGATGACCAACCACTGCCGGCCGATAAAGTCCCGCCGGCCGATGATGCGCGCACGTTTGTCATTATCGGTGCCGGTGCGGGCGGCACGGCTTGCGCGGCGGCGTTGCGGGAGAAGGGCTTTGGCGGACGCATCCTGATGATCGACCGCGAAGCCGAAGCCGGCTACGACCGCACGGTGCTGAGCAAATACGTGTTGGCCGGCGACATGGCGGTCAACGAGACGGCGCCGCTGCGCGATGAAACTTACTTCACCCAGCAACGCATCGAAAGGCTCCATGGCGAGGCCACCCATTTGGACCCTGGTGCCCGGCAAATCCATCTCGCCGATGGCCGGCGCCTGGACTACGACGCCGCGCTCATTGCCACGGGCGGGGAGCCGAAGACGCTAGCGCTGCCTGGCATCGATTTGCCGCAAGTCTTCGTGCTGCGTTCGATCGCCCACGCCCGCCAGATTCTCGACGCGGTCCGGCCAGGGCAACGGGCGGTGGTCATCGGCGACAGTTTCATTGCCCTGGAAGTCGCTTCGTCCCTGCGCAAGCGCGAGCTGAGCATCACTGCCCTGGCCCGGCACCCGGTGCCGTTCGCCGCGCAGTTGGGGGAGAGCGTCGGCCAGGCCATCCTTGCCCGGCACCGGGCCAACGGCGTGGTGTACCACACCGACGGCGAAGCGGCGCGGATCGAGGGCTCGCACAAGGTTGAAGCCGTGGTGCTGGATAACGGCCAGCGTTTTGCCGTGGACCTGGTGATCATCGGCGTCGGCGTGCGCCCGGCCACCGAGCCGTTTGCACAGCTGCCGCGGGAACAGGACGAGTCGCTGTCGGTTGACGCGGGCATGCGTGTGGCGGATGGCGTATGGGCCGTGGGTGATATCGCGACCTTCCCCCTGAACGGCGCGCCTGTGCGCATCGAACATTGGCGCTTGGCCCAGCAACAGGCGCGCATCGCCGCCGCGAACATGCTCGGCGGCGACGAGCACTATCTGGACGTGCCGTTTTTCTGGACGTATCACTTTGGCAAACGCTACGACTACCTCGGCCACGCCGAGCATTGGGATGAGGTCGAGTTCAAGGGTACGCCCGAGCATCCGCCCTTTATCGCCTTGCTGGGCAAGAACGGCCTAGTCGCCGCCGCCGTGGCCTGCGATGAAGGCCGGGCGATGGCGGCGCTGGCCCAGCGCATGAAACAACCGTTGCCGGTGGACGAGGCGTGGCGGCTGATCCGGGATTTTTCGTCCTAGCCCCAAATTCCCTGTGGGAGCGCGCTTGCTCCGGGCGGCGATCCGACGAAAGCGTCGGCACAGCTTGCATCAATGCACGGACTGATCAGCCGGCAAGTGAATCACCCGTGGCCGCTCCAACGGCGCCAGGGGCGGAGGTTGCAACTCCGGACTGAGTAGGTGGAAATGCGGCACGACGTGGCTGATGTCGCCTTCCTGGTTGTTGTGGATGATCTTCGAGCCGGGCTGGCGCAAGGTGTCCAGACGCTCGTCGGTCAACTTGAAACTGGCGCTCAAGCCTTGGTCGTCTACCACCGGCGCCGGAAGTCGACGCTGGGCGAAGCTGCGGCTTTTGCGCTGTTGATAACGGGCCCAGGCAATCAGCAGCACCGCGTTGACCAATGCAATCCAACCATAGACCTGCAAAGTCGCCAGGGTGTCGAACAGCGCCCCGCCCAAGCGCGGGCCTGCCTGGCTGTCGAGCAGCGGCCATAGCCCATTGACCAGCAAATACAAGAGCCCCACCCACGCCAGCACGGTGAAAAGCGCATCGATGACCACCAGAAAAGGCCGCTGCCGGGTCCTGATAATTTTCATCGGATCACGTCCTCTTCCTGATCGTCGAACGGTTTGATGCCGCGATCCGGACTGATCCAGCGCGCACGCTTCTGATGCTGCCCGAACAGCACTTTAGGAAAGCTCACCAGGGTGGTGAACAGGCTGATCAGCCAGAACACCAACGGGTACCAGACCACCCAGAACATGATGTGCCACAGGCCTTTTTCGTAGCGCCGGTCGATCAGGATGCTCACCGCGAATTGCAACAGGCACACCACCGCCAGCAACAGGCCGGTGAAGGCCGGCGGCATCAGGTGATCCACGGCAATGGCGGCTGGCATCTCGACGAATTTACCGGCGCCCCAGAAGATCACCGACAGCAGGAAGGTGAACGCCCAACCGGTGGACAGGCAGTATTCGAACAGCAACGGCCACAGGTAGCGGTGGCGGTATTGCCAGATGCCACGGATGTTCTTGAACAGCACCTCGGCGCCGCCCTGGGCCCAGCGCAGCCGTTGCCGCCATAGGCCGCGCAGGGTTTCAGGCATGAGAATCCAGCACAGCGCACGGGGCTCGTAGAAGATGCTCCAGTGATCCAGCTGCAGCTTCCAACTGATGTCGATGTCTTCGGTGATCATGTCCGGGCTCCAGTAGCCCACCCGGTGCAGGGCCGTGCGACGGAACGCGACAATCACGCCGGACACGGTGAAGATTCGCCCGAAGACCCGCTGGGTGCGCTTGATCAGGCCGATGATCGAGGAAAACTCACCGACCTGGACCCGACCGATCAACGTTGAACGGGTGCGGATGCGCGGGTTGCCCGTCACCGCGCCGAGGCGGGCGTTGTCCAGCATCGGCGCCACCAGGTAGGCACAGGTGTTCGGCGCCAGCAGCGCATCACCGTCGATGCACACCAGGTATTCGCTGCGCGCCGCGATGGCACCCATGCGCAGCGCCACGGCCTTGCCCTGGTTTTCCGCCAGGTGCAGGACGCGCAGGCGCGGGTCTTCGGCCGCCAGTTGATCGAGCATCTGGGCGGTGTTGTCTTTGGAGCCGTCGTTGATGGCGATGACTTCGATGTTCGGATAATGCTGGCCCAGCGCCGCGTGAATGGTGTCGGCGACGTTGTCGCCTTCGTTGAAGCACGGGATCAGGATGCTGATCAGCGGCTCGCCTGCCAGGGCCGGTGGCAAGGTGTCGTCCTTCCACGGCCAGTGACGCTCCCAGTGCAGCCAGAAATACAGGCCGCCGGCGATCCACAGCCCGGACATGAACAGCGGGTAAAAGAACACGAAGTCCATCAGGAATTGCCCGGTGACCAGGAAGATCAGGCCCAGGGGCACCCCAAGGACGATCGCCAGCACCAGCAGGGCGAGCAGTCTGTCGAGCATGTCAAGGATTCCACTTGTTGGAGAGCGCCGGCCGCACGGTTTTCACGGCAGGCTGGTCTTCGATGAAGTTGTCCGGGTAGTAGCCGAAACTGGTCACGCCTTTGCGCTTGAGACGTCCCATCCAGTCGGCCAGTTGTTTGCCGTCGATGTCGCCGGCCGGCTTGCTGTGCCAGTCACGAGCCTGCAATTCGAACACCGTGCGCTTGAGCGCGCCGGGGCGAGCCTTGACGGTGTCCACCAGGCGCTCGAGCCAGGGGCCGGATTGTTCGGGGGCCTGCTTTTCCATCAGCGGCATGGCCATCGGTGCCGTCCAGTCGTAGGCGCCGAGGAAGTCGTCGAGGTTCTGGGCGAACCAGGCTTCGCTTTCCGGGTTGAGCATCGGTTCGGCAAAGATGTTGCGCGCCGTCAGGATCTGCGGGCCGCGAATCGCCCGCACCTTGGCGGTCAGCTCATGGGTGAAGTCGATCAGGTAGCGGCTCTTGAAGCGGGTCCAGCGCTGCATCGCCGCAGGATCGTCCCGCAGGGCGGCGATGGACGTCGGCAAGCCGTGGGCGGCATAGACTTTCAGGGCTTCGGGGCTGGCATCCTCGAAATCGGAGAACACCGCGTCGTCATGGTACAAAACGCCATCCAACGAGCTCATCCGCGCCAGGTCCTGGTAGATTTCGCCGATGACTTGGCGCACCTTCGGGTCAAATGGCGACAGGCGCACGTATTGGTCCGGGGCGACGCCGATCTTGCCGGTTTCCGGGTCCCAGCGCTGGACCCGTGGCAGTTTCGCGTCCAGGGCGAAACTGAGCACCGGCATCCAGGCATAGACCTTGGCATTGGCCCGGGTACGCAACTGCCAGGCAACCCGGTCAAACAGGTCAGCGCGTACCGGCAGGTGACGGTTGGGGAAGTACAACGAATGCACGAGGCCGTCGCCTTTCGGATCGGCGAAGGCTTGGAGAAATACGGTATTGGCGCCCAGGTCGGAAATGCGCTGGACCAGCTTGCCGACGTTGGCTTCCTGCTGCACCGGGTCCGCGTCATAGACGTAATCCAGATCGACATGCACAACGCGCATCGGATCCATCGTCTGCACGGACACGATGCTTTCGGCGAAATGAGCGCCATCGGGATCGGACGCCACCAGGAAGCGTGGGCCGCTCATCAGGTTATCCAGGCTGTCGAGGCCGTCCTCCAAGGTCAGGGCCATTTGATAACCCTCGCTGCCAATCACCTGCAATGCCGTGCCGTCAGCTTCACCGTAAGGCCAGACCCAGACGCGCGGGCGGTAGCCGGCGACCTTGCGGATCTTCTCGGATATGGCCGCCACGTCCTTGCGCAGGCGGGCCTGGAAATCGGCCTCGGTCTCATAACGACCGGTGGCGGGGTCGTAGCGCCGGGTGGTCGCGGCGGGTTGCTGGTTACCTTGCGGGTTGGCGAGGATGCCCTTGTGATTGGCGTCGGTGTGGGCGGCGATTTCCACCAGGCCCGATTTCGACACCTCGCGGATCTGCTCCCAGGTCAGGAACTCGGAACGCTTGCGCGGCACCCCCGCAAAATCCACGGTTTGGTTCAGCGGCGTATCCACCCAACTGCCGACCGGGGCGAGAATCGCCGGCCAGTTATAGGCACGCAGGATAGGCATGACACGGGTATAGAAGCTCGAATAGCCATCGTCGAAACTCAGCAGCACCGCACGCGGTGGCAGTTCCGGGCCGCCATTGCGGGCGGTGATGATCTGGTCCACCGTGACCGGCTGGTAGTTGTTTTCTCGCAGCCACGCCAGCTGTTCGATCAAGCGTTCGGTGCGCACGGCCACCAGTGCCTGGTCCGGGTCTCGGTCGTCGACATCGTGGTACGCGATGCCAAGCACGTGGTTCTTCGGCCACGGGGCGTCATTGGCCGCCAGCGGACGCTGCGAAGGTGGCGCGAAGGCCGGGGCTTGCTGGGCACAAGCGCTGATCAGCAAGGCCCCCAGCAGAAGGATGAATCGCGAAATGACAGGCATCTTCAAACTCTTCTAGAAGCGATAGGTGAGGTCGACAAGCAGGCGCAGATCGCTTTCACGATCGCCGTCGTAGGGGCGGTTGAGCCAGCTCAGCGCGGCACCGGCTTCCAGTACGTCGTTCCAGATGAAACGCTGACCGTAGCTGAGCAATCCCATGGCCCCCGTGCCGTAGTCGCGCTGGCTGTAGGTACCCGCGCCGGCCTGGAATTGCTGGCTCCACGTGGTTTCGTAGCGGCGGTACAACACGTGGTTGGCGCTCACGGTCGGCATGACGCTGAAATCCGATTCCGGATTGAAATAAGGCACTTCGTTGGAGCCGCTGTTGCGGCTGGCGCCCACTTCCAGGCCCAGTTCCACCTGCAGGCGCGGCGCGCTGTAGATGCCCTCGCGACCCGTCAGCATGGCTTCGAGGCGATTGTTGCCGTCGCTGAAATGGGACGGGCTGACAGCCAGCCGCCACTCACGGCTTTCATGGGCACGCCACCGGACGAAGCCGCTCCCGCCATTGGCGCGAATACCGCTGTTGAGGGCCCGCAGCGGGGTATTGGCCGAGAGATAATCCAAACTGCCGCCGTACTGCCAGTGATCGTCGATGTCCCGAGCCACCGCCACGCGCGCGCCCTGTTTGTCACCGGAACCATAAGAGTGATTGGACACCTCGGCCTCCAGCGTCATGTCGCGGGTGCGACGTTCCACACCCAGGCGCTGCCAACGGTGATGGCCGGTGCCTTCCTCGAAATCACCGGTGGCGTAGCCGGCACCGCCGAACAACCGCCAGTCTTCATCGATGGGCGGGCTGTAGAGCAGCGTTTCGATGCCAAAGTCCCGGCTGCCAGTGACTGCACCGGCGTCACCGCTACCACCGCCATAGCTCTTGCCGGTGTAGGCCTCAATGCGCAGCTCGGCCATGTCGTGGACCTCACGCTGGCGTTGCAGGCGTTTGACGTGGGCATTTTCCGGGTAGCGGGCGACCACGTCGTCGGTCAGCGCATCCATCTGCCGCCATTCCTGCAAATCCATGGCGGCACGCGCCTGGGCGACTTCCAGATCACGGTTGCGCGGGATCGTCGCCTCGACTTCCTTGAGCAGGCTTTCCGAACGGCGCGGCCAGTCACGGGCCTGGTACAGATCGGCCTGGGCCAGGCGCATCCCGGTGTTGCCGGGGCCTTGGCTGACCAGGGTTTCCAGGCGGGCTTCGGCGGAAGGCAGGTCGGCGCCGTAGGTGCCGGCCTGGGCAGCGAGTTGCTGGGCGTCCATCCATTCATCGTTGGGGTTGCCGATCGGCAGCCCCTTGAGCTCGACGCGTGGACGCTGGGCTTTCGCCATGTCTTCGGCCAGGGCACGGGCCTCTGCGGATTTTTCACTTTCCAACAACGCGTAGTAGAGCGCGGTGCTGTCTTCAAAGCGCTCCGCAGGATCGGCATCCGGCGCGATCAGGACCCGGCGGTACAGGTCGACGGCAATCTCCGGCTCTCGCTGTTCCAGATAAGAAGAAGCCACCCAGCGCAGGGCATAGGTAGGAATGCTCACACCCTCGGCGAGCAACTTTTGATATTCGGTAATCACTTCGGCACGACGGGCACGGGCATTGAGAGCGCCCATGCGATCGATGCGCCAACGGAGCACGTCGTCTTTGGCTTCGGCTACCGGAGTCCAGGTGGCGAGCAACTTGTCGTAGTCGGCCAGGGCGCGGTCGGCAATGACGAAGCGCTCCTGTTCGCTGCGGCTGGCCATGTCCGCCAGGCGCACCCGTTCGGCCGCGACGTCACCCTCCAGGCGCCGCTGCACGCCACGGTCGATCAACCCCGGCTGTAGACGCGCCAGGCGCAGCGCCGGCTCCGGCAGCCGCGCGCGTTGCAGGGCGTAGATGTATTCGCGTGCCACCTCTGGGCTGTTGCCGGCGCGGGTGAAGGCCTGGTCGTATTCAAACAGCGCTTCGTGGGGGCTGTCGGCGCGGGTCAAGGCATAACCCAGGGCCAGCCGACGCATCGGATCTGTTGGCTTGGCAGCCACCAAGGCCTTGGCGCGCGTGACAGCTTCGTCGGGCCGGCCTGCATCGGCCTGGGTCAAGGCCAAGCCGAGTTGCAAATCAGGATTCTGAGGGTCGATCACCAAGGCCTGGCGGTACAGCTCGGCCGCCGAATCCCAGCGCTTGAGGTTGCGATAGGCACGCGCCGTTGCAGTCAACGCCTGGACGGGCAGCGTTCGATAACGGCCTTGGGCCTCATAGACTTTCACCACCTCGGCGTCGAGACCGGCCCAACTGGCGATTTGCAGGTGGTCACTGATCTGCGCGGCGCTGGCCTGGTCGGCCGGCACCTGGCGCAGCGCGCTCAGCGCAGGCGTGTAATGGCCCGCCCGGGCATCGAGCACCATTTGGTCATAGGCGGTATCGGCAAGCACCAGCATCGGCCAGCACAATTGGCTGCACAGCGCGACGCGAAACAACGGGCGCAAACCACGATGAATAAAAGGACCCACAGTACGCGGCATTCGTCAGCATCCTTACATGGCCAGCCGGGTCGCAGTGCCCCCTTGCCCATCAAACAGGAAGCCGGATCAAGGAATCCAGCCAAGCTCTAATGGGCCTAGTCTTGCACTCTCGGACGGGGCATATTCAGGAACGCCACAATTCTTCAGAATCGATACAGATTTCGGCGCAGGGCTGATCGGTGGCCATAAAAAAACCCGGCCCATGCGTCATGCACGGGCCGGGCTTGGGGTATTGCTCGAATGCTTACTGGAGGGCGACGCCACCACCCAGCTTGCTCATCACGAATGCCGTGAATTGCTCAACGGTCATTTTCTGGCCGTTGAAGTCGACCTGATTGTTGGCATAGTGCAGCTTGGTGACCACATCGTTGCCTTCAAGGGTCGCCAGCTGAGTACCCACTGCCATCGCACTGAACATGTCGCTGGTGGCGGTGGCTTGATCGGCGATCAGCTTGGCATCCGTCTGGCCTTCCATCTGTGCCTGCACGGTCATCAGGTCCACCAGCATCGGCTTGGAAACCTTGAGATTGAAATCCAGCAGGGCGAGCAGCTGACGGCCCAATTCATCCGGTGGCAAGTCCATGGACTGTGGCTTGGCCAGATCAACGATCAGGCTGGCACGGCTTTCACCGTTGGCGGTGTTGAACGACAGGTTTTCCAAGGCCACTTGCGGAGCACCGGCCAGGAGTTTTTCCAGATCGGCCTTGACCTGGGCTTCCTCGGCTTCGGTCAGGCTCAACTCTGGTGCTGGCTCACCGGCCGCAGCAGCCTCGGCAGCGGCTTTTTCGTAGGGTTGCAGCTTGGTCTGGTAAATCTGCATCAGCGACATGGTGGCCGGGATGTCCAGGTTCTTCAGGCTGACCGCCATCTGCGCCGAACCAATGGTCTTGTCGTTGAACGACAACTCACCGATCTTGTAATCGGCACGCCCCGAAGCGCTGGTGCCGTTCTCGCTGCTGCTGTTCTTCATTTCGAAGTTCTTCAGGCCCAGCACTGACTTCGGCTCGCCAAAGGTGGCCTTGGTGCTGCTCATCAGCAGGGTGTTGTCACCCATGTAGTAACCGTAGGTGCTTTTGCTCAGGTTACTGGCCAATGTCAGGCCGTTCAGCTCGACCTGCACAGGTGTCTGGTCTTCGGCGACGGTGGTCAACTTGAAGCTGTCCATGTAGCCGTCAGCCTTGACTTTCTGTCCCTGGGCGCTGGCGGCCACGTCGATCTTCAGGCCGGAGAAGGTGAGCTGGGATTGCTCATCCAGCTTCGTCTCCAATGGCAGCAGCTCGTAGGTGCCGTTGATGGACTCGTCGTAACCCAGGTTGACCACGCCTTTGAGCGGGGACTGATCCTTGGTGGCAGCGAACCACTTGTCTGTCAGTGGATTGCGCTCGAGAGCGGTATGACTGGTAGCCATGACCGGCAACCACTTGAGCGTAATCAAACGCGAGAATGGCAGTGGGCCGTGCTCGATCCGGTCGACGAAGAGCAGCTCGACCGACTCACCACCGAATATCTCGCCTTCGCCTTTGAGGCGGTAGTGGGCGGTGCTGCTGAATGTGCCACGGTCCATGGAAACCAGCTCCAGGGCGGCAGTGCTGTTGGATCCGGACAAGGCTGTTTGCATCTGCTTATT
The DNA here is from genome assembly GCF_052871455.1 of Pseudomonas sp. LARHCG127. NCBI lineage: Bacteria > Pseudomonadati > Pseudomonadota > Gammaproteobacteria > Pseudomonadales > Pseudomonadaceae > Pseudomonas > Pseudomonas sp. LARHCG127. Next base: position 26,839 of record NZ_JBIXJT010000030.1, read on the forward strand.
GCTATCGGCAATAGCATTTTTCAACACGCCTTCGAGTTTGGTTCCGGTGTACCAGGCGCCACCCGCGCTGATAGCTCCGACAGCCACAACGATTCCCAGAAGTACGCTTGCTGATTTATTCATGAGTGACCCGATCGATATCCATGGTTGAAAAATGCCGTCGTCTTCCCTGACCCGCGAAGGGTGTGGCTCGACGCCGTAAAGAGGAGGGGAGATTACCATCAGGCACCCTTGCGGGCCCAATGTTTATAGGGGTAAAAACGTTTTCTTGAGAGGTGGTCTACGAATATTGGACTTCGATCTCGTCGAGCTGATGATCGAAAGTCTTGAGTCGGGCCGTCCAGGTGTACACCAGCACTTCAAAATCGCGATTGATCACCGCCGCACCCGATGACTCTGCGCGTGAATCGCAAAAGTCCAGTTGATAGCGCTCCCGGGCCATGGCGTTAGCCACGTCACACAATTCACGGGCGTTGTTGAGCCAGTGCCAGCCATCTTGGGTGACTTGCTTGTCCAAGGCTGCGCATTGGGTTTTCAGAGCCTCCAGGCTTTTCTCCAGCGGGGTGCCGGTGAGCTCGCCCATGACTTCCTGGAAGGTGCGGCCTGGCTGCCAATAGCTGCCCCAGAAATAACGGTCAAACACCGTTTCGACACGGCGCAGCGCCACTTTGGTGTCCCAAATCAGCACCAGGGTCTTGCCTTGCTCGAGGTGTTTTTTCTTGATGCGTTGGCCCTGAAGCGATGCCCAGGCCACGATTGCAATGGATATCACGCCAATCAACGCCGCAGCGCTATCGAGGAACAAGAGCGCCTTGTCGATCTGGTGGGTGAGCATGACGCCATAGAAATAAGTGGCTGACAGCAGCAGCAATGCCGCAGTCGCACACCAAAAGCCGGGAGCATAAGGGTTTTTCATTATTGGAATCCCCATGACCAGTGACCGTCGCGGACTTTTGGGTCGCCAAAGCCCGACTACAACAGCATAGCAACGGCATTGGGGGTTTGCCGGGGCATCAGAGGCTCGATCCGATTACCGGCCCAAAAACGACAAAACCCCTGTCTGCATCAGCAGACAGGGGTTCTGGGAATTCAATCTTGACGATGACCTACTCTCACATGGGGAAACCCCACACTACCATCGGCGATGCATCGTTTCACTGCTGAGTTCGGGATGGGATCAGGTGGTTCCAATGCTCTATGGTCGTCAAGAAATTCGGTGTCCAACCCGTTCAACAGCAACGTGTCGGTAAAATCGATGACTTTTACTAAAACAAAACCCCTACCTGCATCAGCAGATAGGGGTTTCGGAATTTAATCTTGACGATGACCTACTCTCACATGGGGAAACCCCACACTACCATCGGCGATGCATCGTTTCACTGCTGAGTTCGGGATGGGATCAGGTGGTTCCAATGCT
>NZ_JBIXJT010000031.1:0-24558 GCF_052871455.1 Pseudomonas sp. LARHCG127
CAGACCATTTCCACTCCGCGCCGGGCCAGGATCGCCACGCGGTCATCGGGACGCACGCCTTGGGCGAGCAGTTCACGGGCGATGCGGTTGGCGCGGCGATTGAGTGCCCGGTAACTCAGTTCGCGTTTGCCCAGGACCAGGGCGGTGGCTTGGGGCTGTGCGGCGGCGAGCTGTTCGAAGCGCTGATGGATCAGCAGTTGCGTGGCGAAGGTGGCGGTGGGCGGCAGCGCTGCCGGGGAGGCCTGGCGCTGTGCCGGGCTGAGCAACGGCAAGGCGAGCACCGGTTGAGTGGCATCCTCGACCATGGCTTCCAGCAAAGTCTGGAAGTGTTGGGCGAAGCGTTCCACGGTGCCATGGTCGAACAGGTCGCTGGCGTACTCGAGTTGGCCGCCGATGGTGTCGCCATCGTCGTTGAGTGACAGGCTCACGTCGAACTGGGTGGTGCCGGTGTGCCGGGGCAGTGGCGTCAGGCTCAGGCCCGGCAGTTCCAGGGCCTGGTCGCGTGGGGTGTTGCCCAGCACCAGCATGGCCTGGAACAGCGGGCTATGGCTCAGGCTACGTTCCGGTTGCAGGGCTTCGACGACCTGTTCGAAAGGTAGATCCTGATGGTTGTAAGCCTCGAGGGTGGTGGCTTTGATGTGGGCCAGAAACTGGTCGAGACGGCTGTGGGCGTGGACGTCGATGCGCAGGGCCAGGGTGTTGACGAAGAAGCCGATCAACGCCTCGGTTTCGCGCCGTGGGCGATTGGCTACAGGCGTGCCGATCACCACGTGTGGCTGACTGCTCAGGCGCGAGAGCAGGATCGACCAGGCACCTAGCAGCGTCATGAACGGGGTCAGGCCTTGTTGCTGGCTGAAACTGCGCAACTTGGCGCTCAAGGGGGCAGGCAGTTCCAGCGTCACGCTGGCCCCGCGGTAGCTTTGCACGTGGGGCCGGCTGTGGTCGCTGGGCAGCTCCAGCAGCGCAGGAGCGCCGTCGAGGTGGTCTTTCCAGAAGCGGGTTTGGGCCTGCAAGCGTTCACCTTGCAAGTACCGCTGTTGCCAGGCGGCGTAGTCGGCGTATTGCAGGGCCAGGGGCGGCAGGGGATCGTCCAGGTCGTGAGGGCCAGGGGCTTGGCTGAACGCGGTGTAAAGACGGTTGAATTCATCGATCAACACCGTCACCGACCAACCGTCGGAAACGATGTGGTGCTGGGTGACCAGCAGGATGTGTTCGTCTTCGGCCAGGCGCAGCAGGCGCCCGCGAATCAACGGTCCCTGGGTCAGGTCGAAGGCGTCGTGGGCTTCGTCTCGGGTCAGTTGCTCGACAGCCTGTTGCCGGGCATCGGCGTCCAGGGCTTGCAGGTCGTGCTGCTGCAGGGCGAAACCGATGTCAACGGCGGCAAATCGTTGCCGGACTTCGCCGGCATGGTGTTCGAAAGTGGTACGCAGGCTTTCGTGCCGGGCGACGATACGGTCAAGGGCACGTTGCAAGGCGTTTCGATCCAGGCTACCGCGCAGGTGCAACGCGGCGGGCATGTGATAGGCGACGCTGGCGGCGTGGTCCAGCTGATCGAGGAACCACAAGCGCCGCTGAGCCAGGGACAGTGGCAACGGCTTATCGCGCGCCAATACGGCAATCGGCTGGGCCTGGGATTGGCTGGCCTGTTCCACACGCTGGGCCAGCTCGCTCAACGAGGCCTGGGTGAACAGCGTGCGCAGGTCGATCTCGACCCCCAGGTCCTGGTGCAGGCGCGCTTGCAACTGCACGGTCAGCAACGAATGACCGCCCAGTTCAAGGAAGCCGTCGTGACGCCCGACTTGATCCAGGCCAAGCAGGGTTTGCCAGATTTCGGCAAGGGCGATTTCGGTGTCGCCCCGAGGCGCTTCATAGATTTTGCTGGCCAGGGACTCAAGGCCAGGCGCGGGCAGGGCGCTTCGGTCGAGCTTGCCGTTGGCGGTCAGGGGCAGGGCATCGAGGTGGACGAAGGCGCTGGGCACCATGTACTCGGGCAAGTGCTTGAGCAAAGCGCTGCGCAGTTGTCCGGCTGGGCTCGGTTCGCCGCAGACATAGGCAACCAGGCGCTTGCTGTCCGGCTGCCCCGGATTGTCTTCCCGGGCTATGACCACCACTTCACGAACACCCGGACACAACGCCAGGGCCGCTTCGACTTCACCGATTTCGATGCGCAAGCCACGGATTTTCACCTGGAAGTCATTGCGGCCCAGGTACTCCAGGGCACCGTTGGCGAGCCAGCGACCGAGGTCGCCGGTCTTGTACAGGCGTGCGTTCGGCTCAGTGCTGAACGGGTCGGCGATAAAGCGCTCGGCGCTCAACTGCGGTTGGTTCAGGTAACCCCTGGCCACGCCGATACCACCGATGTGGATTTCCCCGGCGACACCCAGCGGTTGTGGTGCGCCACGGCCATCGAGCACATGCATCTGGATATTGGCGATCGGCCGGCCGATGGGCACGCTTTCGCCAGGGTCACTGGCGTGGCACTGCCAGGCCGTCACGTCGATGGCCGCCTCGGTCGGGCCATAGAGGTTATGCAACTCGATCTCTGGCAATTGCTGTTCGAAACGCCGTTGCAGGCTGCGGGGCAGGGCTTCGCCGCTGCACAACACGCGCCGCAGGTCAGGGAAGGCCTGTTCGTCATGGTGTTCCAGGAACAGGTCGAGCATCGACGGCACGAAGTGCAACATCGTGATGCTGGCCTGACGCATCAACCGGGCCAGGTAGTCCGGCTCCTGATGGCCGCCCGGGCGCGCCATGACCAGCTCGGCACCGGCCAGCAGCGGCAGGAAAAACTCCCAGACCGACACGTCGAAACCGAACGGGGTCTTCTGCAGCACCCGATCGCTGGCATCGACGCCGTATTCGTCCCGGGCCCACAACAGGCGGTTGACCACGCCGAGGTGTTCGTTCATCACCCCTTTGGGGGTGCCGGTGGAGCCGGAGGTGTAGAGCACGTAGGCCAGGTGAGCGGGTGTCAGGCCGAGGGCTTGCGAGTCCGGGTTGTGTTCGGATTGTGCGGCCAGTTGTGCGGGGTCATCGAGGGCCAGCAGCGGCGCATTCGACGCGGGCAGCAGGTCTTGTAGTGCCTGGCTGGTCAGCACGGCCCGGGGGCTGCTGTCGTCGAGCATGAACGCCTGGCGAGCGCTCGGCAGGTCTGGATCGATGGGCACATAGGCGGCCCCGGCCTTGAGGATCCCCAGCAGGGCGACGACCATGTCCGGTCCACGCCGCAGGCTCACGGCGACTCGGTCGTCCGGTTTCACGCCCAGGGCGATCAGGCGATGGGCCAGCCGATTGGCCTGGCGGTTGAGTTGTTCATAGCTGAGCAACGGCCCGGCATCGCCACGTACGGCGCAAGCGTGGGGACGCTGCTGGGCTTGCTGTTCGAACAACTGGTGGATCAACACGTCCCGCGGATACTCCCGGGACGTGGCGTTGAATTCGACCTGCAGGCGTTGCCGCTCAGCCTGGCTCATGAGCGGGTAATGCCCCACGGGGGTGTCATGTTGCTCCAGCACCGCCTCGAGCATCGAGACGATGCGTTGTTTCAGGTACCGGGCCTCTTCCAGGTTGAAGTAGGCGGTGTTGAAGTTGAAATCCAGGTGGACGTCTTCGAACGGATGGTAATCGCGCACGAAGATCGCCATGGGCGTCTGCTCGTAGCCGTTGTCCATGGTGATGACCGTGGACGAGGTGCCGCCAAACTGATCGTCGCCGTCCAGGCTTTCGAACGACAGTGACACGTCGAACAGTTGTCGACGCCCGGTCTGGGCCAGGCGCAAGGTGCGATTGAGCTCGGCGATGGGGAAGCGCTGGTGGCGGTAGCAGCGGCGCAGTTGTCCGCCGGCGGCATGCATCAGGTCCAGCAGCGAGGCGTCGAAGTCGACGGGCAGGCGGATCGGGCTGACGGAGGAAAACATCCCCGCGGTTGCTTTCGTCCTGGCAGTGGTCCGGTTATGCACGGGCATGCCGATGACGATTTCATCGACGCCCACGGTGCGGCAGAAATAGGTGGCGACCACGCTGATCAGCACATGGGCGACCGACAGGCTGCGTTCGCTGGCAAATTGGGTCAACGCGTTGTACAGCGCCCGGGGCAGCATCGCCTGGACCTGGGCACTGGGCGCCAGCTCGTTGGCCTGGCCGGTCTTGAAGTCGGCCCGGCGCTGCAGCAGCGACGGCGGCATCTGTGCGTAGGTGTCCTGCCAGAACTGGCGGTCGCGCTCATAGCGGGACGAGGCCAGGTAGGCCCGGTCGTCTTCCAGGAACGACAGGTAGGAATGCCCTTGGGCGACTTCATCGTTGCCGGCCAGCAACGCGTTGTAGGCCGAACCCACGGCATGGCCGATCAGGGCCACGCCAATGCCGTCGGTGACCAGGTGGTGGTAACGGGCGAGCCAGTAATGGCGGTTCGGACCGCAACGGACCATCCGTGCGTCCCAAAGCCGGCCAGTCAACGATTCAAAGGGTTGGCGAAAGGCGTTGCGCAGATAGTCCATGGCCAGGCCAGCCTCGGCGTCAGCCTCGGAGAATTCCACCACCTCCAGGTTCACCTCGACCTCGGGCAGGACTCGCTGGCGGCCGGTGCCGCCTTCATGGCTGAAGCTCAGGCGCAAGGTGTCGTGACGGTTGGCGACCAGCTCGATGGCTTTCTCGAACAATGCGATGTCGATCTCGCCCTTGATCTCCAGGGACATGCCGATGTTGTAGTAGGGCAGGTCCGGGTGCGCGAGTTGATCAAGCCAGATCCCTTGTTGGACCGAGGCCAGTTCGTGGGACGCGGAGTCTTGCGCGGGCAGCGTGTCGATCGAGGAATCCATTTCGGAGCACCTGTTTGCGAATCATGAATTCGTTTCCGTTCGGTGGCAGCGGTGCACATTGGCCTGGACGACTGCACGTCGACGGGACGAAGGAATAGGGTGGGAAAAAACTAGAACATCCACGGTGGGATGTATGTCATGGGAAGCAGGGACAACCGTGGGTGCTGGTCATTGCGGCACTTGGGCAGGGCGGTGCGAGTCTGTTATACCAACGGCCCTGAGTGAGCTTGCGAGGGTCGAAAATGCCGCTGACAACCGAGTCGGATCGTCCAGTCCCGAAGTTCTGGAGCCTGTCCCGTTTCCCCAATCACCCCGAGGCCGGACCGGTCGAAGAGATTGATGCGCTGACGATTTCCGGCGAGCAATTCACCCGGCAGTACGTTAACTACAACCGTCCCTGCCTGATCAAGAATGCCGTGCGACACTGGCCGGCGTTCCATAAGTGGAATCAGCTCGACTACATCAAGGCTCATTCGCGCAACAGCACGGTAAAGGTGCGTTCGAAGATCGTCTCGGAGGTCATCGGCTGGTCGAAGCCCGAGGTCAAGGCGACCATGACCGAGTACGCGAAGACGGTTTTCCAGGAAGTGCCGTTCCATGACTTTCTCGACAGTCTCAGCGAGGGCGACGATCCGCTGGTGGCCGACAGTTGCCGTTTTTCCAAAGGCTCTGCCATCGAGCAGATGAAGGGCGATGTGGGGGGGCTGCCGTTCATGCCGCAACTGTCCAAGCCCCGGCACTATCCACCCCATCGCAGTTTCCTGTACCGCAACTCCTACACCGACTGGCATTTCCATGTCATCGATGAGACCTTCATGGCCCAGGTGGTCGGTGCCAAGGAAGTCCTCTTGCTACCGCCGGACGAGGCCAGCTGGCGGGCACTTCGGCCGGTGGTCGAAGAGGCCGGCTATCTGTACGACATCGATACCCTGCGTTTCCCGGGGACCCGGGGCTTGCACGCCCTGCGCACGGTGGTGGAACCGGGCGATGCGTTGTACATACCGGTCTATTGGTGGCACGCGGTGCAATCGATGGATGACGCGTTCGGCGCGACCGTCGCCGCAACGTTCCCGACCCCCTTGCACGTCAGTGGCGATATCCGTTCGCCCATTGCCAGGCGGGTGTTGCGCACGTTTCTGTTTTCCCGTTATGCGCCGTTGGTGCTGGGCGTGGTGGCCTACTCCCTGGTCTATCGATTGGCGCGCAAGCTGATCGGTGCCGGCACGCCCCGCGATGCGCGCACATGAACCTCAAGGACATCCACCGACGATTCGATCTGGGACGAAGCTTCTATTTTCTCTGGTGCGGCGAATCGATGGCGGTAGTGGGTACGACGATGATGGGGTTCGCCCTGGGCGTCTGGGTGTATTCCCACACTGGCTCGGCGGTGGCATTCACCAACGTGATCCTGGCGGCAACGTTGCCGGCGATTATATTTTTGCCGTTGGCGGGAGGGCTCGCGGACCGGATCAGTCACCGGGTGATCATTGTCTGTTGCGATGTGAGCCTGGCGCTGTTGTTGCTCGGGATCATGGCCCTGCTCTGGCTCGATCGTCTGGAACCCCTGCACCTATACATCTTCAATTGCCTGGCTTCAATCGTCGCGGCTTTCCGTAAGCCGGCGTACCAGGCGGCGGTCAATACGATTGTCGCCCCGGAAAAATTCACCCGGGCTTCGGGCCTCATCAGTATCAGCAAGAACGTCTCGGCCTTGGTGGCACCGCAACTGGCTGGGATCATCATGGCCAAGGCTGGCCTGGTGATGATTCTGGGGCTGAACGTGGTGACGTTCTGTTCCGGCACCTTGTTGGTGATCAAGGCGTTTTCCCATGTGCGGTTCGCGCCGGAGCCGCGGCACGGCGTCGGCAAGGAGCCGGTGCTGCGCAGCGTGCTAGGCAACATTGCCTCGGCGCTGAAATTTTTCTCCGTCGGTCATCTGATGGCCTGGCTACTGGTCTACACCGTGGTACGCAACGCACTGCTTTCGCTGGCGACGGTGATGATGACGCCGTTGGTGTTGTCCACCATGAGCAGTCAGATGCTGGGCATGGCCTACACGTGGTCGGCCTTGGGCGGGTTGTTCGGTGCCGGGTTGCTGGTTCTCATCGGGCACCCGCGAAAGTTGATGGCGTTGGTGGGCGTGGCCGACCTGTTGTTGGCAGCCTGCGTGGTTTCCTTGGGCGTCGTTTCACACCCTGTTGCCTATTGTGCCCTGGCCTTCTTCGCGATCAGTGCGGCATGCGTTGCCGATGCCTGCGTGAGTTCGTTGTGGATGCACAAGATTCCTGGTGGCAATCGTGCCAGCGTCTTTGCGCTGATCAACATGTTGACCATTGCTGCCACGAGCTTGGTGATCTTTGTCGGTGGTTTGCTGGTGGACCACTGGTTCCAACCGGCCCTGGCGCCCGATGGCCGCTACGCCGATTCGATCGGTCTCTGGCTGGGGGTGGGTGCGGGACGTGGCGTGGGGCTGCTGTTCGTGGTCGCCGGTGGGCTTTTTGCGCTTCTGCCCTTGGGGGTCTTGCTCTACGGGCCAATGCGTCGTCTGGCCGAGACGCAGCCACAGCCGCAAGCCATACAGGCCAGCGACAGTCCCTCGGTCAACGCCCTGTGATGACGGGCCAGGCCGGTTGTACCGGATTCCCGTGACAGACAGGCCAAGGGCGGTGGGTCAACCTTTGCCGAGCCTCTGCCACACTCCAATCCCGGGGTGGCGGAACAGTATTTGTATCGCCTCTTAGCCGACAACCCTCGATATAAAGGAGCACCTATGCGTCCGTCGTTTTATGATCCCAGTCGCTTCCCGAAACTCCAGGATCTTGCCAGTAACTGGGAAGTGATCCGTGAAGAATTTCTCGCCCTCGATGCGCCGACCTTGACCATCAACCGGGTGGGCAAATCGATCACCGAAATCGTCGACGAGGTCGCCGCGCATGTGGAGGCCGGCGGTAAGTATGGCTGGATCTGGGGGTGGGGCGACAACATGGAGATAAAGCCCGACTGGACGCAATATGGCCTGGTTGCCTATGACACGCCGATTCCTTACGCTCGTGCCGCCATGCCCGGGACCATCGAGTTGTTGAGCAAGATTCCAGGAATCAAACTCTGTGCCTTGTTGCGTATGGAGCCCAGCGTGTTCCTCAGCACTCATGCCCACACCGGTACCTGGGAAGAAGGCCTGTTGCATATGCAACTGACCATCGATGCACCTACCACCCAGAACTACTCTTACCTCAACGTCAATGGAAGCTTCAACCAGAGCACAAACGGCAACCTGGTGATCTTCGACGGCTCCCTCGACCACTTCGCCGTCAATGCCTCCAGGGCCTACCGCACGGTCCTGTACATTGAGTTCCATCGTGAGAAGCACATGGTCGCCTGATGTAGACCCCTCTGGCTCCCACAGGGGATTTGCGGTGAACACAGTGTTGATGGCTACCTGTGGGAGCGAGCTTGCTCGCGAAGAGGCCGGCACATCCAGCCTCTTCATTGACTGGGTCACCGCCATCGCGAGCAAGCTCGCTCCCACACTGGATGTTCAGCAGCCACATAATTCATGTGCGCCGGGAGTGCCCTTGTGGGAGCGAGCTTGCTCGCGAAGAGGCCGGCACATTTCACGCCGGATAAGCCGAGCCCACCGTCGATTCAAGGGTTGATTCCAGGAAACGGAAAGCAGTCTGCTTCGAAAGCTGGGTCGACTCGAAGAACGCCAGGTGGCTGCCATTGCGTTCCACATGCAGCAAGGCATCGCTGATGGACGCGGCAATGTGCTTGGAGCCACCGAGGTGGGTGGTTTCATCGCAGTCGCCGGCGACGACCAGGGTGGGCACCGTGATCTGTTCCAGCCGTGACTTCAACTCAGTCTTGTTCAACGCATCGTTGAGTCGTGCATAGCGGTAGAACAGCTCTTCGTTGACATAAGGATAGAGCGCCGCATGGGCGATGGAGTCCGGAATGGTCGCCAGTGTTGCCTGGTCCAGGAATAACGCCTGCAGGTCGCTGGCCTCATTGCGGTCTACGGCGGCCGACTCCATCAGCCACTCGAAGTTTTGCTGGTGGGCGGTACGCAGGCTGTCGTCCCCCAGGTTGTAATCGCCGTGCCACAGGCTCAGGGAACTGACCCGGTCGGTGTGGGTGGCGGCCGCGCTGAGGGCGATCACCGCGCCACCGCAGATACCCATCAGGTGCGCACTCTCCAGGTCATAGTGGTTCATCACGTTGATCAGGTCGCCCACCTGGGCGTCGGTGTCCACGGACAACTGGTCGAACGAGGTGCAGGAACCGAACAGCCCACGGGTTTCCCAGGTGACCACGAAAAACCGCTCGCTCAACGCATTGAACCAAGCGCGGCACAGGTCGAACGGCATGCCGCAGGGCAGGGCGAGGACTATGGCCGGGCGATTTCGATCGGTGCTGGCATGGACCGACAGCGCCACGTTGTCGCGGGTAATCAGGTGCAGTGTCTCGACCTCGGGCACGGCACCGCTGAAATCGAAGTGTCTGACCAGGCGCCCGAAGTCCTTGGCACTGTCGACGTCGTCGAAGTGGTCATAGGTAAACTCGAGGGCCTGGCAGATTTTCTTGCTGATGAACATCTCGAAAGAAGACAGTTGCGCCTCGCCGTCATGCACGTACTGCACGGCTTTGACGCCGATCCTGGCGAACGCGGTGTTGACCGCCCGTTCCGTGGCTCTCACGCTGGAGGAGGCCTGGTCGGGCGCCAAGTCACTGCCCTGGGCCAGAAAGCTCAGGCAGATAGGATCGGGCAAATGGATGGCAAGGTGCCTAAGCATCCTCACGGTCTCACACAGGCGCGTTGCTGCGTCGGTGGAAATAGTCATGGATTGGGGACTCCTGTCAGGCACGTTGCGCATGCCAACTGTCATGTGGCAGTGAAAAAATCAGACGGCTTCGAACTTTTTGCCTCGGGTGGTGTGGGTGACAAGGCGATTGTATTCAGGGGTCGTCTCGCCGATGACCTGCACCGCGCCGTACTTTTCAAGGCTGATCCGTCCACCGTATTCCTCGATGTGATCGGAGTCCGGATAGATCTTCACGAACGACGGTACATAGCGCGAGGCGAAGCCCATGCGCATGTCCTGGGACTCACCGCTGTGAGGGTAGGAGGCGTGCATCAGGGTCGACCAGAAAATGATGAACTGGCCGGCCTTCATTTGCATGGGCACGGCGGAGGCTTCGTCGGGTTTCCAGTTTTCGTCGATCTGCAGCTGGCGATAGTCGTAGCCGAAGAAACCGCGCCGCACGCCATCCTTGACCACCGAGCTGTTGTTGGCATCGGGATCGTAGGCCATGCGCTTGGTTTCGTCGTAGTTCATGCTGTTCTGGGTGCCAGGGATGAATTGCAGGCAACCGTTGGCGATGTTGGCGTCGGTGAAGGCGGTCCAGACGGTGATGGTGCCGCCGAAGTCTTCGTTTTCCGGCCAGAGGATCTGCGGCTTGCCCGAGGCGTTGGCGAAAGTGTCGGCCTGGTGCCAGTCGGTGCCTTCGTCGCCAGGGTATTTCGGGAAAAACTCGGTGCGCCAGCACAGTACGTCCGGGCCGAGGATGCTCTCGACGCGGTCGCAGATTTGCGGACGGCAGATGTGGCCGGCGAGGAATTCGTCGTCCAGGTGGCGATCGTAGTTGGCAATGTTGGTGCCGCCGGAGATCGCATCCAGGTCCTGGTAGGCCGCGGCACTGCGGTCGAGCAGGCGCAGGCGGGTGCGCTTCCAGGTCTCTTTCATTTCTTCTGGCGAATAGGCGTCGAACGGTCCGATGAAACCGTTCTTTTCAAAGGACGCACGTTCTTCCGGGGTCAAGGCGAATTTTTTGCTCATGGACTTCTCCTTTTCGATCAATGGGCTTGAACAAGGGAACGCTGGATACAGCCGGCCAACACTTTGGCGGTGGCGCCATCGGCCAGCACACCTGGGTCGAGGTTGACCCGGTAATGGGCCTTGAGCGTGCTCAACGAGCGGATCAGGGCCAGGGAGGTGCCGCCGAAATCGAAGAAGTCATCGTTCAGGCCGATGTTCTTCAGGCCGATGTCGTCCGACCAGACCTTGAGCACGAACTGCTCCTGTTCGGTGAGGCCCGGTTCGCTGGCGTGGAGCTCGATCGATGGGATCGATTCGGGCGAGGGCAGGCGGCTCTTGTCGATCTTGCCGTGGTCGGTGACCGGCAATGCCGCCAGTGGAATGTAGGCCGAAGGGCGCATGTAGTCCGGCAGGCTCGCGGCCACCTGTGCGGCCACTTCGCTGCGGACCTGTTCGGTCCAGGCGGCCACGCCATGGGTCGGCACCACATAGGTGACCAGGCGCCAATCGCCATCGCCGTAGTCGTGACCGGCCACGTGGGCGGCGGTTACGGCCGGGCTGGCTTGCAGGCACGCCTCGACTTCGCCCGGTTCGATGCGGAAACCGCGGATCTTCAACTGTTCATCGCAACGACCGGCGTAGCGGTATTCGCCGTCGTCACCCAGCACCAGCAGGTCGCCGGTGCGATAGGCACGGCTTGGGGTACCCGGCAACTGGACGAAGCGCTCAGCGTTCAGGGTTGGACGACTCAGGTAGCCCAGCGCTACACCGGCACCTTCAATGTACAGTTCACCGGCATTGCCTTGCGGCACCGGTTGCCGGTCGGCGTCGAGCAGGTGCAGGCGCCAGCCATCCAGTGGCGTGCCGATGGACACCATGGCGGCGCTTTCAAGGTCCTGGCCGAGCACCCGTTTGAAGGTGGTGTGGACGGTGGCTTCGGTGATGCCGTACATGTTGATCAAGGCTGGCGTCTGGTCGCCATGGCGTTCGACCCACGGTCGCAGCACAGTGGCGGGCAGCGCCTCGCCGCCGAACACCACATAACGCAGGGCCAATGGCGCACTGGCAGAACGGTCCGCTTCATCCAGGCCACGGAACGCCGATGGCGTCTGGCTCAGCACGGTGACGCCCTGGTCGGCCAGCCATTGACGCGTGCCACTTGGCGAGCGCGACACATCGTAGGGCACCACGGCGACGTGGCCACCGTGGGCAAGGGCTCCCCAGATTTCCCAGACCGAAAAGTCGAAGCCGATGGAGTGGAACATCGACCAGACGTCGTTTTCGGTGAAGGCGAACGAGCGTTGAGTGCTTTCCAGCAGGCGGCTGACGTTGCCGTGCGCCACCAATACACCCTTGGGCTCACCGGTGGAGCCGGAGGTGTAGATGACGTAGGCCGCTGCCTCGTCGGGGTTGCGCTGGTCGTCGGCGGGCAGCGGTTGCAGGGCCGGGCCGGCCAGCAGCTCGGCCAGGGACAGGACGCGCACGGACGCGCTTTGCGGCAGGTCGGCGAGTTCACCGATCATCAGGCCCAGGCCGCTGTCGCGCACGATGTGTTCGACCCGCTTGCCCGGGTATTGCGGATCGACCGGGACGTAGGCGCCGCCGGCCTTGAGAATGCCCAGCAGGCTGATGACCAGGTCGACGCCACGTGGCAGGCACATCCCCACCAGCATGCCGTCCCGGACGCCTTCCTGGCGAAGCCGGGCCGCCAACTGCGACGAGACAGTGTCGAGTTGTGCGTAGCTCAATGAGCGAGAGGCGTCGGACACCGCGGTTCGCTCAGGGAATTCACGGGCCCGGGCGACGAATGTTTCATGCAGGAATGCACCGTGCGTGAGGGGGGCTGGCGCGGGGTTGACCGATCCGCCAGTGTTCTTAATCGGCATGACTAACGCTCCTGTTAAATGCCAGGCACACCGTGTTTGCGTGTTGCGCAAACCGATGTGCTCGAGACGTCACTGCGACCCACGGCATCGTTTGCGGTACCTGTGCATTTCGCAGCTCGCGCATTTCAGCACCGACTTTGTGTCGGCGTCTGTCGCGGGAAATGGGGACAAGCGAGGCTGGTTTGGATCGACGTGTGTCGGTGCATCGGTGTAAGGGCCGATGGGGACTCTGTTTTGGTGTGTATATCCGTTGCCGTGGTAACGGCTACTTAAGGTCGAGCTTGCTAGCGAAGAGGCCGGCCCATCCAACATCACTGCAAACTGACCCACCGCCTTCGCGAGCAGGCTCGCTCCCACAATGGATCGCAGTGAATACAAGAGTCATGGGCACCCAAGATCACCTGCGGGAGCGAGCCTGCTCGCGAAGAGGCCGGCACATCCAACATCAGAGCAAACTGACCCACCGCCTACCGCAGCAACGGATATAAACACCAAAAAACACCCCTCTCGGAACGGAAGATCAGCAGCTCCGGAAACGACCTAAGTAAACCCACGACAACCTCTGTCCCGGTTTGCGGTGCCAGACATCCCCCCCGATCAATGTTTTTATCCTTGCCCGATGGTGGGTCGCATTGGTCCGGCCCTGCGACGTGGATCCGACGATCCGTGGTTCAGGAGTTATTCATGAGTCTTCAAACTGACGCTTTGCCCGTCATGCCCGCTGACGGGATGGCGGATTCGCTTGTCTGGCCAGGTCACGGGGCCGGCGAATCGGTCAGGCTGTCGTTGCTCGCCGACGGTTTGAGTTTGCCGGTGGTGATCGAGCCGATCGACCCCGGGCTGGATCCTTCGTTGTGGGCCAGCACCCATCGCGAGGCCATCGAGGCGTTGCTGTGTCGCCACGGAGCGGTGCTGTTTCGCGGTTTTGATCTCGGCTCGGTGCCGGCCTTCGAGGCGTTCGCCGAAGCCTTGTCGCCCGGGTTGCACGGCAGCTACGGCGACCTGCCGAAGAAGGAGGGCGGACGCAACGTCTACCGCTCCACGCCTTATCCCGAGCGCGAAATGATCCTGTATCACAACGAGAGTTCGCACCTGGAAAGCTGGCCGCGCAAGCAATGGTTCTATTGCGAGCAGCCCTCACGGGTGGGCGGTGCGACGCCGCTGGCCGACATCCGCCAAGTCCTGCAATGCCTGCCGCCGCAGGTGGTCGCCCGGTTCGAACAGAAAGGCCTGAGCTACAGCCGCACCTTCACCGCCGGTGTCGAGCCGAGCTGGGCGTCGTTTTTCGGCACCACCGAGCGCGCCGTCGTCGAACAGCGTTGCCGGGAGCAGGGCACCGATTTCCAATGGCTCGACGACGAAACCCTGCAAGTGCGCACCCTTTGTCCGGCGGTTATCCAGCATCCGGTAACCGGGGAGCGGGCTTTTTTCAACCAGGTACAGCTGCACCATCCGTTTTGTCTCGGCGAGGAAATGCGTGAAGACCTGCTCGATATGTTCGGCGCCGATCGCCTGCCGCGCATGGTCAGTTACGGCGATGGAACGCCGATAGAAGACGACGTCATGGCGTTGCTCGGCGAGGCCTATGAGGCTTGTGCGGTCAGGTTCGCCTGGCGCAAGGGCGATGTGGTGATGCTCGACAACATGTTGGCCGCCCACGCTCGCGATCCCTACGAGGAACCACGCCTCATCGTCGTGGCGATGGGCGAAATGACCGCTCGGGGCGATGTATGGCGACCGGCGTGAGCCCTTTCGTGACTCCATTCGAGGATAGCAACCCATGAAAAACGAGCAGAACGCGAAGAAAGAGAAGAAGCCAAAACCGGGCTCGGTCATGCGCCTGTTGTGGCGTAACCATCCCTGGCTGACGCTCTTTACGTTGATCTGCGGTGTCATCAGCGGGGTTGCGTCAATCGCGGTGGTGAGCGTGATCAATGAGGCTATCCACAATGACGGCTCTCGCCTGCAGGCGCTGTACTGGTTCATCGGGCTCAGTGCCACGGCGCTGATCTTGCGCAACGGTGCGGCATTGTTTCCGGCCTACGCCAGCATGCGGATCATGACGCGCTTGCGCATTGCGCTGTGTCGCAAGATTCTCGCCACGCCGCTGGAAGAAGTGGACCGGCGCGGTCCGCCCAATGTGCTGACGATGTTGACCAACGACATCCCGCAATTGAATACGACGCTGATCATCATGCCCACGGTCCTGGTGGAAACGACGGTCTTTCTGTTCGGCATCGGCTACCTGGCCTACCTGTCGTGGGTGGTCCTGGCCCTGACGGTTTCGCTGATGATCCTGGGGGTGGGGCTGTACCTGTTCTTCTTTTCCTGTGGCGTCAGGAACACTTCCCGCGTACGGGATGAATACACCGCGTTCAATGAATACACCCACGCCCTGGTGTTCGGCCTCAAGGAGCTCAAGCTCAATGGCGTGCGGCGTCGTTGGTTCGGTCGCTCGGCCATCGAGGCGTCTTCCACCCGTGTGGCGCGCTACAACTTCGTTGAGCGCCTGTGGTACACCGCCGCCGACAACGTCGGGCAGTTCACACTGTCATTGTTGATCGGTTGCCTGCTGTTCGCCGCGCCGCTGTTCAGCGTCGTCGATCCGAAAATCATGACCGCCAGCGTACTGGCTGTGTTGTACATCATGGGCCCGCTGTCGTTGCTGGTCACGGCCATGCCCTTGATGGCGGCGGGCCGGGTGGCCTGTACACGTCTTTCGGAATTCGGTTTCTCGATCAACGATCCGCACCCGGAGCCCATCGAGACCGAGGTGCCCAAGGTTCACCTGCTGGAGCACAAGAAGTCGTGGAATCGGATCGAACTGAAGGCCGTCAGCATGCATTACCACGAACTGCACGCAGAGACCGGTTTCTCCCTGGGACCCATCGACCTGACGGTGCAAACCGGTGAGTTGATCTACATCGTCGGTGGCAATGGTTGCGGCAAAAGCACCTTGGCCAAGCTCATCTGCGGGCTCTACATTCCCCAGGGCGGTGAGGTCCTGCTCGATGGCAAGCCGGTCACCGATGAAAGTCGCAACGACTATCGCGATCTGTTCTCCGCCGTGTTTTCCGATTTCCACCTGTTCAACCGCCTCATCGGCCCCGACGAAGAGGACGGCAACCCGACGCTGGCGCGCAAGTACCTGGAAACCCTGGGGCTGGCCGACAAGATCAAGATAGAAGGGCTGGGCTATTCGACCACGAAGGCCTTGTCCTATGGCCAGCAAAAACGCCTGGCGCTGGTGTGCGCCTACATGGAGGACCGCTCGGTCTACGTACTGGACGAATGGGCCGCGGACCAGGATCCGCCATTCAAGAAATTTTTCTACGAAGAGCTGCTGCCCGACCTCAAGCGTCGTGGCAAGACGGTGCTGATCATTACCCATGACGACCAGTATTTCCAACTGGCCGATCGCATCATCAAGTTGTCGGATGGCCAAATCGTTTCCGACATCAACTGCGCCCTGCGCGACAAGCGAGCCTGAATGTCCGTTCCGACAACATCGTCCGGCTTGCGATGTTGTCGCGACAACACCTTGGCAAACGGATGAACGCCCCTCGGCATCATCTCGACCCGACAGGCGCGAACCT
Organism: Pseudomonas sp. LARHCG127; assembly: GCF_052871455.1. NCBI lineage: Bacteria > Pseudomonadati > Pseudomonadota > Gammaproteobacteria > Pseudomonadales > Pseudomonadaceae > Pseudomonas > Pseudomonas sp. LARHCG127. The sequence continues at coordinate 16,116 of NZ_JBIXJT010000031.1, forward strand.
GCTGTCGGGTGGCGATGCCATGCCCCGGACGACCCTTTCGTCCAGGTGACCATCATCGACATCGTGCCGCGCTGGCTGCCTGCGCGGATCTGCATCAACTCCAGGCGTGCCTGTTGCGTTTATCCCGGGCAGCACTGACAAATCTCTGAGAAGGAACGTATGGAATTTATCTTTGCGCGTGCTGTGGGCGGCGTTGTTGCAACAGGCCTGGCGGCTGACCGGGGTCACGAAAAACGACGGGGCCGCTGGGCGCCGGACGGTGCGTTGTGGGTGCGCGTGTCGGAGGGGCAGGTATGAATCAGTTTCTCCAGCGCTCGACACATTACCCTCTGACGACAGCACAGCGGGACATCTGGCTGGACCAGATGACCAAGGGCGATTCCCCCCTGTACAACATTGGTGGCTATCTCCATATCCAGGGCGCCATCGATCCTGAGCGTTTTCAGCAGGCGGTCGACCTGCTGATTGAAAAATATGATGCCCTGCGTACGGTGTTGCACTACGGCGCCGACGGCGTGCCCATGCAGACCATGGCAGAGGCGTTGGAAGCGCGGGTTCCCGTGCTGGATTTTTCGGATCGGCCTGATCCGGAGGCAGCGGTCCATGCCTGGATGCAACAAAGGATGGCGGTCGCCATCAGGTTGGATGAAAGCCCTTTATTCCGTTTCTATCTGGCTAAACTCGGTGACTCGTCGTTTTATTTTGTGATGCACCTTCACCACATCATCCTGGACGGGTGGGGCGTCGGCTTGGTGCTCACTTCGCTGGGTGAGCTTTATGACGCCCTGGAAAACCAGCAGCCGCCTGACGTGTCGGCACCGTCCTATGTCGGCTTCATCGACGAGGATGCCCGCTATCGTGATTCCCCTCGTTTCAAGCTCGATGAGGCGTACTGGCTGGACAAATACCAGGACGTTCCGGATCCACTGTTCGTCGCGCGTCACCATGATCAGCAGCCCGGGGTCCTGGCGCCCAGTGCTCAAGCCTTGTATCGCTTCGCCCACAGCTTGAGCGACCGAATCGAGGTCTTGGCGCAAGCGCACCAGGCGTCACGTTTTTCGGTGCTGCTGGCTGCACTGTATGTCTATTTCATACGGAGCACCCAGCGCGATGAGTTGGTGATCGGCCTGCCGATCCTGAACCGACCCAATGCAACCTTCAAGAAAACGGCGGGGTTGTTCACGCAGGTCAGTGCCGTGCGGTTCAAGTTCGCCAGCGACTTGCCATTTGGTGAGTTGATACGTGGCGTGACCCGCACACTCAAACAGGACTATCGCAACCAGCGGTTCCCCCTGAGCGAGATGAACCGTTCGCTGGAGCTGCGGCGCGACAACCGCGCGCAACTGTTCGACGTTTCATTTTCCTATGAGCAGGAAGATCGTCGGTTCATGTTCGGACAGGCGCCGGCTCATTTTGTGATGGGTTCGAACGGCCAGGAGCAGATGCCGCTGTCCATCCATATCCGCAGCAATCCGCACGACGATAATGCCTGGCTGCACTGGATCTACAACGAAAGCTACTTCCAGGCCGATGAAATCGAGTCGATGGCCGACCGATTCATGCATGTGCTGGAACAAGGCTTGCGTGACGATACGTTGCCAATCGAGGGCTTTGTTCTGCCGACCGCGACCGAAGCGGACATGCTTCTGGCCTGGAACGCGAGCGATGCGCGCACGTATGAGCATGACCACACGATCCATGGCCTGTTCGAAGCGCAGGCGCGGGCGCAAGCCGACGCGGTAGCGGTGGTGCACGAAGACCGCTGCCTGACTTATGGCGAACTCAACGCCCGGGCGAACCAGGTGGCGCACCATTTGTTAGTCCTCGGCGTCCGCCCGGACGACCGGGTGGCGATCTGTGTTGAGCGCGGCCTGGACATGATCGTCGGTCTGCTGGGCATCCTGAAGTCCGGTGCTGGCTATGTGCCGCTGGATCCGGCCTATCCTCGGGAGCGCCTGGCCTTCATGCTCGACGACAGTGCGCCGGTTGCTTTGCTCACTCAATCGACGCTGCAGGTTCAGCTGCCCGCCTTGCAAGTCCCAGTGTTGTTGCTCGACCAGGCCGAGGCGGCGGGTATCAGCGCACAGCCACGGTTCAACCCTGATGTGCGCGCCCTGGCCTCTCACCACTTGGCCTATGTGATCTATACCTCGGGATCGACCGGCCTGCCCAAGGGCGTGATGGTCGAGCACCGTAACGTTGCACGGCTGTTTGCGGCGACCCAGCCCTGGTTCGATTTTGGCCCGCAGGACGTGTGGGCGCTGTTCCATTCCTTTGCCTTCGATTTCTCGGTCTGGGAAATCTGGGGCGCGTTGACCCACGGTGGCCGCTTGCTGGTGGTGCCGCAACTGGTCAGTCGTTCCCCGCAAGACTGCTATGCACTGCTGTGCGAGGCCGGAGTCACGGTGCTGAACCAGACGCCAAGCGCTTTCCGGCAACTGATCGCGGCCCAGGGTGACAGCGATCTGCGCCACAGCCTGCGCCAGGTGATCTTTGGCGGCGAAGCGCTGGAAACCGGGATGCTCAAGCCGTGGTATGCCCGTGGGAGCAATGCCGGGACACAACTGGTCAACATGTACGGCATCACCGAAACGACGGTGCACGTGACGTACCGTCCGCTTGAAGCCGCCGACGCACAGTCGACCGGCGTGAGTCCCATCGGCAAGCGCATTCCCGATCTGCGCCTGTACCTGCTCGACCAGTACGGCCAACCGGTGCCGGTAGGCGTGGAGGGCGAGTTGTATGTGGGAGGCGCGGGCGTGGCGCGGGGTTACCTCAACCGGCCCGAGCTTAACGAAACGCGATTCCTCGCCGACCCGTTCGACGGCGCGGCTCATGCGCGAATGTACCGTACCGGGGACCTTGGCCGCTGGTTGAAAAACGGCGAACTGGAATACTTGGGGCGTAACGATGAACAGGTAAAGATCCGTGGTTTCCGCATTGAACTGGGTGAGATCGAGGCGAAGCTGACGGAATGCGCGCAGGTGCGCGACGCGGTGGTGATCGCCCGGGAAGACAGTCCGGGGGACAGGCGCCTGGTCGCTTATGTCGTGGCCGACGCCGGCGCGCAACTCTCGGCGGCTGACCTGCGAGACCAATTGCTGGGTCTGTTGGCGGACTACATGGTGCCGAGTGCATTCGTGTTGCTGGATGCGCTCCCACTGACGACCAACGGCAAGCTGGACCGCAAGGCGCTGCCGGCGCCTGACTCACAGGCTTATGCCCGTCGCAACTACGAAGCCCCTGAAGGCGAAGTGGAAACTGTGCTGGCCAGGCTTTGGGCCGAGCTGCTCGGTGTGGAACAGGTGGGGCGACACGATCGGTTCTTCGAACTGGGCGGCCACTCCTTGCTGGCGGTCAAGCTGATCGAACGCATGCGCCAGGTCAAGCTGCACGCCGATGTGGGGGTTCTCTTCGGCCAGCCGACGTTGGCTTCGCTGGCCGCCGCCACAGGTGCCAGCAATGGCATCGCCGTACCGGGCAACAGGATTGCCCATGGGGTCGAACGCATCACACCGGACATGCTGCCACTGGCAACACTGACCCAGGACGAGATCGATCGGGTGGTCGCGGCAATACCGGGCGGCGTAGCCAACGTCCAGGATATCTACGGGCTCGTGCCGTTGCAGGAAGGCATCCTGTATCACCACCTGGCGACCGAGGAAGGCGATCCGTACCTGTTGCAGATTCTGTTGCGCATCGACAGTCGCGAACAGCTCGATGCGATTGTGCAGGCCCTGCAAGTGGCGATCGAACGCCATGACATTCTGCGCACCTCGGTGGCGTGGGAAGGCTTGGACGAGCCGGTCCAAGTGGTCTGGCGCCAGGCACGGCTGATGGTCGAAGAACTCGGGCTGGACGCGGCTGAAGGCGATATCGCCGGCCAGATGCAGCGCCGTTTCGATCCGCGTCACACCCGCTTCGACCTGCGCCAGGCGCCGATGATGCGCCTCCATTTCACCGAAGATATGACCCACGGCAACTGGGTCGCGGTGTTGTTGTTCCATCACCTGATTGACGACGCCACCTCCCTGGGGATGTTGGGCAAGGAGATCGAGGCGCATCTGGAGGGCCGGTCGGCTGAACTGCCGGTGTCGGTGCCTTACCGCAACTATGTGGCGCAGGTGCGGTTGGCGGGCAATCAAGAACACCATGAGGCGTTCTTCAGCGAGATGCTGGGGGACATAGACGAACCGACGTTGCCGTTCGGTCTGCGGGATGTGCAGGGCGACGGTGTCGGTGTCGAAGAAGTCGTGTTGCCGCTGGCCGCCGACCTGGCCCAGCGGCTACGTACCCAGGCACGGCGCCTGGGCGTGAGTACGGCCAGTCTGCACCACTTGGCCTGGGGTCAGGTGGTAGGGCGTTTGTCCGGTCGCCAGGAGGTGGTGTTCGGCACGGTACTGATGGGCCGCCTGCACAGTGGGCAGGAAGCCGGCCATGCCCTGGGCATGTTCGTCAACACGCTGCCCTTGCGCGTCGAGGCGGGGGGGCAGGGGGTATTGGCCGCGCTGAAAGCGACCCACGCACGGTTGGCGACCCTGCTCAGGCATGAGCACGCGCCGTTGTCCCTGGCGCAGCGTTGCAGCGGCGTCGCCGCGCCGACCCCCTTGTTCAGCGCGCTGATGAACTACCGGCAGACTGCCGTGGCGGCGCAGGCACCCAAGGAGGTCGGTGAAGGGCGTCGCTGGGCCGGGGCGCAGATTCTGAGCGGCGAAGAACGCACCAACTACCCGCTGACCTTGTCCGTGGACGATCTCGGCGAAGGCTTCAGCCTGACCGTTCAAGCGGTGGTCGAAATCGGCGCGCGGCGGATCGGCGCCTATATGGAAGCGGCATTGACGAGCCTGGCGACGGCGTTGGAGCGTGCGGTTGAATCGCCACTGGCGGATTTGACGATTTTGCCGGCATTGGAGCGCGAGCAACTGCTGGTGACGTTCAACGCCACCGGGGCCGACTACCCGCGGCAGCAGACGATTCATGGGTTGTTCGAGGAACAGGTCCAGCGTACGCCGGATGCCGTGGCGGTGATTCGTGGCGAGCAGCGCCTGAGCTATGGGGACCTGAACGAACGGGCCAACCGTCTGGCCCATTACCTGCGCAAGCAGGGTGTACAGCCGGATTCGCGAGTGGCGATCTGCGTCGAGCGCGGCATCGACATGGTCGTGGGGCTGCTGGCGATTCTCAAGGCCGGCGGCGGATATGTGCCGCTGGATCCGGCGTATCCACTGGACCGCATTGCCTACATGCTCGAAGACAGTGCGCCGACGGCGGTGTTGGCGCAGACGGCGACCCTTGAGTTGCTGGCAGCAGCATCGATGCCAGTGATCAATCTCGACAGCGGTTTGTGGCAGGACGAATCCGTCCTGAATCCCGAGGTGGCAGAGTTGACCTCCTCGCACCTGGCCTATGTCATCTACACCTCCGGTTCGACCGGTCTGCCTAAAGGCGTGATGATCGAACACCGCAATACGGTGAATTTCCTGACCTGGGCGCATCGTTCGTTTGACGCTAAAACCCTGTCGAAAACCTTGTTCTCGACCTCGCTGAACTTCGACTTGGCGGTCTATGAGTGCTTCGCACCGCTGACCTCGGGCGGCAGCATCGACGTGGTCACTAATGTGCTGGAACTGCAACAGGGCGAGCACGACATCACCTTGATCAATACGGTGCCGTCGGCGCTCAAGGCGTTGCTGGAGTCTGGCGGTGTAGGCGAGGGCGTCGACACCGTCAACGTGGCCGGTGAAGCCTTGAAGCGCAGCCTGGTGGAAGCGTTGTTCGAGCAGACCCAGGTCAAACGGTTGTGCAACCTCTACGGTCCTTCGGAAACCACGACCTACTCAAGCTGGGTGTCGATGGCCCGCGAAAACGGGTTCGTCGCGCACATCGGCAAACCGGTGGCGAATACCCAGTTCTACTTGCTGGACGAGCACAAACAACCGGTGCCGCTGGGCGTACCGGGGGAAATCTATATCGGTGGCGCCGGGGTCGCTCGCGGTTATCTCAATCGTGATGACCTGACAGCTGAACGCTTCCTCAAGGACCCGTTCAGCACGGCTCCAAACGCCCGGATGTATCGCACCGGCGACCTGGGCCGCTACCTGCCAGACGGCAACATCGAATATCTGGGCCGCAATGACGATCAGGTCAAGATCCGTGGTTTCCGCATCGAGCTGGGCGAGATCGAAGCCAAGCTCGCCCAGGCTCCAAATATCAACGAAACCGCAGTCCTGGCCCGTGAAGACAGGCCGGGTGACAAGCGCCTGGTGGCCTATTTCACCCAGCACTCGCTGGATGAAACAGTAGACATCGAAACCCTGCGCGCCCACCTGCAGGCATTGTTGCCGGCCTACATGGTGCCGGTGGCCTACGTGCGCCTGGATGCATTGCCCCTGACCCCCAACGGCAAACTCGACCGCAAGGCCCTGCCAGCGCCAGACCTCGATGCGCTGGTGACGCGTGGCTACGAAGCCCCGCTAGGCGACACCGAAATCGCCCTGGCGCAGCTCTGGCAAGACCTGCTCAAGGTCGAGCGAGTCGGTCGTTACGACCATTTCTTCGAGCTGGGCGGCCATTCCCTGTTGGCGGTCACGTTGATCGAACGGATGCGCCAGGCCGGGTTGAGCGCCGATGTGCGCATATTATTCAATCAACCGACCTTGGCCGCGCTGGCCGACGCAGTGGGCACTGGCAACGAGGTGACTGTCCCGGCAAACCTGATTCCTTTGGGTTGCGAACACATCACCCCAGCCATGCTGCCGCTGGCGACGTTGAGTCAGGAGGCCATCGACCGCATCGTATCGACGGTGCCGGGCGGTGTGCGCAACGTGCAGGACATCTATCCGCTGGCTCCCTTGCAGGAAGGCATCCTTTACCATCACCTCGCCGCTGAACATGGCGATCCCTACGTGCTGCAGGCGCAGTTTGCCTTCGCCAACCGCGAGCGTCTCGACGCGTTCACCCAAGCCTTGCAGGGGGTGATAGACCGTCACGACATCTTGAGGACATCCATGGCCTGGGAAGGGCTGGACGAACCGGTGCAAGTGGTCTGGCGCAAGGCGGTACTGGGTGCTGAACACGTGGCCCTGGACCCTGAGGCGGGCGACATCCTCACTCAGTTGAAAGCGAGCTTCGACGTCAGTCACCACCGCCTGGATATCCGCCAGGCGCCGTTGATGTGGGTTCGGTTCGCAGAGGACGCCGTCAACCAGCGTTGGCTGGCGACGCTGCTGGTCCATCACATGGCGCTGGACCACACGGCGTTGGAAGTGATGCGCCACGAGATCCAGGTGCACTTGCTGGGTCAGGCCGGCCAGTTGGGCGAGGCGGTGCCTTACCGCAACTATGTGGCCCAGGTGTGCCTGGGTGTGAGCCGTGCAGAACACGAAACATTTTTCCGCGCGATGCTCGGCGACATCGACGAACCGACGCTGCCGTTCGGCTTGCAGGACGTCCGTGGCGATGGCAGCGGTATCGAGGAGGCGCAGCAGGCTATCTCGACGGAACTGAGCCGCCGTCTGCGCCTGCAGGCGCGCCAATTGGGCGTGAGCGCCGCGAGCCTGTATCACTTGGCCTGGGCCCAGGTGCTGGGTCGGGTTTCGGGGTGCGAAGACGTGGTGTTCGGCACGGTGTTGATGGGGCGGATGCAGGGCGGCGAGGGCGCTGATCGGGCATTGGGCATGTTCATCAACACCTTGCCGATCAGTGTGCGCGTCGGTGCGCAAAACGTGCGGGCCGGTGTGCTGGCGACCCATGCGCGGCTGAGCGGGCTGTTGGGCCATGAGCATGCTTCCCTGGCGTTGGCCCAGCGTTGCAGCGGCGTGGTTGCACCGACGCCATTGTTCAGTGCGTTGCTCAACTACCGTCATTCGCTCGCCGAGCCTGACGCGCTGCAAGCGTCGTCGAGCTGGGAAGGGATTGAGGAACTGAGTGGCGAAGAACGCACCAACTATCCACTGGTGCTGTCGGTGGACGATCTCGGCCAAGGCTTCAGCCTGACCGTTCAGGCGGTGGCCGAAATCGGCGCACGACGGATCGGCGCTTATATGGAAGCGGCATTGACGAGCCTGGTCGTGGCGTTGGAGGGTGCGGCTGGGGCGTCATTGGCTGATTTGACGATCTTGCCGGCGGCGGAACGTGAGCAACTGCTGGTGACATTCAACGCCACCGAGGCCGACTATTCGCGGCAGCAGACGATTCATGGGCTATTCGAGGAACAGGTGCAGCGCACGCCGGATGCCGTCGCGGTGATTCACGGCGAGCAACGCCTGACTTATCGCGCGTTGAACGAGCGGGCCAACCGCTTGGCCCATTACCTGCGCAAGCAGGGCGTGGAGCCGGATTCGCGGGTGGCGATCTGTGTCGAGCGTGGCATCGACATGGTCGTGGGGCTGCTGGCTATCCTCAAGGCCGGTGGCGGTTATGTGCCGCTGGATCCGGCGTATCC
>NZ_JBIXJT010000032.1:0-22575 GCF_052871455.1 Pseudomonas sp. LARHCG127
TCGCTCCCACAAAGGATCAGCGGTGCAGCGATACCTGAGCCCCCTCAAAACCACTGTGGGAGCGAGCCTGCTCGCGAAGGCGGCGGTACAGCCGACATCTCCCTCAACTGACCCACCACCATCGCGAGCAAGCTCGCTCCCACAAGGGATCAGCGGTGCAGCGATACCTGAGACCCCCTCAAAACCACTGTGGGAGCGAGCCTGCTCGCGAAGGCGGCGGTCCAGCCGACATCTCCCTCAACTGACCCACCACCATCGCGAGCAGGCTCGCTCCCACAAAGGATCAGCGGTGCAGCGATACCTGAGACCCCCTCAAAACCATTGTGGGAGCGAGCCTGCTCGCGAAGGCGCCGGCACAGCCAACATCGCTACTAACTGACCCACCGCTTCCCACAGGAGGCATGGAGGTTCAGTGGCTCAACCCGCTTTGGCCGGGGCAGGGGGGGCATTGCCGGCGACGGGCGCTGCTGAGCTCTTCATCAATGCATCCAAGGCCTGTCGATAATGCTTGCCCGCCAGGCTCATGCTGTTGTTATGCGTCGCCCCAGGCACCAGCAGCAGGCGCTTGGGTTCCCGGGCGGCGTTGAACAGTTGTTCACTGAACCGTGGCGGCACGTAGCGGTCGGCGGCGCCATGGACAATCAGCAGCGGCATGTTGATTTCGCCGATCTTGTCGATGGAGTCGAACTTCTGCGACAGCAACCAACGCACCGGCAGGGACGTATTCGCCATCGCGGTGGCGACATCGCCCAGGGAGGTAAAGGTGGATTCGATGACCAGGCCCCGGACCCGGGCTTTGCCATCCTTCTCCACCTGCTGGCCGAGTTGCGCAGCGAGGTCCACCGCGACGGCGCCCCCCAGGGAATGGCCATAGATCAGCCGCAGGCTTGGGTCCGGTTGCAAGACTTCGAGACGCTCCCAGGCGATGCGTGCATCTTCATAGACGCTGGCCTCCGACGGCAGCTCCCCGTGGCTTTTGCCAAAGCCACGGTAGTCGATGGCCAGTACCGAATAGCCCAGCGCCCTCAATTGCTGGATACGAAACAATTGGCCAGTCAAATTCCAGCGTACGCCGTGCAAATACAAAATGGCCGGCGCGTTCTTGCGTTCGGCCGGCCACCACCAGCCGTGGATATTTTCCCCGGCCTTGAAGCTTTTGGGCTTGAGGTCAAATTCCTGCACACCACTGGGCAACCCACTGAACCAGCTCGCCGTTCCCGGCTCGATGCGAAAGACCAGTTCTCGTTCCTTGTGCTGCAACACCCCGCAGCCCACCGGCAGGCCGATCACCAATGCGCTCATGCACAGCCAAGCCAACCAGCGGCGTTTCAGGCCAGAAAGTAAGAGTGAAGACATCGATGCCATTCGCTACTCGAAACCGAAGATGCCTTGTAGCAGATTCTTCGAAATCGACGCAGGGATTTCGGGCTGTCATTCGTCTGAAGCGCGCTTGTCGGCGCTGGAAAATCCCCCAACCCTGTGTCTTACTCCCTGTTCCTTAGGGGGAGGGCAACGCGATGCGACGTAGAAGCGCACAGTATTGGCTTTGGGTGAACAGCCGGTTGCCGGCGCGTAACCACGAAGAGACCCTGGAAGACGGTACCCAGGTCGAGGTTCAAGCAAGAATCAATCAGCAGGGCATGACGCAAGTCTTCGTCTGTGTTTATCGTCCGAATGGATCCGTTTGGGTCGAAGAGTTCTACGACCGCACCTTGCATGAACCACTGGCCCAGGCGTTGGAATGGGGCCTGGACCGGGCGCGGGATATCGTCGCCGGTACGGCGTGTTTCAAGGCACCCCACAAGATCCAGGCGACCCTCGGCCCGTTGATTCAGGACGAGTGTGCCCTGGCCCTGCGGCGCATGGACATGAGCGAGGAAGAGCGGCGCAGTCTCAAGGCGCGGGATGCGTGGGCCGAATACCTCAACGCCAAGGAAGCGATGTTGGCGCTGATGCGTTCACCCCGGGTGGATGCCAATGTCTGGGAGGCGCAGAAGCGCCGGTTGCGTGAGGCCATCGATCGCCGTGCCTCGCTGGCGCGGCTGAGCCTCGGTGCTTGAACACGGTAGTTGAAACAACGAATGAGCTGTAGCGAGGGCCCTCGCCACAGGTATACGCGTCCCTGTCAGTGCCTATCCCCATGCTCAACCAGCTTCAACACCCGCGTGGTCCGGCCATGCGCGACCTTGGGCACGCCCGCCAGGCGCTTGTGCAGTACGTGGGTCAACGAGTCTCCTGGCATCAGGCTGGCATCGCCAAAATCTCCGTCCAATTGCAGCGGATGAACAATGACCTCGAGCGAGCCGTGTTCCGGCGGTGCGGCGTGGTCCAGGTCGGCTGGCGTGCAGACGTAATCCGCTGTCGCCCCGCACAGGCTGCGCAAGCGCCGGTTGAGCAGGGTCTTGAAAATGCGCTTGGGCAGGTTCAAGTTCACCCCCAGGTTGCGCGCCAGGCGCATGGGCACGCCTTGCCGGGCGGCGAAGCGGGCCACCAGTTCGCCGATGGGCCAGATATTGTGCACGTGCTGATGAGAGTCGAGGTGGCTGGGGCTCAGGCCATGATCCAGACAACGTTGCCATTGCGCATGGAGCTCATCTTCTACCGCCGCCAGGTCCTTTGTACCCAGGCGCAGGCAATACCGCGACAGGTTCAGGTCGAACTGGCCATTGGCGTCGCAAAAAAGCCGGCGCGATGCGATTGCCTGGCCCAGCGACGGGCCGTAGCTGAGATTGAAGTGCAGGCCGACGTGGCCGTTGAGCAGCGGTTGCCGGGCCCATTCACAGGCTTGCTCGAAACCCGGCATGTTGGCCATGGCCGAGGCGGAACTGATCACGCCGGTCTCGAAGGCCCGCAGGATCAATGCGTTTGCGCTGAGGCTGAGCCCGAAGTCGTCAGCGTTGATGATCGCTCGGCGAGGCATGGGTGTGCTCCTGGGGCTTGGTGGAAGACGATGACGTCGCCGCGGTTGGTTTAGTCTTGCGCTTGCCAAGCCATGGTTTCAGGCTCTTCCAAAGCCGCAAGGCGAAACCCAGGAGCAAACCATCAGGCTGCCAGGAATAAAAACTCCAACGCCAGTGTTCCAGCAGGCCGGTCATGCGCTCGTGCAATTGATGGTTGGAGTTATTGAGACTGACCCGCGACGCATCGATCCAGCGCCAGTTTTCGTCCAGCCCCCAGCGAATCCACTCTTCAAGCAATACCCGGCCGCTGCCCAGGTCGGCATGCTGCGGCAGGAACGCCAGGTTGTAATCGTACAGCCGGCCCTGGTCCAGCAGGCCGAGGCGATAGCTGATGCACTCGCCGTTCAGCTCCAGCAGCACCACCCGCACCAGGCCTTGGGCGGCGAGGGCGGTGAAGGCGTGGTTCATCCATTGCTGGCGCCTGGGGTCGGCGAAAATGCCGACACCTTCCTCGCCTTTCCAGCTGACCGCCTCGACGTCGGCGAGGGTTCGCAGCAATTGCCCCATGCTGATGGCATCCGGTGTCACCCGGCGGATCTCGGCGCCACAGGCGGCGATCCGCTTGCGCGCCCGGCGCAATTTGTAGCGTGGATCGCCGGATATCTCTTGACGGTCACTGTCATTGATCAAATGCACCGGAACCCGGCAACTGAGCCGCCGTTCTCCGGTTGAACTCAGCGCCATCCAGGCGCTGAGGACGCTTTGCTCACCGATCGGCTCGATCACTTCATTCAATTGCAGCAACGCGTGAGGCAAGTGCTGACGGATCTGCATCAGCGCCTGCCCCATGTCTTCGGCGTCCAGGCGCGCCAGCAGGGCGATGCGGTCGGTCATTGGAAAACCCAAGTGATGCAACACTCGGAACCGCAGCCCGCCGATACGTTCACGTCCTGATATCAGGGGCAGGCAAAGGCACAAGGCCTGGTCTTGCCAGCCCAGCAGGACATGCAACTGCTGCTCGGGCAACAGGGCGAATTCCGCCGCTTGCAGCCAGGCCAGGCTATTGAACGGTGTTGCGTCGGCCACCTGGGTCAGCAGCTGTTCATAAGCTGATACAGGAAAATCCGCTGCGCCCAGGGAGCGACACCATTGGAACCGGATCGCCATGGGGATCAGGCCGCCGACGTCGAGGCAGCCGGCTGCGCCGGTTTACGGAACGCGTCCAGTGCCGTGCCGGCGTAAGACGTATTGCGCAGGAACCGCCAAAGACCGAACAAACGGTAGAGGTGGGTGATCTGCCCGCGCTCCTGGAAGCCCATGCGGATGTGCATCTTGATCGCCTGGATGTTTTGCAGATCGCAGACATCGACCATCGTGCTGCAACCCTGGTCCGCCATGACTTTCCACACCTCCAACTGCATGTCCGCCGAGATACTGGTCCCCCAGTATTGACGAATCGCCTCGCCACCGAACTGAAAGTATTCGCCAGGCTTGATCGGAAAGTTGCAGCGGTAGAAATGGCGGTCGAAATAGTCCCGTGTACTGGCCCAGGCGAAGCCCACGCTGTCGCCCTGATCATCCAGGTACATCAAGCCGGTGTAGCCTTCGGCCGCCAACTCGCGCATGGTTTCGACGCGGTCGCCGAAGTGTCGGGCAAACGCATCGGCGTTGCTGACCGTGATGAACTCCAGGCGCATCGGTGGGTAGGGCTTGAGGTTATGGGGGGGGAGCGGGGTCCGTATGTCATGCTCCAGCCATACCAGTCGGGTGTGGGCAAATACGTAGCGTCTGCACAGCTGCTTTAGAACGGCGCGCAGACCTTTTTTCTGGATGCGATCACGCAATGTTTGCAGAGCGTTCATGGTGCCTCCTGACGGGTGGCAGGGTTGGGGGGAAGGGGAGCTGTCCAACTGAGGGCGAACACGGTTTCCCCTGGCAGGAGGAACCCGACCTGGCCGGCCTTGCACTCAAGCGCAGCGCTGTGGCTGCGGTTGTCCGGGCCGAAATACATCAAGGTCATGCCTGGCTGAGGGCAGGCCGTGCCGTCGAGGCTGACCTGATGGGCTCGCGTGCTTTTGTTCACGCCCAGCAGATTGCGTTGTTTTCCGGTGGCCATGGCCAGTACGTCGACTTCAAACGCGTCGTTGTCCAGGCGCAGCACCTGGTCGAGCCAGTGCTGTTGGATGAACTGCTGGGCCAGGCCCACGGGCTTGAGCTCGAAGCGCTGGTCGTCCAGCACCCGCACCATGCCTTTGGGGTATTCGGGTTCGTCGGCGAGCATGAACCAGTTGAGCATGTCGAGCCAACCATCCGCGGAGGCGTTGATTGCCACCGATGTCCACCACAAGGCGGCGTAGTGGGTTTCCTGGTCGTAAGGGCTGAGGCTCGAGCCGCTGGACATATTGGTCTGGTCCAACAGCAACGCCTTGCGGGGCCGGCCCTGGCTGTCCAGCCCCACCAGGTTGGCGGCCTGACGGACGCTGTCGCGGTAGACCCGGGTCGCCAGCAGGTCGCGGATCATCCATTCGTGCCAGGCCAAGGCGTCGATCTGGTCGTCGGACGTCGCGAGCAGGCGCCGTGCCCAGTCGATCCCGCGCTTGTCAGCCGCATTATCGGTGAAGGGGCCGTTGGTGAACCGGGAGCTGGCGGGTATGGCGATGCGGACACCGGCGCGTGCGTTGGCAGGGTCGGCGCGGACCTGGGCCGCCATGCTCTGGAACAGTTGCTGGAAACTGGCGAAGTCTGGGTAGTTCAGGTTTGGCTCATCGGCAAAACTGAGGTAATGGATACCGTTGCCGCCCGAAGCCCGGGTCGACATGAGCCAGGCTTGCAAACCGCTGAGACTGGTCCGGTCGGCCTGCAGATCCGCCCGGCGCTGGGTAGCGGCCAGCAGGGTGATGTCCTGGCTGATGCCGAAGCGGCCCTGATACAAACGTCGGAAGGCGTCTTCATGATTGACCTTGGCCGCCATGACATCGACAAAACTGTAGAGGCTTGCCGCCTGGGGTTTGAGCGCATCGAGCATCGCGTAGCTGGAGGGCGGCAGTAATTCGTAGGGCAGGTATATGCCCAGCTTGGGGGTCGTGCCGAGCGTCTCGTCGTGTAGCGTCAGGTGGGTCTGCCCCGGATCCTGGCGCACCGGTTGCAAGTGCGCCGGGTCCTGGGCGAACAGGTTGGCCGTGCCGTCCAGCCAGAACGCCAGCTTGCCATTGCCCTGTACATGCAGGCGCCAGACTTGTTCAACATCCGTCACCGGCAGGGCCACTTGGTCGAACTGCCAATAGGCGCGGTACGGCTTGAGGTTCAGTTGCAGCTGTTTGCCATCGGCGACGCGCCGGGCTTGCAATGCCCGCGCGCCGCCGTGGAACTTGCCTGCCAGCACCGCCTGTTCGCCGGCCGCCACTTTGAAATACAGCTCGTCGCCATCGTGGGCTTCAGCACTGAAATGCACCTTGGCCGGAGCAAACAGGGCGCGGGTGCGGGCGTCGTGTTCGACGCTATAGCGCCGGAAACTGTAGCCGGGAATCTCCAACCGATAACTGGCGGCGCCGGGCAGCAAGGGCCATTGTTGCTCTCCGCGCACCTGGTCGGCCTTGACCAGGCGTTCGCCCGCCAACCGCCCGTGGCCGTCGAGCAGATACACGTGTTCGGCATTGGCCTCGGCCTGCCAGGCGGGCACCCAGCGTACGGTGACAGCATCCGGACGGTCGGTTTGCAGGTACAGGCTGCCGTCACGGATACCGGTCCACTGCATGGACGCGGCTTGGGCCGAGGTGGCCAAAAGCAGGAAACACAGGCAACCGCTCATTTTGAGCATGCGCTGCACGGGCCTCATCGCGAGCAAGTTCGCTCCCACAGTTGATTTGTGGTGGTCATGAAAATTGTGCTCGGCGCCAGGCTTTTGTGGGAGCGAGCCTGCTCGCGATGGCGCCGTCACACGCAACATCAGCGCCAACTGATCCACCGATTTCGCGAGCAGGCTCGCTCCCACAAGGGATTTGTGGTGCTTACACATACCGGACCCTGTGGGAGCGAGCTTGCTCGCGATGGCGGTTTTGCTGGCAACGGTGTTCACGCGGATTTCCCCAACAGCATCTGGCGCATCGGCAGCAAATCGCTGGGCAGGATAATCAGTGTCTGCCACGGCGCCACGCCGCTCAGGCGGCAATACATCACCAGCATGGCAACGGTCACGCCCAAGTAAGCGATGGACGAAGCGGCGGCGGCGCCGACGATGCCGTAGCTCGGAATCAGGATCAGGTTCAGCGCCAGGTTCAATAGCGCCCCCACGCCCATCAGCAACGAAACGCTGCCGGGGCGGCCCTTGCCCAGCAGGTCCAGGCGCAGGATGCTCGCGTAGCACAACCCGAACACCCCAGGCAGCAGCGCCAGCAGGGCCGGGTACGCCGGTTGATAGGCGATGCCGAACATGGTGACGATCAGCCATTCGCCGACCAGTACCATGCCCAGGCAGGCGGCGAGCATGGCCGTGGCGGTCAGGCGCAAGGCCAGCGGGGTCAGGCGCTTCATGTCTGTGTCTTGCTGCAGCAGGCGTTTCATCAGTGGCGTGGTGACCGCTTCCGGCACGATATGCAGCAGTTCAGCCGCGGCGCTGGCCATGGCGTAGTGCCCCAGCGCCGTGCTGCCCAGCAGTGCACCGATGAACAGGTAATCCGAGCGCATCATCAGTTGCTGGAACAAAAGGTCCGGATGACTGCGGACACCGTAACGCAGCAGTTCGTTCTGGCCGGTGCGATCCCAGCGCAGCGTGAACGCATGATCTCGGCGCAACCACATCCAGCCTGCCAGTACGACCAGGCTCAGGCCCGCCAGCCAGCTGATCAGCGCCGCTTCCAGCGCCGTGTCTTTCCACATCCAGAACAGCGCCACGAACAGCAACAGCGGGACCAGGGATTCCATCAGCCGCAAGGCATTGAACACACCGACGCCACCGGAGGCGTTGTGCAGTGTCAGCAGGCCGCTCTTGAGTACCGCCAGCGGCACGGCCAGCAACAGCAGCCAGGCCAGCAGCCCCAGTTGCAGGGTGATGTCCAGTTCGGCGCCGAACCCGCGCACCAGCGCCACCACCAGCAGCGTCAGCAACCCCGCCAGCAGGCAGCCGAAGACCAGCACGTGGCTGAGCAACAGGCTCATCGAGCGATGCTGCGCCGCCTGATAACCCACGGCAGAATTCAGGCCTCCACTGGTGGTGGCGCTGATCAGGTCCGGCAGGGTGCTCAGCAGTGCCAACAGCCCGCGTTCACTGGGCCCCAGGATCCGTGCCAGCAACACGTTGCGCAGCAGGCGCAGGCCGATCATTGCCAGGCTCGTGCCCATGCTCAACACCAAAAGCCTGATGTAATGTGCGCGATTCATGAACGGGCTCCTTGGCGAATGCGCCAGGCCAACAATTCAGGGTGGCAGGCGTTGCGCTGGCTGACGCCGAAACGCGGCAGGTTCAAAGGGTCGCCATCGTTGCGATACAGCCCGGCCTCGGTGCCCAGTGCGAAGGCAAAACCGTGGGCCGCCACCTGTTGGCGCACGCGGGCATCGTTATCGCCGTTGGGGTAGCAATACACCGGCAAGGGTTGGGCGCAGCCGTTTTCCAGGGCTGTCCAACTGCGGGTCAGTTCTTCATGCAGGCGCTGGTCGTCCAGCCCGGTCAGGATCGCGTGGCTGGCGCCATGGGGGCCGAAGCGGACCAGGCCGGAATCTTCGAGCAGGCGCACCTGGGGCCAGTCCAGCGCTTGGGGTTGCGAGCCGTGCGGGCAGGCCTGCGTGAGGTCGCTCAAGGTGCGCGGATCGAGGGTCTTGAGGCTTTGCAGATAATGCAGCAGCGCCAGGCTGCGGCGCTCATCGTCGATATCATCGAGCAGCACCGGCAACGGCCGCCCGACGTGTTGCAGCTGCTCGATCAGCGAATGCCGTGCCACCTGTCCGTGGCTGCCCCACAGGGTTTCGCCGATGCTTTCCCACCAGAAGTGCTGGCGACTGCCGACGAAGTCGGTGGACAGGAAAATACTCGCCGGCACCTGGTATTGGCGCAGCAACGGAAAGGCATTCATGGCGTTGTCGCGCCAGCCATCGTCGAAGGTCAGGGCCACTCGCGGCCGGTTGGGGACGCTTTCAGGGTCGGCGAGCAAGAGGGTCATCAGCGGCACACATTCGAAATGCCGTTGCAGCCAGATCAGCAAATGTTCAAACGCATCGGGCCCCACGCACAGCTCGTTGCGATGGGGCAATTCGGCGGCGCGGTCGTTGTTCAACACGCGATGCAACATCAGGATCACGCCGGCGCCACGCAGGGGGTGGCGGCCCAGGGACGTGTTCAGGTACAACCAGCCGCCGGTGCGCTTGAAGACGTGTTTGATCGACATCGGCCCTTCTCCTTAGCGATTCTGCTCGGGGTTCCATTGGCTGTAGCGCTGGCCCCGCAGGAACTGCCAGAGCCCGATACTCATGCCCGCCAGTGTCACCAACACGAACGCCGCCAGGCGAAAGGGCCGGGGCAACCGATGGCCGGCGTCCATCAAGCCGACCAGTGCCATGGCGTAGCCGAGCAACTGCGCCACCAGGCTCAGGCGATAGAACGGATGGTCGTCCCACAGCCAGGCGTTGCTCAGCAACAGCGGCAAGAGCAACACCGGCGCCAGGCGGCGGATCAATTTGTGGCTGATCAACCCGATGGCGTAGAGGCCGTGACGCAGCGGGTTAAGTAGCTCCCGGCGCTGGGCCAGGCTCTGCAACCCACCGACGGTGACTCGCTGGCGGCGGCGAAACTGCTTGTCGGCTTCGTCCACGCCCTGGTCGGTCACCCGGGCTTGGGGTACGTAGACGATGGATTTGCCGGCGGCCGGCGCGCAGGTGCTGAGGAAAAAGTCATCGTTGACCTGGGCTGGGATCGGCTGGAACAGAACCCTGCGTAAAGCCAACAGGGCACCGTCGGCCGAGACCATGCAGTCGGTGCGACTCTCCAGCCGCCGCAACCAGCCTTCGTAGTGCCGATACAGGCTATCGCCCAGGCTCAGGCCCTTGCCCGGCACGGGAATCTCCATATGGCCGGCACAGGCGCCAACCTCAGGATCCCCTAGCGGTACCAGCAGATGGCCGAGGGTGTCGGGAAACCATTGATTGTCGGCATCGGTGAACACCAGGATGTCGCCGCTGCTGTGGGCCACGCCGGTATTGAGGGCGGCCGCCTTGCCCTGGCGTGGCAGGTCGAGCACGGTAATCCGCGGGTCGATGACGTTGCGCGCGCAGGCCACCGTGTCGTCCGTGGAACCGTCGCTGGCAAGGATGATTTGCAGCGAGCGCGCCGGGTAATCCTGGGCCAGCAGCGTGCGCAATTTCGCTTCGATGTGCCGCGCCTCGTTATGGGCAGCAATGATGATGCTGACGTCCATGGGCACTGCCGTGATGTAGCGGCGTACCGGAAACAGCGGGGCGAGCAAGGTCAACAGCACGGGGTAGCCGAGGTAGGCGTATACCGGCAGCAACAGGCAAGACCAATACAGATATTCAGCCACGGGCAGGTCTCCTGACGTTCCGTTGGAAAAGATTGAGCAGCAGCGCGGCACCGGTCAGGTGCAGGCGCACCCCGTGCAAGGTCCACAGTTGCAAGGCCAGGCGCGGGTCGCGTTGGCTCTGGCGCAGGCTCAGCACCAAGGCCGGCAATGTGCTGATGAACAACAGCATCAGCCCCAGGCGCGCCTGGCCTTGAAGCAAGGCGATCAGTGCCAGCAAATCCATGCCCCAGGTGCCAATGGACAGCGCGGGAAACCGCAGCAGGCGCAGGCTCGGCCCGTGGCTGCGCAACAACTGCCAGTGACTGCCCTGGCGCCACAGCTCCTTGCTCATCCATTCGCGCCAGCTGCCTTCATAGCCCCAGTGCAGGGCCACGCTTTCGTTGACCAGCAACAACTGCGCACCGGCTTGGCGCAGGCGCAGGGAGAAATCCTTGTCTTCACCCGTGCGCAGGGTCTCGTCGAAACCGTCGACCCGTTCGAACCAGGCGCGACGCATCAACAGATTGGCGCTGGGTAACCATTGCACGCGATGCAAGGGGCGGGAGCCCGGACGCTGACTGCGGCGCTGCCAAGCCTGTGCAAACCACGGCGCTTGGCCGGGCGTATCCAGGTCAAGCGCCAGCACATCGCCCTGGCGGCCTTCCATTTCGAGCAGTGACTTGAGCCAGTCGGCCGGCATTTCCATGTCGGCGTCGATGAACGCCAGCCATTCCCCACTGGCGACCGCCGCGCCACGGTTGCGCAGGGCACCGATGTGCACGCCAGGTACGATCAACACCCGCGCGCCCAGCTCATTGGCGATGCGCGGACCGTGGTCGTCGGAGCCGTTGTCCACCACGATCAACTCGCAATCCAGCCGCGCCTGGCGAGCCGCTTCCAGCGCCGCCAGCAGTGTACGGCCGATGTGCCGGGCCTCGTTGTACATCGGGATAATGATGCTTACGCGGCTCATGAACGGGCCTCCTGCGGCTCGGCCTGTTCGGCGTCGTAGCGCAAAATGCTGGTCAAGGCGAGCATGATCCACAGCAACTTGTGGTTCGGCGCGCTGAGGAATATCAGGAACAACGCCAGCGACAGGAAACTCATGCCCAAGTGCGTCAGCAGGTCCGCCTGGGCCCAGTCCCGGCGCTGGAGCCAGAGTTGGCGCGCGCGCATCAGGTTATAGAGGCCCAGCCCAATCGTAGCGACAAACATCAAGCCGCCTGGTACGCCGATTTCGCTGAAGATTTCCAGGTAGGTGTTATGGGCCTGGCGGTACAGATCGCCCATTTTGCGATTGGCCGAGAATGCCTTCGCGTAGCCGGTGGGGGCGTAGTGCTGCGGAAACGTCCCGGGGCCGGAACCGAGAATCGGATTTTCTCGGATCATCTGGCTGCCCACCACAATGTAGGAGGCGCGACGACCCAAGGAACCGTCCTTGTGGGCATTGGTGCCGGAACTGAGGATGCTCAACGACTGGATGCGTGCCACGTAGCCAGCCGGCATCACGGCGACTGTCACCGGAACCATGAGTGCCAGGCCGAGCATCGCGAACCCCAGGTGCCGAGGACGTATGCGAGGTAGCTGCGCCCGATAGTGATACAAGCCGATCATCAGACTGAGCAACAGCACAACCAGCCCTGAACGCGATTCGGTCTTGGTCATCCCGCCCAACAACAGGATGAAAGCGCCACCCCAGAACAACCGGTGCAACAGGTTCTGGCTGCGTAGGGTCAGCAGCAATGCCAGCGGTACGGTAAAGGCAATCAACAGTGCAAAGGCGTTCGGGTCTTCCAGCAACCCCGAGGCGCGGCCCTGATCCTGGTACCGGGCTGAAAACATCGCGAGCACGCAGGCCGTGGCGACGCTCACCGTCATCAGCCGGGCGAACATATCCAGGTTCAGCTCGCGGCCGATCAGCAGCGCGATCACAAACAGAATCAGCCCTACGGCGAGTTCACGCAGATGCGTCAGGGACACGCCGATGTTTTCCGAGATCAACAGGCTCAGGCCATACAACGCCATGAAGCCGAGTAACGGCTTCCAGATATTGCTGCGCAAGCGCGTCCCTGGGATCTGGTGCAAGGCCAACTGCAGCATCAGG
The DNA here is from genome assembly GCF_052871455.1 of Pseudomonas sp. LARHCG127. Classification (NCBI taxonomy): domain Bacteria; kingdom Pseudomonadati; phylum Pseudomonadota; class Gammaproteobacteria; order Pseudomonadales; family Pseudomonadaceae; genus Pseudomonas; species Pseudomonas sp. LARHCG127. The sequence continues at coordinate 12,510 of NZ_JBIXJT010000032.1, forward strand.
ATCAGGATCAGCGCTATGCCGAGGAATTTGCTGCCGGAAAACGCGTTGTCCTTGAACAGGCCTTCGAACGGCAGCAGCGCGGCAATGCCTAGCAAACCCCAGCTGGGCTTGCGGTACAGCATGGCGACGCCCACCAGGCCGAACACTGCGCCTGGTGCCAGGAACGGATAAGGACTGGCCAGCAATGCCAGGCAGACCAGCCCCAGCAGACTGACGATCGAGAGCGGGACGATCATGGTCGAGCCTCCCGTGCCGTGCGGATATAGAGTTGTGACCAGCGTTCGGCCAGCGTGCGCAGGTCGTAGCGGTCGCGTTGGGTGCACCGCGCATTGTCGGCGAGGATCCGCGCCAGGGGCGGTTCGCTGAACAGCGTTTCGATCTGGCGGGCCAGCGCCTCGCTGTCGGCCGGTGTAGCGAGCAGGCCGTTGTGGCGGTCTTGCAGGATATCGGGAATGCCGCCGACGCCGAACGCCACCACCGGCACGCCGGCCTGCATGGCTTCGAGCAGGATCATCGGCGTGCCTTCGGTGCGTGAACTGATCACCAGCGCATCGAGGCGGCTCCACCAGCCGTCCATGTCTGTCTGATAACCAGGCAGTTCGATGCGTGTGGGCAGCCCGGCATCGGTGATGCGTTTGAGCAAGGACTGGCGTTCCGGGCCGTCGCCAAGCATCACCGCGTGCAGCGACGCATGGCGCTGGCACAGCGGGATCATCGCGTCGAGGAACAGGTCCGGGCCCTTCTCGCTGCTCAACCGACCGACGTAGCCGACCCGCCAGCGCTGCCTGTCGGCGTGGTGGGGCAGCGGCGTCGTGACGGCGGGCAGGCCGTTGGGGATCACATCGAGTTTTTCCGCTTTCACGCTGGCCTGGCGGTGCAGCGCCGCGATGCTTTCGGCCACGCAAACCACCCGCTTGACCGGTGCGGTACGGCACAGTTGCAGGCTCAGCCACGTATAGAACCGCTGCTTTGGACTGCGCGGCGTGAAGCCGTGCTGGGTAATCACCAGCGGCAGGCGCAGCATCGTGGCCGCCGACCAGCCGAACAACAGACCCTTGAAGTTGTGGGTATTGATCAGTGGTCGCTCGGCGCGCCGTTGCCGCAAATGTTGCAACAACTCGGCCCAACTGGCGCAGTGGTGGCAATCGACTCCGGCCTGGCGGAACCGCGTGATCAAGGTTGGCGGCGCCGCCAGGAACACCACCTGATGTTGGCCGGGTGTCGCCAGGCAATGATCGAGCAGCATCCGCTCGGCCCCATAGAAGCCGCCGCTGTCGAGCAAATGAATGATCGACAAGGGGCTGTCATGGCGGGACGGGCCGAACGGCGCGTTCAATTTCTCACCCAATGGACAAGGCTGGGCAGGCTCCAGTTGCGGTGTGGATTGATCTGCTCGGGTGACTGCTCGTTGATCACCAGCAAGACCGGCAGATCCAGTTGCTGGCTGATTTGCGCTGGGTGCTTGAAGCGATGGTCGAAGAACTCACGCACATAGACCAGGGCGATCGCCAGCAGCAGGCCACTGAACATGCCGAAGACAATGATCAGCATCGGCTTGGGAAAGGCCGCGGCGGTGGGTTCGAACGGCGGGCTCAGGACCCGGGCGTTGGACAGGTCGTTGTCCAGCGAACGTGCGGTGCTGGCCTCGGCAAAGCGTTGGGCATAAGTCGAGAAGGCCGCATGCAGGGCGTTGATCTCGGTGTCCATCTGCCGCAGCTTGCTCTGGGTTTCCTGCAACTGGTGGATGCGTTCCTTGAAGGCTGCGATGCGTTCGACTTTCTGATTGATCACCGAGCTGACCACCGCCAGGTCGGTGGTGCGTTCCTGGATGCGGTTGTTCACCACTTTGAGGAACTGCTGGCGCGTGCGCACGATCTGCTCCCGGGCCAGCAGCATGGGTTCGCTGCTGGGCTGGAAGATCGCCAGGTCGTTCATGTAGCGGCTCACCTGGCTGGTCAATTGCTCGCCCATTTGCCGGATTTCCCGGTCTTCGAAGGCGATGTTGTCCACGGTGGTGGTGAAGGTGAACGGGAAGGTGTAGTCGTTGAACCGCGAGCTGTTCGCCGCCGCCAGGCTGGTCTTGAGGTAATCGAGCCAGCGTTGGCTTTGCAGCAGGCGATCCCGGTACAGGTTCAGGGCCTGCTCCTCGGTGTTGATCGCATTCAAGCGGAACGTGATTTCTTCCTTGGGATCGGAAGAGCCGACGCCTTCAAGCAGCGTCAGGCGGTTGCCTTCCAAGCCGTCAAGGCGCGTCTGGTATTGGGCTTTCTTCTGCTCGTAGAAGGTCTGCGGCAGTTCGATCGACTGCAGGTCCTGGCGGTTGCTGAGGTAGTTCTGCAGCAGTTGCGCCACGAACCGGGTGCCTTGGGCCGGGTCGCCGAAACTGTAGACAATGGAGATGACGTTCGAGCCGGGCAGCGTCTCGATCTTCAGGTTTTCGATGGCCTCGTCGGTCAGGGTATCGAGCACGGTGTCGCGCACCGGATCGACCTCAAGCCCCAGGCCATCGCGCAGCGGATTGACGACGTACTCGCGCAGGGGCTGGGTGATGTAGCGCTTGAGCGGTTCGCTCACCCATTTGTTGAGAATGCCGGGGCTTGGGGTGTATTCACCCTGTTCGCGCAGGACACTGATGGTCTGCCGGATCAGCGCCGGCGAGCGCAGGATATTGCTCTCGGTTTCCATGTCCGCCAGGGACGGCGGGATGAAGGTGGCGTTTTCCTGGTTCAGCGACGTGGTGGCGTCGCCCTGGGAGAGCTTTTTCGACTGGACGATCACCTGGGCGGTGATGTCGAAGCTCTGCTTGAGCATCAACGGCAGCACCAGGGCGATCATGGCGAAAATCAGGAAGACGCGCTTCACCCACTGCTTGTTGGCAAAGAAGATCCTGAAGAACTCGTGCAGATAGTTTTCCTTGGGGTTCATGATCATTCACCTGGGTCAGTTGCCGCTGCTGTCGTTGTCGAGGTCGTAGCCGAAGCTGACGCCAACGCCCTGGAACAGCACCACATCGGCCAGTTGCCTGGCCATTTCACCGGCTTTGGCCAAGCCGGTCTTGGGCACATACAGCATGTCTTCCGGTTGCAGGTAGGCGATCTGCGAGGCGTCACCGCTCAGGGCCTTCTCCACGTCGTAGTGGCGGGCTTCAACCTGATTGCCGTTGCGACGCATGATCACCACCGAGTCGAGCCTGGCCTTGACGTTGGTGCCACGAGCCAGGGTCAGGGCCTCGAGGACCGAGATCGGCCGGCGGATCGGGTAGGAACCGGGTTGCGCCACTTCGCCGAGGACATAGATCTCGTTGCCGGCGGTGGACTTGAGCAGCACATCCACCGTCATGTGGCCGGGCAGTTGCGCGTAGCGCTCGTTGAGGAAGGTTTCCAGTTGGGTGACGGTCATGCCTTGCAACGGCACCGAGCCGATTTCCGGGAAGCTGGCGTAGCCATCCCGGCCCACGATGATTTCCCGGCTCATGCCCGTGGCCGGGTGGGTCAGGGTGTTGCGCAAGTTCGTCTCGCCGGACAGCGGGCTCGTCACCAGAACGGTCAATTGGTTGCGGTTGGGTTGGAACAGCATCTTCTGGTTGTAGGCACGCTGCACCGCCAGGCGGGCTTCGTCGGTGGTCAGGCCGGCGACTTTCACCGAGGTGTTGGCGCCCGGCAGTTCGATGCTGCCGTCGGGCATCACCTGTTGCGTGCCGTTGAGCTGGCTGGCGGCGGTGAAGTTCAAGGCAACCTGATCGCCAGGTTGCACTCGATAAGCCTGGGACGAGGTCGTGTCGATGTGAAAAATCACGTCCAGCACATCCTGGGGCCTCAGGGTTTGTTCGACCCTGGGCATGTCCGTGGCCTGGGCGTTGGCCGGCGCGGCCGTGAGGATCTGCACCGGCATCGAGCGGGTATCGGTGGTGCTGGAGCAACCGGCAAGCGGCAGCAACAGCAGGACAAGCATCTTGGCGTTCATCTCGTCATCCTTTTGCAGGCTTACAGGTTGTTGTAGAGCCACTTGGGCATGTAGTACTTGCGGCGGTTGAACACGCTGCCGACCACTTTCGCGCCGGCTTGGGAAAGGCGCTGACGGGCGGCCTGGGCCACTTCCCAGCGGGTGTCTTCACCGCGCACCACCAGCACCACGCCATCCACCTGGGTGCTGAGCACCAGGGTGTCGCTGGCCGAATACACCGCGTCGCCGTCGATCACCACAAAGCGGTATTGCGCCGCCAGTTGCCTGAACAACGGGCGCAGGCGCTCGGGGCTCAGGTGGTCAGCATTACGGCCGAGGCGACCGTGGGGCAGCACGTCGAAGGGCAGGCTGGACGCCTGCACCACGCAATCCTGCAACAGGGGCGGGGCAAGGCTGTTGAACAGCAGGTCGGTGAAGCCGCGCTCCTTGTGCAACGACAGCTGTTGGCTGAGGTTGCGCGGTGACTGGCTGGCATCCACCAGCAGGACGCGACCGTTGCTCATCTGAGCCAGTTGCGCGGCCAGCGCCATGGCGCTGGTGCTGGTGCCGGTACCGGTGTTGGCGGACGTCAAGAGCAGGATCCGCAGGGAAGGGTCGAGCACGGTCGAGGTCAGGTTGGTCTCGCTCGGGCTGGCTATGGTCAGGATATTCGTTGAACCGTCCATTTAACTCGCTCCGTGGCCGCTGAAAACTTTGAAGGGGGTTAGCATCAGGATCTTCAAATCCAGCCACAGGCTTTGTTCAGCGATATAGCTGAGGTCCAATTCCACGCGCTGGTCGAAGTCGATATTGCTGCGCCCGGAGATCTGCCACAGGCCGGTCATGCCGGGGTAGATGCTCAGGCGCACAAGATGGTTGTCCTTGTAGCGATAGGCGTTGAACGAGGTCGGCCGCGGGCCCACCAGGCGCATGTCGCCGGTCACTACGTTGATCAGGTTCGGCAGTTCGTCGAGGCTGCTGCGCCGCAGGAACCGGCCGATGGGCGTGATGCGCGGGTCGTTGTCGATCTTGAAATCGATGGCATCGGCGCCGTGTTTGTTGAGGTGGCGCAGCGACTCCTTGAGGGCCTCGGCGTCGGCGACCATGGTGCGGAACTTGTACATGCCGAACACCCGCCCGCGATAACCGGTGCGCTTCTGTATGAACAGCACCGGGCCCGGGCTGGAAAACTTGACCAGCAGTGCCAGGCCCAGCAACAGCGGGCAGAACACCACCAGGATCGCCAGTGCGCCGAGGCAGGCCACGACACGGTTGGTGCGCGAGACCGTCCAGGGCCGGCCGCCGTCGCGACCGGTCAACCATCCACGGCCCTGGCGGTGGATGGCCGCGTCCAGGCGCCTGCGGTGGTCGGGATCGACACGTTTGTCGCGCCCGGGGGCGTTGATCTCGATGGCTTGTTCATGTCGGGTCATAGACTCCTCCGCTGAGGTTGGGCCGCGAGCGGCGCGTGGGCAGGCAGTGGGTAGTAATCGAGGAACCACTGGATGAAACGACCCAGGCCGTCGTCCAGTGCGATGCACGGCCGGAAGCCGGTGGCCCGTGCCAGGTCGCTGGCATCGGCGCAGGTGTTGAGCACATCGCCGGCTTGCAGGGGCAGCAGCTCGATGCGGGCGGTTCGTCCCAGGTGTTTTTCCAGCAGCGCGACATAGGTGCGCAGCGCCACCGGGTGCTGGCCGCCGATGTTGTAGATCCGCCAGGGCGCGCGGCTGGTGGCCGGGTCTGGTTGTTCGTGGTCCAGCAAAGGCGTGACCTGGGGCGCACGGTCGATCAGGCGGGCGATGCTTTCGACGATGTCGTCGATGTAGGTGAAATCCCGCTGGTGCTCGCCGTGGTTGAACAGTTGCAGCACCCGGTCTTCGGCGATGGCGCGGGCAAACTGGATCGGCGACATGTCCGGCCGGCCCCAAGGGCCGTACACCGTAAAGAAGCGCAGGCCGGTGCAGGGAATGCCAAACAGGTGGCTATAGCTGTGGGCCATCAGTTCGTTGGCTTTTTTACTCGCCGCATACAGCGATAACGGGTGGTCGACGTTGTCCTGGACTGAATAAGGAATGCGCGTGTTGGCGCCGTACACCGAGCTCGAGGAGGCGTAGATCAAGTGCTTGACCGGATACCGACGGCAGTTTTCCAGAATGTTCAGGAACCCGGTGATGTTGCTGTCGACATAGGCCTGGGGGTTTTCCAGGGAGTAGCGCACGCCGGCCTGGGCCGCGAGGTGAATCACCACGTCCGGGCGCCGGGTTTGGAACAGTTCATCAATGGCCGGCGCGTCGGCCAGGTCGAGCCGCGCCAAGGGGAAGCTGCCGACCTGGCCGTTCACCCAGGCCACGCGGTCGTGCTTGAGCTGCGGGTCGTAGTAGTCGTTGAAATTATCCAGCCCGCACACCCGATGGCCGTCGCGCAGCAGCCGCAGCACGACGTGGGCCCCGATGAAACCGGCTGCGCCGGTGACCAGGATGTTCATGCTTGTGGCCCTGGCGCCGGGGTGCCGGGCACGGTGTGGCGCAGCCCGATACCGCGATACAACAGCCCGGCGGCGGCCAGGTGTTCGGGGTTGTACAGGTTGCGGCCATCGATGATCACCCGGGCGCGCAACTTGCTGGCCAGCAGGTCGAAATCCACCACGCGAAAGTTCTTCCACTCAGTGCAAATCACCAGGGCATCGGCGTCTTCCAGGGTGTCATCACGGGTCGCGCAGAGGTTGAGGTCTTTGCGATAGCCGTAGAGGCGACGGCATTCGGACATGGCTTCCGGATCGTAGGCCTGGACCCGTGCGCCTTCGCGCCACAGGGCTTCCATCAGGTAGCGGCTGGGGGCTTCGCGCATGTCATCGGTGTTGGGCTTGAACGCCAGGCCCCAGATGGCAATCGACTTGCCGGCCAGGCCATCCTGGAACTGCTTGGCCAGTTTTTCGAAGAGGATGTGCCGCTGGCTGTCGTTGACGTCGGTGACGCTGCGCAGCAGGCGCAGTGGCATGCCGCTTTGTTCGGCGGTGTGCAGCAGGGCCCGCAGGTCCTTGGGAAAGCACGAACCGCCGAAACCGCAGCCGGGGTAGATGAAGTGATAACCGATGCGCGGGTCCGAGCCGATGCCTTTGCGCACCGCTTCGATGTCGGCGCCCAACCGTTCGGTGAGGTTGGCCAGTTCGTTCATGAAACTGATGCGGGTGGCGAGCATGGCGTTGGCGGCGTACTTGGTCAGTTCGGCGCTGCGGTTGTCCATGAACATCAGTTTTTCGTGGTTGCGGCAGAAGGGCGCGTAGAGCTCGGTCATCTGGTCGCGGGCCACTGGATCGGCGGTGCCGACGATGATCCGGTCCGGACGCATGCAATCGGCCAGGGCGCTGCCTTCCTTGAGAAACTCGGGATTGGACACGACGCGTACGTTCAGCTGTTTCAGGCCGCGCCGGGCCAATGCCTGGCGGGCGCATTCGGCCACCTTGTCGGCGGTGCCCACCGGCACCGTGGACTTGATGACCAGGGTGCGGTCGCTGTCCATGAAATCGGCGATCTGCCGGGTGACCGCCAGCACATGGCTGAGGTCGGCCGAGCCGTCTTCATCGGCGGGCGTGCCGACGGCGATGAAGATCAGCTCGCCATGATTGACCGCGTCGCTGGCCTGGGAGCTGAACGACAAGCGTCCGGCCTTGATGTTGTCTTCGAGCAGATTGGACAGTCCCGGCTCGCTGATGGTTGGCACAGCCTGTTGCAGTTGCCGGATCTTGTTCGGGTCGATATCGATGCATAAAACGCGGTGTCCGACGTCGGCCATTGCAGCCGCCTGGATCAGCCCGACATACCCCGTACCAAATACGCTCACGTCCATTTTTGGCGCGCCTCGCAAACCGAATGATGTAACTCGGATGAAACTGTTTAGAGGGGTATAGCGCAGCTTCAGAAAAGCGTGTCAGCAAAATGACAGTTGTCAGTGTTGGCAATTCATGTGAAATCGGGCCTTTTGATATCAAGTCATTGACTGTTCTAGCAAAGTGGCTGTTTTACTGGGGATGTCCGGCATTTAACAAAGCGATAAACGGTCGTTATCCATAGATTTTTATATTTTGTTACCTATTTTCGTGTCGTTTTTGGGGTAACTTTTTTTTGACGCGTGTTGTGGGTGGACGTTTCTTGCGCTTTGAAAGCCGGCTGCTAACGTGCAGGAACGAAGTGCTTTTGACACCGCGATCCGGTCGAGGAAAACATGGCCCGCTACCTCAAGGAATTGCTCCTGCTTTTGTACCTGCTCAAGGGGTACGACGCTTACCTCGACCGTCTCGACGCGTTGGGCCTGGGCTTGGCGACCGTGCTGTTCGGCGCCATGTTCGTGGTGCTGGTGCTGGCGCTGTGGTTGAGCGCCTACATCCGCCAGACGTTAGTGAGGCATGTGTTTGCCTTGGCGTTGTTTGTTTCGGCGGTGTTTTTCGAGGTGTACACCCAGGTCACGGACAGCTACCTGACCTACAGCCAGTTCGTTTCGCTGGTGTACTCGGGAGGTTTTATCCAGGAGGCTGCCTATCAATACCGCGAGGTGATCATCAACGCGGTGATCGGTGGCTTGTTGCTGTTGTTCGGCATCGCTCTCAAGCCTCGACGAACGCTGCGAGTGCCCGGTTATCTGCCTGTGGTCGCGCCCGTGCTGGGGGTGATGTTGCTCAGTGGCGTGTTGTTCGTGCGGGCGGGCGAAGGTGCGCGCGGCCTGCCGGTGATGTACACGCCGCTGGCCTATTTGAATCTCTTGGCCTACGAGTCCTTGCACAGCACGATCGGTCCCCGGGAGCCGGTCACCCTAACGCGGCGATCATCCTTGATCGAGCAGGACATAGTGCTGATCATCGACGAAAGCGTCGGCGGCAATTACCTGGATATCAACACCCCGTTTGGCGTGCGCAGCGGCCTGAAGACACCGCCCGAGGGCGTGGATATGTTCAATTTCGGCTACGCGGCGTCCATTGCCAATTGCAGCGCCGACACCAATGTCACCTTGCGCTACGGGGGGACGCGGACCGACTACATACGCATCAACAGCACTCGGCCGTCGATCTGGCAGTACGCCAAAAAGGCCGGCTTGCGTACCGTCTACATCGACGCCCAGCGCACCGGTGGCAACTTGCAGAACCTGATGACCGAGTTGGAAAAGCAGGATATCGATGAATTCGTCCAATTCGACCAGACCCGCGTGCGCGACCGCGACATGGCGGCGGCGGCGAAGTTGATCGAACTGCTGGACGATCACCAGGCTGAACTGGTGGTGATCAACAAGGTGGGGGCGCATTTCCCGGTACACGACAAATACCCCGACGACTTCATGAATTACCGCCCGGCCTTGCCGCGCGGGCAGTACCAGGAAGTGGCCGATACCGGCAGCCGCGACGGCTTCGATGGGCAGAAAGATGACTGGTTGCTGTACCGCAACGCGTACCAGAACACCTTGCTGTGGAACGTTGGCGAGTTCTTCAAGCGAGTCTTCCAGCAGGCCGATTTGAGCCGAGCGGTGCTGATCTACACCTCCGACCATGGCCAGGATCTGCACGAGCGTGGCAATCCTGGGCTCAACACTCATTGCGGTGGCGACCCGATGCCTGAAGAGGGGTTGGTGCCGTTGGTGGTGATCCAGGGTCGCCAATTCAATAGTCTTGATTGGCGTGGCGCCTGGGCGCGGAACAAGGATCGTTCGAGCCACTACAACATCTTTCCGACGCTGTTGCAGTTGATGGGGTATGACCCGGTTGGGGTTGAATCGGTTTATGGCAGGTCGTTGAGCCAGCCGACGGAGGATGAGTTTACGTTCAACTATCGTTTCAATGCGCGGTTGGGGGCGAAACCGGAGTGGAAGCATATTGACCTGGACCATATCGTGACGCCGCCTGCCGGCCAGGCCGAAATGGCGGCGGGGCATTGATTGAAGGCCCCTATGCGCTGGGCTCTTTGTGGGAGCGAGCTTGCTCGCGATGTCGGAGGGTCAGTTTGCGATGATGTCGGATACCCACAAGGTCTTGCACGACCCTGTGGCGAGGGAGCTTGCTCCCGCTGGGTCGCGCAGCGGCCCCAAAAAAAGCGATGAGCGCTGCGCACTCAAGCGGGAGCAAGATCCCTCGCCACAAAAG
>NZ_JBIXJT010000033.1:0-22567 GCF_052871455.1 Pseudomonas sp. LARHCG127
GCCTCGCCATGGGCCAGGAACACATCGAGCATCGACGGCACGAAATGCAGCGTGGTGATGCCTTGGGCCTGGATCACTTCGCGCAGGTACGCCGGGTCGCGATGCCCGCCCGGACGGGCCATCACCAGCCGCGCGCCGCTGAACAGCGGCCAGAAGAATTCCCACACCGACACGTCGAAGCTGAACGGGGTCTTTTGCAGCACCGCGTCCGCGGCGCTCAAACCGTATTCGTCCTGCATCCACAGCAGCCGGTTGACCACCCCGCCGTGTTCGTTCATCACACCCTTGGGCATGCCGGTGGAGCCCGAGGTGTAGATGACATAGGCCAGGTTGTGGGCATGCAGGCCCTCGACCTGCGGATTGTCGGTGGGCTGCGTCGAGAAACCGTCCGCCTCATCCAGCAACAGGGTCCGCGCCTGGGTAGCCGGCAGGCTCGCCTGCAACGCGCGCTGGGTCAGCACCACCATGGGCGCGCTGTTTTCCAGCATGTAGGCCAGGCGCTCGTGGGGATAATCCGGGTCCAGCGGTACATACGCCGCGCCGGCCTTGAGAATGCCCAGCAGGCCGGCGACCATGTCCAGGCTGCGATCGGCGCAGATCGCCACGCGGTCATCCGGGCGAATGCCCAGTTCCAGCAGGCGATGGGCAATCTGGTTGGCCCGACCATTGAGTTGCGCGTAGCTCAGTCGCGCCTCGCCAGAGACCACGGCGGCCGCGTCCGGGCAGGCCGCGACCCGGGCCTCGAACAGGCCGTGCAAGGTCAGGCCCTGCGGGTAGTCGACCGCCGTGGCATTGAACGTTTCCAGCAGATGCCGGCGTTCGGCCGCCGGCAGACTGGTGAGGGCATGCAGCGGCGTATGCGGTGCCTGCTCCAGTGCGGTGACCAGGCCTTCGAGCGTGGCCTGCACGTATTCGCCGATACGCCGCGCACCGGTCCCGACCAGCGCCTGCACCACCAGGCTGAAACCCTCGCCCTCATCATCCACGCTCAAGGCCAGGGGATAATTGGTGCGTTCTTCGCCTCCGAGCGTCTCGATGCCCTCCCATGCCGAGACCGTCTGCGCAGTGGCCTCGAGCCCACAATGGCGGTAGTTGAGCATCGAGCTGAACAGTGGGGTCGGTGCTACGACACCGCTGCAACGCTGGGCCAGCGCCAGCGAGGCATGTTCGTGGCCGAGCAGCCCGGTAAGCCGCTTGTGCGTGGACCGCACGCCTTCCACCACGCCCTGCTCACCCAGGCTCACCCGCAATGGCAGGGTGTTGATGAACATCCCCAAGGCGCGGTCGGCGCCCTCGCCGCCTTGCAGCCGGCCCAGAAGCACCGTGCCAAAGACGACGTCGTCGCGAGCGCTGACATGCCCCAACACCCGCGCCCAGGCCAAGTGCATCACGCTCGCCGCGCTGACACCCAACTGTCGGGCTTGTTCGCGCAGACGACGACACAAACCTGCCGCCACCACCAGCCTGACCTCCTCCACACCGTTACCATCACCCTGCACATTCTGCAGGCCGAACGGCAGCGTCGGCTCGTCGATGTCGCCGAGCATCTCGCGGAAAAACGCTTCATGCTCCTGCTGGCTTACCCCCAGGCGGGCCTGGGCCACATAGTTGCGGTAAGGCACCGCAGCGCCCAACTGGTGCGCCTTGCCGAGCATATGGGCCTGCATTTCGCGGTCCAGCACTTCCAGGCCGGTATGGTCCAGCACCATATGATGGAACAGCAGCATCGCGATCCAACGCTGGTTGGCGGCATCCTCGACGATGGCCAGGCGCAGCAACGGGGCCTGACGCACATCCAGCCGGTAATGCCGGGCATCGAAACGTTCGTACAGCTGCGTAATGACATCTGCGCCGTTCGGCTCCGGTACTTGCTCATCAATCATGAGCTGCGCCCGACGCCACACGACCTGCATGGGATCCTCGAGGCCCTCCCAGACGATCGAGGTCCTGAGAATGTCGTGGCGGTCGATCACCTGCTGCAACGCCTGGATGAACTCATCCAAGCGTTCGCGGCGCTCAAAACCGAACACCGTCTGCAACACATACGGATCGCCTTTTTCCGCCGTCAGATGGTGATACAGAACGCCTTCCTGCAAGGGGGCCAGCGGGTAGATGTCCTGCACATTGCCCACGCCGCCCGGCACACTCGCCACGATCCGATCGATCGCCTCCTGGCTCAGTACCGCCAACGGCAACAGGTCAGGCGTGATGCGCTGGCAACCCTCGACGATCGCGTTGGCCGGCACCACCACCTCACGATACCCACCGACCGCGGCGGCCAGGGCGCGTAGCGTCGGCTGGCTGAACAGCACCCGCACGTCCACCGACAGGTCGACCTGGCGCATGCGCTCGATCAAGCTCATCGCCAATAACGAATGCCCACCCAGTTCAAAGAAATGGTCGTGGCGCCCCACCCGTTCGACCTTGAGCAGTTCGGCCCACAGTTGCGCCAGGGTCTGTTCGACCTCGCCCTGCGGCGCTTCGTATTCACGGCTGGCATAGGCGTCGGCGTCCGGTTCCGGCAATGCGCGACGATCCAGTTTGCCGTTGGCAGTCAGCGGGAAGGATGGCAATACCACGAAAGCACTCGGCACCATGTAGTCAGCCAACGCGGCCACCAGTTCGGCGCGCAACGCCTGCGCCGACAAGGTGATGCCGTCTTCAGGGATGACATACCCCACCAGGCGCTTGGGCCCCGTTTCGTCCTGGCGCGCCAGCACCACGGCGTCTTTCACGCCCGCACATTGGCCCAGGCGGACTTCGATCTCGCCCAGTTCGATACGGAAACCGCGGATCTTCACCTGGTCGTCGTTACGGCCCAGGTACTCCACCACCCCATCCGCCCGCCAGCGCGCCAGGTCTCCGGTGCGGTACAGCACGGCGTCGGGCTCGGCATTGAACGGGTCGGTGACGAACTTCTCGGCGGTCAGCTCGGGACGGTTCAGATACCCTTTCGCCACGCCATCGCCACCGATGTACAGCTCGCCCGCCACGCCGGCCGGCACCGGCTGCCGGTGGGTATCCAGTATGTAGACCCGGCTGTTGCCAACCGGACGGCCAATCGGGATCCCGCCCTCGCCCACGGCCTTGATTTCGTGGGTGGTGGTGAAGGTGGTCGCTTCGGTCGGCCCGTAGCCGTTGAGCAAGTGAGCCGGGGCGCCTTCGCTCAGCACCCGAGCGATTACCGCCGGGTCGAGCACATCGCCGCCGACGATCAAATAGCGCAGCTGTCCGAATACGTCCATCAGGCCGCTGGCGTATTGGTGGAACAGACCGGCGGTCATCCACAACACACTGACCGATTGCTCAAGCAGCAGTGCGCGGAAACGCGCTTGGGTCAGCAATACGTCCTGTTCGACCACCACCACGCAACCGCCGTTGAGCAACGGCGCCCAGACGTCCAGGGTGCTGGCGTCGAAGGCCGGATTGGAGGCAAAGGCCACTCGGTCGTGCTCGTTGAAATCCGCGTAACCGTTGTTGATCACCAGCCGGTTGACGGCGCGATGCGGTACCAACACGCCTTTTGGCGTGCCGGTGGAACCGGAGGTGAACATGAGGTAGGCCACCGATTCGCTGCTTTGCGCCAGGTCGAGGTTATCGGCGACTTCATTGAAGACTGCCGTATCCAGATCCACCCGTTGCGAGCTGTCAGGCGCTACCGCCGTGCTCAACGTCAACACGACCTGCGCCCCGCTGTCCTGCACCATGAACTGCTGGCGTTCCAGAGGCGCGCTGACATCCAGCGGGACATAGACGGCGGCACATTTGAGAATCGCCAACTGGCTGACCAACAGCTCAATCGAGCGTTCCAGCGCAATCGCCACGCAATCGCCCGGCTGTACGCCCCGATCGATCAGATGGCGCGCCAGGCGATTGGCTCTGGCATTGAGTTCACCGTAGGTCAGGCGTTGCCAAGCATGCACGGCGGCGATGGCCTGCGGCCGGGCCAACACCTGCGCTTCGAACACCCCATGAACGGTCCTGTCCTGCGGATAAGGGCGCCGGGTAGCGTTGAAATCCACCAGCAACTGCTCGCGCTCGGCTTCCGGCAGGATCTCCAGACGGTTGAGCGGCGTCCGTGAGGCGTGCTCCAGTGCCAGGACCAGGTGTTCAAGTGCCGTGTGCATGTAGCCGCAGATGCGGGTCGCCCCCATCCCTTGCAATACCTGGGCATCCAAACTGAAACCTTCGCCCAGGTCGTCCACAGACAGGGTCAACGGGTAGTTGGTGCGCTCTTCGCCGCTGAGGTTTTCCATTCCCTGCCAGGCGTCCGTGGCCTCGGCTGAAGCCATGCCAGCAGCGCTGTGCCGATAGTTGAGCAAGGCGCTGAACAACGGCAGCGGCGCAACCACGCCGCTGCAACGTTGGGCCAGGGCCAACGAGGCGTGTTCATGGCCGAGCAGCGCGCTCAAGCGTGCATGGGTGGCCTTGACCCCGACGCGCACGTCCGGCTCATCCAGGTCGATCCGCAACGGCAAGGTATTGATGAACATGCCCAGGGCACGGTCGGCGCCCTCGCCGCCCTGCATCCGGCCCATCAGTACGCTGCCAAACACCACATTGTCACGCCCGGACAAGCGTCCGAGTACCTGTGCCCAGGCCAAATGGTGAAGGCTGGCGGCACTCACGCCCAACTGCCGCGCCTGGGCCCGCAGGCGACGACTCAAACCAGCGTCCACCTGCAGCCGCGCTTCCTCGACACCGCGCCCGTCGCCCTGCATCTGCTGCAAGCCCAATGGCAGCGTGGGTTCGTCGACATCGCCCAGCATCTCGCGGAAAAAAGCCTCGTGCTCTGCCTGGCTGACACCCAGGCGCGCCTGTGCCACGTAGTTGCGGTACGGCATCGCGTCGGGCAAGGCATCGGCTTGCCCGAGCAGGAACGCCTGCATCTCCTGTTGCACGACCTCCAGGGCCGTGTGGTCGAGGGCGATGTGATGGAACAACAGTATCGCTACCCAGCGCTGGTTGGCCGGGTCATGGGCAAAGCGCAGGCACATCAGCGGAGCCTGGCGAATATCGAGGCGATGATAACGGGCGTCGAAACGTGCATGCAGTTGGGTCACCGCATCACCGTCTACGGCATTGAGGGCGATCTGTTCGATGCTCAATACCGCCTCGCGCCAGACCACCTGCACCGGCTGTTCCAATCCCTCCCACAACACCGACGTGCGCAGGATATCGTGACGATCGATCACGCTTTGCAGCGCCTGCGCGAACGCGTCGAGGCGTGCCTCGCTCCGGAAGGCGAACAGCGCCTGCAATCCGTAGGGATCTCCCTGCGGGGTCGACATGTGATGGTAGAGAATGCCTTCCTGCAGCGGTGCCAGCGCGTAGATGTCCTGTATGTTCGGCGCACCGCCCGGCACGCTCGCCACGATGCGGTCGATGGCATCCTGGCTGAGCGTCGCCAGCGGCAACATCTGCGGGGTGATCCGTTCGCAGCCCGGCGTGATCCCGTTGGCGGGCACCAGGACTTCGTTGCCACTGCCCACCGCCGCGGCAAGTGCCGCGAGGGTCGGCTGGCCGAACAGCACACGCACATCCGCGCTCAAGCCGACCTGACGCATTTGCTCGATCAGGTTGACGGCGAGCAAGGAGTGGCCGCCCAGTTCGAAGAAGTGGTCATGACGGCCAACCCGTTCAACCTTGAGCAGGCCTTGCCAGATATGCGCCAGGGTGATTTCGGTCTCACTCCGAGGGGCTTCATAACCGCGGGTGATCAACGCATGGTGGTCCGGTGCCGGCAGGGCCTTGCGGTCGAGTTTACCGTTCGGGGTCAGCGGCAACCTGTCGAGACGCACGTAGGCCGACGGCACCATGTGCTTGGGCAAATGCACCTGCAACTGCGCTTGCAGACCCTCAGGCGCGAGCGTCTGGTCGGCGGCGTCGTGCACCGTGTAGTAGGCCACCAGGCGTTGGTCATCCGCCGCCTCTCCCAGCGCAATGACCACGGCCTCTCGAACGCCGGCGCAAGCACCCAGCCTGGATTCTATTTCACCCAGTTCAATGCGCAGGCCCCTGATTTTCAGTTGACCATCGTTACGCCCCAGGTACTCGATGTTGCCGTCCGGCAAATAGCGTCCCAGATCACCGGTACGGTACATCCTGGCATTTTGCACAAGGCTGAACGGATCCTTCACGAAACGCTCGGAGGTCAACTCCGGCCGGTTCAAATAGCCCCGCGCAACCCCCGCGCCACCGATATACAGCTCACCGGCCACCCCGACCGGAACCGGTCGCAATTGTGCATCCAGCAGATACACCCGCGTGTTGGCCACCGGTCTGCCGATATGCAACACCGGCTGCGAAGCGTCGATCCGGCCCGAGGTGGCGACCACGGTCGTTTCCGTCGGACCGTAGTTGTTGATCACATCGAAGGGCAGATCGGCCGGCAGCTTGCGCAGGCGATCGCCTCCGATCAGCAGCTTGCGCAACCGATCGTTACCCAGGTTGCGACCCAATGTGTACTCGGCAATGGGGGTGGGCAGGAAACACACATCCAGCGCCTGGGCCTGCCACCAGTCGAGCAGCGCATCGACATCCTCGCTACCGGCATGCGCCGGAGGCAGCAACAACGTGGCGCCCGCGCAGAGTGCGGGCCAGACTTCCCAGGCCGCCGCATCGAAACCGAAACCGGCGACGCTGGAGGTACGGCTGCCACGTCCCACTGCGAAGGCGTGACAATGCCAATCCACCAGATTGTTGAGATTGCGATGCTCGACCATCACCCCTTTGGGCAGACCGGTCGATCCGGAGGTGTAGATCACATAGGCCAAGTGCTGGGCGTCAAGCCCCTGCACCTGGGGGTTGGAGACGGATTCGCCCCGCCAGTCGTCGCCATCGAGATCAACGACAGGCAGCGAGACGTCGCCCAACAGGGGGTGGGTACGGGTCTGTGCCAGTACCGCCACCGGCGCACTGTCCTGCAGCAGGTAGGCAATACGTTCCGCCGGGTAAGCCGGGTCTATGGGGACATACCCCGCACCGGATTTCAGGATGCCCAACAAGCCGACGATCATCTCCAGGCTACGCTCGACACAGATCGCCACCCGATCATTCGGCCCGACGCCCAAGGCCAGCAGGCGGTGTGAAACCTGATTCGCCCGAGCGTTGAGTTCGCCGTAGGTCAGTGTCTGGTCGTCGTGCTCCAGCGCAACCGCCTCGGGCTGCTCGCTGGCCTGGGCTTCGAACCGCCGATGGATCAGCGCGTCGAGTGCATACGCCGCGTCTGTCATATTCCAGGTTTCGAGCAATTGCCTGCGTTCGGCCGGTGGCAGTATCGACAGACTGTTCAATGGGCTCCGCGGCGAGGTCTCCAGCGCCGCCACCAGCTGTTCCAACGCAATGTCCATGTACATGCAAACCCGCTGCGCGCCAATCTGCGGCACGGCCAGCACCGACAGGCTGAAATCGTCGCCCAGGTCGTCTACCGACAGGGACAGCGGAAAATTGGTGCGCTCCTGCGCGCCCAGGCTTTCGATCCCCTCCCAGGCCAGGCTGGCTTCCGGCGGGAGAGCCTGGGCCGCGCCGGCGCTGTGTCGATAGTTCAGCAGCGCGCTGAACAGCGGCGCCGGTGCCACCACGCCGCTGCAACGTTGGGCCAGGGCCAGGGAGGCGTACTCATGGCTGAGCAAGGCACTCAACCAGGCATGGGTGTCTTTCACTCCATCGCGCACGCTTTGCGCGCCCACGCCCACCCGCAACGGCAAGGTATTGATGAACATGCCCAGTGCCCGGCTCATGCTTTCACCGGCCTGCATGCGCCCCAGCATCACCGTGCCGAACACCACGTCTTCGCGACCCGATACGCAGCCCAGCACTTGGGCCCAGGCCAGGTGAATAATACTCGCCGCGCTGACACCGAGTTGCCGAGCCTGGGCGCGCAGACGGCGACTGAGGTCTGGCGTCAGCGCTTGATGGCCCTCTTCGATGGCGATGCCGTCACCCAGCACATCCTGATGGCCGAAAGGCAAGGTCGGCTCGTCGACATCGCCCAGCATTTTGCTGAAGAACGCCTCATCGGACTGCCGCTGGCCGGCCTGCCGGGTCCGGGCCACGTAATTACGATAAGGCACCGCGGGGCGCAGTTGCCCGGCCTGCCCCATCAGATAGGCCTGCATTTCGTTCTGTACAACGCTCAGCGCCTCATGGTCGAGGGCCATGTGGTGGAACAGCAGCATGGCGACCCAGCGCTGGTTCGCGGTGTCTTGGGCAACCACCAGCAACAGCAACGGCGCCTGGCTGACGTCCAGCCGATAGTGCCGGGGATCGAAGCGCGCCTGCAGTTGCGCCAGGACGTCGCCCTCGGCGAGGTCGGCGCTGATGTCCTTGACGCCCAGTCGAGCCTCACGCCAGACCACCTGGACCGACTCTTCCAACCCCTCGCGGATGATGGCGGTGCGCAGGATGTCGTGCCGATCGATCACACTTTGCAAGGCATCGATGAAATCGCCCAGGCGTTCACGCCGGGTGATGCTGAAATGAGCCTGCAAAACATACGGATCGCCCTCGGTGGCGATCAGGTGGTGATAGAGAATCCCCTCCTGCAACGGTGCCAGCGGATAGATATCCTGCACATTCGCAGCACCGCCCGGCACCGTCGCAACGATGCGGTCGATGGCTGGCTGATCGAGCGTCACCAGCGGCAGCATGTCCGGCGTGATCTGCACGCAGCCGACGGGAATGACGCTGGCGGGGGTGTCGACTTCGCCGGCCTTGCCTCCCTCGTATTCGCCGGCCTGGATCAACGCGATCAGCGCGGCCTTGTGCTCGCGCAGCAAGGCCAGCACCGCCGGCTCGCTCAGAGACTGTTTGCGGCCCCGTACCACGAGCTGATCACCCTTGACTGAAAGCTGTACGTCTTTTTCTTTTAGTGTCGCCAACAGTTCGATCACACTCACAGGACAATCTCCATTTTTTCTGTCATTGCCGCGTATTCCGAGAGCGTGGGCTGCTCGAACAGCGTCCGCACATCCGCTTCCATACCCTCTTGGCGCATCCGCTCCATCAGGCTGACGGCAAGCAAGGAATGCCCACCCAGTCCAAAGAAGTGATCGTGACGGCCAACGCGCTCTACGTTGAGCACTTCAGCCCACAACTGGGCCAGTGTGATTTCGGTTTCGCCGATGGGGGCTTCGTAGCCCCGGGTGATGAAAGCCTCCAGGTCCGGTGCCGGCAGCACCTTGCGGTTGAGCTTGCCGTTGGGTGTCAGCGGCATGGTGTCGAGGCGTACATAGGCCACCGGCACCATGAAGGCCGGCAGTTGTGCCTGCAGGCAGGTACGCAGCGCTTCGATGTCCGCCGCTTCGTCCGGTGCGTATTGGGTGAAATAGGCCACCAGGCGTTTTTCTCCCGGTACGTCTTCACGGACCAGCACCGCAGCCTCCTTCACCGCGTCGTGCTGGGCGAGCTTGGCTTCGATCTCGCCCAGTTCGATGCGGAACCCGCGGATCTTCACCTGATCGTCATTGCGTCCCAGGTACTGCAGGGTGCCGTCAGGCAGCCAGCGACCGATGTCGCCGGTCTTGTACAGGCGCGCGTCGGCCTTGCCGTAGAACGGGTCGGCGATGAAGCGTTCGGCACTGAGCTGCGGCAGGTTGAGGTAACCGCGGGCCACACCGACACCGCCGATATGGATCTCACCGGGCACGCCCACCGGCACCAACTGCCCGTGAGTGTCCAGCACATGCAATTGCATGTTGCGGATCGGCCGGCCAATCGGGATCGACTGGTGCCGGTAGGTCTCAAGGTCGCTGTCGGCCGTGTACCAGGCAACCACGTCACTGCACTCGGTCGGCCCGTAGCTGTTGATCACCGCCGGCCGTGGCTGGGCGAGCTTCTCCAGCATGGCGACCTGGATCGGTTCACCACCCAGGACCACCCGTTTCAGGCAGGCCAGGGCTTGCTGGTGGTCGGCGTCCACCAGCGCGTGGAAGGCGGTGGGCGACATATTGAGGTGGGTAATCCCGGCCTCGGCGACCTGGGCGACGATGGCGCCGGGGTTGAAGGGTTCGGCGGCCAGGTGCAGCGTGGCCCCGGCCATCAGCGGCGCGAGGATGTTCTTCTGGGTCAGGTCGAAGTTGTAGGAGGACGCCAGCAGCACCGCGTCGTCGGCGTCGAAGGCCAGGTCCTCGAGGTACCAGTCCAGCAGGTTGCGCAGGCCGCGATGTTCGACCATCACCCCTTTGGGCAAGCCGGTGGAACCGGAGGTGTAGATCACGTAGGCCAGGTGGGCCGGCGTCAGGCCAGTGACCTGCGGAGTATGCTCCGGCTCGTCTTGCCATGGACCGGCGTCCAGGTCGATCAGGGGCACCTGAACCTGCGACAAGAATTCTCTGGTCGCTGCCTGGGCCAGCACCGCAGCCGGCTCGCTGTCCGCCAGCATGTAGGCAATCCGCTCCGCGGGATACGCCGGGTCCAAAGGCACATAACCACCGCCCGCCTTGAGAATCGCCAGCAGCCCGATCACCATCTCGGCGCTGCGCTGGACACAGATCGCCACGCGTGAATCCGGTTGCACGCCCTGCTTGCGTAGGTAATGCGCCAACTGGTTGGCTCGCGCGTCCAACTGGCGATAACTCAACGCGTGCTCGCCGTGCTGGACGGCCACGTTGTCCGGCGTACGCTGGACCTGGGCTTCGAACAGCCCGAGAACAGTCTGCTCCTGCGGGTCGTCGGCACCACCGGTATTGAACTCGGCCAGCAGTTTCAGGCGCTCGCTCGGCGGCAGGATCGACAACTGGTGCAACGGCGCCTCTGGCGTCTGCTCAAGCATTTGGATCAGGCCTTCCAGCGCCTGCCCCACATACCCACACAGCCGCTGGGCGCCGATGCGCGCCGGGGTCATGACGGTGAAGCTGAACGCTTCGCCCTGGTCATCCACCGACAACGTCAGCGGGTAGTTGGTCCGCTCTTCGCCACCCAGCACCTGGATACCGTCCCAAGCCGACAAGGCTTCGGCGGAAGCTGCCGCGCCGGTGTGCCGGTAGTTGAGCAAGGCACTGAACAACGGCGTCGGCGCCTCTACGCCGCTGCAACGTTGCGCCAGCACCAACGAGGCGTGCTCATGGCCGAGCAAGGCTGTCAGTCGGGCATGGGTTGCTTTCACACCCGCACGGACACCGGTTTGCCCCAGGTTCACCCGCAACGGCAGCGTATTGATGAACATCCCCAGTGCACGGTCGGCGCCCTCGCCGCCCTGCATCCGGCCCACCAACACGGTGCCGAACACCACGTCGTCGCGACCCGAGACCGTGCCCAGCACCTGCGCCCAGACCAGGTGATACAGGCTCGCCGCGCTCACCCCGAGCTGACGCGCCTGGACCCGCAGCCGACGGCTGAGGCCGGCCTCGACCTCCTGGCGAACCTCTTCGATGCCGCTGCCGTCGCCTTGCACATCCTGCAAATCAAACGGCAACGTCGGCTCGTCGACATCACCGAGCATGTCGCGGAAGAACCGTTCATGGGCTTCGCGACTCACGCCCAACCGAGCCTGGGCCACGTAGTTGCGGTACGGCACCGATGCCGGCAAGCGTTGTGCCTGGCCGAGCATGTGCGCCTCGATCTCCGCGGACAGCACGGCCAACGAAGTGGCGTCATCCACCAGGTGATGGAACAACAGCATGCCCACCCAGCGCTGGTTGGCCGGGTCTTGCGCATAAGCGACCCGCATCAGCGGCGCCTGGCGGATGTCCAGGCGATAGTGCCGGGGGTCGAAACCCTGATGCAACTGCGTGGCAACCTCCCCGGCCGCCGGATCCAGCTCAACCGCCTCGACCACCAGCCGCGCGTCACGCCAGACCACCTGCATGGGCTCGGCCAAGCCTTCCCAGAGCACGCCGGTGCGCAGGATATCGTGACGGGAAACGACCGCTTGCAGCGCTTGGGTGAAATGCTCCACATGGGCGAAGCTGTCGAACGCGAACATCACATATTGCAGGTAGGGATCGCCCTGGGCAGAGGCGATGTGGTGATACAGGATCCCTTCCTGCAACGGCGCCAGGGCGTAGATATCCTGCACATTTGTCACGCCACCCGGCACCGTGGCCACGATCCGGTCGATGGCGTCCTGGTCCAGGTCGGCCAGGGGCAACATGTCCGGGGTGATCCGCGTGCAACCGTCCGGGATCGCGTTGCCCGGCACCACGACTTCCGTGTGCCCACCCACCGCGGCAGCCAGGGCCGCCAGCGTCGGTTGGCCGAACAGCACCCGCACATCGGCACTCAAACCGACGTGACGCATGCGTTCGATCAGCTTCACCGCCAGCAGCGAATGGCCACCCAACTCGAAGAAGTTGTCGTGACGGCCGATTCGCTCAAGGTCCAGCAGGTCTTGCCAGATCGCGGCGATGACTGTCTCGGCCTCGCCTTGCGGCGCTTCGTATTCGCGGGCCGCCACCGCCGACTGATCCGGCGCCGGCAAGGCCTTGCGGTCGAGCTTGCCGTTGGTGGTCAACGGGAACGCCTCGAGGACCACGAACGCGCTCGGCACCATATAGTCCGCCAGCGAAGCCAGCAATTGTGTACGCAGCTCAGCGGCTGATGGTTGCGCGCCGTCTGCGGCAATCACATAGCCCACCAGGCGCTTGTCGCCCGGCGCGTCTTCACGGGCAATGACCACCGCCTCGCTGACACCCTCGCAGGCCGCCAAGCTCGCTTCGATCTCACCCAGTTCGATACGGAAGCCGCGGATCTTCACCTGGTCGTCGTTACGGCCCAGGTACTCGATGCTGCCGTCGGCCAGCCAGCGGCCGAGGTCGCCGGTCCGGTACAGGCGCGCCCCTTCACAGCCGCTAAAGGTGTCGGCGATAAACCGTTCCTGGGTCAACTCGGGCCGGTTCAGGTAACCCCGCGCCACGCCCGCGCCGCCCACATACATCTCGCCCACCACGCCCACCGGCACCGGCTCGCGCCGGGCGTCGAGCACGTACAGTTGCAGGTCGGGAATGCGCTTGCCGATGGGGCTGACGCCCGCCAACTGGGCATCAGCCGCTTCAAGCGGACGATACGTCACGTGCACCGTCGTTTCGGTGATGCCGTACATGTTGACCAACTGCGTCCCGGCGTTGGCTACACGGGCATACCAGGGCTTGAGCATCCCGGTTTCCAGCGCTTCACCGCCAAAGATCACCTGGCGCAGGCTGTGGCGCAGATCGCTTTCACCCTGGGCCGCGATCAATTGCCGGAAAGCGCTTGGCGTCTGGTTCAACACGGTCACACCGGCCTCGCACAGCAGCGCGTAGCAATCTTGCGGGGAGCGACTGACCCACTGCGGCACCACCCACAAGCGTCCACCATGGATCAGCGCGCCCCAGATTTCCCAGACCGAGAAATCGAAGGCGAAGGAGTGGAACAGCGCCCACACGTCTTGCGGGCCGAACTCGAACCAAGGCTGGGTGGCCGAGAACAGCCGCGCGACATTGCCGTGTTCGACCATCACGCCCTTGGGCAACCCGGTGGAGCCGGAGGTGTAGATCACGTAGGCCAACTGCGACGACGTCAGGCCAGGTACTTGCGGGTTGGCGGTGGACTGGCCGCGCAACGCCGGGTTATCGAGTTCGATCACCCGTACAGACTCTTCGGCCAGCAGCGCCTGGGTGGCGGCATGCACCACGATCGCCACGGGGGAGCTGTCCTCGAGCATGTAGGCGATGCGCTCCGCCGGGGAGGCCGGATCCAGCGGTACGTAGCCGGCGCCCGACTTCAAGATGCCCAACAGGCCGACGATCATGTCCAAGCCGCGTTCGACACAGATCGCGACCCGGTCATCCGGACAAATGCCCAGCGACAACAGGCGATGGGCGAGCTGGTTGGCCTGGGCGTTGAGTTCGCCGTAGGTCAATGCCTGGCCCTCGAACACCACCGCCACCGCGTCGGGTTGCGTCGCGACCTGGGCCTCGAACTGGCGATGGATCAGCGCGTCATGGGCGTACGTCGCCTCTGGCGCGTTCCAGGTCTCCAGCAGTTGCGTGCGTTCGGCCGACGGCAACACCGTGAGGCTGCGCACCGCCGTCTGCGGCGCGTGCTCCAGGGTATCGACCAGGCTGTGCAGGGCAACCTGCACATAGTCACAGATACGTTGCGCACCAATCCGGGACTCGACCTGCACCGTCAGGCTGAAGCCTTCGCCCAGGTCATCGACGTTCAGCGTCAGCGGATAGTTGGTGCGCTCCTCGCTGGACAACATTTGCATGCCGCTCCAGGCGGACAAGCCCTCATCGGTCACCTGCAGCGAACTGTGGCGGAAGTTCAACAGCGCACTGAACAACGGCGCTGGCGACGCCACGTCACTGCAGCGTTGGGCCAGGGCCAGGGAAGCATGCTCATGCCCCAGCAGCCCGGTCAGGCGCCCATGGGTGGTCTTCACCGCGTCCCGCACGCTTTGCTCATTCACCGGCACGCAGATCGGCAAGGTGTTGATGAACATGCCCAGGGCCCGGTCGGCCCCGTCGCCGCCTTGCATCCGGCCCAGCAGGACCGTGCCGAAGACCACGTTCTCCTGGCCCGACGCCACGGCCAGGACCTGGGCCCAGGCCAGGTGGACCAGGCTGGCGGCACTGACGCCAAGCTGCCGGGCTTGAGTCCGCAGGCGCAGGCTCAAGGCGTCATCGACAAACACCTTCACTTCTTCGATGCCGTGCCCGTCACCCTGGACCTGGGCCAGGCCGAATGGCAGCGTCGGCTCGTCGATATCGCCGAGCATTTCGCGGAAAAACGCTTCGTGCTCCTGCTCGCTCGTGCCCAGGCGAGCCTGGGCCACGTAGTTGCGGTACGGCACCGATGCGGTCAGGTGTTCGTCCTGGCCCAACAGGTGCATTTGCATCTCATGTTGCATCACATCCAGGGCGGTGTGATCCAGCGCCATGTGATGGAACAACAGGATAGCGACCCAGCGATCCTGGGCCTCGTCCTGTGCATACGCCAGGTGCAACAGCGGGGCCCGGCCCAAGTCCAGGCGACTGTGCCGCGCATCGAAGCGGTTGGCCAGTTGCGTGGCAATGTCTCCGGCCGTGGCATCGGGAACGATGCATTGCGGCTCCAGCACCACCTGGCGCCAGACCACTTGCACCGGTTCATCCAGCCCTTCCCAGACCACACTGGTACGCAGGATGTCGTGGCGATCGATCACAACTTGCAGCGCCCCGATGAACGCGTCGAGGCGTTCGCGGTTGTCGAAGGCGAACTGTGACTGCAACACGTAGGGGTCGCCTTGTTCGGCGGCCAAGTGGTGATAGAGGATGCCTTCCTGCAACGGCGCCAGCGGGTAGATGTCCTGCACGTTGCGCGCACCACCTGGCACCGTGGCGACGATCTGGTCGAGGGTGTCCTGGGACAGGTTGACCAGCGGCAACAACTCGGGGGTGATGCGTTCACAATCCAAAGGAATCAGGTTCGCCGGCACGCTGACTTCCCGGCCGCTGCCAATCGCCGCGGCCAGTGCGGCCAGGGTCGGTTGGCTGAACAGCACGCGCACGTCGGCGCTCAAGCCGACTTGGCGCATGCGTTCGATCAGCGTCACGGCCAGCAGCGAATGGCCGCCCAGTTCGAAGAAGTTGTCGTGGCGACCGACCTGTTCCACGTTCAACAACTCGGCCCACATGCCGGCCAAGACCTGTTCAACCTCACCCAGCGGTGCCTCGTAGGCCTGGCTGGCGTAAGCCTCGGCGTGCGGTGCCGGCAGGGCCTTGCGATCCACCTTGCCGTTGAGCGTCAACGGGAACGCCGACAACATCACGAACGCGGCAGGCACCATGTAGTCGGCCAGGGTCGCGGACAATTGCTCGCGCAAGACCGCCACGGTCAGCGTAACCTGCGGCTGGGCAATGGCATAGGCCACCAGGCGCTTTTCGCCCGATTCATCGACCCGCATCAGCACCACCGCATCCTTGACGCCATCACAGGCCACCAGCTTGGCTTCGATCTCGCCCAGCTCGATGCGGAAACCGCGGATCTTCACCTGGTCGTCGTTACGCCCCAGGCACTCCAGGCGGCCCTCCGGCAGCCAGCGACCGAGGTCGCCGGTGCGGTACAGCAACGCGTCGGGTTCATGGCTGAACGGGTCGGCGATGAATTTTTCCGCGGTCAGGTCCGGCCGGTTCAGGTAACCCTTGGCCACGCCCTTGCCGCCAATGTACATCTCACCGACGACACCCAACGGCGCCAACTGCTGGCGCGCATCGAGCACGTACACCTGGGTGTTGCCGATCGGTCCGCCGATGGGCACGCATTCGGCATCCGCCGCCACGGCCTTCACTTCAAAGGTGGTGGCGTAGGTGGTGGTTTCGGTCGGGCCATAGCAGTGCACCAGACGCAGGTCCGGCGTCAGCTCCAGCAAGCGCCGGAACGATGCCACATCGGCCCGTTCACCGCCGCATAGCAGGATGCGCAGGCCGCCGATGGCCTGGGGAATCAGTTGCACGTACTGGTTGAAGATCGCCGTGGTCACGAACAGCACCGTGACGCCCGAATCCTTCAGCACCTGGGCAAACCGCGCAGGTTCCAGCAGGGTTTCATGGTCGATCACCACCACTTGCCCGCCATTGAGCAAGGCGCCCCAGACGTCCATGGTGCTGGCGTCGAACGCCGGGTTGGAAGCGAAGGCGATGCGGTCGTGCGCGTTGAAATCGGCGTAACCGTTGTTGATCACCAGGCGGTTGATCGCCCGGTGCGGCACCAGCACGCCTTTCGGGGTGCCGGTGGAGCCCGAGGTGTACATGATGTAGGCGATCGATTCACTGGACTGCGCCAATGCCGGGTTGTGCACCGGGCCCTGGCTGTCCAACGTGTCCAGGTCGATGCGCCGCGCGCCTTCCGGCACGGTCTCGGTACTGAGTGTCAGCAGGCACTGGGCCTGGCAATCGTCGAGCATGAACCTTTGGCGTTCCAAAGAGGCGTTGCGGTCCAAGGGCACATAGGCCGCCGCGCACTTGAGGATCGCCAACTGACTGGCCAGCAACTCGATGGAACGGGGCAACAGGATCGCGACGCAGTCATCCGGTTGCACACCGAGGCCGATCAGGTGATGGGCCAGGCGATTGGCCCGCTCGTTCAACTCCCCGTAACTCACGTGCCGCGGTCCATGCACCACTGCAATCACGTGTGGCAGGTGCGCGGCCTGGGCCTCGAACAGGGCCAGGACGGTCTGCTCCTGCGGATAGGCACGCTTGGTGGCGTTGAAATCCACCAGCAGTTGGTTACGTTCGGTTTCCGGCAGGATCTCCAGGCGGTTGAGTGGTGTCTGGGGCGCGTGTTCGAGGGCCTGCACCAGGATTTCCAGGGCCGTGTGCATGTAGGCGCAGATACGAGAGGCACCCACTCCTTGCAACACCAAGGCGCTCAATATGAAGCCGTCGCCCAGGTCATCCACCGACAGGGTCAGTGGGTAATTGGTCCGTTCTTCGTTGCTCAGGAACTCGATGCCCTGCCACGCGGCCAGGGTTTCATTCGAGACCTCGGCCGCAGCGCTGGCGCTGTGCCGATAATTGAGCAGCGCGCTGAACAGCGGCAGCGGCGCGACCACGCCACTGCAACGCTGGGCCAAGGCCAGCGAGGCGTGTTCATGGCCCAACAACCCGGTCAGCCGTGCGTGAGTGGCTTTCACCCCATCGCGCACGCCTTGGTTGCTTACTTCGACCCGCAACGGCAAGGTGTTGATGAACATGCCCAGCGCCCGGTCGGCGCCATCGCCGCCCTGCATCCGACCCAGCAGGACCGTACCGAACACCACATCGTCCTTGCCCGACACACGCCCCAGTACCTGCGCCCAGGCCAGGTGAACCAGGCTGGCGGCACTCACGCCCAACTGCCGTGCTTGTGCCCGCAGACGCAGGCTCAAGGTCGCCTCGACAACGTGCCGGGCATGCTCGATGTCCTGCCCCTCGCCGCTCACGTCCTGCAAGCCGAACGGCAGCGTCGGTTCGTCGACATCGCCGAGCATCTCGCGGAAAAACCCTTCGTGCTCTTGTTGACTCACACCCAGGTGCGCTTGCGCCACATAGTTGCGGTACGGCATCGCCACGGCCAGTTGGTCGGCCTGGCCCAGCAGGTGCGCCTGCATCTCTTGCTGCACCACTTCCAGCGCCGTGTGGTCGAGGGCCATGTGGTGGAACAACAACACCGCCACCCAGCGCTGGTTGATCGCGTCTTCGGCAAAGACCAGGCGCATCAGGGGGGCCTGGGTGATGTCCAGCCTGTAGTGCTGCGGGTCGAAACGGTTCTGCAACTGCGCCGCGATCTCGCCCTCGGCAATGTCCAGGGCGATCTCTTCCAGATGCAGTTTCGCTTCGCGCCACACCACTTGGATCGGCGTATCGAAACCTTGCCACACCACACTGGTGCGCAGGATGTCGTGCCGGTCGATGACGTATTGCAGCGCGTCCACAAACGCCACCAGCCGGTCGCGACTTTGCAGTTCGAACACGGTTTTCAAGACATAGGGGTCGCCCTGCTCGGCGGCCAGGTGATGGTAGAGAATGCCGTCCTGCAGCGGCGCCAACGGGTAGATGTCCTGCACGTTCGGCGCCCCTCCTGGCACCGTCGCCACGACCCGGTCAATGGCCGCCTGATCAAGCTGGATCAGCGTGAGCATGTCCGGGGTGATCCGTTCACAGGCCGGGACAATCCGGTTTACCGGGACATCCACCTCCCGACCACTGCCGATGGCCGCGCCCAGCGCGGCCAAGGTCGGCTGACTGAACAGAACCCGCACGTCGGCGCTCAAGCCGGCCTGGCGCATGCGTTCGATCAGCGTGACCGCCAGCAGCGAATGACCGCCCAACTCGAAGAAATTGTCGTGGCGACCGACCTGGTCAACCCTGAGCAGCTCGGCCCAGAGTTGGGCCAGTAACTGCTCGACCTCGCCTTGCGGCGCTTCATATTCACGGCTGACGTAGGCGTCGCTGTCCGGCGCCGGCAGTGCACGGCGGTCCAGTTTGCCGTTGGCGGTCAACGGAAAGGCATCGAGTCGCACGTAGGCCACCGGAATCATGTAGTCCGGCAATTGCCCCAGCAGATGACTACGCAGGGTCTCGATGTGCGGCGCAATGTCCAGGTCGCGCGGCGTGAAGTACGCCACCAGGCGTTTCTCGCCCGGGGCGTCTTCACGCACCAGCACCACGACGTCCTTGACGTCATCCTGCGCGGCCAACCGGGCTTCGATCTCGCCCAGTTCGATACGGAAACCGCGGATCTTCACCTGGTCGTCATTACGCCCCAGGTAATCCACCGTGCCGTCCGCACGCCAGCGCGCCAGGTCGCCGGTGCGGTACAGCAACGCATCCGGATTGGCATTGAACGGGTCGGCGACGAACTTCTCGGCGGTCAGCCCAGGGCGATTCAAATACCCTTTCGCCACGCCGTCGCCACCGATGTACAACTCGCCCGCCACGCCGATGGGCACTGGCTGACGATTGACGTCCAGCACATAGACTCGGGTATTGCCAATCGGACGACCGATGGGAATACCGCCCTCGCCCACGATTTTGATCTCGTGGGTGGTGGTGAAGGTGGTGGCTTCGGTCGGGCCGTAGCCGTTGAGCAGATGAGCCGGCGCGCCTTCCTTCAGGACGCGGCCGATCACGGCTGGGTCGAGCACGTCGCCGCCGACGATCAAGTAGCGCAACTGGGCGAACGCCGTCGTCAGTCCGGCGGCGTATTGATGGAACAGGCCGGCGGTCATCCACAGCACGCTGACCGATTGTTCGAGCAACAGCGCGTGGAAATCCGCCTGGGACAGCAGCACGTCCTGGTCGACCACCACCACGCAACCGCCATTGAGCAACGGTGCCCAGACATCGAGGGTGCTGGCGTCGAACGCCGGGTTGGAGGCGAAGGCGACCCGATCCTGGGCGTTGAAATCGGCGTAGCCGTTGTTGATCACCAACCGGTTGATCGCCCGATGGGGAACCAGCACACCTTTCGGGGTGCCGGTGGAACCGGAGGTGTACATGATGTAGGCCACTGATTCGGAGCTTTGCACCAGGCCAAGGTCATCGCAGACCTCATCCAGCACGAGCTGGTCCAGGTCCACGCGCAGCGTATTCCCGGGAACATCAGCCGTGCTCAGCGCCAGCAGAACCTGGGTGTCGCTGTCCTGCACCATGAACTGTTGCCGCTCCAGCGGCGCGCTGACATCCAGCGGTACGTAGGCGGCAGCACACTTGAGGATCGCCAGTTGGCTGACCAGCAGCTCGATGGAGCGCTCCAGTGCAATCGCCACCCGATCGCCCGGTTGCACACCAAGGCCGACCAGATGACGGGCCAGGCGATTGGCCCGACGGTTCAACTCGGCGTAGGTCAGGCTGTGGGCGTCGTGCACGACCGCAATGGCTTGCGGACGCTCCTTGGCCTGCGCCTCGAACAGGCCGTGGACGGTCCTGTCCCGGGGATAGCGCCGGGTGGTGGCGTTGAAGTCGGTCAGTATCTGTTGGCGCTCGGTTTGCGGCAGTACCGCCAGCGTCTGCAAGCGCAATGCAGGGTTGGATTCCAATGCCGTGGCCAGGCTTTGCAGCGCGGTCGCCATGTAGGCACAGACCCGCTGCGCACCGACACCGCTCGTGGCCAGGACGGTCAGGGCGAAATCTTCACCCAAATCGTCGACACACAGCGTCAATGGGTAGTTGGTGCGTGCTTGGCCACCCAGCGTCTCAATGCCATGCCAGGCCGACAGCGCCGCCTCGGTATCGGCCTGTTCGCTGGAGTTGCGGTAGTTCAACAAGGCGCTGAACAGCGGCAGTGGCGCGACCACGCCGCTGCAACGCTGGGCCAGGGCCAGCGAGGCGTGCTCGTGGCCCAACAGTGCGGTCAGTTGCCCGTGGACCGCCTTGACGCCGGCCCTGACGTCCTGGTCGCCAACGCTCACGCGAAGCGGCAAGGTGTTGATGAACATGCCCAACGCACGGTCAGCGCCCTGGCCGCCCTGCATCCGGCCCATCAGCACGGTACCGAACACCACGTCCTGCTTGCCGGACGCCTGCCCCAACACCTGCGCCCAAGCCAAGTGATACAAGCTCGCGACCCCCACGCCCGACTGGCGTGCCAGGCGCCGCAGCCGCCGACTCAAATCGCTGTCGAGCACCAGGCTCGCATCCTCGATGTCATGGCCGTCACCCTGCACCTGCTGCAAACCGAACGGCAGCGTGGGTTCGTCGACATCGCCAAGCATGTCGCGGAAGAACCCTTCCTGCGCCTCACGATCCACCCCCAGGCAAGCCTGGGCCACGTAGTTGCGATACGGCACCGGGACGTCCAATTGACCGGCTTGCCCCAACAGGTACGCCTGCATCTCGGCCTGTACGACTTTCAGCGCCGCATGATCAACCGCGATGTGATGGAACAACAGCATCGCTACCCAGCGCTGGTTGGGCGTGTCTTGTGCAAAGGCCAGGCGCATCAGCGGTGCCTGGGTCATGTCCAAGGCGTAGTGCCGGGGATCGAAACGGTGTTGCAGCTGTTGGGTGATCGATCCGGCCTGTGGATCCAGTGCCAGTTCTTCAAGCCCCAGCCGCGCTTCGCGCCAGACCACTTGTCGAGGCTCGTCGAGACCTTCCCAGAGGATGGCGGTGCGCAAGATGTCATGACGGTCGATAACGCTTTGCAGGGCCTGGGTGAAAGCATCGAGGCGCTCGCGGCTGTCAAAGGCAAACTGCGCCTGCAAGACATAGGGGTCGCCCTGCTCGGCCGACAGGTGATGGTAAAGGATGCCTTCCTGCAGCGGTGCCACCGGGTAAATCTCTTGCACGTTGCGCGCCCCACCCGGCACGGTCGACACGATGAGATCGATGGTGTCCTGGTCGAGGCTGGTCAGCGTCAGCATGTCAGGGGTGATCCGCTCGCAGCCGAACGGGATGCCGTTGGCCGGCACGCCGATTTCACTGCCGCCACCCACGGCCGCCGCCAACGCGGCGAGGGTGGGCTGGCCGAACAGGATACGCACGTCGGCGCTCAAGCCGGCCTGGCGCATCCGCTCGATCAGCGTGACCGCCAGCAGGGAATGCCCGCCCAGTTCGAAGAAGTGATCGTGGCGACCGACGCGCTCGACGTTGAGCAACTCGGACCAGATGTGCGACAAGGTGATCTCGACCTCGCCTTGCGGGGCTTCGTAGCCACGGGTGATCACCGCGTCGAGATCCGGCGCCGGAAGCGCCTTGCGGTCGAGTTTGCCGTTCGGTGTCAATGGCAATGCGTCGAGGCGCACGTAGGCGGCCGGCACCATGTATTCCGGCAGTTGCGCTTGCAGATACGTGCGCAGGATTTGAATGTCCAGCGCTTCGCCTGGCGAATGCTGGGTGAAATAGGCCACCAGGCGCTTGTCGCCCGGCACGTCTTCACGGGCCAGGACCACGGTTTCCTTGATGTTTGGAGCCTGGGCGAGCTTGGCTTCGATCTCGCCCAGTTCAATGCGGAAACCGCGAATCTTCACCTGGTCGTCATTGCGGCCCAGGTACTCGATGTTGCCGTCCGGCAGGTAGCGACCCAAGTCGCCGGTTTTGTACATGCGGGCATTGGGAACCTTGCTGAATGGATCTTTCAGAAAGCGCTCAGCCGTCAGGTCATCACGATTGAGATAACC
>NZ_JBIXJT010000034.1:0-18099 GCF_052871455.1 Pseudomonas sp. LARHCG127
GCCTGCTCGCGAAAGCGGCGGCACATTCAACATCCCCTGTTCAGATCCACCGCTATCGCGAGCAAGCTCGCTCCCACAGGGGTTTTGTGTCGGACATGAATTTTGTGTTCACCGCAGATCCAATGTGGGAGCGAGCCTGCTCGCGAAAGCGGCGGCATATCCAACATCCTCTGTGCGGATCCACCGCTATCGCGAGCAAGCTCCCACAGGGGTTTTGTGTCGGACATGAATTTTGTGTTCACCGCAGATCCAGTGTGGGAGCAAGCTTGCTCGCGATAGCGGCAGCCCTGTCTACCCTGCCCTCCTCAAAAAATTTTTACGCTCAATAATCGCTCTAGCTAAAGGCTTTCAGACTTTTTCAGATCGCCAATTCCATCTCGCCTCGAAAATTTATCTTGCGCACAAAATATTAGCGTTATACATTCTCTCCATACCTACTTAGCGCGCAAACATTTAGCGCAAATACCTACCCAGAAACGAGGCGATCATCATGCAAACTCTCTACACCGCAATCGCAACTTCCACTGGCGGCCGTGACGGTCGTGCGATCTCCAGCGACAACATCCTCGACGTCAAACTCGCCACACCCAAGGAACTCGGCGGTGCAGGCGGTGCGGCTACCAACCCTGAGCAGCTGTTCGCCGCCGGCTATTCGGCCTGCTTCATCGGCGCCTTGAAATTCGTGGCTGGCCAAAGCAAACGCAAGATCCCGGACGACGCCTCGATCACCGCCCATGTCGGTATTGGCCAGATCCCCGGCGGTTTCGGCCTCGACATCGACCTGCACATCAGCCTGCCGGGCCTGGACCAAGCCGACGCACAAAGCCTGGTGGACGCGGCTCACCAAGTCTGCCCGTACTCCAACGCCACCCGCGGCAACGTCGATGTGCGCCTGCATGTCGCCGTCTGACCATAGCCCCCTGGACCCGAACTTAAGGAGATACACATGAACACGCTCAGCAAAGTTTTGACCGGTACTCTTCTCGCCCTCAGCGTCAGCAGCGCCTTCGCCGACGGCATCGTCGAACACAACACCCAGGCGTTTCTCGACGCTCTGAATGCCGGCACCGGCAAGCCCTTGGAACAGCTGTCGCCAAAGGACGCCCGCGCCGTATTGGTGGGTGCCCAGGCGGGAGTCAAACTGACCTTGCCCAAGGCCGATGTCAGCGAGAAGACCATCCAGGTCGATGGCCAGCCGATCAGCCTGACCATCGTTCGCCCAGCCGGGGTCAAGGGTGAGTTGCCCGTGTTCATGTTCTTCCACGGTGGTGGCTGGGTATTGGGCGACTTCCCGACCCATGAACGACTGGTTCGGGATCTGGTGGCGGGTTCGGGTGCTGTCGCGGTATTCGTCAACTACACGCCCTCACCCGAGGCGCATTATCCAGTGGCGATCAACCAGGCCTATGCGGCGACGAAGTGGGTCGCCGAGCATGGCAAGCAAATCAATGTCGATGGCAAGCGCCTGGCCGTGGTGGGCAACAGCGTCGGCGGCAACATGGCGGCGGTCGTAGCCTTGATGGCGAAGGACAAAGGCACACCGGCGATCCGCTTCCAGGCATTGCTGTGGCCGGTGACCGACGCCAGCTTCGAGACGGCGTCCTACAACCAGTTCGCCGAAGGACACTTCCTCAGCAAAAACATGATGAAGTGGTTCTGGGACAATTACACCACCGACGCCGGGCAACGCGGCGAGATCTATGCCTCGCCATTGCGGGCAACCACCGCGCAACTCAAGGGCTTGCCGCCCGCGCTGGTGCAAACCGCCGAGGCTGACGTGTTGCGCGACGAAGGTGAAGCGTACGCTCGCAAGCTGGACGCGGCCGGTGTCCCGGTCACAGCTGTACGGTACAACGGCATGATCCACGACTATGGCTT
This sequence comes from Pseudomonas sp. LARHCG127, assembly GCF_052871455.1. Taxonomy (NCBI): domain Bacteria; kingdom Pseudomonadati; phylum Pseudomonadota; class Gammaproteobacteria; order Pseudomonadales; family Pseudomonadaceae; genus Pseudomonas; species Pseudomonas sp. LARHCG127. The sequence goes on from NZ_JBIXJT010000034.1 coordinate 1,879, forward strand.
GCTCAACGTGGTCAGCCAGGTGCCGGCGGTGCGTTCGGCGATGTTGCAGGTGTCCGAAGAGCTCAAGCAGCACTTGAAGTAATTGCACGCCGAAGCTGAAGTGACTGCACGCCGAAGCTTTTGTGGCGAGGGAGCTTGCTCCCGCTCGGCTGCGCAGCAGTCGTCATCGGGTCAATGCGGTATGACTGAATGACCGAGTTGCCTGGGTTGGGGCTGCTACGCAGCCCAGCGGGAGCAAGCTCCCTCGCCACAGGGGCCGGGTCGAAATAAAGATATAAAAAAGCCCGACTCAATGGTCGGGCTTTTTTATACAGAAGGCTTCGCTTATTTAGCGCGGCCTTTGTAGGAACCGCCTTCGCGGGTATCGATCTCGATCATGTCGCCGATTTCGATGAAGTCAGCAACCGACAGCTCGGTGCCGTTCTTCAGTTTGGCAGGCTTCATCACCTTGCCGGACGTGTCACCGCGAGCGGAGCCTTCGGTGTAGTCAACCTGACGCACGATGGTGGTCGGCAGCTCTACGGAAACCAGGCGCTCTTCGAAGAACACGGCTTCGCAGACGTCGGTCATGCCTTCTTCGATGAACGGCAGAACGCTTTCGATGTCTTCGGCGTTCAGCTCGTACATGGTGTAGTCAGTGGTATCCATGAACGTGTAGGTGTCGCCGCTGATGAAGGACAGGGTCGCTTCCTTGCGGTCGAGGATCACGTCGTCCAGTTTGTCGTCGGCGCTGTAGACGATCTCGGTCTTGTAACCGGTCAGCAGGTTCTTCAGCTTGGTCTTCATGATCGCGCTGTTACGACCCGACTTGGTGAACTCAGCTTTCTGAACCAGCCAAGGATCGTTTTCGAGACGGATCACGGTCCCGGGTTTCAGTTCTTTACCAGTTTTCATTGCGAATATCCGAATTTGGATGGGATTTACAAAAATCTAGGCCGCGTATCATATCCAATTTACATAAAACTTCACCAGCGCTGCGGCAAGATCGGGTCGCGAGGCCTGTTCCAGACACCACGCCTGGGCGTGTTCGAGCAGTTCCGGCTGCTGTTCACGGCTGGCTTTCCAATGTTCGGCCATGTCCTGGCCGGCATTCCAGGCCCGCCACAGACCACTGGTCGCTTTTTGCGCGGCTGGCGAAAGCCCCTGATTGTAGAGGGTGAGAAACGCCTCGAGCTTTTCCAGGTGGACGTCCTCTTCCTGCTGGTAGATATGCCAGAGCAGCGGCCGGCCGGCCCATTGGGCGCGCACGAAGGAGTCTTCGCCGCGCACGGCATTGAAATCACAGCACCACAACAAATGGTCGTACTGGTCCTGGCGGACGAACGGCAGCACCTGCACCGTCAGCGCGTCGCGTCGATGCAGCGCACCGGCCTTCAGGCCTTGGACACCGAGCCAACGCTCGACATCGCCCAACACCCGCCCTTCGGGAACCAGCACATGGAACGCCTGGGCATCGGTTGCCATTGCGTCAAACCAGCTCGCCAAACCTGCGTTTTCATAGGCAAACAGCGAGATCAGGCAAGTCTCCGGCGCCCGCTCGACGCCCAATCCCTGGAGGAAAATACGTTGAGCCTCGGCATCCTGCTGGAATTGCCGACGACGCTCCAGCAAACCGGCCTCACGCAGCAAGCCACCGGTTCCCTCCCGAAAGCCTGGAAAAAAGAAGTATTTCTGCACGTGCTTGTATTTGACCGACGGCAAGCCGTGGCAACCGATCACCCAGTCCTCGGCGCTCAGATAATCGAGGTTCATCCACAAGGGCGCGGTCGGGCGCTCGGCCATCGCCTCCATGTAGGCACTCGGCAACTGGCAGGCAAAAGCGGCGATCACCACCTCGGCGGCCTCGGTAGCCGGCCAGTCCGCAGGCCAGTGGCGCACCTGTACGCCCTGCTGCCATTGCTCGGACAGGGTGATATCGATTTCCGGACACAGCCGCTCGAAGGCGCGTAGATCGTCAACCCAGAGCCGCACCGCACATTGGTGCTCGGCCACCAATTGCCGAGCCAGGCGCCAAGTGACACCGATGTCGCCATAGTTATCGACGACGGTGCAAAAAATATCCCAGCGCACAGCCATTCTCGACTCCCTGTGACAAAGGCCTGATTGTCCCGAATAAACCGATCGCGCAGAAGAGCCGACGGCGATTAATCTTCATGCGACAATCACCGCCTGCCCATGCCCCTGCCAGGAAGCAGCCATGCCCGATCACTCTCCAGCCCCACGTCTCAGCGCTTTGAAATTGACTGTTAGTATTGCCTTGGGCCTATGGTTGGGGTTTCTCGCCATCGTCCTGACCGGCTGGCTGCTGTCAAAGTTCCTGTTCGACGAACAACTGGCGCCCGTGGCCGCCGCCGTCCATCAATTGGCGCAACCGCCGGCGCTGCAGCCGGCCCCGGAACCGCCCGCCCCCATGTTCGAGCAGTACCAGCAGAACCTGCAAAGGAACGAGCAGCGCCAGGCGCTCGATCAGGCCAGGAGCAATCCGCGCAACCTGTCCAACCCCAAGTGTCAGTTCTGGTTGCAGCAGGACCAGAATGCTCCCAGTGAAAAAAGCCGCGCCAATGTCCTGCAATTCTGCGAATGATATGAACAAACAGACCGTCCACCAGTTGATCCTCGACAAGCTCAAGATTGATCTGGACATCGCCGAACGCGCTGCGCAAACCGCCTACGAAACCGCGACCCACGAAGAAAACATCGCCGAGAACAAATACGACACCCTGGGCCTCGAGGCGTCCTACCTCGCCGCCGGACAAGCCAGGCGCGTGGAAGAAATCCGCCAGGCCCTCACCCTCTGCCAGAACCTGGCGTTGAGGCCCTATGACGAGGAGCGCGGCATTCAGGTCGGCACGTTGATCGGCCTGGAAGATGAGGACGGTCGCCAGCAATGGCTCTTCCTGGGGCCCGATGCGGCAGGCTTGAAGGTTTCGCTGGTGGGCCAGCCGATCACTGTCATCACCCCTCGCTCACCGCTGGGCCGAGGCCTGCTGGGAAAGACCGAAGGAGATGAAGTGGAGATCGTCGTCGCGGGCGCCCGGCAACAGTTCGCTGTCACCGAGGCGATCTAGAAGGGCCTTAGTGCACCGGCAGCTCGACACCGTCGAACAACTCTTCGAGTTCCTGCTTGTTGTGGCACTGGATGGCCTTGGCCATGACTTCACGGGTCAGGTGCGGCGCGAATTTCTCGATGAAATCGCACATGAAACCCCGCAGGAACGTGCCACGACGGAAACCGATCTTGGTCACGCTGGATTCGAACAACTCGCTGGCGTCCAGTACTACCAGGTCACTGTCGAGCTTGGTATCGACGGCCATCTTCGCGACGATGCCCACGCCCAGGCCCAGGCGAACGTAAGTCTTGATCACGTCGGCGTCGGCGGCGGTGAACACCACTTTTGGCGTCAGGCCACGGTGGCTGAAGGCTTCGTCGAGTTTGGAACGACCGGTGAAACCGAATACATAGGTCACGATCGGGTATTCGGCCAGGGCTTCGAGGGTGAGCTTCGGCAGCTTGGTCAACGGATGGCCCTGGGGCACGACCACGCAGCGGTTCCAGCGGTAGCACGGCATCATCACCAGGTCACCGAACAACTCCAGGGCCTCGGTGGCAATGGCGAAATCCACCGTGCCGTCGGCCGCCATCTCGGCGATCTGCATCGGCGACCCCTGGTGCATGTGCAGCGCCACGTCGGGGTATTGCTTGATGAAATTGCTGATCACCGGCGGCAGCGCATAACGAGCCTGGGTGTGGGTGGTGGCGATCGAGAGGGTGCCTTTTTTCTCGTTGGAGAATTCCTGGGCGATCTGCTTGATGCTCTCGACCTTGCGCAGGATCTCGCCTGCCGTGGTGATGATGCGCTCACCCGCCGGGGTCACGCGGGTCAAGTGCTTGCCGCTGCGGGCGAAGACTTCGACGCCCAGTTCATCTTCCAACAGGCGGATCTGCTTGCTGATGCCGGGTTGCGACGTGTAGAGGCTTTGGGCAGTAGCGGAAACGTTGAGGTCGTGGTGCGCCACTTCCCAGATGTAGCGCAGTTGTTGAAGCTTCATATGTATCCCTCAAAGCAGTTGGACGCCACGGGCATCAGCGACGGTATATAACTATATGGAAGGTCACGACAATAAATCTAGAACTTTTTATAAAACGCCATCATTTAGCCTCAGGCCTCGCCCTGGCGTCGGCGCTGCACCAGGGGGACCAGGTAGACCGGCACCCGGGATAACTGCAATACCCGCGCAGCGGTCCTGCCCAAGGGGGTTTCACCGCTCGCTCCTTGGCAATGACTGCCCACGATCAACAAATCCACGGAGAGTTTCGCAGCCTGCTCCAGGATGACCTGGGAAGGATCGCCCTGGTACACCCTGACCGATTTGATCAGTTTCAAGTCCTGTTGCCCGTCCCCCAACTCCTCGCGGAAATTGTCGAGCACCCGCTGTTCGATATTGGCCATCACCGTACTCAGACCTTGGCGATGGAATTCGTTCAGCGCGTGCTCGTCGAGATAGCTTTGCAACACCGATTCGGCGAACAGCCCCATCGGTTCTACCGCATGCACCACATACAACTCGGCTTCAAACGTCCGTGCCAGCGCCAAGGCATGCTGCATCACATAAGGGGCGTAGAGACCCAGGTCTGTGGCGTACAGCATCGAACGAATCATGTGACCTCCTCGAGTGCCAGAATGGCGGAGATTGATTCAGCTTAGCAGCGCCTTGGAGACTGCGACGTGCGGCCTGACGTCCCGGCCCCGAGGTCGTCAGGGCTTTATTTCGTTACTGATGCCATGGGGCACGTGACCGGTGGCGACCACCTCCCGAGCCAGTTCGCAATGGCCCGTCTGGTCATCGAAAAACACATCGGCGGCGAAGGCCTCCAGAAAGGCCGATTTGGTCAGGCCGCCGAGAAACAACGACTCATCCAGACGGATGTCCCATTCACGCAACGTCCGGATGACCCGCTCGTGGGCCGGTGCCGAACGGGCCGTCACCAGCGCCGTGCGGATGGGGCAGGCGTCCTCGGGAAACTCGCGTTGCAGCGCATTGAGCGCCGCCAGGAAGCCCTTGAACGGCCCGCCCCGCAGCGGCTCGCGGGCGGCCTGTCGCTCGCTGGCCTGGAATGCCTCCAGACCACCGGTCTGATAGACACGCTCCGACTCATCGGAAAACAGCACGGCATCGCCGTCGAAGGCTATGCGCAATTCCCCGCTGGCGGCGCGACTGGCCCCACCCGACAGGATGGTCGCCGCGGCAAAGCCGGCGTCCAGGGCGCTGCGCACGTCTTCAGCGTGAGTGGACAGAAACAGATCGCAGCCGAAAGCCTTGAGGTACGGGTAAGGGCTACGGCCGCCAACGAAGGCCGCGCGTGAAATCGCCAGCCCATAGTGATGAATCGAGTTGAACACCCGAAGGCCGGTGTCGGCACTGTTGCGCGAGACCAGGATCACCTCGACCCGGGCACGCCCCAGGTGCTCGTTGAGGTCCAGCAGTTTCTGCACGAGGGCGAACGCGTCGCCAGGAGCCAGGACTTCGTCTTCATGCTCGATCTGATATTGCCGATAGGCCTCGACGCCACTCGCCAGGTACACCTTGTGGCTTTCCCTCAGGTCGAACAGCGCCCGCGACGAAATCGCCAGCACCAATTTGTCGTCGATGTTGTTTGCCATGCCGCTCCCCCTTTCGCCCGCTCAGCGGTTGTTCCGATCCATGAAGGCCAACGCCTGATACAAGGCTTCGATTTTCGGCAGCTCACACCCTGCTGCTTTCGCCGCCGCCAATGGCCGGCCATAGATCGCGTCCAGTTCCAGCGCACGCTTGTGGGAATAATCGTGGTACATGCTCGGCCAGTAGTCGGGCATCTTCTCGGTCATCGCGAACAGGTACTCGGCATAACCCGGCGCGATCTGATGCCCGCAGGCTTGGGCACCGCGAACCACCTCCCCCATCAGCGCCTGGATCAATTCGCGGCTATGGTCGTTGGCCATCAACGGCGTGGTACTGGCGCCCAGCAGAACCGAAAGGCCGTTGTACGGCACATTCCACACCAGCTTCTGCCAGCGGGCCTGTTGCAGGCCAGGCATGGCCTGGGCCTCGATACCGGCGCTGCGGAACATCGTCGTCGCTTCTTCGACGATCGCCATGCGTTGCGCCTGATCGACACAAGGACCGCTGTGATAACCGACGTTGACCGCGCCAAGTGCCTGATGGGCGACGACGCCAGGGCCGACGCGATGCACGCAGATCAGGCACAGGCCACCCAGCAGGTGCAACGAATCGGGCAGCAACGGCCGCAGATCGTCCTCGACATCCAGGCCGTTCTGCAGCAGCAGGACTTTGGCCCCATCAGCGGCCGCCTGGGCAATGGCCGGGGCCAGGTCGGCATTGCTGGTGGTCTTGGCGCCGACCAGCAGCCAGTCGCAGGGCGGCATGTCGGCTGCCGAGGGATAGGCCTGGACCGGGTGGAGGGCCAGCGCACCGTGGACCGCGCTGTCGATCCGCAAACCGGCTTCGGCCACGGCGGCAAATTCGCTGCGCAACAGGAAGTGCACGTCAAAACCGGCACGCGCCAGCATCACACCATAGAACCCGCCAATCGCCCCGGTGCCGATCATCCCGATCCGTGGTTTAGCGCCTGCCTGCATCGTCGCAACTCCCCTGGTAAAAAGCCTGTGCACATCATTACACAGCCTGGTTCTGTAGGCGCTGGCGAAGCCTGCGATCTTTTGAGCTTTCGCTCTCGACTCAATCGGCTGTGGAAAGATCGCAGCCTCGCTTCGCTCGACAGCTCCTACGAATCCAGTGGGAGCAAGCGCCCCTGCCACAATTAAACCGGGCCCAGCCCATTGTCGAGCAGCCTCGTAACGCGATAAGGTTCGGCTCCCCGACGCGCTTAAAATCCGCTGTGCACCGCCGCGCGGGGATCGCTGGCGGCCGGCACCCGTGACCTGACGAGTAACACGATGGCTGATTTACCGATCAATGACCTTAACGTCGCCTCCAACGAGACCCTCATCACGCCTGACCAGCTCAAGCGCGATATCCCCCTGAGCGACGCTGCCCTGCGCACCGTGACCAAGGGCCGGGAAGTCATTCGCAACATCCTGGACGGCACCGACCATCGCCTGTTCGTGGTCATCGGCCCCTGCTCGATCCACGACATCAAGGCCGCCCACGAATACGCCGAGCGCCTGAAGGTGCTGGCCGCGGAAGTGTCCGACACCTTGTACCTGGTCATGCGCGTGTATTTCGAGAAGCCTCGAACCACCGTCGGCTGGAAAGGCCTGATCAACGACCCGTACCTGGATGACTCCTTCAAGATCCAGGACGGCCTGCACATCGGTCGCCAATTGCTGCTGGACCTGGCGGAAATGGGCCTGCCCACCGCCACCGAAGCCCTCGACCCGATCTCGCCGCAGTACCTGCAGGACTTGATCAGCTGGTCGGCCATCGGCGCGCGCACCACCGAATCCCAGACCCACCGCGAAATGGCCTCCGGCCTGTCGTCGGCGGTAGGCTTCAAGAACGGCACCGACGGTGGCCTCACCGTGGCGATCAACGCCTTGCAATCGGTTTCCAGCCCGCATCGTTTCCTGGGCATCAACCAGGAAGGTGGCGTGTCGATCGTCACCACCAAGGGCAACGCCTACGGTCACGTGGTGCTGCGCGGTGGCAACGGCAAGCCGAACTACGATTCGGTCAGCGTTGCCCTGTGCGAGCAGGCACTGAACAAAGCCAAGATCAAGCCGAACATCATGGTCGATTGCAGCCACGCCAACTCCAACAAGGACCCGGCGCTGCAACCACTGGTGATGGAGAACGTGGCCAACCAGATCCTGGAAGGCAACCAGTCGATTATCGGCCTGATGGTCGAAAGCCATTTGAACTGGGGCTGCCAGGCTATTCCGAAAGACCTTGCCGACTTGCAATACGGCGTCTCCATCACCGATGCCTGCATCGACTGGAGCGCGACCGAGAACACCCTGCGCAGCATGCATGCCAAGCTCAAGGATGTATTGCCTAAGCGGCAGCGTGGCTAAAGGATCGCAGCCTCGTTGCACTCGACAGCTCCTACACGGCTCCTACGCCGGTATGTAGGAGCTGGCGAAGCCTGCGATCCTTTGCTCCACCAGAAATAAAAAACGCCGGGCTTCTCAGCCCGGCGTTTTTTATTGGGAATCCGTTTTCTCAGAGCTTCGCCGCGTGCCGCTGGTGACGCTCCATGTAGCGCTCCACGTAGGAGCAGGACGGGATCACCGTGTAGCCCATTTCTTCAGCGTACTTCAGCGCCTCTTCGGTCAACTTCGCTGCAATCCCCCTGCCGCGCAGTGCGTTGGGCACGAAGGTACGATAGATGTCCAGGGTCTGCTTGCCCAGGTCCATGTAGGTCAGATAGGCACGATGACCGTCCACATTGGTCTCGAACTGATGACCAGCCTGGTCATGGTGGATGGTAACCGCCTCGCTCATCACTACTCCTCGCGGGTCTGAATGCCGACCCCTACCTTACCGATGTTTTTCCGGCGAAGGAACCTCTACGCCACCCCGTGCCTTCCCGGTCACCGAGCGCCAAAACCGATCCGCCCAAACCCGAGCACGTCGTGAATAGTAGGCACCAATGACGCAAATGCTCAAGGCACGGCTGTCATCGAAGGGGTGAACCTGGTCGGGTTTATCGATTGAGCGCCATCGTCGCGCTGTAGTCGGTCACGGTGCAATAGCTGAACATCGCCAGTTGTTGAGTCTTGAGACGAGCGCGCGTAGTTAAAGTCACCGCCAATACCAATAAAGATGCCCGGAGCGCTGCGCAAAAAATGTACAAAAGTGTAGGTGAATCAATAAACAACGACGTTAGCGAGGGCTGCGAGAGTTCACCCAGCCACGGAACTTTCTTTCGTCGACGCGCTCCGGGCAAGGGCTTTGGTCTGTATATTTTTTAAACAACCCCCAGAAAAGTTGCTCGAAAAAGAATCACCGCCTACAATTTTTTTGCTTCTTGCGCTACGTCAGTTTACTTACTACAAGTAATGGGTAGTATGTACGCCGGCTAACTCCTCAGTCTGGGGAGACAGTCACTAATAGAAAGTCCTTGAAGGGGAAACCGATGAACAACGTTCTGAAATTCTCTGCTCTGGCCCTGGCCGCAGTTCTGGCTACCGGTTGCAGCAGCGCATCGAAAGAAACCGAAGCACGTCTGACCGCTACCGAAGACGCAGCAGCTCGCTCCCAGGCTCGTGCAGACGAAGCTTACCGTAAAGCTGATGAAGCTCTGGCTGCTGCTCAAAAAGCACAACAGACTGCTGACGAAGCTAACGAGCGTGCTCTGCGCATGCTGGAAAAAGCTAGCCGCAAGTAATAGTCCTTCGGGATTGTTATCGAGCCGACCCATTCTTGGGTCGGCTTTTTTTTTGGCTTCAAGAGCTATTGACTGGTGTTTTACCAGGCGATAAAAAACCCGTCGACATCGCGAAACGTCGGCGGGTTGCTTTCGGGTTTTTACTGCTGCAGGTCGATCGGCGCGCTCGAAACCATCGGTGCCGAGGTATTTGGAACTGCGATTTCCACTGGCAGGCCATCTTCGGCCGCTACCACGTCCCGTACCACGTCCCAGTTCATGCGCAGGTTGCTGGTGATGTCTTCGCGCTTGAGCATCGCGTTGATGACGGCGGTGTGCTTGTCCACCACCGACGGGTTGCCCTTGTCGTCCAACGGTGTATGCGCTTCCAGGTACACCTTGCCGCCGCTCAAGCCCAGCTTGTAGGGGTCGTTGATGATCCGCACCGACGTACCCACCGGCACCATGCCGGCCATCTCCAGTACGTTGTTGTTGAACATCCGGAAGCAACCGTGACTGGTCCGCATGCCGATGCCGAACTTCTTGTTCGAACCGTGGATCAGGTAGCCCGGGGTGCCCAGGGTGAACTTGAAAGGACCCAGCGGGTTATCAGGGCCGGCAGGCACGACATTCGGCAACGGGTCGCCGTCGGCGGCGTGTTCGGCCTTGATCGACGCGGGTGGAGTCCAGGTCGGGTTCGGGGTCTTGGCGATGATACTGGTGTGGGCGATTGGCGAGCCCCAGCCCTCACGGCCAATCCCCAGCGGGAAGGTATAGACCACGTTCCGCCCCTTGGGGAAATAGTAGAGACGGTACTCGGCCAGGTTGATCACGATGCCCTCGCGCGGGCCCGGCGGCAGGATGAAGCGAGTGGGCAACACGATCTCGGTACCAGTGCCCGGCAACCACGGATCAACCCCCGGGTTGGCAGCGACCATCTCGCTGTAGCCCAGGTCATAGGCGGTGCCCAGGTCGGCGAAGGTGTCTTCGTATTTGGCCTTGATGACCTGCACCTGGCCGATGATGTCTTCACCCGGCGGTGGCAGGGGCAGCTCCAGGGCGGCAACGGGGCCCGCCATACACAGGGCGGCAAGAGACAGGCAGCGGGCGACGGCAGGCAAGCGCGGCAACATCCGGGAAATCCTTCGCAGATCGAACTGGGGTATGAAAACGGCGATTGTACACTGCCACCTGTTATTTCGGGGAGAGCGCTACAGGGGCGTCCGATGCGCAGCATGTCCGGGAACTGGAATGAAGTCCTGTGGGAGCGAGCTTGCTCGCGATAGCGGCACGTCTGCTTGCATTAATATTGAATGTGCCGCCGCCATCGCGAGCAAGCTCGCTCGCTGGCTTGCCCGCGACCGCGCCCCGTCTGTTTCATATAATATCCCCCTCCCCCCCCCCCCCCCCCCCCCCCCCGCTCCCACACTGGAACAGGGGGATTAAAGTTCGAACCGCAGCTCCGGCCAGATCGGCGAGGTGCCGCGCTTCTGGGATTCCAGGATCGCCCGGCACAGCGAGCACAGGCGATGATCCTGGAAAATCTTGCGGTCCACGCTCGACCAGCGCGGCTGGGCCGGCAGCAGGCTGCCGCAGAGGGTCCGGTCGGCCGAGCCACCGAGTTCCAACTGCCGGGTCACCAGGTGCACCCGTACTTCCTGGCAGGCGAACAGGTCCAACTGCTCGTCAGGCTCGATCAGTTGGTAGGCAAACAGGGACCAGGCGGGACGCGGCATCGGGGGCTCCAAATCGGGGGCGCCACATTAGCCGAAAGCCCGCCGGTAGAAAAGCGTCAAAGCAGCGGTTTCAGCGTCGGCCAGACATTTTCCAGCAACTTGCCCTGGGCCGCGACGGACGGGTGCAATCCGTCACTCTGCATCATGGTCGGGATGCCACCGACATCCTTGAGGAAAAACGGCACCAGCGGGACGTTCTTCTCCTCGGCCAGGGTGCTGTAGACCCGAGCGAAGGCATCGGTGTAGCGCCGTCCGTAGTTGGGCGGCAATTGCATACCCAGCAAAAGTACCTTCGCACCGCTGGCGCGGGCGCTGTCGATCATCGCTGCAAGGTTTTGTTGCAATTGTGTTGGCGGTTGTCCACGCAAGCCATCGTTGCCGCCCAGTTCCAGGATCACCAGGTCCGGTTTATGGGCTGCAAGCAGCGCCGGCAGCCGCGCCTGGCCTCCGGCGCTGGTGTCGCCGCTGATGGAGGCATTGACCACTTTATCGTCAAAACCCTCGGCCTTGAGCCGTTGTTCGAGCAACGACACCCACCCCTGCCGGGTATCCAGGCCGAAAGCCGCGCTGATACTATCGCCAACGATCAGGACTGTACCCGCCGCTGCGTTCTGGACCATGCACATCAAGGCCAGGCCGGCACTCAAAAACCACACACGCATCGGATTCTCCATGGGCTCAAGCATTCTCACCGCGACGGACCTTAGCAAAGTGGTCGCCAGCGCGGAAGGTGAACTGACCATCCTGCATGAACTCAGCCTGGAACTGAACAAGGGCGACAGCCTGGCCATCGTCGGCGCGTCCGGTTCCGGCAAATCCACCCTCCTGGGCCTGCTGGCCGGCCTCGACCTGCCCAGCAGCGGCGAGGTCACGCTCGCCGGGCAGGCCCTCAGCGCGCTGGATGAAGACCAGCGGGCGCGGATCCGCGCCGAGCATGTCGGTTTCGTCTTCCAGTCATTCCAGTTGCTCGACAGCCTCAATGCACTGGAAAACGTCATGTTGCCGCTGGAGCTGGACGGCCGCAAGGATGCCCGCGAACGCGCCACGCAACTGTTGCAGCGCGTCGGCCTGGGCCAGCGCCTGACCCATTCGCCGCGCCAGCTCTCCGGTGGCGAACAGCAACGAGTGGCGATTGCCCGCGCCTTTGCCGCCGAGCCCGACGTGCTGTTTGCCGACGAACCCACCGGCAACCTCGACAGCCACACTGGCGAGCGCATCAGCGACCTGCTGTTCGAACTGAACAAGGAACGCGGTACGACTTTGGTGCTGGTCACCCATGATGAACGCCTGGCCCATCGCTGCCGGCGCCTGATCCGACTTGAAGCCGGCGAGATGGTCGCCCCCCTGGAGCCTTGATGGCACGTCTGCCGCTGTTGCGCCTGTTCAGCCTCGCTGTCCGTCAATTGCTTCGCGATGCCCGCGCCGGTGAGTTGCGGGTGTTGTTCTTCGCCCTGTTGGTGGCGGTGGCGGCGAGCACCGCTATCGGCTACTTCGGTGCCCGCCTCAACGGCGCCATGATGATGCGTGCTACCGAATTCCTCGGCGCCGACCTGCTGCTCGAAGGCAGCTCGCCGGCCCGCCCGGAGCAGATCCGCAGCGGCACCGAATTGGGCCTGGAACATGCCCGGGTGGTGGAGTTCTCCAGTGTCGTGGCCACCGACAATGGCATCCAGCTGTCCAGCGTCAAGGCGGCCGATGACCGCTACCCCTTGCGCGGCGAGCTGAAAAGCACCCCTGCCCCGTTCGCGCCGGAAGAAACCGGCGGACGTCCGAACCCTGGCGAGGCCTGGGTCGAGGCGCGGCTGCTGACGGCACTGGACCTGAAGATCGGCGACAGCATCGACGTCGGCAATCAGACCCTGCGCCTGGCCCGGGTGCTGACCTATGAACCGGATCGCGCCGGCAACTTCTACAGCCTCACCCCGCGGGTACTGATCAACCTCAAGGACCTGGAGGCCACCGGCGTGGTGCAACCGGGCAGCCGTGTCAGCTATCGCGACCTGTGGCGCGGCCCGGCACCGGCCCTGCAAACCTACCGCGACCTGGTCAAGCCTGGCCTTGAACCCAACCAGCGCCTGCAGGATGCCCGCGACGGCAACCGCCAGATCGGCGGCGCCCTGGGCAAGGCCGAGCGCTACCTGAACATGGCCAGCCTGGTGGCGGTGCTGCTGTCCGGTGTGGCCGTCGCGCTTTCGGCCAACCGCTTCGCCACCCGACGCTTCGACGCCAGCGCGCTGCTGCGCTGCCTGGGCCTGTCCCGCCGGGAAACCATGGTGCTGTTCAGCCTGCAATTGACGGTGTTGGGCCTGCTCGCCAGCATCAGCGGTGCCCTGCTCGGCTGGGTCGCCCAATTGGGCCTGTTCGCCCTGCTGCATGACCTGCTGCCTACCACCGTTCCGCCCGGCGGCCTGCTGCCGGCGATCGCTGGTATCGGTACCGGGCTGGTGGCGTTGGCAGGGTTCGCCTTGCCGCCACTGGCTGCGCTGGGGCGAGTGCCGCCGCTGCGTGTGCTGCGCCGGGACATGCTGCCAATCCCCTCCAGCTCCTGGGTGATCTACGGTGCCGCACTGGGCGCCCTGGGCCTGATCATGTGGCGCCTGAGCCTGGACCTGGTGCTGACCTTCGCCCTGTTGGGCGGTGGTGTCATTGCCGCGCTGGTCCTCGGCGGCCTCTTGTTGCTGTTGCTCCAGAGCCTGCGTCGCCTGCTGGCCCGCGCCGCCCTGCCCTGGCGGCTGGGCCTCGGCCAATTGCTGCGTCATCCCTTGGCGGCAGCCGGCCAGGCCCTGGCGTTCGGCCTGATCCTGTTGTCGATGGCGTTGATCGCGCTGCTGCGCGGCGAGTTGCTGGACACCTGGCAAAACCAGTTGCCCAAGAATGCGCCGAACTATTTCGCCCTCAACATCCTGCCCAACGACAAGCAAGCCTTCACCGACAAGCTGCTGGAATTGTCCGCGCAATCGGCCCCGCTCTACCCCGTGGTACCCGGGCGCCTGATCAGCATCAATGGCGAACCGGCCACGGAGTTCGTCACCAAGGATTCGGCGGGGGACCGGGCACTGCAACGCGACCTGAGCCTGACCTGGGCCGCGGACCTGCCGGCGGACAACGTCGTCACCGCCGGGACCTGGTGGCCGCAGCAGCCACCGGACGATGTCCCGGGGGTTTCGGTGGAAGGCAAAGTGGCCGAAAACCTCAAGATCAAGCTGGGCGATCGCCTGGTCTTCAGCGTGGGGGGCGTCAACCGTGAGGCGAAGGTCACCAGCCTGCGGGAAATCAACTGGGACAATTTCCAGCCCAACTTCTTCATGATCTTCCAGCCCGGCACATTGAAGGACCTGCCGGCGACCTACCTCACCAGCTTCTACCTGGCGGCGGGTCACGACCAACAGATCGTCGACCTGTCCCGGGCCTTCCCGGCGGTGACGATCCTGCAAGTCGAAGCCCTGCTCGAACAACTGCGCAGCATCCTGGCCCAGGTGACCCTGGCCGTGGAGTACGTGCTGTTGTTCGTGCTAGCGGCGGGGATGGCAGTGCTGTTCTCCGGCCTGCAGGCCACCCTCGACGAGCGGATTCGCCAAGGTGCGCTGTTGCGCGCACTGGGCGCCGAACGGCCCTTGCTGGTCAAGGCCCGACGCATCGAATTCGGCCTGTTGGGGGCGGTCAGCGGCCTGCTGGCGGCCCTGGGTTCGGAGCTGGTGAGCCTGGTGCTTTACCGGTACGCCTTCGACCTGCCCTGGCACCCGCATCCATGGCTGTTGGTATTGCCGCTGTTGGGGGCCTTGTTGATTGGCGCGGCCGGGGTGTTTGGCACCCGTCGGGCGCTCAACGCCAGCCCGCTGACAGTATTGCGCGAGGGTTGATAGACTCCCGGCTTCGCTATCACAAGAAGTTGCCATGAGCCGTTATCGCCCACCCCGCACCGCCGGCACCGCGCTGATCACCCCCGAGGGTGAAGCGCGGATGCGCGCCGAATTCCATGAGCTGTGGCATGTGCGCCGTCCCCAGGTGACCCAGGCAGTCAGCGAGGCAGCGGCCCAGGGCGATCGCTCGGAAAATGCCGAATACACCTACGGCAAGAAAATGCTGCGGGAAATCGACAGTCGCGTGCGCTTCCTCACCAAGCGCCTCGAGGCGCTCAAAGTGGTCAGTGAAAAACCCAGCGATCCAAACAAGGTTTATTTCGGCGCCTGGGTCACGGTCGAAGATGAGGACGGCAAGGAATCACGCTATCGCATTGTTGGTCCGGACGAGCTGGATCTGAAACAGAACCTGATCAGCATTGACTCGCCGTTGGCCCGGGCACTGATCGGCAAGGCCTTGGACGCGGAGGTCAGCGTCCAGACACCCACAGGCGAGAAACGGGTTTATATCGTCGACATCGCGTATCCGTGACTCTCAACTCAGCGGCGCGTGATCAAGCCCTGCCGTGCGACACGGGTCAATTGCCGGATCATTTCGGGAGCATCTTCTGCGCTTGGGGATTGGATGACAGCCAGGTCGAAGCTGTCATTGGCAAAACGTGCCAGTGACTCACCGTCTTCGACGAATTGGATCAGGAAAGCAGCAGGCCCGTGGTTGCGACGTGGCCAGCCGTCAAGGTAACGCAAGAGTGTTGGCTGGTGGGTGCCGCCCAGGAGGATTTTCGGGTTGCGCTGCACTAGGTTCGCCGTGATCGGCGCAAGACGTACAAGGGGACTGGGTGCGTTCATCGTGTCGTGTCTCTGCCTCAAAAGTCTGCATGGCAGGTGAGAGGCAACACCGAACCAGCGCTTTAGCGGTATTTCGAAGCCGTGTTTTTCTGGCTTCTATCGGCGACTGGATGAGTCACCTGGCGCCCCGCAAGTAGCTGTTTAAATCGGCGCATGAGCGGCATCCTAGAGAAGCTGACTGGTCAGTGTCAAGAATCACTTCCCATAAAAAAGACCCGTGCAAGACGGTAATGCTGTGTTCTGATTATCTGTTCAGAGGGGCGTGGGTTGGTGTGTATATCCGTTTTTGGCGTAACGACGGCTTATGGTTCCGCTCTTACAGCGGGTCACTTTTGGAAGAGCGCCAAAAGTAACCAAAAACGCTTTGCCCCACCACTCGGCACCTCGCCTAGGCTCGGTGTGCCCTCACTCCGGCATTGCTCCGTGGGCCGCCGCGAAGGGCCATCCA
>NZ_JBIXJT010000035.1:0-17259 GCF_052871455.1 Pseudomonas sp. LARHCG127
CAGACCATTTCCACTCCGCGCCGGGCCAGGATCGCCACGCGGTCATCGGGACGCACGCCTTGGGCGAGCAGTTCACGGGCGATGCGGTTGGCGCGGCGATTGAGTGCCCGGTAACTCAGTTCGCGTTCGCCCAGGACCAGGGCGGTGGCTTGGGGCTGCGCGGCGGCGACCTGTTCGAAGCGCTGATGGATCAGCAGTTGCGTGGCGAAGGTGGCGGTGGGCGGCAGGGCTGCCGGGGAGGCCTGGCGCTGTGCCGGGCTGAGCAGCGGCAAGGCGAGCACCGGTTGAGTGGCATCCTCGACCATGGCTTCCAGCAAAGTCTGGAAGTGTTGGGCAAAGCGTTCCACGGTGCCATGGTCGAACAGGTCGCTGGCGTATTCGATGACGCCGGCCAGCGCGCCACCGTCATTGCCCAGGGTCAGCATCAGGTCGAACTGCGAGGTTTCATGCGCCTGGGCCACCGGGACCAGGGTCAGGCCGGGCAGGCTCAGCTCAACGCCGCCAGGGGTATTGTTCAGCGATAGAGCGACCTGGCACAGCGGGTTGTGGCTCAGGGAGCGCGGTGGCTGCAAGGCTTCGATGACTTGTTCGAAAGGAATGTCCTGATGCTCGTGGGCCGCCAGGGTGGTTTGCTTGATCTGCTCCAGCAGTTGCGCCACGTTCGGGTTTTGCCCAAGGTCTACCCGCAAGGCCAGGGTGTTGACGAAGAAGCCGATCAGGTTTTCGGTTTCGGTGCGGCCACGGTTGGCCGTCGGTACGCCGATCACTACGTCCGATTCGTTACCCAGGCGTGCCATGAGGACCGACCAGGCCCCGAGTAACGCCATGAACAGGGTGACGTTGTGGGCCTGGCAAAAGTGTTCCAGGCGTTCACGCAGCGCCGGGGCGATATTCACCTTGACGTCGCCACCCCGGTAGCTTTGTACCGCGGGACGCGGGCGATCGTAGGGCAAGGACAGCAGCGATGGCGCCCCGCCAAGGTGCTCACGCCAGAAGTCGGCCTGCTGGCCCAGGCGCTCGTCGTGGAGGATCTGGCGCTGCCAGGCGGCGTAGTCGGCATATTGAATCGACAGCGCCGGCAGCGGATCGTCCTGGTGTTGACTGAAAGCCTGGTAAAGCGCAGCGAACTCCTTGACCAAGACCCCCACCGACCAACCGTCGGAGATGATGTGGTGCTGGGTGATGAGCAGCATGTGTTCGTCTTCGGCCAGGCGCAGCAGGCGCCCGCGAATCAACGGTCCCTGGCGTAGATCGAACGGTGCCGCGGCCTCGCTGTTGCCGATGCGTGATGCGCTGAGACTGGCCTGCTCGTAAGGCAGGCTACGCAAATCCTGCTCGGCCAACGCAAAGCCGCAGTCCGCGGGGGCAATGACTTGCACCGGTTGTTCGCCATGCCGTTCGAAGGTCGTACGCAGGCTTTCGTGACGTGCCACCAAACGGTCGAGGACTGCCTTGAGCACGTCACGGTCAAGATTGCCGCGCAGCAGCAAGGACGCGGGCATGTGGTAAGCGGTACTGGCGCTGGCATCGAGTTGGTCGAGGAACCACAGGCGTTGCTGGGAAAAGGACAGCGCCAGCGGCGCGTTGCGGTCGGCGACGCCAATGGTCTCGGTGCTGACGGCTTGCACGTCGCCGACGACCCGGGCCAGTTCCTCCACGGTGGGATGGCTGAACAGTTCGCGCAGCATCAGTTCCCCGCCCAACTGCTGTCGCACCCGGGAAACCAGTTGCGCGGCCAGCAGCGAGTGCCCGCCCAACTCAAAGAAACTGTCACTGCGGCCCACGCGTTCCAGGCCCAGCAGCTCCTGGAAAATCTGCGCCAGGGCCATTTCGGTGGCACCTTCGGGCGCGGCATAACCGCGCTCGGACATGGCATCCAGGTCCGGCGCCGGCAGCGCGTCCTGGTCCAGCTTGCCGTTGGCGGTGAGCGGGTAGGCGTGCAGGCTGACAAAGGCACTCGGGATCATGTAGTCGGGCAGGGTCGCCCCCAACTGCTTGCGCAATGCCGCCACTTGCAGCACCGCGCCCGCCCGAGGGATCAGGTAGGCGATCAGGCGCTTGCCCTGGCTCGCGTCCTCGCGGGCCAATACCCGCGCTTCACGCACATCGTCACAGGCCAGCAGCTTGGCTTCGATCTCCCCCAGTTCGATGCGGAAACCGCGAATCTTCACCTGGGCGTCGATCCGGCCCAGGTGAACGATTTCGCCGCTGTCCAGCAGCTTGCCCAGGTCCCCGGAGCGATACAGCCGCTCGCCAGGCCGGAACGGGTCGGCAATGAAACGCTCGGCGCTCAAGGCCGGACGGTTCAGGTAACCACGACCGACCCCCAGCCCGCCGACGCAGATTTCACCGGCCACACCCACCGGCAGCAGCCGTTGACGGGCATCGAGCACGTAGGCCACGGTGGTCGGGATCGGCTGCCCGACATTCGAGATGCCGGCAGCGATGTCCGCCGCGCCAATGGCCTTGTAGGTCACGTGCACGCAGGTTTCGGTGATGCCGTACATGTTCACCAGCGCCACATGCCCGAAGGCACGGTGGAAGGCGTCGAGCTTGCCCAGTTCCAGGCTCTCGCCACCGAAGATCACGTAGCGCAAGCGTTCCAGGCGCACCTGTGGCGTCGAGAGGGCGGCGGCGCTGAGTTGCAGGAACGCCGATGGCGTCTGGTTCAGGACCGTCACCTGCTCGCGTTCAAGGAAACCCAGCAGTTCCACCGGATCGCGGCGCAGGGCCTCGGGCACCAGGCTCAGGCGCGCGCCGTAGAGCAGGGCACCGAAGATTTCCCAGACCGAGAAATCGAAGGCATTGGAGTGGAACAACGACCAGACATCGTCGGCGCTGAACTGGAAGTCCAGCCGATTGTTGTGCAGCAGGCGCACGACGTTGCGGTGTTCGAGCAGGGCACCCTTGGGTTCTCCGGTGGAACCCGAGGTATAGATCACGTAGCAGAGGTGGTCCGCCGCGCTGAGGTTGGGCAGGTTGGCGGCGCTAACGCCGCTGTCCGTGGCCGTATCGAAGACTTCAATGCCAAGGGCCTGCAACGCCGGGCACATGTCCTGGTGGGCGATGGCCTTGCCTGCGCCGCTGTCGCGCAGCACATAGGCAATGCGCTCCTGGGGCGAACTCGGGTCGATAGGCACGTAGGCACCACCGGCCTTGAGCACCGCCAGGGTGGCGACGATCATCTGCACCGAGCGCTCCAGGGCGATGGCCACCAGCTCCTGGGGCTGCACGCCGGCCGCCCGCAGGCGACGGGCGAGGCGGTTGGCCTGTTCGTTGAGCTGTCGATAGCTCAGCCGCTCCTGGCCCAGATTGACGGCGATGCGTTCCGGGTATTGGCGCGCCTGTTCCTCGAAAATCTGATGCAAGGTCAGGGTGTCGGGCCAGGCTGCTTCGCTGTCGTTGAAATCCAGGACCTGTCGCTGGCGTTCGGCGGCATCCAGCAGCGGGACGTCGTCGACACGCTGCTGCGAATCCTCGACGAAGGCTTCCAACAGGCGCACGTAATGGCGCATCAGTTGCTGGATGAACGCCGCGTCGAAGAACTCCGCGTTGTACACCAGATGCCCGGCCCAATGTGACTCATCGGCCGTGATCAGCAGGTGTAGGTCGTTCTTGCCGTAACCCAGGTTGGTTTCCAGGGTATTGACCGCCAGGCCCGCCACCAGCGTGTTCTGGTCGCTGGTGCGCTGGAAATTGAAGAGCACATCGAACAGCGCCGTGCGGCTCATGTCCTTGGCCGGATTTAGGGCCAGCACCAGTTGGTCAAACTGCATGTGCCGGTGCCGCAGGCCCTGGGTCAGGTTGTTGGCGGTCTGTTCCCAGAGCTGTTGCAAGGTCGTGTTGCTGTCGCACTGGCCGCGCATGACCAGCAGATTGTCCAGCGGCCCGACGACATCCCGCAGGGCCGGTTCACGGCAGGCGGCCGTGGTGCCGATCACCAGTTCATCGTGGCCGGCGTAGCGGCGCAACAAGGCGGTGAATGCGCTCAGGGCCAGGCTGTCGCTGCTCACGCCGACTTCCCGGGCCAGGGCTTCAAGGCGTCGTACCAGCGCCGGTTCGAGGGTGAAACTGTGGGTGGCTTCGGCAAACACATGCACCGCCGCCCGGGGTCGATTCAGTGGCAGTTCCAGGGCTTGCAGCTTGCCGCGCAGTTGATAGGCCCAGTAGGCCCGCAAGTTTTCCAACACGGTGGCCGGCAGGTTGCGTTGCCAGGCGGCAAAGTCGCCATAGCCCAACGACAACGCAGGCAAATCGGCGCTGCGTTCGGCGCAGGCAGCTTCATAAAGGGCCAGCAGATCGCGCTTGAGCAGTTGCATGGCGCTGCGGTCGGCCAGCAGATGGTGCACGGCGATGGCCAGGATCGCGTGCCGATCGCTGGCTTGGACCAGGCTGGCACGCACCAGGCTGCCGCCGTCCATGTTCAACGGGCGACGGGTCGCGGCCAGGGCTTGGTCCGCCAGGTCGTGGGGGTTGCCCTGGATCCGTTCGAGCGCCAGGGTGGCCGGGCCATCGAATTGCTGCCAGGCCCTGCTACCGTCGTTCGACACCCGGCAGCGCAGGATGTCGTGGCGGGCCAGCAAGCCGTCGAGGGCGGTTTGCAGGGCGGGTTGATTGATCTCGCCTGTCAGTTCCAGCAGCAACGCAATGTTGTGGTAGACCGGGTTGGCTTCGTACAGGTAGCCGGTTTCGAAGGTGTCGACGAACCAGAGTCGTTCCTGATGGTAAGACAGCGAGAGCGGCCCCGGCGCAGGCGTCAATGCGCTGACCTCGGGCAATGCCAGGGGCGGGTCCAGTTCCAGCGCGCCGATGCGCGTATGCGCCGCTTCGGTGAAACAGCGCAGCAGGCGCTCGAAGCGCGCCGCGAGGCGTTCGATGGTGGTGGCGTCGAACAGCGCGGTGGAATACGACAGGCTGCAGGACAGGCATGGGCCGCCTTCGTCGATGTGCAGGGACAGATCGTGCTGGGCACTGCCCTTGCGCGAAGGCAGGAACTCCAAGTCCAGGCCCGGCAGTTGCAACTGGCCGCCGCCGTCCCCGGCATTGGTATAGAGAATGGTCTGGAACACCGGGCTGAAGCTGGCGCTACGCGGTGGCTTGAGGGCTTCGACGACTTGTTCGAACGGCGTGTCCTGTCGGGTCGATGACTCCAGCATCAGGTGCTTGACTTGCTGCAGCACCTCCTCGAGGCTCGGATTGGCGTCCAGGCGGATGCGCAGGGCCAAGGTATTGACGAAAAAGCCGATCAGCGACTGCACATCCAAGCGATCACGGTTGGCGGCGACGGTGCCGATCACCAGGTCCTGCTGGCCGCTGATCCGCGCCAGCAATACCGCCCAAGCGGCCATCAACGTCATGAACGGGGTGGCGGCGTGGGACTGGGCGAACTGGACGATGGCGCTGGACAGCGGCGCGGGCAACTCGAACTTCAGGGTTTCGCCGCGGTAGCTCTGCACCGCCGGCCGTGGCCGATCAGTGGGGAACGAGAGCAGGGCGGGGGCGCCGGCCAGGTGGCTGCGCCAGAACTCCACTTGCTGGTCCAGGCGTTCGCCATTGAGGTGCTGGCGTTGCCAGGCTGCATAGTCGGCATATTGCAGGGTCAGCGGCGGCAGCGGGTCGGGCTGCCCGGCGCTGAACGCCTGATACAACGTGGCGAATTCCTTGACGAGTATGCCGATGGACCAACCGTCAGAGATGATGTGATGCTGGGTGATCAGCAGAATGTGCTCATCATCGGCCAGGCGTAACAGGTTGCCGCGAATCAGCGGGCCCAGCAGCAGGTCGAACGGCTGCGCGGCTTCGTCCTCGGTCAGGCGTGCCGCCTGCTGTTCGGCCTGGTCCCGGGGCAGGTTTCGCAGGTCGTGCTCCACCAGACGGAAGCCGCAATCCGCCGGGGCGATGACTTGCACCGGGTGTTCGCCTTCGCGGCGGAAGGTGGTGCGCAAGCTTTCATGCCGTGCCACCAGGCGGTCCAGGGCTGCCTGGAGAGCGGCCTGGTCAAGGGTGCCATGCAGCAACAACGAGGCAGGTATGTGATAGGCAACGCTGGCGGTCGGGTCCAACTGGTCGAGGAACCAAAGTCGCTGCTGGGCGAACGACAGCGCCAGCGGAGCGTCGCGATCGACGCGGGCCATGTCGTCGGCAACGGTTTCGATGACCCGTGTCGCGCCGCGTTGCTTGAGCAGTCGCAGCAGTGCGGCACGTTTCAACTGGTCGAGACTATCGTTATGTTCGTTCAATTTATTAAGCATCCTTGGAGACGATAGCGAGCAGTTCGCTTTCAGACAGCGAAGCTATTTCTTGTTGCAGGTCCAGCAACTCATCGGACTCGTATTGCGCCAGTTGCAGGGTGTTGATCAGGTCGGCCAGGGCGAGCAGTGACGGGTGTTCGAACAGTCCCCTGAGCGGCACTTCGACGCCGAAGGTTTCCCGCGCCCGGAGCGTGACTTGCACGGCCAGCAGCGAGTGACCACCGAGCTCGAAGAAATTGTCGTGACGACCGATCCGTTCCAGGCCCAGCAGGTCGGTCCAGATAGCCGCCAGCAGCGCTTCGGTCTCACCGTTGGGCGCTTCGTACTGGCGGTACGCGAAGTCCTCGCCGGCAGGCGCCGGCAGGGCGTTGCGGTCTAGCTTGCCGTTAGGGGTCAAGGGCAACTGACCGACCACCACGAACGCCGCCGGGACCATGTAGTCGGGCAACTGCGAGGTCAGGTAGGGCCGTAGCGTGCTGCTGGCATTGCGGCCGGCCAGGTGCGGTTCAACGCTCAGGTAAGCCACCAGGCGCGTGGCCCCCGGTGTGTCTTCGCGAGCGATGACCGCTGCCTCGCGCACCCCCGGCAGGGTCAGCATCAGTGCCTCGATTTCACCGGGCTCGATACGGAAACCGCGGATCTTGACCTGCTGGTCGTTGCGCCCGAGGAATTCGAGCACCCCATCGGCACGCAGGCGCACCAGGTCGCCGGTGCGGTACATCCGTGGCTCGTCGCCCGGGGCGAACGGGTCACTGAGGAAGTGTTCGGCGTTCAGTGCCGCCCGGTCCAGGTAGCCGCGGGCAACCCCGGCGCCGCCGACGTAGAGTTCACCCGGCACGCCGAGCGGTACCGGCTGGCGCTGTGCATCGAGCACATACAGGCGGCTGTTGGGAATCGCCCGGCCGATCGGCACCGTGCCCAGGTCCTCGGCGGTGCAGCGATGCACCGTGCTCCAGACGGTGGCTTCGGTGGGGCCGTATTCGTTGTACAAGGCGATCGCCGGTTCCAGCCCGATGCATTCCTGCACCAATTGCGCCGGGCACGCTTCGCCGGCGACAATCATCTCCTGCAGGTTGCCATGGCCGTTGCCATTGGCAAGGCTTGCCAGCACCAGGCGGCCCAGGGACGGTACGCACAGCAGCGAGGTGACGGCCTGTTCGCCAATGAAGCGGGCGATAGCCTCGGGGTCGCGGGCGGTTTCGGCATCCGGGATGCACAAGGTACCGCCACTGACCAGGGTGCCGAAAACCCCGGCCACGGAGCTGTCGAAGGCAATCGACGACAAGAGCAGGAAGCGCTTGCCGGTCGCCGGCCCATACACGGTGCCCCGGGCCAGCGTCGAGGTCACCAGGTTGCGGTGCTCGATCATCACGCCCTTGGGCTTGCCGGTGGAGCCGGAGGTGTAGATCACATAGGCCAGGTGCTCTGGCGTCAGGCCCACGGTATCGGGTTGCGGATCGCGGCTGTTCGACGGTGTCGCCAGCACCCGCTCGATGGACAGGTAGCGAGTGCCTTCCTGCAGCGTGCCCACGGCCGCGCGACCGACCGGATCGGCCAGCAACAGGCGGGGCCTGGCGTCCTCGATGATCGACGCCAGGCGCTCGGGAGGGTAGGTCGGGTCCAGTGGCACGTAGGCGCCACCGGCCTTGAGAATCCCCAGCAGGCCACTGATCATCGCCACGCCGCGTTCGACGCAGATGGCCACCAGATCCCCCGGCAGGACGCCCGCCGTGATCAACTGGTGGGCGAGGCCGTTGGCTTGGGCGTTGAGTTCGGCATAACTGAGGGATTGGTGGCCGTCGAGCGATGCACAGGCGTTCGGCGTGCGGCGCACCTGTTCTTCGAACAGTTGCTGGATGCACAGGTGGGTCGGGTAGTCCTCCTCGGTCTGGTTAAAGGTTTCCAGCAACAGGGTGCGCTCCTGGGCAGGCAGCACGTCCAGTTGCGTGAGCGGAATCCGTGGCGTGTACATCAAGGCCTGGGCCAGTTGCTCCAGTGCCCGTTGCATCAGGGCGCAGATGCGTTGCGGGTCAACCGCCTGCACGCTTTGCACGGTCAGGCCGAGGGCATCGCCGTAGTCATTGACCGACAGGGTCAACGGGTAGTTGGTCCGCTCGGCGCTGTTCAGGATTCGCATGCCTGGCCATTGCAACGGGTTGTCACTGCGCTGGTGCCTGTAGTTGAGCAGGCTGGTGAACAGCGGCAAGGCGTTGGGAACACCGCTGCAGCGTTGGGCCAGGGCCAGGGGCGCCTGTTCGTGGGCCAGCAGTTCACTGAGGTCGCGGTGGGTCGCAAGCACCAGCTCGTTGGCGCCGATTTCGGCCAGTTGCAGCCGCACCGGCAAGGTGTTGATGAATACCCCAAGGGCGCGTTCGGCTCCCGCATTGCCTTGCAGGCGACCGGCAACCACCGTGCCGAACACCACGTCATCGCGCCCGGTGCAACGGGCGAGCACCTGTCCCCAGGCCACATGGCACAACACCGCCGGGGTGATGCCGCGTTCCCGGGCCAGGGCACGGATGCGCAGGTTGAGTTCGACGCTCAACCGCACGCTGGCCTCTTCAATGTGATTGCCATCGCCTTGCACTTCCAGCAAATCGAAGGGTGCGGTAGGTGCATCGACATCAGCCAGTCGGCGACGGAAGTAGGCTTCGTGGGTCTGCGCCGGGACGGCCTGGGTCTGGGCGATGAAGTCACGGTAAGGTTGTGGTGTCGCCAGGCTGTCGCCGTGTCCATGCACAATGGCGTGGATTTCCTCCAGGACGATTTCCAGGGTCACATGATCGCTGGCCATGTGATGGTTGAGCAGCGCAAGCATCCAGCGCCCGGAGTGCGGGTCCTGGGCAATGCAGGCTCGCATCAGCGGGGCCTGCCGAAGATCCAGGCGCAGCTGCCGTGGGTCGCTCTGGGCTTCGAGTTGGCTGAGCGCGTCCTTGTGGGCGTCGAGGGTAATGCTGTGCACCGCCAACCGCGCTTGACGCTGTACCACTTGTACCGCCTGGGGCAAACCGTCCCAATGCACGGCGGTGCGAAGGATGTCGTGGCGATCGATCACCGTCTGTACGGCAGCAATAAAGGTATCGAGGGCCTGGCGGTTATCGAAGTCGAGCATCGAACGCATCAGGTAGGCGTCGCCTTCATGTCCCAGCAAGTGGTGAAAGAGAATGCCTTCTTGCAGGGGCGCCAGGGGGTAGATGTCCTGGATATTCGCCGCGCCACCGGGGACGGCGGCGACGATGCGTTCGAGCTGGGCCGGGCTCAGCTCCACCAGTGGCAACATGTCCGGGGTCAATGCGGTACAAGCGCTCGGGATGAGATTGGCCGGGGCCTGGAAGGTCGGGTCCTTGGCGTTTGCCACGGCCTGGGCCAGTTCCCGCAGGCTGGGCGCACTGAAGACGGCGCGCACGTCGGCGTTCAGGCCTCGCTCGCGCAGGCGTTCGATCAAACTGACCGCCAGCAGCGAGTGGCCGCCGAGTTCGAAGAAACCGTCGTGACGGCCGACACGTTCGAGCCCCAGCAATTGTTGCCAGATGTCCGCAATGGCCAGTTCCACGGGCCCTTGGGGCGCCTCGTAGGCCCGGCTGGCGTAAGCCTCCTGGCCGGGTTCAGGTAGGGCACGGCGGTCGAGCTTGCCATTGGGGGTCAGCGGCAATGCCTCCAGGACCACGAACGCGCTGGGCACCATGTAGTCGGGCAGGCGCTTCAGAAGTTCGCTACGCAATTGCTCGGCCGCGGCCGGTTCGCCACACAGATAGGCGACCAGGCGGCGGCTGCGGGTCTCGTCCGTCTGGTGGTCGCGGGCAACGACCACGGCTTCCCGGACACCCGGGAGTTCGGCGAGGGCCGCCTCGATTTCACCCAGCTCGACGCGCAGGCCGCGGATTTTCACCTGATCGTCGTTGCGTCCCAGGTACTCCAACGTGCCATTGGGTAACCAGCGACCGATGTCGCCGGTCTTATACAGGCGGGCGTTGGCCGCGCTGGAGAACGGGTCGACGATGAAGCGTTCGGCGCTCAGTTGTGCTTGGTTCAGGTAGCCGCGGGCCACACCGACACCGCCGACATGAACCTCGCCGCGCACGCCCACCGGCACCGGTTGGCCGTGGCTGTCCAGTACATGCATTTGCATGTTGCGAATCGGCCGGCCGATCGGGATCGATTGGTCCCGGTACGTCGTCAGGTCGGTGTTCACCCGATGCCAGCCGACGACGCCGCTGCATTCGGTCGGTCCGTAGCCGTTCACCACCGTTGGCCGAGGCTCAGGCAGTTTTTCCAGCAGGGCGATCGGAATCGGCTCTCCTCCCAATACCACTCGTTTCAAGCCGGACAAGGCGTGATGCCGATCGGCAATGACCAGGGTATGGAAGGCACTTGGCGACATGTTGGTGTGGGTGATGCCCCATTCGGCGATCTGCGCGACGATGGCGCCCGGGTTGAAGGGCTCCTCGGCCAAGTGCAGTTCACCACCGACCATCAATGGCGCGAGGATGTTTTTCTGGGTCAGGTCGAAGTTGTAGGAAGAGGCCAGCAGCACCGCATCGCCGGCATCGAACGCCAGGTCTTCGATGAACCAGTCCAGCAGGTTGCGCAGGCCGCGATGCTCGACCATCACACCTTTGGGCAAGCCAGTGGAACCTGAGGTGTAGATCACGTAGGCCAGATGGCCGAAGGTCAGGTCCGGCACCTGAGGGTCGTGGGCCGGGGCTTGCTGCAGGGATGGGCAACCCAGTTCGAGTGTCGCCAGGCCTTCCGGCAGTTGCAGTGTATTGAGGTCTTGTTGGCGAACCAGTACCCGTGGCGCGCTATCGGCCAGCATGTGGGCCAGGCGTTCCGCCGGGTATTGCGGGTCGAGCGGCACGTAGGCCGCGCCGGCTTTCATGATGCCCAGCAGGCCGATCACCATCTCCGGGCTGCGGCGCGAGAAGAGGCCGACGGTGTCGTCGGGTTGCACACCCAGCGCGATCAGACGGTGGGCGACACGGTTGGCCTGGGCATTGAGTTCGGCGTAGCTGAGTACTTGCCCCGCGCAGACCAGCGCCACGGCATCCGGGGTGCGGATCGCCTGTGCCTGGAATACGGCGTGGGGGAAACGGCTTGGGTTCTCGTCCAGGGCATCACTGGCGGGGTTGAATTCCACCAGCAGTTGTTGGCGTTGCTGGCTGTCCAGCAACGCCAGGTTCGCCAGCGGTTGGTTGACGTCATCGAGCAAGCCATCGAGCAGGTGCAGGAAGTGCCGGCCCCAGCGCACGATCGTGGTTTCGTCGAACAAATCGGTGGCGTACTGGAACTGGCCGCTGATGGTGTCGCCATCGTCGTTGAGTGACAGGCTCACATCGAAATGGGTGGTGCCGGTGGCTTGGGGCAGCGGTGTCAGGTTCAGCCCCGGCAGTGCCAGGACTTGGTCGCGCGGGGTGTTGCCGAGCGCCAGCGTGGCCTGGAACAACGGACTGTGGCCAAGGCTGCGTTCCGGTTGCAGGGCTTCGACGACTTGCTCGAAGGGCAGGTCCTGATGGCTGTAGGCGTCGAGCGTGATGGCCTTGATTCGCGCGAGCAACTGGTCGACGCGGCTGTGGGCCTGGACGTCAATGCGCAGGGCCAGGGTATTCACGAAGAAGCCGATCAGGGCTTCGGTTTCACTGCGTGGACGGTTGGCCACGGGCGTGCCAATCACGACTTCGGGCTGATTGCTCAGGCGCGAAAGCAGGATCGACCAGGCGCCCAGCAGCGTCATGAACGGGGTCAGGCCCTGTTGCTGGCTGAAGCTGCGCAGCCTGGCGCTCAGTGGCGCCGGCAGTACCAGCGCCGCAGTGGTTCCGCGGTAGCTTTGCACCTGAGGCCGGCTGCGGTCGGTGGGCAGTTCCAGCAGCGCGGGGGCGCCACCGAGGTGTTCTTTCCAGAAGCGGGTCTGAGCCTGCAAGCGTTCGCCTTGCAGGTATTGCTGTTGCCAGGCCGCATAGTCGGCGTACTGCAGGGCCAGGGGCGGCAGCGGATCGTCGAAACCTTGGGTGAAGGCTGCGTAGAGGCTGTTGAACTCACTGATCAACACCGCTACCGACCAACCATCGGAGACGATGTGGTGCTGGGTGACCAGCAGGATGTGCTCGTCTTCGGCCAGGCGCAGCAGACGCCCGCGAATCAAGGGGCCCTGGCTCAAATCGAAGGCCTCACGGGTTTCGGCCTGGGTCAGTTGCGCGACAGCCTGTTGCCGGGCGTCGGCGTCCAGGGTTTGCAGGTCGTGTTGCTGCAGGGCAAAGCCTATGTCGGCAGCGGCGAACCGCTGGCGGATTTCGCCGTCATGGCGTTCGAAGGTGGTCCGCAGGCTTTCATGGCGGGCCACGATACGGTCGAGGGCGCGTAGCAGGGCGTTGTGATCCAGCCGACCGCGCAGGTGCAACGCGGCGGGCATGTGATAGGCAACGCTGGCGGCGTGGTCCAACTGATCGAGGAACCACAAGCGTCGCTGGGCCAGGGACAGCGGCATCGGCTGATGATCGCGGGACACCACCTCGATGGGCTGGACCTGGGACTGGGTTGCCTGATCCACGCACTGGGCCAGGGCTTGCAGCGAACCCAGGCCAAACAGCGTGCGCAGGTTGATCTCGACCCCGAGGTCCTGGTGCAAGTGCGCTTGCAGTTGCACCGTCAGCAGCGAGTGGCCGCCGAGTTCGAGGAAGCCGTCATGGCGGCCGACCTGATCCAGGTGCAGCAAGTCTTTCCAGATTTCGGCAATGGCGATTTCGGTGTCACCCCGAGGCGCTTCGTAGGTTTTGCTGGCCAGCGAATCCTGGCCGGGGGCCGGCAGGGCGCGACGGTCGAGCTTGCCGTTGGCGGTCAGGGGCAGGGCATCGAGGTGGACGAAGGCGCTGGGCACCATGTATTCGGGCAAGTGCTTGAGCAGTGTGCTGCGCAGTTGCTCGGCGTTGGCCGGCTCGCCGCACAGGTACGCCACCAAGCGATTGTCCTCCCGGGCGATCACCACGGCCTCGGTGACACCGGCACAGCCGCGCAAGACGTTCTCGATTTCCCCCAATTCGATACGGAACCCACGGATCTTCACCTGGAAGTCATTGCGCCCCAGGTATTCCAGCGTGCCGTCGGCCAGCCAACGACCGAGGTCGCCGGTCTTGTACAACCGTGCGTTCGGCTCGCTGCTGAATGGGTCGGCCACGAAGCGCTCGGCGCTCAGCGCTGGCCGGTTCAGGTAACCCCGGGCCACGCCGGCGCCGCCGATGTGCAGTTCACCGGCCACGCCCAGGGGCGTCGGTTCGCCGCGGGCATCGAGCACGTGCACCTGGACGTTGGCAATCGGCCGGCCAATGCTCGGACGTTCGCCGAGGTCGCGGATCAGGTCGATGGTGGCGTCCACCGTGCATTCGGTGGGGCCGTACATGTTGTAGAAACGGATGCTCGGACAGTCGCGCAGTTTCGTCCAGGTCGCGGCGTTGATGGCCTCGCCACCGAGCAGCACGCTCACCGGCTGGTAGCTGCTGCGTTCCAGCAGGCCGGCGGCGAGCAGGGTGTCGAGCTGCGATGGCGTGGAATCGAAGGCGTGCACCTGATGCTGTTCGAGGAAGTCCAGCAACTCGTGGCCGCTGGCGCGGATCAGTTGCGGGATGATCACCAGCCGGTGGCCAGAGAACAGTTGCGAGATGCCCTTGATCGACATGTCGAAGAAGAACCCGGCGTTCAGCGCCACGGTGGCCGGGCTCGGGCAATGCTGGTGAGTGGTGCGGGTCAGCACCTGCCAGAAGTTGAACACCGAACGGTGCTCGACCATCACGCCCTTGGACTGGCCGGTGGAGCCGGAGGTGTAGATCACATAGGCCAGGTGATCGGCTGTCAGGCCCGCTATCTGCGGGTTGACGTCAAAACCAGCGTCATCCGCCGCGTGCAGCGACTCACGGATATCGAGCCACAGCAGGGGCAGATCGCCGGAGGGCAAGGACAAGGCCGACTGGGTCAACAGCGCCCGAGGCTGGCTGTCCTGCAGCATGAAGGCCACGCGCTCGGCGGGATGGGCCGGGTCGATGGGCACGTAGGCGGCGCCGGCCTTGAGCACGCCGAGCAGGCCGACGATCATGTCCAGGCTGCGCTCGGCACAGACGGCCACGCGCTGGTCGGGTTCGATGCCGAGGGCGAGCAACTGGCGGGCCAGGTGGTTGGCGCGGCGATTGAGCTGGCGATAGGTCAGTTGTTGCTGTTCGCAAACCAGGGCCACGGCGTCGGGGTTGGCCTGGACCTGGGTTTCGAACAGGTGATGGATCGGTTGCGCGATGCCGAAGTCGCTGGCGCTGCGGTTGAAGTCTTCCAGGAGTAACTGCCGCTCGCTGGCGGGCACCACGTCCAGCTGGCTGGCGAGGCGGTCCGGGGCGTGTTCAAGGGCTTCGACCAAGGCGGTCACGGCCTGGGCGAGATAGGCGGCGATGCGTTGCGGGTCGATGCCGGTGATGGCTTGGGCGGTCACGGAGAAGTCATCCCCTTCATCCGCCACGGCCACTTCGATCGGGTAGTTGGTGCGGGCTTCGTTGCTCAGGAAGCGGATGCCGTCCCAGGCCAGGATCTGATCTTCGTCGACCAGTGATCCGCCCTCGGTTTGATGGCGGAAATTGAGCAGTGTGGTGAACAGCGGCAAGCCAGGGCGCACGTTGCTGCAACGTTGCGCCAAGGTCAGGGAGGCCTGTTCATGGGACAGCAGTTCGCTGAGGTCGCCATAGGTTTCGTCCACCAGTGCACGGACGCCGACCCCGGCCAATCGTATCCGCACCGGCAAGGTATTGATGAACACCCCAAGGGCCCGTTCGGCCCCCAGCGAGCCTTGCAGGCGACCGGCGAGCACGGTGCCGAACACTACGTCATCACGGTCGGTGCAGCGACCGAGGACCTGGGCCCAGGCGATATGGAACAGTACGGCCGGCGTCACCGAGGCTGCGCGCGATTGCGCGCGGATCCGCTGGCTCAGGACCGGGTCGAGGCGCACGCTGGCTTGCGTCACGTGGGCCCCGTCGCCTTGGACATCCAGCCTGTCGAACGGCGCAGTAGATTCCTCGACACTGGCCAGGCGGCGATTGAAATAGTCTTCATGGGTTTGAGGCGGCGTCGCCAGGATTTGCGCGACAAACTCCCGATAAGGTATCGGTGTCGGCAGGCTGTCGCCCGGGTTCTGCAACAGGCGCTGGATTTCTTCGAGCACGATCCCCTGGGATACGTGGTCACTGATCATGTGGTGGTCCAGCAGCGCCAGCAGCCAGCGTCCGGATTGCTGATCGTGGGCGACGCAGGCACGCGTCAGCGGTGCCTGTTGCAAGTCCAGGCGCAGATGCCGTGGATCGCTCAGGCGTTCCAGTTGGGCGCGTGGGTCCTCATCGGCGTTCAGTGTGATGTGCTGCACAGGCAGCAACGCCTGGCGCTGTACCACCTGGACCGCCTGCGGCTGGCCGACCCAATGCACGGCGGTGCGCCGAATGTCATGGCGATCGATCACTGCCTGCAAGGCAGCAAGAAAAGCATCGAGGCGTTGACGGTCATCGAACTCGATCAGCGAACGCACCAGGTAGGCATCGCCTTCATGCCCGAGCAGGTGATGGAACAGAATGCCTTGTTGCAACGGCGCCAGTGGGTAGATGTCCTGGATGTTCCCGGCGCCGCCAGGGACGGCGGCGACAATCTGTTCAAGTTGCTGCGGCGTCAGTTCCACCAGCGGCAACATGTCAGGGCTCAGCGCTGTGCAGCCCGGTGGAATGCCGTTGGCCGGTGCCTGGAACAGTGCCTCGCTACTCTGGCTCAAGACCTCGGCCATTTCTCGCAGGCTGGGGGCCGTGAACACAGTACGCACCGACGCGCTCAAGCCATGCTCGCGCAGACGGTCGATCAAACTCACGGCCATCAGCGAGTGCCCGCCGATTTCGAAGAAACGGTCGTGGCGACTGACCTGTTCGATGCCCAGCAGGTTTTGCCAGACGTTGGCGACGATCTGTTCGATCTCGCCACGCGGTGCCTCATAGGCGCGGCTGGCGAAGGCGTCCTGGCCCGGCGCGGGCAGGGCGTTGCGATCGAGCTTACCGTTAGGTGTCAGCGGCAGGTTCTCAAGGTGCACATAGGCACTTGGCACCATGTATTCGGGCAGGGACTCCAGCAACGCGGCGCGCAGTTGCTCCACGGGTACCGGCTCACCGCACAGGTAGGCGACCAACCGCCTGCTGTCCGCTTGGCCCGGTTGGCTTTCCAGGGGCACTACCACCACGTCGCGCACACCGGGAACGGCGGCAAGGATGGCTTCGATTTCCCCCAGCTCGATGCGGAAGCCGCGGATCTTGATCTGCGAGTCGTTGCGCCCGACGTAGACCACGCCGCCATCGGCGCGGTAGCGAGCGATGTCGCCGGTGCGGTACAACCTTGCGCCGGGCTCAAAGGCGTAGGGGTCGCTGATGAACCGTTCGGCATTGAGCGCCTCGCGGTTCAGGTAATGCCGGGCCACGCCCGCGCCGCCGATGTAGATTTCGCCATTGACGCCCACCGGCACCGGTTGCTGGTACTCGTCGAGAATGCGCAGGCACAGGTCGGGCAGTGGCGGGCCGATCAGGCTGGGCGCGCCGCTGTCGATTTCCAGCTGGCCGATCGGGTAGTAAGTGGCGTGCACGGTGATTTCGGTGATGCCGTACATGTTCACCAGACGGGTGCGCGACAGCGCCGTGCGTGCGGTCCAGGGGCGCAGGCTGCGGAAGTCCAGGGCCTCGCCGCCGAAGATCACTTCGCGCAGGGCGTGTTCCTGGTCGCTGCGCCCGCGGGCTTCAATGAACTGGCGGAAGGCGCTCGGCGTCTGGTTCAGGATCGTGACGTGCTGCTGGCAGACCAGCGCATAGAAGTCATCGGGCGAACGGGCGACGTCGCTCGGGACGATCACCAGCTTGCCGCCATAGCTCAGCGCGCCCCAGATTTCCCAGACCGAGAAGTCAAAGGCAAACGAGTGGAACAGCGTCCATACGTCGTTGTGGTCGAAGTCGAACAACCC
>NZ_JBIXJT010000036.1:0-16547 GCF_052871455.1 Pseudomonas sp. LARHCG127
AAGGGCCATCCATGGCCCAGCGCGGCTATCCCGGCATCCATGCCGGGATGCCCACTCCACAATACCTACGTTCGGCCAGCGTGGTTTAACGGGGCGTCCGAGATCAAAGTCAAAAGCAGAGCAACAGCAACAGCAACAGCAACTGCAACTGCAACTGCAACTGCAACTGCAACTGCAACTGCAACTGCAACTGCAACTGAGGGATAGGCCCACATTGGCTCGAAGATGATTTACAAACTTTTTGGCCACCTAAATCCTGTGGGAGCGAGCTTGCTCGCGATGGCGGTGCCCCAGTTGAGAAGATGTTGGGCTGCTGGCCCCATCGCGAGCAAGCTCGCTCCCACAGGAGGTCCGAGCGCATGAAATATTGTGTCTACTGAAGATTCAATGTGGGAGCGAGCCTGCTCGCGATGGCGGTGTCATGGCCGATGAAGGTGCTGAATGTGCAGGCCTCTTCGCGAGCAGGCTCGCTCCCACAATTGGATCGGTGTACGAACGGAAGAATCAGGTCGACTGTAAGCCCGCCTCGCGAGCAAGCTTTGCTCCCACAGATCTGATGGGTGTACGAGCGGGAGAGCCAGGTCGGCTATAAGGCCGCCTCGGCCCGGCTTTTGATCTGGAGGCCCCTTTAACCACGATGGCCGAACGCAGGCATTGTGGAGTGGGCAACCCGGCATGGATGCCGGGTTAGCCGCGCTGGGCCATGGATGGCCCTTCGCGGCGGCCCACGGAGCAATGCCGGAGTGAGGGCATGCCGAGCCTAAGCGAGGCACCGAGTGGTGGGGCAAGCCTTTTTTGCTTACTTTTTTTGGCGTTTGAAAAAAAGTGAGCCGCCGTAAGGGCGGAACCCTAAGTAGCCGTTACCGCAGAAATGGATATGTACTCAATCAAACCGCCATCGCGAGCAGGCTCGCTCCCACAATTTGGATCAGAGTATAAAACCTTACAACCGCCCCGCCGGCGCATAAGGCGCAGGATCAATCACCGGCTCACGCCCCAACATCAAATCCGTAAACAACTGACACGAAGCCGGCGCCAACACCAACCCATTGCGATAATGCCCACAGTTCAGCCAAAGCCCTGCAATCCCCGGCACCTCGCCGATATAGGGAATACCTTCAGGCGACCCAGGCCGCAACCCGGCCCAATGCCCCACCACCTCGGCACCCGCCAACGCCGGAATCAGCTGCTGCGCCGAAGCCTTCAGGCTCTCCAACGCAACCTCGGTCGGGGTCTTGTCGAAACCTTCACGCTCCAGCGTACTGCCGACCAGAATATGCCCATCACGCCTCGGGATCGCATAACGCCCCTTGGCCAGAACCATGCTCGACAGAAAATCCGATGCGCACTTGTACAGAATCATCTGGCCCTTGACCGGCTCGACCGGCAATTTCAAGCCCAAGGTCTTGAGCAACTCACCGCTCCAGGCACCGGCGGCCAGCACCACCTCATCGCCATGAATTTCACCGGCAGAACTGTGCACGCCCACCACGCGCCCACCGTCGCGAATGAACCCGCTGACTTCGCAATGCTCATGCAGCGTGACGTTCGGCATCGCCTGCAACGCAGCCTTGAGGGATTTCACCAGCCGCGGATTACGCACGTTGGCCACGTCAGCCATGTAGATCGCCCGGGAAAAACCCGCGCCCAGCACCGGCACCGCATCATGAACCGCCGAGATATCCACAGCCCGCAGCGGGCGCCCTTCCCGCCTGGCCCAGGCCAGCGCTTCGTCCTGGTCGTCCAGATCCAACCAATAAAGCCCGGTCACATGTACTTGCGGGTCGATCCCGGTGGCTGCGAACAGACGCTCCCCCAGCTGTGGATAAAAATCCTGTGACCAATGGGCCAGCGCCGTGACCGCCGGGCTATAGCGCCACGGGTACAACGGCGAAACAATACCGCCACCGGCCCAGGACGATTCCTGGCCGACATTGGAACGGTCCAGCAGCACCACACGTTGCCCTTCGGACGCCAGATTGAACGCCGTCAGCAGGCCGATGACTCCGCCACCGACAATCACCACTTGCTGTTGCCTGGTCATGTTCTGATTCAACTCACAAACAAAGGGCGCATAAAGCGCGCCCGGATAAAAGAAACTCAGCGCCCCCAACAATCCTTGGCAGTCACCCCAGCAGCATTTTCCACGCTTCGTACGCCGGTATTGGTAATTTTGAAGTCACCGCACTTGTCCGTCGCCATGGACGAGCCGCTCTTGCGCACGGCGGTCAGGATGAAGCTCTGGTCCGTCAGTGTCGGGGTAATGGTGTAGAAATCGTTGCCACTACTCAGCCCGGTCGCATTGGTGTAGACGCTGTTCTTCGAATAGTGGCGTTCGAGAATTTGCGCCTGCTCCGACAAGAGCCCGGCGATTTCGGCCCGTCGGCCCTTCTTCATGTATTCGGTCAGGCTCGGATAGCCGACGGTGATCACGATACCGATGATCGCGATCACGATCATGATTTCGATCAAGGTGAAACCGCGGTTGGATCTGCGCATGCCTTGCTCCCTCATTGTATTTGCCGCCACATGATACGGCGGCTGCCGCCGACGGATTTGCCCAGCAGGTCGGTGATACCACCACCGGAGTCGTTCACGATCATATTGGTGGCCCCGTTGGCACTGACGACGGCGCTCAATGTCGGGATGCCGCCCGTGAACACCACGCCGGCGGAAATCGTGTCGAGGCTGGTGAGCGAACCATCATTGTTGGTATCGAGTACCGCATAGTTGAGCATCTTACCGTTGAACGCATCCAATTCGATCAGTTTGCCCGTACCGAAGCTGGCGCAAGGGTCAGTGGTGTCCACGGCGGCCGTGGTAAAGACCACACGCCCGAGCACCAGGCTGGCCGGGTTGATGACTCGCTCCCCGGTCAGCACGTTGTTGTACACCAACGGCAGGTACCAGCCCTTCTTTGCAGGATACGCCACGTCCGTCTGGCTGGTGGTCACGAACTGCCCGGTGCTGCCGGAAAACACCCCGGTGATCGACTGGGCCTGCAGGCTCGACACGGTGATTTGCCCCGCGCTGCCCGTGGCGTCCCAGATCGAATAGAACGCCTGCAGGTCCTTGTTGAGCTTGTCGGCTGCTTCGTTGAACTTGCCGGTACCAAAAAACACCTGGGTGCCGCCCTGGGGATTGTCTGCCAGCAGAGGTTGCACAGTGATCGGCTGGGTCGCGCCTCCGGGTGCGGTGAACAACGGCTGCCCAGCAAACGCCAGGCCCCAGGCGGTGGGTGAAGTGCCGCTGAGGTCGAACTTCCACATCCGCCCCTTCAAGTCACCACCGTACGCGGCCTGCACTATATTCTGCGAGTTGACTCGCAGCTTGACCGACGACAGGCCGTTATCGGTTTCGCTGCTGTTGATGACGATTTTGCGGATCAGCGAACCGTCACGGATATCCACCACGTACAACGCCGCCACACCTGTATTGCTGCCGTAGCCATTGGCGATGAACGCCGCCCAGCGACCGTCCGCCAGGCGTGCGACTTCGGGACGCGCATAGGCGTAGCCCAGGTCATTAAAGGCATTGGCCGTGTTGGCGACGGTTGGCGCACTGATTTGCCACAACGCCCGATACGCATTGCCGGCCGCCGCATCGAACAGCTGGACCGCATAGAACACCTTGCCCCCAGCCCCGGTGCCACCGACGGCCACGGTCTTCCAGGCGCTCCCCGACTGCACGTCGAATAGACCGATTTGTCCATCCACGAGGAATTTGTGGCTCACGCCGTTGATGTAGTTGACGTCGGCAATGTCCTGCAACGAGGGCAGCACGTTCGAAGGCATGTAGGCGTAACGCCGCGCGCCGTTTGCGCTGTTGATGACACTGAAGAAACCATCGTTGCCATTCACCACCAGGCTGGTGCTCATGTTTGTCGCCTTGGTCGCCAGGTAGGTGCTGTAGCTGGTGTCGTTGAGCAGGTCCGCAGCGGTCTGGTCATTGGGCGACGCCAGCACCAACGGCGAATTGATGATGTCGCCCAATAATGCGCTGCGCACCTTCAGGCCGGTCTTGTTGACGCCCTTGCTCCACTCCACCAAGTCATTGCCGGTGATCCCCGTGGGCAGGTTCTGGCTGAGGCTGGTTTGCTGGGCCGGCGAAAAATTGCCGTAGGCCAGGGTCACCGGCACGTTGGTCGCGGTGTTCCAGGATTGATAGATCGGCGCCGTGGCGCCGGGCACGATGGCGGTGTCGGTGGTCCATTGCACCGCTGCCGTGTTGACCGTACCCGCCGGGGTGAAGCCGAATGCCCGGATGGTCCCACGCCAGTCCTTGGGGTCATAAGTGGTCTGGTAGTAGCTGGAGGTGCTGGATAACGTGGCGGCGTTGGTGGTGCCGCCGCCCCCGGAGCCAGCTTTGGAAGTGATATCACTCAGGGCTGACGACAGCGCCGAATTCAGGCCTTCGCTGTCGCTCGCCGGATAATACTTGCCCGCCCCGTAACGGGCGGCGTCGGACAACATCTGGTTGGTGACGGCAAATCCTACGGTATAGGTATTGAGGTACTGCCGAGGAAAATCCACGCTGTTCCAGCTCTTGCCGGTGGCGTCGGTGCCGGTGGAGCGCATGTCGATGTCGAAGGCGAACTTGGCGATGTCGTCCAGGTAAAGCGTGTCGCCCTCCGCATTACCGAGAGGATCGACGCCATCGTTGCTGCTGATGCCATCCCAGTTTGGCAGCCGGGACAGGCCCTGCGGGTCGTTGGTGGGGAACGTCCGGTCGTAGGTGGGCAAGCCGTCGGTGACCACTACGCCGAAGTTTTTCTGGCAACGGTACTGGATCGGACTGGTGTAGGTGGCAGGCGTGCCATTGTAGTAAGGCGCCATGCCCCTGAAGTAGCGGGTAACCTCGTAATAGCTCTCGGCCAACGGTGTGTTCGCGACAGCGCCCAGGCCGTTGATGGCATTGATCAGGGCGCTGTAGTTGCTGTTGGCCTGGGTCTGGGTCACGCTGCCGCTGACGGGTGACAGGTCGCTGACAGCCCGGGCAATGTAGCCTCCCGGGCCGGAGTTGCTGAAATTGGGTGGGTTGAAGGTAGCAAGGCCGATGCGCAGGGCGCGGTTATTGGCGACCAACTCATTGGAGACATCCCGCGCCACGTTGATCCGATAATCCGTGGGGATCGTACCCGTGGTGAAATCGCGGCTCGAGCCGTTGGCCAGTGTCACCAGATACGCCAAGTATTTGCCGGTGTAACGGGTATCGCCGCCTCCCACAGGATCTGGCAAGCGCAGACAGATCCGGCCGATACTGGGTCGATAGAAACCATACCAGCCAGACGAGCAGCCGCCACGCAACAGGCTCACCAACAGGATATTCGAGTCCTCCAGGTCCAGCTCATACCTGTCGTTGCAGTTGTTACTGGCGTTGCATGCATAAGTACGTGTTTGCGTCGCCGCCGGATCAAACCCCGCAGCCCAAATGATGTTGTTCATGCTCCCCGAATCATCGATCAGCAGCATCACGTTCGGCGTGACAGCGGCCGCACTCAGCAAGGGCGAGTCCGAAGGCGTGAACGCATAGGCCGGGGCCGCCAGGTAAAGGCTCAGCATCGCGCCCCGCAATATCTGCCACCCTCTGCGAAGCGCCTTAATATTTCGCATAGATGCTCTCCACCACGCTGCGCTGGTTATTGCCCACCACCGCTACCGCCGTGATCCGGTACAGCGTCGCCGACGTATTAAGCGGCACATTGACGGCCGTGAGCGTCGTGCCGATGTTCTGCACACCATAGAACCCACCGGCGGCGGCCACCCAGAGCACCCCTGACGACGAATTGCGCCCCGCGACCGTCAACGTCGCCGACTCGGCCGGCGGTGCGCACTGGATCGTGGGGGCGCACCTCGGCAGGGAATAGGTTTCGACCTGCACCGCGCTTTCACCGACCCTCAGCGCCGCCTCGGCCATCTGGAACGACTGGTTGCGCTGCATGACGCTGCTGGTCATTTTTTCCTGGAGGGTGGCGCTCTGCATCGACGACAACCCGATCAACGTCAGCAACAACAGGAAAACCAGGCTGACCAGCAAGGCCATGCCACGTTGGCGATGCACATGCCCCATCGAAGTCATCTCCTTCATAGCAGCCGGTTGCGCAACGCGGCAACGACATTGAAGGTCTGCTCGCGCACCGCGTTCCTCGGATCAAAAAGCGTCAGGGTCAGGCGCACGCTGCGGATCAGGGCCGGGTCAGCCGGGTTACTGGTGTAGCTCGACGCCGCGATATCCGTAGCGCTGCCCGCCACGCCGAAGGTGACGTCGAACGCCCGCACGTTGTCCACCAGCACCGACAGGGTCGGCGGGTTGCCGGTGCCGCTGCCCAGTAGCAATTGATTGTTGTTGAAGCTGTAGACC
Source organism: Pseudomonas sp. LARHCG127 (assembly GCF_052871455.1). Lineage (NCBI taxonomy): Bacteria > Pseudomonadati > Pseudomonadota > Gammaproteobacteria > Pseudomonadales > Pseudomonadaceae > Pseudomonas > Pseudomonas sp. LARHCG127. The sequence continues at coordinate 6,361 of NZ_JBIXJT010000036.1, forward strand.
AGTCGGCGAATCGGAAACGCCAACTGCCCCGTCGCCGGTAGCCGTGCGTTGCTATAGGCCGTCGCCGAGGTGAGGCAATCGGAGACGACGGTCCAGGTTGGGGCGCTACCGCCACTGCCTATGTCGGCGGTGACCAGGGTCAACCTCCGGTTGGCGTTATCCCAACGGATTGGCGTGACCTGGCTGACAGCGAAACTGTTATCCGATGAGGCATCGATGATGGTCGCCAAGCAACCGAACATGCCCACCATGCGAATTTCCTGGACCATTTTGCTCAAGGCAAACCGCGCGTCCTCCTGCATCACCGCAGCGGCGCTCTGGCTGACGTAAGTGTTCTTCGCGGCGATGAAAATCTGCACCACACCCAGGATGACGATCAGGCTGAGCACCAGCGCGATCATCAATTCGATCAGGCCGAAACCGCGACTGTGCCGGTTCATGGCGCCGTCCCCGGTGGATCAACGGCGACGCGGCTGGTCAGGACAAAGCTGCGTCGCGCCTCGGCGGCGTCGGTGGTGTTGGCGGCCCGGGCGTCGTCCCAGGAAATGGTGATGGTGTAGACCCGCTGGTTCAGCGCAACGGTGCCCGTGGCCGTGGCGCCGCCGAAGGCGACGATATTGGTCTTGAAGTCATAAAGGTCCTGATCGCGGGCCACGTTGAGGTTCGGCGAGCTGGGCGGCGTGATGGTGTAGTCGGCGCCGGAGTTGGCGCGAATGCGGTCCAGCAGGTCGTAGGCAATGAAACTGGCCTGGCTGGTCATGCGCGAGCTGTCGGTGTACTTGAGCGCATTGAGCTGGATCATCGCCGCCCCGAGCAAGCCGACGCCGAGAATCAGCACCGCCACCAGCACCTCGATCAGGGTCATGCCTCCCTGTCTCCTTTTACTGCAACCCTTCATCCGCAACTTCCCAATACGATTCGTCCATTGAGGCAAACACTCAGCGTCCTGCTCTGCGCCCCGCGTACATAATTGAAACTCACCGGCGTGGCCGGTGCCGATAGCCCGCCCAGATTGTTGAAATCAATGTTGGTCACGTCTGAGGTTAGCGTCAGAGTCGCGCCGCTGCTCATTGCTGGAACAACCCGCAATATATTGGGCGACGAGCCAGTACTGTCATACACCGTCAGTTCGCCGCTCCAGGCGCTGCCCTCGGCGGTGGGGCGAATTCGCGTGGTGATACCACGGTCGATCGCCGTCATCCGGGCAAAGTTCAGCGCCCGGCGCAAGTCGTCGATATCGGTGTCGGCCTTGGTGCTCTGCAGCGACCCGGTAAATGACGGCACCGCCATGGTGATCAGGATCAGCAGCACGCCAAGGGCCACCAGCACCTCGATCAGCGTGAAACCTTTTGTACGAAGATCCATCGGTGCCCTCCGTTGCCGTCGGCTATACCTGTTTCTACACGCTAGAACAAACCACCGCCTTTGTGTGCGGTTGTTTCGGTTTGCGGCGCCAGGAGCGCGTCGTTTTCGGACTCCAGGGAGGAGACGTCATGTATCAACAGGGCTTCAGCCTGATCGAACTGCTCATGGGACTGGCAATTGCCGCAATTGTTCTGCCGTGGGCCAGCGCAGGCTACAAAGAGCTGATCGAGTCCATCGAACGCGAGGATACCGCGCAGTTGCTGATCAGCGGGTTACGCAGCGCACGCAGCGAAGCCATCGCGCGCAACCGGACGGTCGTGCTCAGGGCGATAGACAACGATTGGGGCCGAGGCTGGCGCATTACCCTGGACGACAAGGAGAAGACGGTACTGATGGAGCGCCGCGCAAACGCCCGGGTGATGGGCAACGGGCCGGTAAAACGCAGGGTGAGGTTCGGCAACCAGGGGGAAGCCCTGCACCCCAGCGGCGCATTCCAGGCCGGCACGCTGCATGTCTGCGCCAAACGCGGGCCGCTCAGCCATCATCAAGTGATATTGGCGCCTTCAGGCCGTGTTCGCCTGGAAAGCGTCAAAACCGAGCAGGCCCTGTGCGAGAAAGGGCTCAAAGCAAAGAGCGGACGCGCAACTCTTTCGGCATCGAAAACGTGATGTTTTCCTCGCGACCGGCCAACTCATCGGCACCGGTGGCACCCCAGGCCTGCAATTGCTGGATCACGCCGCGCACCAGGACTTCCGGCGCGGACGCACCGGCGGTGATGCCGATGCGCTCGACGCCCTCGAACCAGCTGCGCTGCATGTCCTCGGCACCGTCGATCAGGTAGGCCGGGGTGGACATGCGCTCGGCCAGCTCACGCAAGCGGTTGGAGTTGGAGCTGTTCGGGCTGCCGACCACCAACACCACATCGCATTCGTTGGCCAGTTGCTTGACCGCATCCTGGCGGTTCTGGGTGGCGTAGCAGATGTCATCCTTGCGCGGCCCACCGATGGCCGGGAAGCGCGCACGCAGGGCGTCGATCACGCGGCTGGTGTCGTCCATGGACAGGGTCGTCTGGGTGACGAAGGCCAGGCTCTCGGGGTTGCGTACCTGCAAGGCCGCAACGTCTTCCTCGTCTTCGACCAGGTAGATCGCACCGCCGTTGCTGGCATCGTATTGGCCCATGGTGCCTTCGACTTCCGGGTGGCCTTCATGGCCGATCAGGATGCATTCGCGACCGTCACGGCTGTAGCGGGCCACTTCGATGTGCACCTTGGTCACCAATGGGCACGTCGCGTCGAACACCTTCAGGCCACGGCCGGCGGCTTCGCTGCGCACGGCCTGGGAAACCCCGTGGGCACTGAAGATAACAATGACGTCGTCCGGCACCTGGTCCAGTTCCTCGACGAAAATCGCCCCGCGGCTGCGCAGGTCTTCGACGACGAATTTATTGTGGACCACTTCGTGGCGCACGTAGATCGGCGGCCCGAAGACTTCCAGGGCGCGGTTGACGATTTCGATCGCCCGGTCCACACCGGCGCAGAAGCCACGGGGGTTGGCGAGTTTGATTTGCATGCTGTGCCTCGTGTCTTGCGCGCAAGAAATTGAATCGGTGCAATACCGTGTGGGAGCGAGCTTGCTCGCGATGAGGTATATCAGCCAACGTCAATATTGACTGGTACGACGCTATCGCGAGCAAGCTCGCTCCCACAGTGAATCGGGTGGCAGCAGGAACTGCCTGTTAAACCTTAAACCGCCTTCACTTCGAGGATTTCCACCTCGAAGTTCAAGGTCTTGCCTGCCAGCGGATGGTTGAAGTCCACCGTCACCTGGGCGTCATCAAAAGCCTTCACCACACCCGGCAATTCGGTATTGGCCGCGTCGTTGAAGATCACCAGCAGGCCCTCGGACAGCTCCATGTCTTGGAACTGGGAGCGTGGCATGGTCTGCACGTTTTGCGGGTTGGGCTGACCAAAGGCGTTTTCTGGTGGCACGACCACGGTGCGCTTGTCGCCGGCCTTGAACCCGAAGATCGCCGCTTCGAAGCCCGGCAGCAGGTTACCGTCACCGACCTTGAACACCGCCGGCGCCTTGTCGAAGGTGCTGTCGACGGTGTCGCCGTTTTCCAGGTGCAGGGCGAAGTGAAGCTTCACTTCGGTATTTTGAGCGATACGCTGCTCAGTCATGGACGGCTTCTCCGGTTTTCTTGCTCTTGAACATATCCAGGGCGAGCATCACCGCACCCACGCTGATGGCGCTGTCGGCAAAGTTGAACGCCGGGAAATACCAGCGGTTCTGCCAATGCACCAGGATGAAATCGATGACGTGGCCCAGGGCGATACGATCATAGAGATTGCCCAAGGCCCCACCGAGCACCAAGGCCAGCGCCACCGCCAGCCAAGTCTCATTGCGCCCCAGGCGCTTGAGCCAGACCACCAGCACGGCGCTGACCACAATGGCGATCAGGGCGAACAGCCAGCGCTGCCAGCCGGAGCTGTCGGCCAGGAAACTGAACGCCGCCCCGGTGTTGTAGGCCAAGGTCCAGCTGAAGTAATCGGGAATGATCACGATCTGCTGGTACATCGTCAGCGAGTTCTCGAAGTGGTACTTGCTGGCCTGGTCGATGACCAGGACCAGCACGCTCAACCAGAGCCAGCCCAACCGCCCGAAGCGGCCCGCCACATTAGGCATAGTGACGAACCTCGCCAGCACCGCTGATGTTGTCCACGCAACGACCGCAGATTTCCGGATGCTCCGGGTTCACGCCGACGTCTTCGCGACAGTGCCAGCAACGGGCGCACTTGGTGTGGTTCGACTTGACGATCTTCAGCTTCAGGCCGCTGACTTCAGTGGCCACCGCATCGGCCGGCGCCTGCACCAACGGCGCGACACTGGCGGTGGAGGTGATCAGCACGAAGCGCAGCTCGTTGCCCAGCTTCGCCAGGTCGGCGTCCAGGGCATCTTCGGCGTAGAGGGTCACTTCGGCCTGGAGGTTGCCGCCGACAGCCTTGGCCGCCCGCTGGATCTCCATTTCCTTGTTGACCGCCGCCTTGACTGCCATCACACGATCCCAATACGCACGGTCCAGCTCGAAGCCTTGCGGCAGTTCGGTCAGGCCTTCGTACCAGGTGTTGAGCATCACCGACTCGTTGCGCTCGCCTGGCAGGTACTGCCACAGCTCGTCGGCGGTGAACGCCAGGATCGGCGCGATCCAGCGCACCAGGGCCTCGCTGATGTGGAACAGCGCGGTCTGGCACGAACGACGGGCCTTGCTGTTGGCGCCGGTGGTGTACTGGCGGTCCTTGATGATGTCGAGGTAGAAACCACCCAGCTCCTGCACGCAGAAGTTGTGGATCTTGGAATAGACGTTCCAGAAGCGGTATTCGCCGTAGTGCTCCTGCAACTCGCGTTGCAGCAGCAGGGTACGGTCCACGGCCCAACGGTCCAGCGCGAGCATTTCTTCGGCCGGCAGCAGGTCGGTGGCCGGGTTGAAGCCGGTCAGGTTCGAAAGCAGGAAGCGCGCGGTGTTACGGATCCGCCGGTAGGCGTCCGCGCTGCGCTGCAGGATCTGCTCGGAAACGGCCATCTCGCCGGAATAGTCGGTGGACGCCACCCACAGGCGCATGATGTCGGCGCCCAGGGTGTCATTGACCTTTTGCGGCGCGATCACGTTGCCCAGGGACTTGGACATCTTGCGGCCAGACTCATCGACGGTGAAGCCGTGGGTCAGCAGTTCGCGGTACGGCGCGTGATTGTCGATGGCGCAACCGGTCAGCAAGGACGAGTGGAACCAGCCACGGTGTTGGTCCGAGCCTTCCAGGTACAGGTCGGCGCGTGGGCCGGTCTCGTGGCCCATCGGGTGCGAACCGCGCAGCACGTGCCAGTGGGTGGTGCCGGAGTCGAACCAGACGTCCAGGGTGTCGCTGATCTTGTCGTACAGCGGTGCTTCGTCGCCCAGCAGCTCGGCGGCATCCATCTTGAACCAGGCCTCGATGCCTTCGGCTTCGACGCGCTTGGCCACGATTTCCATCAGTTCGACGGTGCGCGGGTGCAACTCGCCGCTTTCCTTGTCCAGGAAGAACGGGATCGGCACGCCCCAGTTGCGCTGGCGGGAGATGCACCAGTCCGGACGGTTGGCGATCATCGAGTGCAGGCGCGCCTGGCCCCAGGCCGGCACGAACTGGGTTTCCTCGATGGCCTTGAGGGAGCGCTGGCGCAGGGTGTCACCGCTGGTGGGCTGCTTGTCCATGCCGATGAACCACTGCGCGGTGGCGCGGTAGATCAGCGGGGTCTTGTGGCGCCAGCAGTGCATGTAGCTGTGTTCGATGACGGTGGTGTGCAGCAGCGCGCCGACTTCGGTGAGCTTGTCGACGATGGCCGGGTTGGCTTTCCAGATGAACTGGCCACCGAAGAACTCCAGCGATGGCGCGTACACGCCATTGCTCTGCACCGGGTTGAGGATGTCGTCGTTGACCATGCCGTATTTCTTGCAGGTCACGAAGTCGTCGACGCCATAGGCCGGTGCGGAGTGAACCACGCCAGTGCCCGCGCCCAACTCCACATAGTCGGCAAGGTACACTGGCGACAGGCGGTCATAGAACGGATGGCGGAAATTGATCAGTTCCAGCGCCGAACCCGGCGCGGTGGCGATCACCGAACCTTCGAGGTTGTAGCGGACCAGGCAGGATTCGACCAGTTCTTCGGCCAGCACCAGCAGCTTGTCGCCGACGTCGACCAAGGCGTAGTTGAATTCCGGGTGGACGTTCAGCGCCTGGTTGGCCGGGATGGTCCACGGGGTGGTGGTCCAGATCACGATCGATGCGGGCTTGGCCAGCTTGCCCAGGCCGAACGCGGCGGCGAGCTTGTCTTCATCGGCGATCGGGAACGCGACGTCGATGGTCGAGGACTTCTTGTTTTCGTACTCGACTTCCGCCTCGGCCAGGGCCGAACCGCAATCGAAGCACCAGTTCACCGGCTTGAGGCCCTTGAACACGAAGCCGCCCTCGACGATTTTCGCCAGGGCACGGATTTCGCCCGCTTCGTTCTTGAAGTCCATGGTCTTGTACGGGTTGGCGAAGTCGCCCAGCACGCCAAGGCGGATGAATTCGGACTTCTGCCCTTCGATCTGCTCGGTGGCGTAGGCACGGCACAGCTCGCGGGTCTTGTCCGCGCCCAGGTTCTTGCCGTGGGTCACTTCGACCTTGTGCTCGATCGGCAGGCCATGGCAGTCCCAGCCCGGGACATACGGCGCATCAAAACCCGACAGGGTCTTGGAGCGGATGATCATGTCCTTGAGAATCTTGTTCAGCGCGTGACCGATGTGGATGGTGCCGTTGGCGTACGGAGGGCCGTCGTGCAGGACGAACTTCGGACGATCCTTGCCAATTTCGCGCAACTTTCCGTACAGGCCAATGCTGTCCCAACGCTGCAGAATCTGTGGTTCGCGCTGAGGCAGGCCGGCCTTCATTGGGAAGGCGGTGTCCGGAAGGTTTAGCGTGGCTTTATAGTCGGTCATTTAAGGCTCTTCATTAGCGATTGGCGCTGGTTGCGACAAGGGCACGGGCGGCGGCGATATCTGCATGGATCGCCGTCTTGAGCGCCTCCAGGGAGGCAAAACGCTGCTCTTCACGCAGCTTATGGTGGAAAACCACCGTCAAACGCCGGTCATACAGATCGCCGGCAAAATCCAGAACATGTACTTCAAGGTGGGCCTTGCCATCGCCCTGGACCGTGGGTCGCACGCCGATGTTGGCGACGCCGGGCCAGGTCTTGCCGTCGATCTCGACACTCACCAGGAACACCCCGGTCAGCGGCACACGACGGCGCTTGAGCTGCACGTTGGCCGTCGGCGTGCCCAGTTGGCGCGCCAGTTTCTGCCCGTGCAGGATCCGCCCGGCAATCCGGTACGGCCGGCCGAGCAAGCGCTCGGCCAATTCGAAGTCGGCCGCCGCCAAGGCATTGCGGACCTGGGTACTGCTGACGCGCAAGCCATCCATCTCGACGGTCTGCGCCGCTTCGACGGTGAACCCCTGGGCGATACCGGCCTGTTGCAGGTAATCGAAATCCCCGGACCGGTCGCAGCCGAAACGGAAATCATCGCCGACTTCCAGATGTTTCACATCGAGACCGTCCACCAGGATGGTCTCGACAAATTCGGCGGCGCTGAGTTTGCTCAGGCGTTGGTTGAAGGCCAGGCACAGGACCCGGTCGACGCCTTCGGCGGCCAGCAGTTGCAGTTTGTCCCGCAACCGGGCCAAACGGGCCGGGGCGGTGTCCGGGGCGAAAAACTCCCGGGGCTGCGGCTCGAAGATCACCACGCAGCTGGGCACGCCCAATTCCAGCGCACGCTCGCGCAGCCGCGCCAGGATAGCCTGGTGGCCACGGTGAACACCGTCAAAGTTGCCAATAGTGGCGACACAGCCCCGATGCTGGGGGCGCAGGTTGTGGAGGCCTCGAACCAGCTGCATAACGCGCTTCTTGCTCATAAAGTGGCCGATTATAACCACACCCGGCGGCCGACGACAGGCAACACCGCACCCCAAAGTGATCGAACCGACAAAACCACTGCCCGACCCGGGATTATCGAGGGCCCGCCCTCAGCTCAAGGCCTTGCGGTTGAAGTCGCGCAGACGGAACCCCATCAGCAGCAACATGCCGAAATACGCCACCACGCCGGCCACCACCAGGGCGCCCAGGCGCAGGAAACGCTCGAGCATCTGCCCTTCGCCCCAGGGCGGCATGAAATGCATCGCCCCCAGCAACACCGCCGACATCACCGCCACGGCCACCAGCAGCTTGAGGCCGAACTTGGCCCAGCCCGGTTGTGGTTGATACATCTTTTGCTTGCGCAACTGATAGAACAGCAGCCCGGCGTTGAGGCAGGCACCGGCGCTGATCGCCAGGGCCAGGCCCGCGTGGGCCAATGGGCCGATGAGCAGCAGGTTGAACAACTGCGTCATCACCAGGGTGAAAATGGCGATCTTCACCGGCGTGCGGATGTTCTGCTGGGCGTAGAACCCTGGCGCCAGCACCTTGATCACGATGATCCCGAGCAAGCCCACCGAGTAAGCGATCAGTGCCCGCTGAGTCATCAAGGCATCAAAGGCACTGAATTGGCCGTACTGGAACAGCGAGACGGTCAACGGTTCGGCGAGGATCCCCAGCGCCAGCGCACACGGCAGCACCAGCACAAAGCACAGGCGCAGGCCCCAATCGAGGATCCGCGAATATTCGTGGCGGTCCTGGCTGGCGTAGGTCTTGGCCAGGGTTGGCAGCAGGATCGTGCCCAGGGCCACGCCCAGCACGCCGGACGGCAACTCCATCAAGCGATCGGCGTAGTACATCCACGACACCGAGCCGGCCACCAGGAACGAGGCAAAGATGGTGTTGATGATCAGGGAAATCTGGCTCACCGACACCCCGAGGATCGCCGGCAGCATCTGCTTCATCACCCGCCATACGCCGCTGTCGCGCAGGTTCAGCCGCGGCAGCACCAGCATGCCGATCTTTTTCAGGTGCGGCAGTTGATACAACAGTTGCGCCAGGCCGCCGACCAGTACCGCCCAGCCCAGGGCCATTACCGGCGGATCGAAGTAAGGCGTCAGGAATACCGCGAACACGATCATGCTGACGTTGAGCAGGGTCGGCACAAAGGCCGGCACGGAAAAGCGGTTCCAGGTATTGAGGATCGCCCCGGCCAGGGACGACAGGGAAATCAGCAATATATAAGGAAAGGTCACCCGCAGCAGGTCAGCGGTGAGCTGGAATTTTTCCGGGGTATCGGTAAAGCCCGGCGCCGTGGCCCAGATCACCCAGGGCGCGGCGAGCATGCCGGCGGCCGTGACCAGCGCCAGCACCAAGGTCAGCAGGCCGGTGACGTAGGCAATGAATGTGCGAGTCGCCTCGTCGCCCTTCTGGCTTTTATATTCCGCCAGGATCGGCACAAAGGCCTGGGAGAACGCGCCTTCGGCGAAGATCCGCCGCAACAGGTTGGGCAGCTTGAAGGCGATGAAGAAGGCGTCGGTGGCCATCCCGGCGCCGAATATCCGTGCGATCAACGTATCGCGAACGAACCCCAGGACACGGGAAAGCATCGTGATAGAGCTGACGGCGGCCAACGATTTGAGCAGATTCATGAAAAGAGTTTTTGCCTGTCGATAAACAGCAGGCGAACAACGCGCCCACTTGTGCGATACTCCGCGCCGCTAAACAGTGCAGAGCCAAAGCCCGCGAGTTTACAGGTCGCACGCCGGAAAGAAATCCTTCGGTGCGCAGCACCTGCCATTCAGCGGAACGCGTCACCCGCCCTTGACAAGACTTCAACTCATCGGCATGATTCGCGGCCTATTTTGTTTGCTATTTCCCAAAAAGTCTTTCGAGGAGCTCGACGGTGGCCAACACACCTTCCGCCAAAAAACGTGCAAAACAGGCTGAGAAGCGTCGCAGCCACAACGCCAGCCTGCGTTCCATGGTCCGTACCTACATCAAGAACGTAGTCAAGGCCATCGACGCAAAAGACGCTGAAAAAGCTCAAGCTGCTTACGTTCTGGCTGTGCCAGTTATCGACCGCATGGCCGATAAAGGCATCATCCACAAGAACAAGGCTGCTCGCCATAAGAGCCGCCTGAATGGCCACGTAAAGGCCCTGAACGTTGCCGCTGCTGCCTAAGCGACGCGCTCATTAAAAAACCGACCTCAGGGTCGGTTTTTTATTGCCTGCGATTTAACCCCCCAACCAGAACAGCCCCTCCCCTTGTGGGAGCGAGCCTGCTCGCGATGGCGGTGGGTCAGTCAATGGAGATAGTGACGGTATCGCCGCCTTCGCGAGC
>NZ_JBIXJT010000037.1:0-11572 GCF_052871455.1 Pseudomonas sp. LARHCG127
TTGAGTTCCGGCAAGTCGATGGCGAGGGTGTATTGACCGGTGCGTGGATCAACACTGGCCGACAGGAAACTCATGAAGTTGAAGGCATTGGAATGAACAACCGTTGAAGACGTCATAATGTGTCACCGCCTTGGACAAGATATGAAGCAACCCAGCGAATCATCCATGATTCGCCTTCGGCGCTATCTAAAATTGATCAGCAGTTGATTGCGGCTGTCTGCTTTGCTCGGTATCTCAAAACTCACACTCATTCGATGGCGGTTACCTTCCACATCCGTCAGTGTAAAATCCACAGGCGTATCCAGCCGTTCGCGATACTTCATGAGCGGTTCCTCGGTCATGCCGTCATTCCAGTAGGGCATATCCGCGACTCGATGAAGGCTGACGATAAGTTCGCCCGGGGAAGGGCGATGTTGCTCAATAAAGTCCGATGAAGGCCCGTCATAATTCAGGTCGTGGCATAAGACTCTAAAATAAGCATCGAACACCAATTTAGTCGGTGGGTTATCTTCCCGGCCAAAGGGTTGGGGATAAAAACCATACCCGGTGTAACTGGCGAACACTTCATCCAACTGCTCCGACTCGTATTGCAAGGTCGAAGCGTTACCGGCGACCTTGAGCGTGGCCATGCGGACGGGGTATATCCCCGACTTTCGGTAAGCAAACTTCCAGTAATCGATCGAGTCCAGCAGATAAGAAAACGGATCATCGGGTTTCTCCTCACCTACCCCATTGAAAACGCGCGTCCGAACGAAGTCATAGTGGCCATTGGGCCCGACTTCTCTCAATGGGGTGGGCGGTACAACGCCCTGCAGCCGAATAGTGCCATTCGCCCACTCACGCATATTTGAAGACCATGTCCGGTTATCGGCAGCCTGGAACTTGGCATAAAACTCACGGGTACCTTCGGATGTCGACTGCACATAAAACTCACGATAGCGTGTCCGGTCGTTGTGGGGTTCCATGGGACGGTTGGGATCTACCTCCTTGACGGCGCCCGGAGAGTAAAGCTTGAAACGGTTGCGCTGGACGTTGACCGCCCAAGGCAGTTCACCGTCCTCTATCCCCTCCCGATGCGCCTCGATAAAAGGTACTTCAGCACCGCTGATAAGATCGACCAGCTTCAAGGTCGACAACTCGACGTCGCTCAGTGGAATATCAATCGAATACCCTTCATAGTCGACTGCCTTGGTTTCGATTTTGATCCGCAGCGGAATTTGCTGCAGACCATTGATGTAGCACTGCGTCGTGTCCAGCGCCTCGATTGAAAATACACTCAGCTCTGTCCAACGCGGCGCTTCCCGCTGCCGCTCGACCAACTGCACAATGGCATAGCCCCAGTCACTCTCACTGGTCTCACCGAGCACGACGCTGACCGGTGTCTCGTTACTGATGGGCGGAGTAAATACCCCATCCGAGGTAATCGTTCCCTCGCCAAACACCTCCCAATTGGCCGGCCTAGCCGAATTGTCCACACTGAACCGTATACGACTGGATGCCGTGAGGGAGGGCACATGATAAGGCACGATCTTGAGAGACTGCGGCGCCACGATAATGATGACCGCTGCACGGGTAGTTTCCGCCGTGCTGGTGTCTTTCACTTCAATGGTTTGAATCCATACCGGTTGGCCTGTTTCCCATCGTGGCGTAAAAACAGCGTTGTAACTGTCGTCCTCCACCTCCAACTGCCCCTTCGGATCGCCTACCAACCGCCATTCCAATCGATTGTTCCCCAGGCTCGAGGCTTTAAGGTGGACAGGGTCCATCCCTTCACCCCATGTGCAGATACGCGGAGAAACCGCGATGCTCTGGTAAGACTCCACCACCAGTCCCGAGTAGCTTCGCTCTCCGAGACTGTCTTGGTAATGGGCCGTCACTACCGAGACCTGCTGGTTGAATCCCATCAATTCCGAGGCCTTCGGTGTGTAGGTGTCGCCTTGCATGTCGCCGACCACCCAAGGGCTATCGAGGCTGCTGGCACTCCATCCGTCCGGTGCCGACGCGCGCCCCGTGCCGCTGACAACGCTGAAGCGAGTCGGCACACCGCCTTTCACCGCGACACGTGCAGGCTCGACAACCCTCCCGTCAGATGCCAGCGAAATATTACCGAACACCACCAAATCATGGGGCTTGTGGGGAGGCTCGCTGTCCGTAAAGACATAGCTGTTGGGAAACAGCAAATGCTTGAGCAACTCCAGCTCCGCCCCATCCACAAACGGAATCAGGCGTTTTTCCACCAGCACCGTGGCGGAGTATTTGGGCTTGCCGTTCTCCAAGTCATTGGGGATCAAGTAAGGAAGGCCTCGATCGTTTGCGGGCAGGCTCCCTGGTTCAGGATTGGAGGTCAGTTGAACGAACATTACCAACGCGCCTTCCCCATAGTTCGCCGACCGGGCATCCGCCGCCCCGGGCGCCGCTTGGGTACGCAGCGCAAACGAACGAGGCGCCAATGGGCTGTAGTCGTTGTAATCGATGATGCCGAGCACGAAAATCTTGCGATAAACAGGGTGTTGTTCAAGGTAAGCCTTGACCGCATCACCGATACGACGCTGGGCAAAGTCACTGGAACCCAGGTTACACATGACATCGAGCCCTTTGGACAAGTCGAGTATGACCCGGCCTCGCTCATCGACCGTCCCTTGCGCCACTGCCAGGCTGACGGTCATTCGCACCTGATAACCCATGTCTTCAAGAATGTTGAAGCTTTCCCGGACCATGCTCGGGAAGATCGGCGAATGGTCGGTCGTGGTATAACTGCCGCTGATAATATTCATCGTCAGCGTCACCTCGGAGTTGACCAAGCTCGCGGACTCGAAAGACAGTCGCGGCTCTCCCAATACCATACGTTCCAGTTGGATTTCCTCGAACTCCTCCTCATGAGTAAAGAACCGACGATTGAAAGGCATCAGGAAACTCAAGTCGTTCATATGAGACAGGTATTGCTTTTGCAATATCTGATTGATATGGGCACGGTCGAAAGCCACGATCGCCCCCCAACCTAAAGTGACGCCCTTGCCCGTAAGTTTCCGAAGCAGTTCAGTTTTGGAATGGCCGATCATCAATGTATCTGCCGCACTATTCGAAGCCATGACGACTCTCCTCACGACCCTGTTGCATCAGTAAAAGACTGCACATCCACAATGGGATTGGGCACGATTAGAAAACTGTACTTCCAGACTTCATCGTCCGGCCTTATGGCCATGAGCACAGCAAACTTGGCGTCCGGGACGGCCGGTAACTCATACTCCCCCGTCGTTGAGAAAGTACCGTCGCCGTAGAGTTTGGTGAACTCGACTTGATCAGTCGGTACCCATTGTTCATTCCCACTCCGGTCCGTGTAGTACAACTTGACCGTCACCTTCCGCTTATCGTCACTGATCTCGGGTTTGATGTAATAGGTGGAGGCCTGATGCACCACGACTGCAATAGCCTTTTGTTGCGGGCCGCCCGCTACACGGGCCACCGTTATTTCTTCAAGGGTAATGGGCGTCTCGTCGTTACCTTGGAAAAGAGGAGGTATGAAGCGTTTCTGGTTGGGCAGACCCGGTGTCGGCTCGTGCTCATCCCGGATCTCGGCGGTGGATCCGCTAGCCAGCGACCAGGCAAGAGGAGCTCCATCCAACGCTGCGGCGGACATTTTATGGCCCGATACCTGGTCGCCCTCGGACCTTGCCGTCACCACGAACACCAACGGGTCGATACCAATATCGCGCTTGACGATGCTCACCAACGCCAAGCTGGTATTGCCATTGGCTGCCCGGGCGTTCACCAGTACACGTTTCTGGTAACCCGGAATGTCGATATCGCGGGGAGCCTGGTAAGCGCCGGTTTGGCGATCGATCACGCCGGGATCACCGTCCTCATCAGGCAAATTCATGACGGTCCACTCAACGCCGACCGCCCCAGGCTCGATTTTGAACTCTACCCTCCCCTCAGGCCCGACAAGCGGTTCGATTGGATCGATGACAAAGTTGGTCATGCTTGGAGCGATCCTGCCGAGCAACGCCAAGTCACCGGTGAAGTATCCTTCACTCGGCACCACCGCATTCTTCGTACGGAATAACAAGCCATGGAGCCGATAGGTGTTGATCTCGAGTACCGTTCCGGTAAAGACCCTGAAGCTTTCTGTCAGTTGCTCTCCGAGCAACGACTCGAGGCGTTCAATGATCGCGTCCAAGTGCGGCTCTGCAGGTGTACCAATAAGACCGTCAGGCGAAACTTTGCATACTGTTAGTTGCTCCGTCCCATGTAGCCTCAATGACAAATTGCCCTCGGCGTCTGTCTCGAACTTGAAGCGTTGCTGCCAGCTCCACTTCATCGTAACCGATTTAGAGACCGTCTGATTATCATTGGTCACCACAACCACCGGGTTCGAGTGTTGCCCGTCCCAGATTAATGTCAAGACGTCCTTATTGACTATTTCTGCGAAGAACTTCCCGTCCGTCCCAGCCTGGAACGGCAAGGTGAGTTTGGATGGGAATGTAAGGTTCTTGATGCCGGGAATACCGGTTAGTGTGCCCACCGACACCGCCCGGGCTCCGCTCCGCGGGGTCAGTTTATAGATATGTTGCCCTTCCACCCCTTCTGGAATGACCTCGATAGATTGTTCGGTGAGGCGCTTGAACCCAGTGGCAACAATGTTCTTGAGCATGAAATGGTTGCCCAACAGCAATGTCGCGGACAGCGGCTCGTCGCCCCCGCCCAATGGGATCAAATAATGCATCCCTGCATTGCTACCCGGAATAGCGACGTCTTCGTCCGCCGCACCTCCTTGCATCTGAACAAACAACAATACCTGGCCCTCGCCAAAACTGGGCGAATTACGATCATCGCCGCCCTCCACCGGATGGGTGCGAATCGCGAAATTTCTGGGCTGAAGAAGGTTGTCAGGGTCGACCGGCAGGGTATTCAATTCGAATACCTTCTCTTCCTCCGGCCATTCTTCGAATTTCTTCTGGAATTTTTCACCGGCGATCAGATCCTGTTCCATGCTGTCGCCGATAGTGACATACAGCCTCGTGCCCTTTGAAATATCCAGGAACACACCTCCATCTTCCTCCACCGAGCCGTTATTTTTCTGCAAGTCAATGGTCGCTCGTAATAAAGGACCGTTCAGAGCATCGGCCAGTCGTATCCGTGAAACCCACCTGACCTTTTCCCCCACGCCTTTATTCACGGAAAGCTGCGTCCCGCCAATAATCCGCATCGTCAGCGTTGCTTCAGATTGATTAATGTTCGCGGTTTCGAACGACAGCCGAGGCGCGTCGAGAAGATAGTCGTAGATATATTCCCAGTTAGTACCCGAGCTAAACTCAGCATCAAAACTGATGGGATCAAAATAATGCTCATTGGTAAATCGCTCGATGTATTCTTGTATCAACAGCACGTTGGTTTTGTATTGATCATAAGCCAGGATTGCATCATAACCGTAAGTCCGCGGTTTTTCTCCCAGCCACTGGATAAATTGTGCCACTGTTTCGCGCGCCATGATAACTTCCTCAGAATTTAATGTTGAGCACTGTTTGCCACCAGCCTCCCAAGTACCGAACTGCCTTTCATTCCACTACTTGAATACCGTCCAGTGAAGGAAAGTTGAAATTGATTTTCCCTCCATCAAAACTCACCGCTACCGCGAACCTCAGGTTCGAATTCAACCTCAACCGCTGTAAAAACGTATTCAATAACTTTTGATCCCTTATACCGTTCAAAGCCTCTTGGGCCGTGACAGGCACAGCGGGCCTACGGATATCAAAAGAAATGGGAGTGCTCGTCGCGCTGATGCCATGGGCACGAATAGTTAATTGTTGACCCGCTGCAATAAAGGGCCACGTCGCCAAGGTAATGTTCGCCCCTGTCTCAGGCACGGTGCGTAATGAGAGTCGATTGCCCACCACCTCGGTGCATTGAACAGTGGGATAAAACTCTATCGGTAACGGTAAAATTCGCAGTTGTAAACTATCGGAATCTTGATAACCCTCACCGACTGGGGTAATTCGGTAAAACACTGCAAATCGTTTGGCGTCATCGTCGTCGCGCGCTTCCATATTCGCGGCGATGGCACAGACCGGCACCTGGAAGCGCCGAGGATTTCCATGTTCAAAAGGTTCGGTCGCAATATGCACGCCTCCCGCTGGATCCCCCTGCCAATGAACGGCAACTCGATCGCCAGCGCCGATTGCCAGTGACGCCGGCAGCGTGACGAACGCGCCGTTTTGCAGGGTAGACGCAGCGGTTAGATAGGCCTGGTTGTCGCCAGGCATGCCTTCGGCAGTGGCGCCCTCGACGGATGGGGGCTTCAGATCCAGCGGCGCCCGCACTCTCAGCTCCAGTGCTTGCGAAGTCTGAGCCACACCGGCCCGAGCATACTGATAGAACACTTGGACCGCTTCCCCCATGCTGGCTTGCAGCACTGGGGCAGACAGCCGAAACAGCAGGACCTCGCTCTGAATATTCGACGGATCGAGCAAGAAGGCCTGAACCACACGCTTATCAAGGCTGGAGGTCCACCAATACAAGGCTATCCCGTCGCCGATATTGGCCTCCCCATAGGGCGCGACTCGCAGCGTAATACCGTCAGGGAATTGTGTGGGATCCAGCGTATCGCCAGACAACCCTTCTATCTCAATGAGCGGTGCCAACGGTGTGGTCGGCTCCGTAACTCCCAGCGATTGCACCATGGAAGGCCCGCAGATACCGGTACCGACATAGTCCACGGTGTAGCTGATCAATGCGTGACCGCCGCCGATAAAGTCAATTTGGTCTCTGGGAATATTCATCAGCAGGGGTTTGTCAATATCACTTTTTTCCAAAGTCTTCGGCTGTCGCCAAACCTCGTCCAATTCACCTGTGTCGTCGTAACCTTCAAACTTGAGGGTGACGACGTCACCTACCTGCATGGCCCGATACGGTGCAATGACCGCGGTAATCGTTGGTCCACTCGGGCGCGGATAGATGTGCAGATCATGGGATTCCTTGATCTGTGGGACAGGCAACTGCGTCTCTGAGGAGGGCATTTGATTAACTCCTTTGAACGGTAGCTAACTGCTATACAATATTTCTGACTGTACTTGTTAACGGCGAGACCGTTAATTCAAGACAGGTGAATTAATCCACCTACAAAAGCGGGAGCGGCAAAATAATGCAAGCAAACTTCCAATCTTCATCACTCGCTCTTTCTGCCATACACACGGCGAACTTCATCGTTGAGTTTGGGGACGGGACATACCAACCAGCCTCTGTAATGCTACCGTCGCCATATAATTGCGTGAAGGTCGTTTGTTCGATGGGCTCTTGGATTTCGTCACCGTTCCTGTTCACATAAACCAACTTCAACTGCATCCCTCGCAACGGGTCGAATACCGTTCTGAAGAAATGACTAGAGGCATGTTGTATGACTACCGCCACAGCCTGCTGTGCCCGGCCGCCAGAAATACGTGACACTTCAATGTATTCGAGCGTAACGGCTGCATCCCCCTGACGAACAGGTGGTATAAATCGTTTCTGGTTGGGAAGCCCGATGATCGGTTCAGGTTCATTTTCGATGCTGGCAGTCGACCCGCTGGCCAGTTTCCAGACAAGTTCGGTGCCATCCAACGCAGCCGCAGACATCTTGTAGCCCGAGACTTGCTCCCCCTCGGACCTTGCCGTCACCACGAATACCAACGGATCGATGTTGATGTCGCTCTTGACGATGCTCACCAACGCCTTGCTGGAATTGCCATTGGCTGCCCGAGCCGTCACTAGTACCCGCTTCTGGTAACCGGTGATGTCGGTGCCGCCGGGCGCCACGTAAACACCGGTGTCGCGGTTGATCTCACCTGAGTCGCCGGATTCGCCCGGCAAACTCTTGACACTCCAGGTCAGCCCGGTCACCGCAGGCTGGGTGGAAAATGTAATCCGTCCTCCAGGCCCGACGACCGGTTCGATCGGAGCAATGAGAAAGTTGGTGAGGCTCGGGGCAACTTTACCGAGCAATGCCAGATCGCCGACAAAGTATCCTGAACTCGGCTGTATCGAATTCTGCGTACGGAACAACAACCCATCGAGTCGAAAAGCATCTATTTGGGAAATCGAACTGGTGAAGAGCTGGAAGCTATCGTCCAACTGCTGCCGAAGTAGCGACTCGAGACGTTCAATAATCGGACCCAGGTGCGGTTCGGCCGGTGTTCCAATTAAACCGTTGGGGGATACTTTATACTGTGCCACATTGTCCCCCGCCTGCACGGGAGCCAATGACAGTTGACCATTTGCCGACGTCGAAAATCTGAAACTCTGCTGCCGGTGCCACTTCATCGTCACAGCCGAGGAAACTACCTGACTATTGCTGAGCTCTACACGCGCATCGGTCGCGCGTTGCCCTTCCCAACGTAATATCAGGATGTCCTTGTTTATTCTTGCGAAGAGCTCCCCCCCTGTTCCGGCCTTGAACGGCAAGGTAATTCCGGAAGGCAAGGCCAGGCTCCTGATGCTGGGAACATCGGTTTGCACAGGTACTTGCGCCGTTCGGGCTCCATTCTGTGGGGTCAAGGAACGAATATGTTCACCCACCACACCTTCCGAAGCCACTTGGACAGGTGCGGCATTGATGCGTTTGAATCCGTCGGCAACGACGTTCTTGAGCAAAAAACGGTTGCCCAACAGGATCGTCGCCGACAGCGGCTCGCTGCCCCCATCCTGAGGGATCAGATAGTGCATCCCCGCGTTAGAAGGCGGAAAACCGACTTCGTCGTCCGACGCACCTCCTCTCATCTGAATGAACACCAACACCTCGCCCTCGCCGAAGTTGGGCGCGCCACGCACGTTCCCTCCCGGTGCCGGATGGGTGCGAATGTAGAATTTCTCAGGTCGAAGCAGTTCCGAGGGGTCGCGCGCCAAACTATTCAATTCGAAAACTTTCTGATCGTCGTCCAAGGCCTCGAATAGCTGCCGGAATTTTTCGGCTGCGACCCAGTCTTGCTCCATGCCGTCGCCGACCGTGAGGTAGAATTCCCCATATACTCCCCCGCCCTTCGAGAGGTCCAGTGTGACGCGGCCAAGGCTGTCCTCGGTACCTGGCGTTCTTTCCAACGGAACGAGCATGTGCAATAAAGGACCGTTCAGAGCGTCCGCCAATCCGATACGAGTCACGGATGTAACTCGTTCGCCCACGGCTTGTTTAACGGTGACCTGCTTTCCTCCGACAATCCGCATGGTCAGGGTCGCTTTAGAATTCGATATGTCGGAAGTTTCGAACGACAATCGCGGCGCATCCAGAATATAGTCATATAAATAGTCCCAATGCGTGGGTGAATACTGAACGTTAAACGTCAACGGGTCAAAATAGCGGCCACTGTCAAATCGTTGGATATATTCCTGACGCAACAGCGTATTGGCTTTACTCTGGTCGTACGCCACGATAGCGTCCCAGCCCAGGGTCCTGGGCCTCTGTTCCAGCCAAGCCACGAAGTCGGCTACAGATTCTCTAGACATAACGCATCCTCGCCATATTACGTCAAAGCGACCATGGGCCGATTGGCTGAAACAAGCTAACGTCCGTTGGCTCATTCCCAGCCAAGTACAATTGAGGTTGTTGTACCCTCACCACGCACGCATGACCAGTAACAGAACAGATAGGTTCCGGTGATCGCTAAAACCAGCTAGGCTGGGTATTTATTTTTTCTGCACGCAACAACCTAGCAGTTCTGCTAGGTAGCCAAAGTGAGCATTCGTGTCTACTGTTCTCTCAACCTTACTTGTTTAACCGCCTCACAATACTCGTTGGGAGCAAGTATCATGAAGAGCTTACCCGTACCCATGCCATCACTAATCAATAGCCGCTTTCATCTTGCCTTAGGGGTCACAACACTATTACTTAGCAGTGGCTGTATGAACACTGATAAAACACCTGCCGAAACTAAAGCGCTGGTCACCGTAATCCCTGGTTCCTGGTCGGAAGGAAAAACAGAGAGCCGGACATATCCACTCTCGATAAGGGAGCAACGGATTGGGTTTCATCCAGTGTCCGACCAATACCGTCATGATTGGACGCCAGCACGCAGGCGACGAAAACGGCTCCACCAAACATTTGTGCGCCAGCCTTGTACAAAATGGAAAGCCAGTAGAAGTGACGCCACCGGCAGGGGATAGTTTTACTGGAAAGATTGAGGTTGAGTCCGCAAACCATAGATATGAGTGCCCCCACCCTACAATCATGACCGGTCGTGGCCACTACCATGATGAAAACGGCCCGACATGGTATATGTGCGGAATCGCCAAAGGCGGCGCCTTTGACGATGACGAACTAGAACCTGCCAATCGTGTATGGACAGGCGATATTAAGGAATCGGGCAGTGATTACACCTGCCCCACAGGTCAGGTCATGACCGGACGGGGTCACCGAGGCGATGAAAACGGGTGGACCATTTATCAATGCGCGACACTCTATTAATAAGTACATAGTGCTTGACAGCTTGCAACCGGGCCCTTTCTTTCACCTGTCAATCGAGCCTAAAACATGAATCTTATTTCGCTTTCCCGTCATGTCATTGCTTTATTTTCCAGCCTGGTTGCAGTGAGTACAGTGATGGCCACTTCGAACTCTCCCGAAAACGCCGCGCAGATCATTCTCTATAATAAAGACAAAGACACTTGTTCCCTGGATGTGCCTGCGCAAGGCAGCGGTTTGACTTATCGCTACGAACTGTCGACCTTCGTCACAAAATGCAAGGGATTCGAAACGCGTTCCATCGAGCTTGTCCAATTACCTTCGGCGCTTAGAGTTTTCTTGACGGATGACCCCTGGTGCTCCGACAACACCAACGCAGGCCAGAATTTCTGGCTCAAACTTAAAACCACCCGAAAATCAACAACTGTCGGCGTTAATGAAATCACTTATCTATTTACGTACCCCTCTAATAGCATCATTGCTCCCGGCCTTCTGCTGGAAAGCAAATATGAAAAAGTGAATGGCGAAGTTCGCGACAAACTGTCCTGCATCGAGTTGGTGGCCTCCGAAGCATTCGGTACCACTTGGCCACCGGCCGCGACAGACTCGGGTCGTACATGGTCCGACGCTATTCCTGAACAGTCGTCCTATTACACCTGCACCTTTCCCATGATCCTGACCGGCCGCCGACACACAGGATTTTTAAACGGCCTAACTCGTTATGAATGTGCCACAGCAGTTCAGTCCGGGACGAACGTCAGCGTAGGGGACAGAGTATGGTCTCCTCAGTTGAAAGAGTCCGATGGTATTTACTTCGTCTGCCCTATGAACAAAATCATGACCGGACGCACCCACGACGGCGGCGGAAATGGCCAGACCCGTTATGAGTGCGCAACGGCCTCCCAGGGCGGCAGGGACCTGACGGTCACGCTTCAAGCCTGGAGCGATGAGATCGGTGAGGCCAACTCGGTGTACAACTGCCCCGCCGGTCAGTTTCTCGTTGGCAGGTGGCACAAAGACAACGAATTCGGCCCCACCAAGTATCGCTGCGCCATCCTGAAATGAATTTCGGCGGCCGACTGCCGGGCAGCCAGTCGGCCTTCTTTTTCTCGACCTGGGTAAGGCGCCATGACAACGTCCAATGTGGCA
>NZ_JBIXJT010000038.1:0-6231 GCF_052871455.1 Pseudomonas sp. LARHCG127
GGTGCCGCTGGGCGTGCCAGGTGAAATCTACATCGGTGGCGCCGGGGTGGCGCGGGGTTATTTGAACCGCGATGACCTGACCGCCGAGCGTTTCCTGAAAGACCCATTCAGCAATGTTCCCAATGCCCGCATGTACAAAACCGGCGACCTGGGCCGCTACCTGCCGGACGGCAACATCGAATACCTGGGTCGCAACGACGATCAGGTCAAGATCCGCGGTTTCCGCATCGAGCTGGGCGAGATCGAAGCCA
Organism: Pseudomonas sp. LARHCG127; assembly: GCF_052871455.1. Taxonomy (NCBI): domain Bacteria; kingdom Pseudomonadati; phylum Pseudomonadota; class Gammaproteobacteria; order Pseudomonadales; family Pseudomonadaceae; genus Pseudomonas; species Pseudomonas sp. LARHCG127. The sequence goes on from NZ_JBIXJT010000038.1 coordinate 252, forward strand.
AGCTCTCTCAACACGAGGCCTTGAACGAAACCGTGGTGCTGGCCCGTGAAGACGTGCCGGGCGACAAGCGCCTGGTGGCCTATTTCACCCAGCATTCGTCGGGCGAAGTACTAGACATCGAAGCCCTGCGCGCGCACCTGCAAGCGCAGTTGCCGGCCTATATGGTGCCGGTGGCCTACGTGCGCCTGGATGCATTGCCACTGACCCCCAACGGCAAGCTCGACCGCAAGGCCCTGCCTGCACCGGACCTCGATGCGGTCATCTCCCGTGGCTACGAGGCCCCGCAAGGCGCGGTCGAAACCACCCTGGCGCAGATCTGGCAAGACCTGCTGGGCCTGCAGCAGGTCGGTCGCCATGATCACTTCTTCGAACTGGGCGGGCATTCGCTGTTGGCCGTCAGCCTGATCGAGCGGATGCGCCAGGCTGGCTTGAGCACCGACGTGCGCATATTGTTCGGCCAGCCAACCCTTGCGGCGTTGGCGGCGACCGTAGGCGGCAGTAAAGACATCGTGGTGCCAGTCAACCGGATTGCGCTCGACTGCACGCGGATCACTCCCGACATGCTGACGCTGACAAGCCTCGACCAGGACGCCATCGACCGCATCGTGTCGACCGTGCCGGGCGGGGCGCGCAACGTACAGGATATCTATCCACTGGCCCCCCTGCAGGAAGGCATTCTTTACCACCACCTCGCCGCCGAACAAGGCGACCCTTACGTGCTGCAAACGCAGTTCGCCTTCGACAACCGCGAGCGCCTCGACGCGTTCACCCAGGCCTTGCAGGGGGTGATCGATCGCCATGACATCTTGCGGTCATCCATGGCCTGGGAAGGGCTGGACGAGCCGGTGCAAGTGGTCTGGCGCCAGGCGGTTCTGGGTGTTGAACACGTCCTCCCGCAGCATGAGGACGGCGACGTTCTCAGCCAGTTGAAGGCGAGCTTCGACGTCAGTCATCATCGCCTGGATATCCGCCAGGCGCCGTTGATGCGCGTCCGGTTCGCGCAGGATGCGATCAATCAGCGTTGGGTGGCGATCCTGCTGTTCCATCACATGGCGCTCGACCACACGGCGCTGGAAGTGGTGCGTCACGAGATGCAGGCGCACCTGTTGGGCCATGCCGATCAATTAGGGGCCGCGGTGCCTTACCGCAACTATGTGGCCCAGGTATGCCTGGGTGTGAGTCGTGAAGAACACGAAGGGTTTTTCCGTGCGATGCTCGGCGACGTCGACGAGCCGACGCTGCCGTTCGGTCTGCAGGATGTCTTTGGCGATGGCAGCGGTATCGAGGAAGCCCGACAGGCTATCGCGACCGACTTGAGTCGACGCCTGCGTACCCAGGCCCGCCGCTTGGGGGTGAGTGCGGCAGCCTTGCATCACCTGGCCTGGGCCCAGGTACTGGGCCGGGTCTCGGGTCGCGAAGACGTGGTGTTCGGCACGGTGCTGATGGGCCGGATGCAGGGCGGCGAGGGTGCCGACCGCGCATTGGGGATGTTCATCAACACCTTGCCGATTGGCGTGCAGGTCGGTGCGCAAAGTGTGCGGGCCGGCGTGCTGGCGACCCATGCGCGGCTGACCGGCCTGTTGGGTCATGAGCATGCTTCCCTGGCGTTGGCCCAACGTTGCAGCGGCGTCATGGCGCCAACACCGTTGTTCAGCGCGTTGCTCAATTACCGACATTCGGTCGCCGAGCCCATCGCGCTGCGAACCTCGTCAGCCTGGCAAGGCATCGAAGCACTGGGTAGCGAAGAACGCACCAATTATCCGCTGACGATGAGCGTCGATGACCTGGGTGAAGACTTCAGCCTGACGGTGCTGGTCGAGTCCCGGATCGGTGCCCAACGCATCTGTGGCTATATGCAAGTGGCGTTGGAAAGCCTGGTCGACGCGCTGGAACATGCACCACAGACGCCGCTGCACAGCCTGGCAATCTTGCCGCCGGCCGAGCGCAAGCAATTGCTCGAGACCTGGAATGCGACGGGGGCGACCTATACCCATGACCTGCTGATCCATCGGCAGTTCGAAGCCCAGGCCGCGGCCAACCCGCAAGCGGTGGCGGTGGTGTATGCAGACCAGGCGCTGACCTACGGCGAACTCGACGCCCGTGCGAACCAGCTCGCGCATCACCTCTTGGCTTTGGGCGTCCGGCCGGACGACCGGGTGGCGATCTGTGTCGAGCGGAGCCTGGAAATGGTCGTCGGCCTGTTGGGCGTGCTGAAGGCCGGGGCCGGCTATGTCCCCGTGGACCCGGCGTATCCGGCGGAACGTATTGCCTATCTGCTGCAGGACAGCGCACCGGTTGCGGTGTTGGCGCAGACCGTCACCCAGGGTTCGCTGGCCGCTGGTTCGGTGCCGGTCATCAATCTCGATAGCGGCGATTGGCAGGACGAATCCGTCTCCAGCCCCGAGGTGCCGGGGCTCGAAGCCCATCACCTGGCGTATGTGATCTACACGTCCGGTTCGACCGGCCTGCCCAAGGGCGTGATGGTCGAACATCGCAACCTCAGCAACCTGGTGGGCTGGCATTGCCAGGCCTTCGATGTGAAACGCGGCAGCCGCACCTCCAGTGTCGCCGGTTTCGGTTTCGATGCGGCGGCCTGGGAGATCTGGCCTTCGTTGTGCGCGGGGGCGACGTTGCTGTTGCCGCCGGCCCAGGCGGGCAGCGAGGACGTCGGCGCGCTGCTCGACTGGTGGCAGGCCCAGGCGCTGGACGTGTGCTTCCTGCCCACGCCCATTGCCGAATACGCGTTTGGCCGCAACCTGGGACACGATCAATTGCGCACCTTGCTGATTGGCGGTGACCGCTTGCGCAAACTGCCGGCCGATCTGCCTTTCGAACTGATCAACAACTACGGCCCCACGGAAACGACAGTGGTGGCCACCTCGGGGCGGATCGATGCCTCGCAAGCGGTGCTGCATATCGGCAGGCCGGTGGCCAACACCCAGGTCTACCTGCTCGATGCCCACCTGCAACCGGTTCCGGTCGGCGTCGCGGGTGAGCTGTACATTGGTGGCGCCGGGGTTGCGCGGGGTTATTTGAACCGTGCGCAACTGACCGCCGAGCGCTTTGTGAAGGACCCGTTCAGCGCCATGCAGGAGGCGCGGATGTACCGCACCGGTGACCTGGGGCGCTATTTGCCGGACGGCAACATCGACTATCTGGGGCGCAACGACAGCCAACTGAAGATTCGTGGCCTGCGTATCGAACTGGGTGAAATCGAGGCCAGGCTTGGCGCTTGCGCCGGTGTGCGGGAGGCGGTTGTCGTCGCGGTGGGAGAGGCCCCGGATGACCAGCGCCTGGTGGCGTATTACACGGCGCACGACAGCCTGGACCAAGGGCTGACAGCCGACAACCTGCGCGAACAACTGCAGGTGCACTTGCCCGGCCACATGGTGCCGGCGGCCTACATGCGCCTGGACGCCTTGCCCCTGACCCCGAACGGTAAACTCGACCGTCGGGCCTTGCCGGTCCCCGACAGTGATGCCTATTCAGGCCGTGGCTATGAAGCCCCGCAAGGCGAGGTCGAAACGGCGCTGGCGCGGATCTGGTCCGAGCTGCTCAAGGTCGAGCAGGTGGGTCGTTACGATAATTTCTTTGAGCTGGGCGGGCATTCGCTCATGGCGGTCAGCCTGATCGAGCGGATGCGCCAGGTCGGCTTGAGTGCCGACGTGCGCGTGCTGTTCAGCCAACCGACCCTGGCCGCGCTGGCCGCCGCCGTCGGCAGTGGCAGCGAGGTCAGCGTCCCGGCGAACTTGATTCCCTTGGACTGTGAGCACATCACCCCGGCAATGCTGCCGCTGGTCGCTCTGGACCCGCACGCTATCGAGCGCATCGTATCGACCGTACCGGGCGGTGCGCGCAATGTGCAGGACATCTACCCGCTGGCTCCCTTGCAGGAAGGCATTCTTTACCATCACCTCTCGGCCGAGCAGGGCGATCCCTATCTGCTCCAGACGCTGTTCGCTTTCGAGACCCACGGGCGTCTGGAGGACTTCTCGCGCGCGTTGCAACAGGTGATCGATCGTCACGACATTCTCAGGACATCGATACGTTGGGAAGGGTTCGAGCAACCCTTGCAGATCGTCTGGCGCAAAGCCCAGTTGAGACGGCAAGAGGTCGCGCTGGACCCGGTCGACGGCGATGCCGCGACGCAACTGCATGAGCGTTTCGATTCCCGGCATCACCGTCTGGATATTACCCAGGCACCGATGCTGCGTCTTGTGCATGCCTACGACACGGATAATGACCGCTGGCTGGCGATGTTGCTGTTCCACCACATGACGCTGGACCACACCGCACTGGAAGTGCTGCAACACGAAATACAGGCTTGTTTCTCGGGAGAGGTCGAACAGTTGGGCGCCGCGGTGCCTTACCGCAACTATGTGGCTCAGGCCCGCCTGGGGGTGAGCAGCGACGCCCACGAAGGTTTTTTCCGCGACATGCTCAGCGACGTCGACGAACCGACGCTGCCGTTCGAGTTGCAGGATGTGCAAGGCGATGGCAGCGGCATCGAGGAGGTCCGCCAGGACGTCGAGCCTGGCCTCAGTCGCCGGTTGCGGGCCCAGGCGCGTCAGCTCGGGGTGAGCGCGGCGAGCTTGTATCACCTGGTTTGGGCGCAAGTCCTGGGCAAGGTGTCGGGCAAGGACGATGTGGTGTTTGGCACGGTGCTGATGGGGCGGATGCAGGGTGGCGAGGGCGCCGATCGGGCGCTGGGCATGTTCATCAATACGCTGCCCTTGCGGGTGAGTGTGGCGCAAGCCAGCATCCGTGCCGGCGTCAAGGCCACCCATGTGCAATTGACTGCGTTACTGGGGCACGAGCACGCCTCATTGGCGCTGGCGCAACGTTGCAGTGGCGTGCAAGCGCCAACCCCATTGTTCAGTGCCTTGCTCAACTATCGCCATACCGGGGCGACCACCGCGATCGAGCTATTGCCGGCCTGGAACGGTATCCAGGTACTCAGTAGCGAGGAGCGGACCAACTACCCGTTGACGTTGTCGGTGGACGATCAGGGCGAAGCGTTCAGCTTTACCGTCATGACCCCGGCCCGCATTGGTGCGCAGCGGCTCTGTGGTTATGTGCGGCACACCCTGGAAAACCTGGTCCATATGCTTGAGCAACAGCCGGACAGGCCCTTGCAGCAATTGTCGATCCTGCCGGCCTCGGAACGCGAGCAACTGCTGGTGGCGTTCAACGCCACCGAGGCCAATTATCCGCAGCAGCAGACGATTCATGGGCTGTTTGAAGAGCAAGTGCAGCGTACGTCGGAGGCCGTGGCGGTGATCTGTGGCGAGCAGCGCCTGAGCTATGGGGACCTGAACGAACGGGCCAACCGTCTAGCCCATTACCTGCGCAAGCAGGGTGTACAGCCGGATTCGCGGGTGGCGATCTGTGTCGAGCGCGGTATCGACATGGTCGTGGGGCTGCTGGCAATTCTCAAGGCCGGTGGCGGTTATGTGCCGCTGGATCCGGCGTATCCGTTGGATCGAATTGCCTACATGCTCGAAGACAGCGTCCCAGCGGCGGTGCTGGCACAGACGGCGACCCTTGAGTTGCTGGCAGCAGCATCGATGCCGGTGATCAATCTCGACAGCGGTTTGTGGCAGGACGAGTCCGTCCTGAATCCCGAGATTGCCGCGCTGACGTCCTCGCACCTGGCCTATGTCATCTACACCTCCGGTTCGACCGGTCTGCCTAAAGGCGTGATGATCGAACACCGCAACACGGTGAACTTCCTGACCTGGGCCCATCGTTCGTTCGATGACGCCACGTTGTCGAAAACCCTGTTCTCGACCTCGCTGAACTTCGACCTGGCGGTCTACGAATGCTTCGCGCCGCTGACCTCGGGTGGCAGCATCAACGTGGTCACTAATGTGCTGGAACTGCAACAGGGCGAGCACGACATCACCTTGATCAATACGGTGCCGTCGGCGCTCAAGGCGTTGCTGGAGTCCGGCGGGTTGGGCGAGGGCGTCGATACGGT
>NZ_JBIXJT010000039.1:0-3769 GCF_052871455.1 Pseudomonas sp. LARHCG127
CCACGACCTTGCGGTCACCAGCACCTGAAGCTGGCGTGTCTACCAATTTCACCATCTGGGCAGTATCGGCAACGAGTGTACGTCGTCGATGGCGCGCACTATACGGAGCGTGTTTTTAACTGTAAACCCCTGGGGAGAAAAAAACCGCTAAATTTCACGAGCGGTGCTTCCCGGGGTGCCAAAGGGCTGGCCAAATGACGCTGGAAACGCTATCGAATGCTTGAAATTTCCCGTTTCATTAAGCCTATGCCAAACTAACCCGCATATAGACAAGGTGAAAACTCTCTAATGGCCGATTGGCAGTCCCTCGATCCCGAGGCCGCTCGTGAAGCGGAAAAATATGAAAACCCTATTCCTAGCCGTGAACTGATCCTGGCGCATCTCGCCGATCGGGGTTCGCCTGCTAGCCGCGAGCAGTTGGTCGAAGAGTTCGGTCTGACCACCGAGGACCAACTCGAAGCCCTGCGCCGCCGTCTGCGCGCCATGGAGCGCGACGCTCAACTGATCTACACCCGGCGCGGCACTTATGCGCCGGTGGACAAGCTCGACCTGATCCTCGGCCGCATCGCCGGTCACCGTGACGGCTTCGGCTTCCTGATCCCAGACGATGGCAGCGACGACCTGTTCATGAGCCCGGCGCAAATGCGCCTGGTGTTCGACGGTGACCGGGCCCTGGCCCGCGTGTCCGGCCTGGACCGCCGCGGTCGCCGTGAAGGCGTGATCGTCGAAGTGGTGTCCCGCGCCCATGAAAGTATCGTTGGCCGTTACTTCGAAGAAGGCGGCATCGGTTTCGTTGTGCCGGATAACCCGAAGGTCCAGCAGGAAGTGCTGATTACCCCGGGCCGTAATGGCGCCGCGAAGGTGGGTCAGTTCGTCGAGGTGAAAATCACCCACTGGCCCACTGCGCGCTTCCAGCCCCAGGGCGATATCGTTGAAGTGGTCGGCAACTACATGGCGCCGGGCATGGAGATCGACGTTGCGCTGCGCACCTACGACATTCCTCACGTCTGGCCCGACGCTGTGCTCAAGGAAGCCGCCAAGCTCAAGCCGGAAGTCGAAGAGAAAGATAAAGAAAAACGCATCGACTTGCGCCATCTGCCGTTCGTCACCATCGACGGCGAAGATGCCCGCGACTTCGACGATGCGGTGTACTGCGAAGCCAAGCCCGGCAAGCTGCGCCTGTTCTCCGGCGGCTGGAAGTTGTTCGTCGCGATTGCCGATGTGTCCAGCTACGTGAAGATCGGTTCGGCCCTGGATAACGAAGCCCAGGTGCGCGGCAACTCCGTGTATTTCCCTGAGCGCGTGATCCCGATGCTGCCTGAGCAGCTGTCCAACGGCCTGTGCTCGCTGAACCCGAAAGTCGACCGTTTGGCCATGGTGTGCGAGATGACCATCTCCAAAACCGGCGAAATGACCGACTACCAGTTCTACGAAGCGGTGATTCACTCCCAGGCGCGCCTGACCTACAACAAGGTCAGCACCATCCTGGAAACGCCGAAGACCAGTGAAGCCAAGGCCCTGCGTACCGAATACGCTGGCGTGGTACCGCACCTCAAGCAATTGTACGCGCTGTACAAGGTGTTGCTGGGTGCCCGTCACGTGCGTGGCGCGATCGATTTCGAGACCCAGGAAACCCGGATTGTCTTCGGTTCCGAGCGCAAGATCGCCGCGATCACCCCGACCACCCGTAACGATGCGCACAAGCTGATCGAAGAGTGCATGCTGGCGGCCAACGTAGCCACCGCCGAATTCCTCAAGAAGCATGAGATTCCGGCGTTGTACCGCGTGCACGACGGCCCGCCGCCGGAGCGCCTGGAAAAATTGCGCGCCTTCCTCGGCGAGCTCGGCCTGTCCCTGCACAAAGGCAAGGACGGCCCGACGCCGAAGGACTACCAGGCACTGCTGGCCAGCATCAAGGACCGTCCGGATTACCATGTGATCCAGACCGTGATGCTGCGCTCCCTGAGCCAGGCGGTGTACAGCGCCGACAACCAGGGCCACTTCGGTCTGAATTACGAGGCATACACCCACTTCACCTCGCCGATCCGCCGTTATCCGGACTTGCTCACGCACCGCGCGATCCGCAGCGTGATCCATTCCAAGCAGAACACCCCGCACGTCAAGCGCGCCGGTGCCATGACCATTCCGAAGGCACGGATCTATCCGTACGACGAAGCGGCCCTGGAACAGTTGGGCGAGCAGTGCTCCATGAGCGAACGCCGTGCCGACGAAGCGACCCGCGACGTGGTGAACTGGCTCAAGTGCGAGTTCATGAAAGATCGCGTGGGCGAGTCGTTCCCTGGCGTGATCACGGCTGTGACCGGCTTTGGTCTGTTCGTCGAACTGACCGATATCTATGTCGAGGGCCTGGTGCACGTCACCGCCTTGCCGGGTGATTACTACCACTTTGATCCTGTGCATCACCGCCTGGCGGGCGAGCGCACCGGTCGCAGCTTCCGCCTGGGCGACACCGTGGAAGTGCAGGTCATGCGCGTCGATCTCGATGAGCGCAAGATCGACTTCGGCATGTCCGACAAGCCGGCCGAAGCACCGACTGGCCGTAAAAAGCGCGGCAGCGAGACCGCCGCGCCTGCGACCAAAGGCAGAGGTAAAGGTGCTCCTGCAAAAACCGCAGAGCCTGAGCCAGCCAAGGCCGGTCGCCGTTCGTCTGCCAAGGACAAGGCTCCCGAAGCCTACCGCCCCAGCGACGCAGCGGCGAAAAACGCCGAGCTGCGCAAGAGTCGCGAGTTGAAGCAGCAGTTGCTCAACGAAGCCAAAAGCGGTGGTAAAGCGGCGTCTGGGGGAAAGTCCCACGGGGCGGAAAAGTCGTCGAGCAAGCCAAGCAAACACCGTAAAGGCCCGCCAAAAGCGGGCTCGGCCCCCGCGAAAAGCGGCGGGTCGCGCAAACCTAAGGCCAAGTCATGAGTCTGGAAAAAATCTACGGCGTGCACGCCGTAGAAGCCCTGCTGCGTCACCACCCCAAGCGTGTCAAGCAAGTGTGGTTGGCGGAAGGTCGCAGCGAGCCGCGTGTGCAAGCACTGGTCGAACTGGCTACCCAAAACAAGGTTGCCATCGGTCAGGCCGAGCGTCGTGAAATGGACGCGTGGGTCGAGGGCGTTCACCAGGGCGTGGTTGCGGACGTCAGTCCGAGCCAGGTCTGGGGCGAAGCCATGCTCGACGAGCTGCTCGACCGTACCGAAGGCGCGCCGCTGTTGCTGGTGCTGGACGGCGTGACCGATCCCCACAACCTCGGCGCCTGCCTGCGTTCGGCGGATGCCGCCGGAGCATTGGCGGTCATCGTGCCCAAGGACAAGTCGGCGACGTTGACGCCGGTGGTGCGTAAAGTCGCTTGCGGCGCGGCGGAAGTGATTCCGTTGGTGGCGGTGACCAACCTGGCGCGCACCCTGGAAAAACTCCAGCAGCGCGGCCTGTGGGTCGTCGGTACGGCGGGCGAGGCCGAGGTCAGCATCTATGACCAGGACCTGACGGGCCCGACGATCCTGATCATGGGCGCCGAAGGCAAGGGCATGCGCCGCCTGACCCGCGAGCATTGCGACTATCTGGTCAAGCTGCCGATGGCCGGCAGCGTCAGCAGCCTCAACGTCTCGGTGGCCACCGGCGTGTGCCTGTTCGAGGCGCTGCGCCAGCGTAGCGTCAAGGCTGCCGCCAAAAAGCCTTGATCCAGGCGTAAATCAATTGTGGGAGCGGGGGGGGGGGGGGGGGGGGGGGGGGGGGTGGGGGGGGGGGGGGGGGGGGGGGGGGGGGGGGG
>NZ_JBIXJT010000040.1:0-3657 GCF_052871455.1 Pseudomonas sp. LARHCG127
TGGGTGTCGATGGCCCGTGAAGACGGGTTTGTCGCCCATATCGGCAAACCGGTGGCCAACACCCAGTTCTACCTGCTGGACGAGCACAAACAACCCGTTCCGCTGGGCGTCCCGGGGGAGATCTACATCGGTGGTGCCGGGGTCGCTCGCGGTTATCTCAATCGTGATGACCTGACGGCTGAGCGTTTCCTCAAGGACCCGTTCAGCAACGCTTCAAACGCCCGCATGTACAAAACCGGCGACCTGGGCCGCTACCTGCCGGACGGCAACATCGAATACCTGGGTCGCAACGACGATCAGGTCAAGATCCGCGGTTTCCGCATCGAGCTGGGCGAGATCGAAGCCAAGCTCGCCCAGTCTCCAAACATCAAGGAAACCGTGGTCCTGGCCCGTGAAGACGAGCCGGGTGACAAGCGCCTGGTGGCCTATTTCACCCAGCATTCGCCAGACGAGTCGGCGGACATCGACGCCCTGCGCACGCACCTGCAAGCGCAGTTGCCGGCCTATATGGTGCCCGCCGCCTACGTGCGCCTGGATGCCTTGCCACTGACCCCCAACGGCAAGCTCGACCGCAAGGCGCTACCGACTCCCGACAGCAATGCGTACGTCACGCGCCTCTATGAAGCCCCCGTGGGCGACAGGGAGATCAAGCTTGCGGCGCTGTGGGCGGAGTTGCTCAGGGTCGAACGGGTCGGTCGTCACGACCACTTCTTCGAACTGGGGGGGCATTCGCTGTTGGCGGTCACGCTGATCGAACGCATGCGCAAGGACGGCATGGAGGCCGATATCCGCGTGCTGTTCGGCCAGCCCACGCTGGCCCTGGTGGCTGCCGCCGTGGGCAAGGTACAGCACATCAATGTGCCGATGACGAAAATTCCCGCGCTCACGCGCAAACGCAGTATCTGAGTCGGCAGCTCCATCCGAGGGAATGAGTGCCCTGTCCCGGGCTTTCCGGGCAGGGTGGTCACCCTCAATCCTGCGCGTCCGTACGTCCTGCCTGGACGACGTCGGGGCTTGTCCCTGCTTCCCATGACAGACATCACCTACTGAATGCTCTAATTTTTTTTGGCCTGTAAGGAGGCGGCCCGCAAACCGCTTCCTTCGGTTGAATGTGACGATTATCCATCGCTTTGGCCCGAGCGCCGAGGTCGGCGCCAAGCACCGTGACCCTCGCGTGCAGGCGCCGCGCCGTACTTGAAAAACACGTTTCTATCGTCAACCACTCCGAATCAGAAAAGCAGGTTCTTCGATGCAATTCAGCGAATTGATGGCAGCTCTGTCCCAGCATCCGATCCGTCTGCAACAAGACGGCGACAACCTCGTGATCCTGGGCGACGACGAAGGAATAGGCCCCGCGCTGTGGGACAGCCTTGCCGTCCATAAGCAGGAACTGCTCGACCTGGTGGAGAGAAATGGTGGCGACTGGCTGAGTCCGGCATTCCGCATCACGCCGGACATGCTGCCCCTGGCCAGCCTGACGCAGGAAGAGATCGACCGGATCGTCGAGACGGTGCCCGGCGGCGCGGGCAACGTGCAGGATATCTACCCGCTGGCACCGTTGCAGGAGGGCATTCTCTATCATCACCTGGCGGCGGAGCAGGGCGACCCTTATGTGCTGCAGTCCTTGTTCGGTGCGGATCGCCGGACACGCCTGGACGATTTTACCCAGGCGTTGCAGGGCGTAATCGATCGTCATGACATTCTGCGCACCTCCGTGGTTTGGGAGGGGCTGGATGAGCCGGTGCAAGTGGTTTGGCACGAGGCCACGCTGTCGTTGGAGGAAATCGTACTTGACCCGGCCGCTGGCGATGCCGTGTGGCAACTGCAACAGCGCTTCGACACCCGCCATCATCGCTTGGATGTAGGGCAGGCGCCGCTGATGCGGCTGGTTTGCGCGCAGGATCATGACAACGACCGTTGGGTGGCCATCCTGCTGTTCCACCACATGGCGATAGACCATACGGCGCTGGAGCTGGTGCAGGATGAAATGCAGGCGTTCCTGCTTGGGCAGGCCCACCAATTGCCTGACCCAGTACCTTTTCGCAACTACGTGGCGCAGGTCCGCCTGGGTGTGGGCGGTGATTCCCATGAAGCGTTTTTCCGCGACATGCTGGCCGATGTCGATGAGCCGACCTTGCCACTGGGTTTTGCCGAGGCGCCTGAAGGCCCGTCGGTGATCGAAGAAGCCCACTTGCCGATTGATGCCGCATTGAGCCGCCGCTTGCGGGCGCAGGCCCGCCAGTTGGGCGTCAGCGCCGCCAGCCTGCATCACTTGGCCTGGGCGCGGGTGGTGGGTGGTCTCTCGGGCAAGCAGGACGTGGTGTTCGGCACGGTATTGATGGGCCGGATGCAGGGCGGCGACGGCGCCGACCGCGCCCTGGGCATGTTCATCAACACGCTGCCGCTGCGCGTGAAACTGGCCGGGCACGGCGTGCGCGAAGGCGTAAAAAATACCCATGCAAGCCTGACGGCGCTGCTCGGTCACGAGCATGCATCGTTGGCCTTGGCCCAGCGTTGCAGTGGCGTGCCTGCACCCGCTCCGCTGTTCGGTGCCTTGTTCAACTATCGGCATAGCAACACGGCCCACGCACCTACGGCCCAGGCGCTTGGCGCATGGGAAGGCTTGCATGCACTGGGAGGGTCGGAGGGGACTAACTATCCGCTGACCTTATCGGTGGATGATCTGGGCGAAGGCTTCAATCTTAGCGTGCAGGCCCTGGCCGGAATGGGCGCCCAGCGGATTGCTGGGTACATGCGCCAGGCATTGGAGAACCTGGCCTGGATGCTCGAGCAGCAGCCGGACAGGCCCTTGCAGCAATTGTCGATCCTGCCGGCCTCGGAACGCGAGCAACTGCTGGTGACGTTCAACGCCACCGAGGCCGACTATTCGCTGCAGCAGACGATTCATGGGCTGTTCGAGGCGCAGGTGCAGCGCACGCCGGAGGCTGTGGCGGTGATCTGTGGCGAGCATCGCCTGACTTATCGCGCGTTGAACGAACGGGCCAACCGCCTGGCCCATTACCTGCGCAAGCAGGGCGTGGAGCCGGATTCGCGGGTGGCGATCTGCGTCGAGCGCGGCATCGACATGGTCGTGGGGCTGTTGGCGATTCTCAAGGCCGGCGGCGGTTATGTGCCGCTGGATCCGGCGTATCCGCTGGACCGGATTGCCTACATGCTGGAAGACAGCGCCCCAGCGGCGGTATTGGCGCAGAAGGCGACCCTTGAGTTGCTGGCAGCAACATCGATGCCGGTGATCGATCTCGACAGTGGTTTGTGGCAGGACGAATCCATCCAGAATCCCGAGGTGGCAGAGTCGACCTCCTCGCACCTGGCCTATGTCATCTACACCTCGGGTTCCACCGGCATGCCCAAGGGCGTGATGATCGAACACCGCAATACGGTGAATTTCCTGACCTGGGCGCATCGTTCGTTTGACGCTCAAACCCTGTCGAAAACCTTGTTCTCGACTTCGTTGAACTTCGACCTGGCCGTCTACGAATGCTTCGCCCCGTTGACCTCGGGTGGCCGCATCGACGTGGTCACTAATGTGCTGGAACTGCAACAGGGCGAGCACGACATCACCTTGATCAATACGGTGCCGTCGGCGCTCAAGGCGTTGCTGGAGTCCGGCGGGTTGGGCGAGGGCGTCGATACGGT
>NZ_JBIXJT010000041.1:0-3354 GCF_052871455.1 Pseudomonas sp. LARHCG127
AGCAGATAGGGGTTTCGGAATTTAATCTTGACGATGACCTACTCTCACATGGGGAAACCCCACACTACCATCGGCGATGCATCGTTTCACTGCTGAGTTCGGGATGGGATCAGGTGGTTCCAATGCTCTATGGTCGTCAAGAAATTCGGGTACCGAATCGTGGCCTGGTGGCCTCGCTTCAGCAAATTGGGTATGTGACAGCTTTCGGTGTTTTGTGAGATTCGAACTTTCGGTTCGTTTCGTCTTCACACACCGCAATCTGGTGCTCTTTCGAGTCAGCAAATTGCTTGGGTGTTATATGGTCAAGCCTCACGGGCAATTAGTACAGGTTAGCTCAACGCCTCACAGCGCTTACACACCCTGCCTATCAACGTCGTAGTCTTCGACGGCCCTTCAGGGGACTCAAGGTCCCAGTGAGATCTCATCTTGAGGCAAGTTTCCCGCTTAGATGCTTTCAGCGGTTATCTTTCCCGAACATAGCTACCCGGCAATGCCACTGGCGTGACAACCGGAACACCAGAGGTTCGTCCACTCCGGTCCTCTCGTACTAGGAGCAGCCCCTCTCAAATCTCAAACGTCCACGGCAGATAGGGACCGAACTGTCTCACGACGTTCTAAACCCAGCTCGCGTACCACTTTAAATGGCGAACAGCCATACCCTTGGGACCGGCTTCAGCCCCAGGATGTGATGAGCCGACATCGAGGTGCCAAACACCGCCGTCGATATGAACTCTTGGGCGGTATCAGCCTGTTATCCCCGGAGTACCTTTTATCCGTTGAGCGATGGCCCTTCCATACAGAACCACCGGATCACTAAGACCTACTTTCGTACCTGCTCGACGTGTCTGTCTCGCAGTCAAGCGCGCTTTTGCCTTTATACTCTACGACCGATTTCCGACCGGTCTGAGCGCACCTTCGTACTCCTCCGTTACTCTTTAGGAGGAGACCGCCCCAGTCAAACTACCCACCATACACTGTCCTCGATCCGGATAACGGACCTGAGTTAGAACCTCAAAGTTGCCAGGGTGGTATTTCAAGGATGGCTCCACGCAGACTGGCGTCCACGCTTCAAAGCCTCCCACCTATCCTACACAAGCAAATTCAAAGTCCAGTGCAAAGCTATAGTAAAGGTTCACGGGGTCTTTCCGTCTAGCCGCGGATACACTGCATCTTCACAGCGATTTCAATTTCACTGAGTCTCGGGTGGAGACAGCGCCGCCATCGTTACGCCATTCGTGCAGGTCGGAACTTACCCGACAAGGAATTTCGCTACCTTAGGACCGTTATAGTTACGGCCGCCGTTTACCGGGGCTTCGATCAAGAGCTTCGCGTTAGCTAACCCCATCAATTAACCTTCCGGCACCGGGCAGGCGTCACACCCTATACGTCCACTTTCGTGTTTGCAGAGTGCTGTGTTTTTAATAAACAGTCGCAGCGGCCTGGTATCTTCGACCGGCGTGGGCTTACGCAGCAAGTGCTTCACCCTCACCGGCGCACCTTCTCCCGAAGTTACGGTGCCATTTTGCCTAGTTCCTTCACCCGAGTTCTCTCAAGCGCCTTGGTATTCTCTACCCAACCACCTGTGTCGGTTTGGGGTACGGTTCCTGGTTACCTGAAGCTTAGAAGCTTTTCTTGGAAGCATGGCATCAACCACTTCGTCACCCAAAGGGTAACTCGTCATCAGCTCTCGGCCTTAGAATCCCGGATTTACCTAAGATTCCAGCCTACCACCTTAAACTTGGACAACCAACGCCAAGCTGGCCTAGCCTTCTCCGTCCCTCCATCGCAATAACCAGAAGTACAGGAATATTAACCTGTTTTCCATCGACTACGCTTTTCAGCCTCGCCTTAGGGACCGACTAACCCTGCGTCGATTAACGTTGCGCAGGAAACCTTGGTCTTTCGGCGTGGGTGTTTTTCACACCCATTGTCGTTACTCATGTCAGCATTCGCACTTCTGATACCTCCAGCAAGCTTCTCAACTCACCTTCACAGGCTTACAGAACGCTCCTCTACCGCATCACTTACGTGATACCCGTAGCTTCGGTGTATGGTTTGAGCCCCGTTACATCTTCCGCGCAGGCCGACTCGACTAGTGAGCTATTACGCTTTCTTTAAAGGGTGGCTGCTTCTAAGCCAACCTCCTAGCTGTCTAAGCCTTCCCACATCGTTTCCCACTTAACCATAACTTTGGGACCTTAGCTGACGGTCTGGGTTGTTTCCCTTTTCACGACGGACGTTAGCACCCGCCGTGTGTCTCCCATGCTCGGCACTTGTAGGTATTCGGAGTTTGCATCGGTTTGGTAAGTCGGGATGACCCCCTAGCCGAAACAGTGCTCTACCCCCTACAGTGATACATGAGGCGCTACCTAAATAGCTTTCGAGGAGAACCAGCTATCTCCGAGCTTGATTAGCCTTTCACTCCGATCCACAGGTCATCCGCTAACTTTTCAACGGTAGTCGGTTCGGTCCTCCAGTTAGTGTTACCCAACCTTCAACCTGCCCATGGATAGATCGCCCGGTTTCGGGTCTATTCCCAGCGACTAGACGCCCTATTAAGACTCGCTTTCGCTACGCCTCCCCTATTCGGTTAAGCTCGCCACTGAAAATAAGTCGCTGACCCATTATACAAAAGGTACGCAGTCACCCAACAAAGTGGGCTCCCACTGCTTGTACGCATACGGTTTCAGGATCTATTTCACTCCCCTCTCCGGGGTTCTTTTCGCCTTTCCCTCACGGTACTAGTTCACTATCGGTCAGTCAGTAGTATTTAGCCTTGGAGGATGGTCCCCCCATATTCAGACAAAGTTTCTCGTGCTCCGTCCTACTCGATTTCACTTCTAAGATCCTTTCGCGTACAGGGCTATCACCCACTATGGCCGCACTTTCCAGAGCGTTCCGCTAAAATCAAAGAAGCTTAAGGGCTAGTCCCCGTTCGCTCGCCACTACTAAGGGAATCTCGGTTGATTTCTTTTCCTCAGGGTACTTAGATGTTTCAGTTCCCCTGGTTCGCCTCTTGCACCTATGTATTCAGTACAAGATAACCATCTTATGATGGCTGGGTTCCCCCATTCAGACATCTCCGGATCAAAGTCTGTTTGCCGACTCCCCGAAGCTTTTCGCAGGCTACCACGTCTTTCATCGCCTCTGACTGCCAAGGCATCCACCGTATGCGCTTCTTCACTTGACCATATAACCCCAAGCAATCTGGTTATACTGTGAAGACGACATTCGCCGAAAATTCGAACTTCTCAACTAAGAGAACTCACAAATTTTACCTTAGCCTGATCCGTTACCAGTGAAAGTAACGTTCAGTCTATCTTTCTATCACATACCCAAATTTTTAAAGAACGA
>NZ_JBIXJT010000043.1:0-1661 GCF_052871455.1 Pseudomonas sp. LARHCG127
CGGCGTTTTTCAAGGTAGTTGTCGCGTCACCGTTTTGTTATGCCACTTTTGCGATCACAGTAAGCTCTCTTTCAGGGTTCAGATACACCGTCCCGACTGGCCTCCAGTTACGTGTTTCTCCTGACCACCGTCCAGGTTTTTTCGCTCTAGCTAATCTGTACACAGTGTCACGGCGGGCGAGGATTTCATTGTCCTTGCCTTCATGACGCTGGGCCGGCGTGACGAAGCGGATTCTGCTATGACGATGCACGGTGTTGTACCAGACCATAAAATCCCGAACCCAGACACGCGCATCATCCAGACTGTCAAACCCGCCCAAGGGCCACTGCGGACAGTATTTCAATGTTCTGAACAACGACTCGGAATAAGGGTTGTCGTTGCTGACGCGAGGTCGTCCTCGCGAAGGCGTAATGCCCAAATCGTACATTTTGGACAGCAGTGTCACCGACTTCATGGGCGCGCCATTATCCGAGTGGAGCACCAACGGCTGCTGCCAGCACTTCTCCTGATTCACGCTTCGTTGCAGCAGTGCCGCCGCCTTTTCTCCGCTTTCTGCTTCGTAGACTTCCCAGCCCACGGCTTTGCGGCTGTAGATATCTTCGATCAAGTAGAGATAGTAAAACTGCCCGCGAATCGGCGTGGGCAGATAGGTAATGTCCCAGGACCACACCTGGTTGGCCGACGTCGCGGCATACGTCGTCGGTGCCACATGATGCTGTGGTCTCTTGGCTCGTGACCTGTGTTGCTGCTGGCCCGCAGCCTTGAGCACCCGATAAAAGGTGGCCTCCGAAGCGAGATAACGCCCTTCGTCTGCCAATTGCGGCACGATCTGACTTGGCGGCAGATGGGCATAGGCCTTGCTGTTGCACAGTACCAGGATGTTTTGGCGCTCCAGTTCACTGAGCGCATTACCGGGTATGGGCCTGATCGTTGTCGTACGGCCATCGGCGAGGATTTCGGACGGTAAACTCCAGCGTTGCAGCGTCCTGAGCGAAATGCCAACTTCCTGACAAGCAGGCGCCCTACGGGCGCCCGCCGTGATGGCTTCGTTGAGCCAGCCCACGAGCAAATACCGTTCTGGCAACAAGGTCAGTTGTCCTCGTCGTCGCTTCCCCAGTAGGCATTGAGCTTTTTTCGCAGCACCAGCAGAGCCGCCGTTTCAGCGAGAGCGGCATCTTTGCGGCGCAGTTCGCGTTCCAGTTGTTGGATGCGTTTCTTGTCCCCTCGCACTTGCGCGGCATCAGCTTTTCTACCGGTCGGCTGATGGGTGCTGTTAGCAATAAACTCGTTGCGCCAAGCGGCGACCTGCTCAGGGAAAATGCCCACTCGGCGGCAATATTCGCCCATTTCCAGTTCCGATAGTGCTGATGTTTCGATGACCGCTGTCAGTTTTGACTCGGCTGACCAGTTCTCTACCGGTTGATTTTTTTCGGACAATTGTGAGCCTCGGGCAGCCGCTTGTTTGCGCCATTGATAAAGAGAAAAATCGCTGCAACCCTCACGACGCGCGACCTCTTTTGCAGAGAGACTAAGGGGCGGAAGCATCATTTTCAGCAACGCGGCTTTACGTTCAGGTGAATAGAAAGGCATGACCATACTCTTGCCGCCCCCGAAATGCTTTTAGGAATTTGGAGAGGCGACAACTAGCCTGACACCGGGGG
>NZ_JBIXJT010000044.1:0-1251 GCF_052871455.1 Pseudomonas sp. LARHCG127
TGAACTGGTCAAGTAATCCCGGACACCGATTACGGTATTTATGCCGCTTTTTGCTCCATGGCTATTGGCGACAGGTAGTTGTTGTAGCTGTGGAGCCTGATTCGGTTGTATCGCATGAAGAAGCTGGTCATATCCTGTTTGGCTTCTTCAACTGTCGTGTAGCCCTTGGTGGGCACCCACTCTGATTTGAGCGTCCCGAAGAAACGCTCTGTTGGTGCGTTGTCCCAGCACTGCCCCCTGCGGCTCATGCTTTGCGTTATCCCGTGTTCCAGCAGCACGGACTGAAAGCGCTGGCTGGTGTATTGGCAGCCTTGATCCGAATGAAACATCAAGCCCGCCTGTTTGCCTCGTACTTCCACCGCCATCCTCAGTGCCTTGCTAACCAGGTCGGCGTCATTGATCAGAGAAAACGCCCAGCCGACGATTCGGCGGGCGAACAGATCAATGACCGCTGCCAAGTGATACCAGCGTTTACCAACCATCAGGCTGGTAACGTCGCCGCACCAAACCTGATTGATTGCGGTTGGCTCGAAGTTACGCTCGAGCAGGTTCTTGGCCACAAATGCTTCGACGCCTCTAGAGCGATACTGATGGCGGCGGCGCTGTCTGCTGGCCAGATTTGCCTCCGCCATGAGTTTTCCGGCCAGATGCCGTCCCACCTTGATCTGCTGGGCCTTCAAGTGCTGAGAGATCACCCGCGCGCCTGCACTTCCCCGGCTTTCGTCATGCAGTTGCACGACTTTCGCTCTGAGCGCGTCACGCTCGGTATTCGGTGCTGAGCGACGCTTAAGCCAGTCATAAAACGCGCTACGGGAAACGCTCAGCGCACTGCAAAGCAGGCAGGTCGGATATGAACTCGACTCTCTCAGTTCCTCGATCAGGAAAAACGATCGGGATCCGACATCAAGAGAGCCGTAGCCTTTTTTAAGATTTCAGCCTCGGTTTCCAGGCGCTTGATCTTGGCTCGCAGCTGTTGAAGCTCTCGCTGTTCTTCGCTGATTGCCTTGGTGCCCGCCACTGGCTGCCCTTTCTGACGTTCTTTGCGAACCTGATCAATCCAGCGGCGCAGAGCCGTAGGGCCAACTTCCATCGATGCACAGACGTCGGGAACTGAGCAGTTATCATCAAGAACCATGCTTGCAGCACGTTGCTTGAACTCGCGGGTGTAGGTCTTTCGCTCTTGCATGAAACCTCCTGATTGGGCGAATCATATCGCCCTTAAGAGGTGTCCGGGTTCATTAGGCCAGTTCA
>NZ_JBIXJT010000045.1:0-1192 GCF_052871455.1 Pseudomonas sp. LARHCG127
AACGCGAACTGAGTTACCGGGCACTCAATCGCCGCGCCAACCGCATCGCCCGTGAACTGCTCGCCCAAGGCGTGCGTCCCGATGACCGCGTGGCGATCCTGGCCCGGCGCGGAGTGGAAATGGTCTGCGCGGTGCTCGCCGTGCTCAAGGCCGGTGCCGCCTACGTGCCGCTGGATCCAGCCTACCCCAGCGAACGCCTCGGCTACCTGCTGGCCGACAGCACCCCGGTCGCCTTGCTGGCCCAGCCTGACTGCCTCGACGTGTTGCCCGAACACGCCGTGCCGGTGGTCAACCTCAAGGATTACGTCGCCGAAGACGACCTGGCGGACGAGTCCCTGGACTACAACCTCGAGGCCGGCGCCCTGGGCCTGACGCCACGGCACCTGGCCTACGTCATCTACACCTCGGGGTCCACCGGGCTGCCCAAGGGCGTGCTGGTGGAACACGGCAATGTCGCCCGGCTGTTCGACGCCACCGCCGGGTTGTTCGACTTCGACCACAACGACGTATGGACGCTGTTCCACTCGTTTGCCTTTGACTTCTCGGTCTGGGAAATCTGGGGCGCGCTGAGCTACGGCGGCAAGCTGGTGATCGTCCCGAGCGACGTCGCCCGCTCGCCCGATGACTTCTATGCGCTGGTCTGCCAGCAGCACGTCACGATCCTGAACCAGACGCCGAGCGCCTTCCGCCAGTTCATTGAAGCCCGCGGGCGCAGCGACCAGGAACACGCCCTGCGCGAAGTGATCTTCGGCGGCGAGGCCCTGGACTTCCGCAGCCTGCGCCCCTGGACCGCACGCACGGCGCTGTCGCGCACCCGTCTGGTGAACATGTACGGCATCACCGAAATCACCGTGCACGCCACTTACTACCCGATCGGCCAGCTGGAAATCGACAGCGGCGCGCCCAGCCTGATCGGCCCGCCACTGCCCGACCTGTGCCTGCGCATTCTCGACGAGTACCAGCAACCGGTGCCGGTGGGCGTCAATGGCGAAATCTACATCGGCGGCGCGGGCGTGGCCCGGCATTACCTGAACCGCGAGGCGCTCAATGCCGAACGGTTCATCAGCGACCCCTACGCCTTTGAGTCCGGCGCAAGGTTGTACCGCACCGGCGACATCGCTCGCTACCGCGCCGATGGCGGCGTGGTCTACGTCGGGCGCAACGACTCGCAGATCAAGATCCGCGGCTTCCG
>NZ_JBIXJT010000046.1:0-996 GCF_052871455.1 Pseudomonas sp. LARHCG127
GCCGGCCATTTTATGCTTGGCGGTGGAACCGTAGGAGTAGGTGCGCGAGGCCTTGTACAGTTGATCCAGGCCGTTGCTTTCCCACTGGATGTTCGCGCCGTTACCGATGAAATTTTCCAAGGTGTATTCGTAGCTCACCTCCATCTCCGGCTGCTGGAAGCCGGGAAAGAGCTGATGGCGGGTGACCCTCGGCAGGTTCGGCCGTCCGGTGTTGCCCGGATAGGCATGGCCCGCGTCGAGATATTCGATGACTTCGCGCCCGCCCACCGGGGTCTTGACTTCCCTGATGCAGCCAATGCCGCGCACGTCCTGATAATCGAAGCGCCAACTGGCGCGCTCATCCGTGGGCAGGACTATCTCGATGACCTGGTGCCTGGCGTTGAGCTTGAGTTCGAAGCGCGCCAACGGTGTGCCACCCGGTCCGGCATCCGGATACAGGAGCATCTCGACCAGCGCGCGGTCATCGAAGCGGTTGATCTGCAGCAGGCGCCCGAGGGCATCGCTGATCGATGCCAGGCGTTGGCCACCATTGAACCCCACGTAGGCCAGGTCGACCTTGTGCCCGGACGGGGCATGGATCTGCTCGGGCAAGGCCACTCGTTGCTCACCGCTGCCGCCCACCTTCAAGGTTTCGACCAGCCCGGCCTTGTGCACGACCCGATAGAGCTCGTTGCCCTCGTTGAAGAAATGGAAACTGTCGAGTTTCTTTTCCTTGATCTCCGGCGTGGCACCGCTGCCGGTGACCTTGAAGGTTTCGCCAGTGGACAAGGCCAGGATGCTGTCATGGGGGGTGAACTGGGACAGGTTGAAGTTCCAGCCGACGCCGAAGCCCGAATCCAGGGTATTGAGCGGGTTGAACACCAGCTTCAGCGGTACGGCGGGGCCGCAAAGGTCATTGGACTTGAGTTCCGGCAAGTCGATGGCGAGGGTGTATTGACCGGTGCGTGGATCAACACTGGCCGACAGGAAACTCATGAAGTTGAAGGCATTGGAATG
>NZ_JBIXJT010000047.1:0-652 GCF_052871455.1 Pseudomonas sp. LARHCG127
GTGAAGTCGTAACAAGGTAGCCGTAGGGGAACCTGCGGCTGGATCACCTCCTTAATCGACGACCGCAGCTGCTCCATGAGCTCCCACACGAATTGCTTGATTCATTGAAGAAGACGATAGAAGCAGCTTTAAGCTCCAAGCTGATAGCTCACAGCTAACAGTTACAAGCTCGAAATTGGGTCTGTAGCTCAGTTGGTTAGAGCGCACCCCTGATAAGGGTGAGGTCGGCAGTTCGAATCTGCCCAGACCCACCAATTTTGTTATGGGGCCATAGCTCAGCTGGGAGAGCGCCTGCCTTGCACGCAGGAGGTCAGCGGTTCGATCCCGCTTGGCTCCACCATAAACTGCTTCTGAAAGCTTAGAAATGAGCATTCCATCAAGGTGATGGTGAATGTTGATTTCTAGTCTTTTGATTAGATCGTTCTTTAAAAATTTGGGTATGTGATAGAAAGATAGACTGAACGTTACTTTCACTGGTAACGGATCAGGCTAAGGTAAAATTTGTGAGTTCTCTTAGTTGAGAAGTTCGAATTTTCGGCGAATGTCGTCTTCACAGTATAACCAGATTGCTTGGGGTTATATGGTCAAGTGAAGAAGCGCATACGGTGGATGCCTTGGCAGTCAGAGGCGATGAAAGACGTGGTAGCCTGCG
>NZ_JBIXJT010000048.1:0-542 GCF_052871455.1 Pseudomonas sp. LARHCG127
CCGACCGTCACGTCCAATTCGCCTGAGCTCGCGCCGGCGACGATGGTGATGGTTTTGCCGCTTTCGAGCGTGACTGTCACCGGACCGTTTTGCGCGGTAACTGGCTTGCCGTCGGCACCAGTCAGAGTCGCGGTGTAGGTGATGGTGCCGTTTTCATTCACGGTCGGCGTGGCGGTCAACGTCACGGTGGTGGTGTCGTTGACATCGCTGACCACAGTGCTAACTGGCGTAGTGTTTGGAGCGATGGCTTCCAGGTTACCGCCCGATGCCGAGTCAATCGATTCGGTGACGGTGGTCGGACCTTGATAAACGTCATTACCCACAGCGACATCGAGCGTACCCGAACTTGCACCGGCTGCGATGGTGATGGTCTTGCCGCTTTCCAGCGTCACGGTGACCGGGCCGTTTTGTGCGGTAACTGGCTTGCCGTCGGCACCGGTCAGGGTAGCGGTGTAAGTGATGGTGCCGTTTTCATTCACGGTCGGAGTGGCGGTCAACGTCACGGTGGTGGTGTCGTTGACATCGCTGACCACGGTGCTAAC